>CAZUVX010000142.1:0-2164 GCA_964623865.1 uncultured Spirochaetaceae bacterium | reverse complement strand
ATGGAGGAGGCGCTGGCCGAGGTTCGCCCGGAGGTTGTGCACATCTGCACCCCGCCCTGGCTCCACGCCGAGCAGTCCATCGCCGCAATGCGCGCGGGCGCATGGGTGCTGTGCGAGAAACCGCCGTGCGGCTCCCTTGCCGAGCTCGACCGCATCGAGGCGGTGGAGCGCTCCACGGGATGCTACGCGGCAACCGTGTTTCAGTGGCGGTTCGGTAGCGGAATGCGGCACGTGAAACGCCGGATAGAGGCCGGCAGGCTGGGCCGGCCGCTGGTCGCGGTATGCAACACACTGTGGTACCGCGATGCAGCCTACTACGCCGTTCCCTGGCGCGGGCGATGGGCAACCGAGCTGGGCGGTCCGACGATGATACATGGAATCCACCTCGTGGACGCGCTCCTGTGGCTTCTGGGTGACTGGGAGGAAATCTGCGCCCGGGCGCCGACGCTCGCGCGGGATCTGGAGACGGAGGACGTGTCGGCCGCGGTCGTGCGGTTTGCCGGAGGGGCCCTTGCCACCGTCCTGAACAGTGTTCTTTCTCCGCGTCAGGAGACCTACCTCCGCATCGATTTCGAGCGGGCCACCGTCGAGGCATCCGGTCTCTACGAGGTCACGAACGCGCAGTGGCGCGCCACGGCACTGCCCGCCGATGAACCCGAGGAGCGCAGCCGGCTCGAAGCCGCATGGGGTACGATCGGGGAAGAAGTCCCCGCAACACAGGCGACACAGATTGCGGAGCTCTACCGTGACCTCCGCGCCTGCCGTCCCCCCCTGACCACGGGAAGGGAGCGGCGGCGGACCATGGAGTTCATCACCGGACTGTACAAATCCGCGTTCACCGGTACTGTGGTAACCCCGGCGAGCATCACATCGGATGATCCGTACTACCGGCGGCTGTCACCCGCGGCGCCTCCTGCACCCGCAACCGCACGCTCCGTGTGAGCTGCACCGTGTCACCCGGGCCGGCGGTCTCGAAGGTGTAGTTCTCAGAGAGCCGCTTTACTAGTGGCTACCGGCAAGGCGCCGTTCACGGAGAGCGGCCTACTGCAATACCGCACGAATGTCTTCCGGTTCTAGTTCCGGGAACTCTTGCAGTATCCCTGTCTCTGCCGTCCCGCTAGCCAAGTACTCAAGAATATCACTTATGGCAATACGACTACTTTCGGCCCTTTTTTTTGTGACCGGGATATAATGACGCCAATGGCACGTGCCCTGACCCATGTTTTACTCTACGCCGTAATCACCGGTTGTGCTGTCGCCGATACGGAGCTGACGGTGGTAACCTACAATATTCGAAACGCCGACTTTGACGAGGGAGAGCTGTCCTGGGAAGAGCGTCGTGGCGGAGTGGTGGAAATTCTTGCCGACGCGGAAGCCGACCTAATCGGGCTGCAAGAGGCGGGCGAGGAGCAGCGCAGTGATCTCGATGCCCTAGGTATGTCCTGCGCTGGATGTAGCAGTGACATCACCAACCACAATGCGATCCTCTTCGACGAGAGTCGACTCGAGCTCCGGGACTCCGGCGTCTTCTGGCTATCCGATACTCCGGAGATACCCGATTCGAAGAGCTGGGGCAACAAGACTCCCCGATCCGTGACCTGGGGACACTTCGAGATTCGACTCCGGAACGCAGAGCCTCGTCAGTTTGCGGTTTACAATACCCACCTCGACCATGAGTCGCCGGACTCGAGGTTGCCGAGTATCGAGCTCATTCTTGGTCACGCAGCCGAGCACTTCGATAGCATACCGATCATTCTGCTCGGTGACTTCAACGCCCGGCCGGATTGGCCGGAAGTACGCTTTCTTTCCGAGTCGAAGGACAGATACCCTCACCTCCCGTTGAACGACGTCTTTGCTTCGGCCGGCTCATCGAGAAACGGAGAAACCTTCCGCGGCTTCGAAGAGGGTTCGGAGCGTTTGCGGATCGACTACGTCTTTGCGTCCGGGGAGTTCCGTTCCCGGAGCGCAGCCACCATAAGCAGTTACGGCGGCGGTGAGGTGCCACCTTCGGATCATCTTCCGATCCGGGCGGTACTGACCCTCGACGGGTCTGAAGACGACTAATCCGCCTTCACAGCTTCGGGAACGACCGCAAAGGGGCGAACCCTTACCACGGCGGCCTCATCCTTGTCCCTTGCTTCGCGGGAAGGGCCGCGGAGACGCG
>CAZUVX010000141.1:0-2269 GCA_964623865.1 uncultured Spirochaetaceae bacterium | reverse complement strand
GAAGAACGCGACCACCAGCCGGCCGACCATGAAGGCCAGGGCTGCAAGCATGCCGTAGAGATAGAACCTCACAATGCGGGAGTAGAAGAGTATGGAGCCGATGAGTACGATGGCCACGTTGACGGCAACGAATACCGCAATGGTCCGGACGAACCATCGCCTGATCTTGTCGGGGTAGATGGTGTGGAGCGCCAAGGTCAACGTGAGGAGCGCCAACTGCGCCGTAATGTACTCAATGCGCAGCTGCACCTCCCAGGGGAAGCCCGGCATGATCTGGGTTGCAATCATCTCTCCCATGACGGGAATGCGAACGGCGAGAACGGCAAACAGCAGACTCAACAGAAGGGGACTCGCCGTCCGGCGGCCGCCCGCGGCAAAGAGTACCAGGTTGTAAAGGGCCATGGCCAGAAAGCTGCCGATGAGGAGGAGATCGTACACCGTCTCCATGGTGTCCTTGGACTCCACCTGCTCGACCCGACCCAGCTCGATGGGCCGCCACATGCCGCCGCGACGGTGATGGAAGTTGGAAACCTGCAGGAGGAGATCCAGGCGTTGCTCCGGAGCGGAGAAGCGCGTCGTCTCCATGCGGTAGTGCGGCGTCGTCGTCTCCCGGGTCGTACCGGGGACGCCGCTTTCGGCCAGGAGCTCGCCGTTGCCCCAGAGACGGTACGCCGTGGATGCGTTCGGAACGCGCAGCCCCCCTTCGGTCATGCCGTTCGGGAGCCGTACCGTCGCCGTAAAGGTAGCGTAGCCGATTCCGCCCACGCGCTGCGGCCCCGGCGGCCACTCGTCCCAGATGTCGGGCATGGTGAATAGTCCGTCCGGCGCCGGCCCTTCCTCGGCGGTTCCGCCGCCGGCATTCGCCGCCGGCGCAAGCTGTTGCGGCGAGAGCAGCCGCCCCCAGTAGATGGACCACTCCCCCTCCAGCGGCGCAACGCCATCCTGCGAGAAGTTCCAGCCTGAGAGATCGATCACAGCGGAGTCCTGCGCCGGCACAACCACGACGGACGCCGCCGTCAGGAAGAACGTCAGCATCGTCACCAGTAATCCTGCACTCTGACCCGGCCCCGGGACCGGCAACCCCCGATACGCTCGCACAATCCCCCACACTCCGAGGCATATGATAGTCGACCCGAGTAGTCTACTTCCAATTGACCCGGCAATTGCACTTGCACTGTCGGTTTTGGAGTTATACTATTGATTATCTTTGGGATCAGTCTTGGGAGCATGCAATGGTGCGAAGAATCGCGGTAGCAACGGTCACGGTGGGAGTGTCCATAGTTGCAGGATGTGGTCTCTTTCTCGGGGAGCCGGAGATCGGGTCCGGTTCGCTGTCCATTACCAGTTGGGCGGAAGACTTCGCCCAGGAGGGTATTGACGGCCTGGATCCGAATGAAAGCGTGAATTCCGTGCTCATTGTTGAGCCGGAGATCGACGGGAAGACCGTGTTCCTGACGGGAGAACGGGGCGCGTTGGACATTGACAACGTCCCGGTGGGGGACTACACCGTCCGACCGCTCCACGCAGGGAGTGACTACGCGCGGAGTGTGACCGTCGCGGGGGGCGAAACCGTGGAGATCGAGGTGCCGACGCCCTCGGCCGGCATCTACTTCTACTTCTTCAACCACGACTCGACCGATCCGCCCTTCAACAGCACCGACGTGCGGCAAGCGTTCAACATTGCCATTGACCGCGACTCCATTGTCGATTACCTGGCGGATGACCCCGACCTCGACTTCGACACCGCACCGACGGCTGCGTACTCGTACATCCCGACCTCCCTGCAGGAGTCGGACTGGGAAGTGGCTACGATCCCGGATGACGACACCGTCGGCGCAAACGAACTCCTTGAGAGTCAGGGCTCACCATTCTCCTTCGAGGTACTTTATAACCTCGTAGACGATCAGGAGATCCTGCATGGGAGCATTGCTGAAATATCCCTGGCCGACATTGAGGCCCTGAACAAGGTGAACAGTTACACCACCAAGGCGGTCGACTTCTCCAACTTGATCTCCAGCTACTCCGACGGCACTTTCGAGCTCGCCCGCTTCGGCTGGTTACTCCCGTCCAACAACCTCTACGAATACTTCTCCGCCATCACGGATGACTACTGGATCAAGGCGAGCTACCACAACACCGAGCTGGACATCCTTCTGTCTGAGATGAAGAACGCCCTCGACGACGGCGACCTGGACACCTACGACGAGAAGATCCTGGCCGTGAACCAGCTCCTCATCGACGACGCAGCCGCGTTGCCGGTGTACGAGTA
>CAZUVX010000140.1:0-2444 GCA_964623865.1 uncultured Spirochaetaceae bacterium | reverse complement strand
GTGTCAACTCCAGACGTTCGGGGTTGGTGCGCACCGGCGGCCGGCCCGCCGCGACGGGCACCTGCATGACCGACTCGTGTCCGTCGTTGCAGGATGCCACGGTCTCGGCGATCACCGTTTCGTCGACGCCGAAGTCGATGCCTTCAGAGCGGAGCACCTGGTGTACGTAGCGCTCGGAGAGCGGCTCTCCATCGCCGAAGGAGGGGAGGAAATCTGCGAAGGCCTGGAGCCCGTCCTCAGACACCCAGAGCTTGACGAGGGAATCGCGGTGGCGTGCTGTTGCGCCAATAAGACCATCCATATAATCCCATCTTATCAAATAAGTCTAATAAGAGTGTAAGGCAGAAACCCATTAATGTCAAAAAAGGGGAAGCCTTACGGCTTCCCCGGTACGTTCGCATTTTTTTACCTGTTCACATTCTTACATGTGCGGGGCGCCGCGGATACCCGGCGCCCCCACGCTGCCTATCTGATCACGAAGACGCCTGAGACTACGACGCCGTCGTGGTGACAACCTGGTCTTCCTTGAAACCCTGCTCACTGCTCAGCGTGCTGGAGACGGCGTTGAGCATGACGCCGTAGATGATCTTGGAGCTGATGTCCGCCACCGTGTAGGTGAGCTGCTGCGCCACAATGGTGAACTCGTAATCTGCAATTCCCCAGCTCATGAGGGCCGGCATGAGGTACGCGCCGGGATAGAGGAACCAGGCGATGTAGAACAGCGGAAGGATAGCTCCGAAGGTCCGCTGAGCACTGGAGCCGTTCATGTTCGCTTTCCCCTCGCGAATAACCCGGGTAATGAGAACGAGAACCCAGATGAAGAAGAGAGTCGAAATGGCGCCCCAGACCAGCCAGGCGGCCATGTTCTCATTGAGTCGGCCGGGCTCGTAGAACTGCCCAATGTAGCCGGTAACGATCATCAGCACACCGGCCGTAGAGAACCGGAACATGTACTTCGTGCGGGCGGCTCCGACGATTCCCGCAACAAAGAGAATCTGGATCAGGAGCATGGGTACGTCGATCAACCAGTTCAGGTACCGATAGCCGTTGGTGAACAGCTCCGCTCCCTCTCGCAACGCGTATGCTGAACCGGTAAAGGTATACGCGTTGCTCCAGCTCTCTTTCTGCGCGAACAGCAAGAGAAGGGCGGAGACCATGACCACAACCGAAAGAACCGACGACATGCGGTACTTCGGCATGTTCGTGTTCTTGGTCAGGATGAAGTAGAGCAGTGCCGCGCCCATGGCAGCGTAGCCCAGCGTCAGGATGTGCTGGACCAGCTCGAAGGCTTCGACGGAAACAGTGAACATTTCGGTGTTCATCTTCTTCCTCCACGCAAAGGTATTGTAACGACGTCAAGGTAACCTCATGTCCACAATTTGTCAAATGTTTGTTCAGTCTTAACGCGTCATCCTTGCGAGAATACCGGTTTTCTACTTGCACATATGATGTACACTCGCTGAGTTGTCTGTTTCGTACAGGCGATGTATGATAATGGACGAGATAATCATGGCTTATCCGATACAGGTAGTTGCACGAAAGACAGGGCTGACCCAGGAGACGCTGCGCGCGTGGGAGCGGAGATATGACGGCATTCAACCGCGCCGTGACGACGCGGGGCGGCGCCTGTATTCGGAGGCGCTCCTGGAAAAGCTCACCCTTCTGGCGGAGCTGACGGCAGCGGGTTATCGAATAGGTCAGGTTGCCGACCGCGGCATCGAGGAGCTCCGGGAGCTCGCCGGAGACATGAAGATGACCGTAGACGAACCCGCAAGACCGACGTCCGCACCGGGCGCGAGCCCATACGCCGAAGGACTGATCGGAGACGCCTCGGTCGCCGCCGCAACCGCGGCGGTCGCCGCGCTCGACGATATCCGCCTCTACCGCGTGCTCGAGAACGCCATTGTCGACCACGGCCGACTCGACCTCATTGATCATTTCGTCTTTCCACTTGTACGGGGAATCGAGGAGCGAGTGGATGCCGGGGAGCTTCGATCCATGCACCTGGCCTTCATCACGACGACACTTCGCACGGTCCTCTCATCGCTCCTGGTTACCACCTCCGACGAGGGGGAGCGCCCCGTGGCACTGCTGTGCACTCCTTACGCGCGTACCCGAGATCTCGCCGTCGTTGCCTCGGCCATCCACGCCCACGCGGCGGGGTGGCGCCCCGTCGTTCTGGGAACGGGTATCGCCGCCGAAGATCTGATGGAGGCGGTCCGTCGCACCGAAGCAAAGGCGGTGATCCTGGGCGTTGGCCACGGTCGGTACGACTTCACCGTCGTCAACGAGCTGACCCGCGTCCGCAAGAGTGTGCCCGGGGACGTCCCGGTCTACTTCGGCGGGAGACTCTCCGCCCGACTCATTGAAGATCTCACCGGCGCCGGGTTGCGCTACCTCCATGACATGGACGACTTGCGCCGCGCCCTCGAGGCCTTTGCTGA
>CAZUVX010000139.1:0-2649 GCA_964623865.1 uncultured Spirochaetaceae bacterium | reverse complement strand
TGGGCCCAGCAGGACTTGAACCTGCGACCTACGGATTATGAGTCCGCAGCTCTAACCAACTGAGCTATGGGCCCGGAAACGCATTCTACGGTACCGGTGTACCGTGCCCCGGTCAAGTCGCCGGTGGCACTCCGGAGATAGTACCCTTTCGACATGAACGATCTATCCGACAAGGTGGTGCTGGTTACCGGCTCCACCGACGGCATTGGGCGCGAGACCGCTCGGATTCTGGCGGAGCGGGGCGCCCATGTCATCCTCCACGGGCGCCGGGAAAACCGCTGCCGGGAAGCGGTGAAGTACATCCATCGCCGCGTAGCTGAGGCACGACTCGATTACATTGTCCTGGACCTTTGTGAGATGAATCGGATTCGTAGCATTGGGTCGATGGTGGGCGCCGTGACGAATCGCCTGGATGTCCTGATCAACAATGCCGGCGTCGGCCCCGGCCAGCACGGGCAGGAGCGGGAGGTTACCCCGGACGGGTACGAGCTGCGTTTTGCCGTGAACCACCTGGCGCCCTTCGCGCTCACCCGGGAGCTGCTGCCCTTCCTGCAGGCGGCGGGTGACGTGAGGATCGTCAACGTTACCTCCGCCGCGCAGGCACCTCTCGACTTTGACGACCTCATGATGGCCGGGGAGTTCGATCCCATGCGCGCCTACTCCCGCAGCAAGCTCGCCATGGTCATGTTCACTATTGACCTGGCGGCGCACCTTGCGAATTCCGGCATCACGGTCAACTGTCTGCACCCCGGATCACTCCTCGACACCAAGATGGTTCGCGAGACCTTCGGCGCCGCCCGGGGTTCCGCCGAGGTGGGCGCGCGAAATGAGGTGTATCTGGCGACCAGCCCGGATCTGGACGGTGTCACCGGAGAGTACTTCGACGAGGCGAGGCGACGGCGGCCTCACGAGCAGGCCCTCGACGAGGCGGCACGCCGGCGCCTCTGGGAGGTGAGCGAAGAGCTCACCGGTGTTCATTACTAGGCCGTCACCACCAGAAGGAAGGAGCGCACGCGGACATGGCAGCCACCCACACCGCCCTTTCCGGCATTCTCGACTGCGGGCTTCCCTATGCCGCACTCGGCGACGGGGATCGGGATCTCGTAATCTTCGACGCCGTCAGAGTCAGCAATCGACCCCTGCAGGGGCTGCACCTCCAGGGGGCCCGGGACGCGTACGAGGACTACCTGGACCACCGGCGGATTCACATCATTGAACGGCGTCCCGAGATGCCGATCGACTATGACGTTACCGACATGGTCGCCGACTATGAGAAGGGCGTCCCCGAGCTGGTCGGCCTGCCGGTCGATCTGCTCGGTATTGGAGGGGGTGGCCTCATGGCGCTGCGGTATGCCGCGCGTAACCCCGGCCACGTTCGGACACTGACACTCCTGTCGACGGCTCACCGCATGAGCGACGAGGGGCGGGAGCGGACGAGCCGCTGGATAGCCTGGGCGGAGGATCTGCGGTGGCGGCGAGTCCACGCCGCCTTCATGAGATCCATGTTCCCGAGTCCCCTTGCCGGAGCAGTGTTCGGCGGCATTGCCTTCCTCGCTCCCGAAGCCGTCGGTACGACCGATTATCCCTGGGACTTCATAATCGGCCATCGGGCGGTCATGGAGGCGGAATGCGCGGCGGATGCTTTGGAAGTGCGGGCCCCGACACTCATCATCACCGGGGAGCGGGATTTGTTCTTCCCTCCCGAGTTGGCCGAGGAGACGGCATCCATGATCGCCGGCTCCAAGCTTTCGATCTATCCGCGGGAGGGCCACGGCCTGGTGAAGAGTCGAAAGAAGGCGCTGCGGGAGGAGATACTCTCCTTTGTCGAAGAGGGGTGAGAAGGTGTGCTCTCGTCGCCACACCTGCCGGGCCGCGGCGAAGTGTGGCGGGAAGGCCCCGGGCCGGCCGAGCGTCCCGGGCTACTTCCGCCGAACGAGCACGCTCTCGTAGCCGATGTCGGCCAAACGCGTCCGGTAGCCGGGGATCTCGTCGAGAGGCACACCCTGAACGATCACGCGGTTCGTGCCCTCACCTGCACTCTCTATGATCGCGGGGATCCCGTGCCGACGGAGGCGCTCCACCAGCTCGTCGGCATTGCTGCGGCGCGAGAATGCGGCAACTTGAATGGTTCGCAGTTCCGTCTCTCGCTGCCGGTGAAGCACCTCCAGGGTGACCGGTGCAATTCCGCCGGCGGTAATGCCGATGACGTCCGCCGCAGCCCGGGAAAGGTCAATGACTCGGCCCTCAACGAAGGGTCCCCGGTCGTTGATTCTGACGATGACTTCCCTGTCGTTCTCAGTGTTTGTCACGCGAACGATGCTCCCGAAGGGGAGGGTCCGGTGCGCCGCGGTCAGGGCGTTGGTATCGAAGACCTCGCCGTTGGCGGTCCGTCTGCCGTGGAACTTCCCGCCGTACCAGGAAGCATATCCGGAGAGCTCGTCCGTCTCCGCCGCTGCAGCGGGAACCAGAAGAATCGCGGCAGTTGCGGCAACGAGACAGATCAGTCGTATCACGGGAACACGAGTCCGAGGTGCCATATGGTTAAGTATCGGCCCGCATGGGCGGAATCCGAATGGCCGAAGCCGAAGATTCGAGCCGCCGGCTCCGTCCCCACGGAGGGCCCCCGGCCGCCGGCTCCGTCCCCACGGA
>CAZUVX010000138.1:0-3733 GCA_964623865.1 uncultured Spirochaetaceae bacterium | reverse complement strand
ACGGAGTGAGTGCCCCCCTCGTCGCCCCAGAGCCGACGCAGCCGGGCATCCCGGCCGCAGCTGGCGCGGTAGAAAGAGTACCGGGAAGGGTTCTTCTGATAGTAGTTCTGGTGATACTCCTCGGCGCGGTAGAACTCCTCCAGAGGCCGGATATCGGTGACAATCGGGTCGTCGAAGTCCCCCCGGATTTCCCGGAGACTCCGCTCGGCGAGGCGGCGCTGCTCGTCGTTCGCGTAGAAGACGGCAGTGGTGTAGGACTCGCCGCGATCACAGAACTGTCCGCCGGCGTCCAGAGGATCAATGTTGCGCCAGAAGATGTAGAGCAGGTCCTCGTAGGAGACCGTGCGCGGGTCGTACACGATCTGGACCGCCTCCAGGTGGCCCGTCCCTCCGCGCACGACCTCCCGGTAGGAGGGATCCTCGACGGTGCCGCCGGTGTAGCCGGAAATGGTCTCCTTGACGCCGTCGACATCGTCATAAGGCGGTTCCATGCACCAGAAGCAGCCGCCGGCAAAGACGGCAATCGCTTCTTCCTCGGTCACACCGTTGTCCTGAGCAAGAACAGCGGTCGCGCCGGTGAGAAGCAGCAGTATGGTCGGAATGACTACCGAAAGCAGTCGCTTCATTGTCGGTACCTCCATACAGAAGGTATGGTGACTGCAACAGTCAGGCAACTGCACCGGGGCCGACCGGTCAGTGCGGGAGCCGCGGCCGGGCAAAGCCGTATGTCAGGGCTCCCAGGACCGCACCGCCGAGGGCAAGGAAGACGGCCCAGTAGCCCGCGCCCAGAAGCGCGTAGAGCGGACCCGGGCAGGCGCCGGTGAGGGCCCAGCCGAAGCCGAAGATGGTACCCCCGGCAATGTTCCCCACCTTGTTGAAGGGTTTGCCCTTGAGGTCGAGAATCTCGCCGCTCAAGGACTTCAGCTTGAAGAGGCGAAAGAGCGCAACCGAAAGCGCCCCGACAACAACGGCACCGCCGATGACGCCGTACATGTGGAAGGCCTGGAAGTGAAACATCTCCTGGATGCGATACCAGGACACAACTTCCGACTTAATGAGGACAATGCCGAAGTAGATGCCCGCAATCAGAAACTTCAGGTTCTTCATGACGTACTCCTTCTCGCGTCGGTAGCAGTGCGGCGCGCGTTATACCAGACTCAGCACCAGGGGCACCACGAGGTTCGACACAATGACGCCGCCAATGAAGAAGCCGATCACCGCTACGAGGGATCCGACATTCAGAAGGGACAATCCCATGATGGCGTGGCCGGAGGTGCACCCGTTGGCGTAGCGGGCGCCGAATCCGACGAGGAAGCCCCCGACCAGGAGCGCCAGGAGGGTCGGCACCGAGACGAGGTTCTCCAGGGCGAAAATCTCCGGGGGCAGCAAACCCGTCACCTCGGCAATGCCCCAGGAGGTGAAGAGCGCCCGGGCCTCCTCGGTGACTGCCGGCGCTTCGGTCCCGTCCAGGAAGAGCGCGGCTATCGCCGCGCCGATGATGACGCCCGCCGCGAGGTGGAGGTTCCACCCTTTGGACTTCACGTCGTACTTGAAGTACTCCGCCTTGGGCTTCAGCGTCGCCGTGCAGATGTGCTGCAGCGACGAGGATATGCCGAACTGCTTGTTGCCGATCAACAGCAGAATGGGAACCATCAGGCCCAGCAACGGACCCGACACGTACCAGGGCCAACTCTGGGACAGGAATTCGATCATAACGGCCACCTCCCTCGGACGTTCCGGAACAAGGCGCCTGCCTTCAGGCAGGCGCCGGGACGCTCTCGTCCACGCCGGCGATCGCGCCGCCGGGGTCAACCGACGGCCCGTGCGGGGGCGCTCTCGAGGCAGTCCGCCGGGCCGCCCGTGCGGCCCCTCCTGCCCGGAACCTGATCACAACAATAATGTTAATTAAGACAATTGGGAATATCAAGTATAGTCGCACGGGGTTGGAAGCAGAGGTCTCGCGATAGGTTGAATCGGAGCTCTAAAACCACCATTGCCGCTGGTCGATACTTCCAGTGTGTCCGAGGCCGGTCTTACGCAGTCGGAAGCAGACCTACTCCTGGCGACAGAAAAGACTCGTGTATCAGAGGAGGTCTATTCATTTCCCCAGGCCGGCAAGTCTCTCTCGCCACCTGTGAAGTCGATTGACCTTCGGGAGGATTTCTGGTTCGGCCTGATTCGTGGATCCGTTCGAATGACGAAGTGTTCTTATCAAAACCGGGCCAGAAGCGTTATAGTTCTTGCTAGACTAGACGTGGATGGGCCCGGGCACCGCAATCCGGATATGACGCAAGTTGAGTGTCCGCACATCCATCTATTTCGTGAGGGATTCGGTGACAAATGGGCATTTCCTGCTGAAGAGATCCTGGGAGTCCTGACCTGCGATCTTTTCGTCGCTTGGCTCGCATTCGCGAGGTTCTGCAACGTAGTGGAGCTGCCGAATCTGGAAAGAGGTCTTTTTTGATGAGCGATATCGATGGTCTTGTGGACCGCTACTGGGCCTGGCTCAAAGACAATACCCATGTGCGTCCTCTCGACGACTGGTACGAGATAACCACACCCTATCTCGATCGTCACAACGACTTTGTTCAGATCTACGCGAAGAACGAGAATGGCAAATACAAACTCACAGACGACGGATACACCATCATGGATCTCGAATCTTCAGGGTGTAGCTTGGACACCCCGAAGCGACAGCGTCTCTTGGAGTCAACGGTTCGTGGATTCGGCGTGAAGCTAGAGGACAAAGCTCTCGTTACGCACGCCTCTGAGCGGCATTTCCCGCTGAACAAGCACAACCTGATCCAAGCCATTCTTGCGGTGCACGACCTTTTCTACGTGGCGCGACCCCACATCCGATCTTTGTTCTTTGAGGACGTGCAGAGTTGGCTGGACTTGAACGACGTTCGATACTCTCCGAACGTTAAGTTCTCCGGCAGGTCCGGCTTCGACCATGTGTTCGACTTCCTCGTGCCCAAGAGCTCAAGAACGCCTGAGCGCCTAATGAAGGCCGTCACAAAGCCGGATAAGGACACTGCGCAGAGCGTCATCCTCGCATGGGTGGATACTAGAGATACTCGACCTCAGAACGCGAGAGCTCTTGCTCTTCTGAATGATCGAGAGGCGAGCGTGCCCGGGAGCGTAATCGACGCCCTTTCAAACTACGACGTCTCACCCATTCTCTGGTCGAATCGTGATCAAGCCGTTGAGCTGCTAACCGCTTAGAGTCTAAGCTATTAGCTCATTCAGCACATTGCGGTCCACTTGTGGCCGGCGACTGATGCACGACCTGACCATCCCATGGAGGCATTCATGAGGCACTCACGCCCCCGATCTGCGCCGCTCGCCCTGTCCGCGCTGCTGCTCATGCTGTTTGCACTTGCAGTCACGGCGTGTGCCGGAAATGAGTCGAGGGACCATGTCAAAGCGGTAGTCGACGGGTTCTTCGAGGCGGTGGAGGAGCAGGATCTCGCCGCGGCGGAGCAGTACTTTCTGGATCTGCCGGAAGGCAGTCTTGCGCTCGTCAGTCCGGAGACGCCGCCGCGGGGCGTTGTCTCGGACTACAAGATCCGCGACATAACCATTCGGGACGGCGCCGCCGCGACGGCGGAGGTGGCCGTGCCGGGACAGACCGGTACGACGGTTCTCACCTTCTCTCTCAAGAAACACGACGGGCGCTGGTACCTCCAGGAGGACATCAGCGCCCGGGTCGAGCTCGGGGACGTGCAGGGGG
>CAZUVX010000137.1:0-4112 GCA_964623865.1 uncultured Spirochaetaceae bacterium | reverse complement strand
TATGCGAGTTGTGCGGCCATTATGAAACGAGTTTGGGAAGTTGAACACCGTGGATACAAGAACGGCCGCCCCGGAGGGCGGCCGTCTCTGTAGCTACAGGATCATCGGTCGACTAATCCAGGGCGGATCCCGTTCCAATCGACTGTGCCGCGCTGTCCGGAACCCAGGTTATGAAACTCCCGAAGTGGATGAATGTCATGCTGCGAAAGCCCAGGCCATCATCGCTCCAAGCAGACCAATCGTCACTCGCTGACGCCCGACTACGGTAGCGGTCGGAGGTCTCAACGCCTCGAAAGGTAACCGTGCTTCCTCGCTTCCAGGTCTCACCAGTCGGATAGGTGGACACGTTTTCGACATCAACCTCGTCTTGCTCGAGGTCTCCCTCACTCGCAATTTCCCGTGTATCGGCTTCGGTCCGAGTCCATCGATTCTGTATGGCGCCGGCGGTTACGTCGATGGTGTAGCTGTCCACCTGCTCCGAGTAGTAGGTATCATTGCCGGCGTCGTCTTGGTCCAGAAATGTCCTGGTCAGCTCAAAGGAGTTGGCATCACTTGACGATTGCACGTAGGCACTCAGAGTGCCGTTCTCGGTAAACAGCGTGGTTAGCGTTTCAGTCCAGTTGAGGTCGGATTCGGTAGTCCCATCCGGATAGGAGCGCGTCGACCAATTCCAGGTGATCTGCGGCGTGTCCGGGTCATAGGTGTAGGTCCCGGTCAGCGTCTCGGTCTTCACGACTCCTTCTCCGGTTGTTCCGTCGCCATCTTCGTCTTCGCCTTCTTCTTCAACGTCGAAGCGTTCGAGTGTAATGGTTCCATCCGCCCCGTAGATCTGCGTACTGTAACCATACTGATAGGTTACGTCGTCCCGGAAGTGGCCGTCTCCATCAACTCGCAGCGCATTCCACGAACCGGCAAGCTCGGCAGACGGTCCGAACAGACCACCTCCACAGCCACCAAGAATGATTACCAGCCCCACTCCGACAACAGCCAACATAAGGCGCTTCATACGACCCTCCGATAGAATTGTGTTAGGTATATATTAGCACGCTGGTAATGTATTCACCAGTGAGAATTGCGTGTGTACCCTGGACGTTGTCGCGCGGCGCTGCCGGCTGCGGGAATTACTCGTATACTACATACTGCAATACAGAATCCGGCGCCGTTGCGTCATGGGTGGAGAGGGATGCACATGAACCAGACATTGAGACGATGGGCGGCGCTGTTGCTGTTCGGCCTACCGGCAGCCGCTTCTGCGACTGCCCAGAGCCAATCCCCGGATGAGTATCCGACGGCGCCGGAGGAAATGGTCGAGTCCACCGGCGTCACCGACCTCATGTGGGCGGCAGGCCGTCTCTCCGTCGCCGAGTTGCGACAACTCATCGATGCGAAACCGGACATCGATGCTGCGGCACGGGACCACCATGGGAACACCGCCCTTCACTGGGTCGCCTTCTACGCCACGGAGCCGGAGGCCATTGACCTGCTCCTCGACCTGGGCGTCCCGGTGGATGTGGCGAACGCCCAGGGCTTCACCGCCTTCGAGATCATGCAGGGGAACGAGAACCTCCGGAGCTCGGAGGCCTACATGCGGCTCCTCAACGCCAAGCTCGAGCAGCGCCGCGACGAGTGAGGCGGCCGCCACGAGCGGGCGCGGGGCGCCGCCCCCCGGGGGAACGGCTGCCCGCCCCGCCGCTCACCCCCGCGGCGGCACCGTGTCGGGAACGGCGTAGCCGTTCGGGAAGTCAGGGCTGAGCTGGTACTCCGCAATGCGTTCCATCATCTTCAGGTACTCAATGCCGTCCCGGGCGGAGTCGTCGGCGCTCGGAATCATGGGTGCGCTCTCAATCGTGCAGTAGCCCTGATAGCCGGTGCGCTTGAGCCCGCGCATGACCGCCCGGAAGTCGGTCTTCCCGTAGCCGGGCGTCAGCGAGTTGGAGTCCCGGAAGTGCAGATGCCACAGGAGGGGCTGCGCATCCATGAGCGCCTCGTACTCGTTGAGCTCCTCGAGGTTCACGTGGAACCAGTCGAGTTGAATTCCAATGTTGTCACATCCGGTCAGCTCAATGATGCGCTTGTGCTTCGCCGCGGTGTTGACGAACTTCCCCATCTCCAGGTGGTTGGTAGCCTCGAAGACGAGCTTCACGTTCCGCTTCCCGGCGTGCGCGCTCATCCGCTGCAGCGCGTCCACCGCAACCGCCGTCGCCTCCGACACGTTGTCGCCGGAGATGGCGTCGTGAATGGCCACCGCAATGGTTACCGACCCCGCCTCCAGCTCCGCGGCAAAGTCGATCGTCCCCTGAGTCTCCCGCACCGCCAGGTCGGCGGTCTTCGTCTCGGTCAGCGTCTTGAAGGTGGGCGAGAACGGATCCCACTCCTCGCCCCAGCACTCGTTGATGTTGGACACCTCCATCCCGAAGTCCGCCTTGAGCTTCTTGTGCGTCTCGAGGTAGTCCTCCATTGTCACGCCCAGGCCGTACCTGCCCTTGGGCGGACAGATCTCGATTGCATCGTAACCGAAGCGCTTCAGACGCGCGTAGGTGACCTCCGGATGGAGAAAGGCCTCCTCCTGCCCGAAGGTGAGCTGGAAGTAACTGTACTTCATGGGGTGCGACAGGTTTTTCATTCTTCAAATCCTCCCGTGAAATCATGAAGGCACCAGACCCCCCTGTCAATCGCGGTTACCCCATTTCCGCGCCTGAGGGAGGAGTTTCAAGACCCTGGATCCGTGCTCACGGCCTTCGCCGTTTCACGTTCATCGTGAACCACTGTAAAGAGACCCCACCGAGGCGGACGCCGTTCACGGAACCGCGGCGTCCTCGCCTTCCCCAAGAGCGCGCAGTCGCTCACGCGCCGCGGCAGCCGCGGCGCCGTCCGGATGGAAGTCCAGGATCACCGCGTACACCCGGCGCTGTGCCGCGGTGTCCCCGAGTGCCCCGTGCACCTCGGCGAGAGTGGCAAGGAGCTCCTCCGGAGGGATGCGCTCCTCCTGCTCGATCTCAGCCTGCGCTTCCAGAATCCGCCGCATCTCGAACAACGCCTCCTCCCGGAATGCACGGTGCGGACCTTGCACGAGCACCCGGATCAGGGAGAGATGGCGATCCGCCGGCCGGGCGTCGCGGTCACCCGCCGTCATTGCAACCGCTGCAAGCGCCTGCATCCAGTCCTGCTCCCATCGCGCCTCGTTGTCGCTGAGAAGCGCCGCCAGCAGCTCCTGCGCCTGCGGGTCAACTGTCGGGTCCGGTCGCAGGATCACGGCACGGGCGGCGTGGACCACCGCCTTCACCGCGTCCCTCCGGTGCACGTGGTACTCCGCCAGAAGATAGTCCACCGCCGCCTGGGTTGAGCCGTAGGGAAACGTCGCGAGATGTCCCACCATGGCGGCATGGTAGTCGGCACGTATTCGCTCTGCGCCTTGGTCACGCAGCGCCTCGATGTATCGCAGGCTCCGGCCTTCGGCATCGCTCTCGAGGCTTTTCCGGAGGCCATACTTGTACCGGACGAAGTCCTTGTCTCGGTCGGCAACGTGGAACGCCCACAGAACGTCCAGCCCCCATCCCGCCATGTTCAGGAACGCACCGGCACCGGCGAGGGCAAGGTTGTTGCGAACGCGTTCGTACTCCACCGGGTCGAGGCTGCGCAGATCCCAAACGTCGCGCAGGTCCGACCACTGCCGGAGGACCCCCGCCGCCGTCAGGCCGTATCCTGTCACTCGACCCGTCGCAATGGCCGCGCCCGCCCAGGGGCGCTCCACCTCGAAGAGGCCGTACCCCGGGACCAGCATGGACATCGCCATGGTGAAGAAGTCGACGTTGCGGTTGAGCATGCGGTACTCCCGATAGGTCATCTCCTCCGGGATTCCCTGCTCCAACTCCGGCGGAATGTCCCGGAGCACCTGAGGCATCCAGTCCATCTGCGCAACGGCGGCCGGGACCGCCAGGGCCCCCACGGCGACGGCAAACAGCACGGCCCCAACCGGCCGCACCCATGAAGATGATTCTGATCTTTGCATGACGAGAGAAGGCTACCGCCCACACGCCGAAGCGGCAAGGTGTGGGCGGCAGCCGAATGCGAGGAGCGACTTGGTCGAGACTAGTTCACGGTGAAGGCGCCGG
>CAZUVX010000136.1:0-4357 GCA_964623865.1 uncultured Spirochaetaceae bacterium | reverse complement strand
CCCTACGCCGGAAAGCGTTCTGCTGCTTCAGCCAACAAGCTTCGGGATACGTTAGAGAGTGTGTTGACAGGGTGAGACCGTGACGGAAGAATGCGGGAGAGCGGCGTGACCGCGGACGCGCGATTCCACAAGCCGGTCGGACCACCACCAGGAGCACATGTGTCACATCAGAGCGTCTTTGACAGCGCCGAGTCGCACTCCCGGGAACAGCGGGAGCTTCGGAACCTTCTCTCCAGTGCCGACATCCCGGCCGCCCTAGCGGAGAGCGGGCGGATCACCTGGCACTCGAGTGCGTGGCAGCGCTTCTTTGCCGACAATCCCGACGGTGTCCCCCGAGGTATTGAAGGCTTCCTCAATGCGGTGAGCGCTGTAGACACGGATCGCGTTTCCGCCGCCCTCTCCCTCGTGCGGACGACGCACCGCATCGACCTCGAGGAGGGGTTCATCCACCTCTCCAGGCGCCGGGGCTACATCGTTACGCTCCACCCCGTCGGGGAGTCCGCGGATGCGGTCATGGTAGTCATTACGCCCGCCGGGGCCTCGCCCGCAGACCAAGGGGCGTCACGCTACCGGTACATCTTCGAGAACGCATACGTCTCACTCTGGGAAGAGGACATCCGCTCCTTGCGGCACGCGGCGGCCCTGGCGAAGAAGCGCGGCGTTACGGACATCCGGTCGTTTCTGCGGGAAAACCCGGGCATCGCGCGCGAGGCGGCGCGAAACGTACGTGTTCTGGATGTGAATGCCGCAACCGTTCAGCTGTACGGCGCGACATCGAAGGAAGAGCTCCTCGGCTCGCTGGATCAGATATTCATAGACGACACGCTGCCGCTCTTCATTGAGGAGATCGCTGCAGTCTTCGAGGGGCGTAAGCGCCTGGAGGAGGAGATCCGCGTCCGGACACTGACCGGTGAGGATCGCTACGTGATCATCAGCTTTGCGATTCCCAGCGAGTCCGATCAGTTCGATCACGTTCTGGTAAGCATGCTCGACATCACCGAGCGCCGCCGGGAGCAACAGGAGCGGGAAGCGCTCCTCCGCCTCGAGCACGAGCGACACCTCCTGGCGCGTACCCTCTCTCACATCACCCTGTCTCTGACCTCGCTCCGGCAGGTGGATGAGGTGCTGGACGAGATCCTCACCGTCGCCTGTACCCTGGTGCCCTTCGAATCCGGCAACATCGCACTGTTGCAGGACGGGACCGTCCAGTCGGTCAGGTGGATCGGCTACCGCGAGACCGGCGGCGAGGAGTTGATCCGGACGGGCCGGCCGAAGATCGAGGACCTTCCAGTGGAGCAGCGAGTCATGGAAACGCAGCGTCCCCTCGTTGTGGAGAACACCGAAACCGATCCGCGGTGGCGCCGCTTCCCCGGTACCGAGTGGATTTGCTCCTTCCTCATTGTGCCGATCGTCTTCCAGAACGAGGTGCGCGGCTTTCTCCGACTGGACTCGAAAGAGCGGGGGCGCTTCCGCGTCGAAGACGGCGAGAAGCTCCTCCCGCTAGCGAACGCCGCGGCGGTTGCCTTGGAAAACGCCCGCCTGGTCGAGCAGATGGAAGAGGAGATCACCGAGCGCCGTAACGCCGAGAACCGCCTGCGGCGCTCCCTGGAAGAGAAGGACATCCTCGTCCAGGAGATCCACCACCGGGTGAAAAACAACCTTGCCATGGTTGCGAGCATCATCAGTCTGCAGCGCAACGAGCTGCCGGCGGGCGACCAAGTGTCTGAGGCTTTCGACGAGCTGCAGTCGCGCATTCGCGCCATTGCAGCGGTGCACGAGCAGCTCCACCAGACCGGAAGCATCTCCCAGGTTCATCTGCCCGAGTACGTTGCAGACGTCGCCCGCGGCATCAGCTCCGCCATTCTGCAGTCCGACGGGCGCATCACACTCACCGTCGAGTGTGATGAGTTGATGGTCACCGCAAGCGAGGCGGCGCCCATAGGCCTCATGATCAACGAGGCGGTAACCAACGCGGTGAAGCACGCCTTCCCGGAGGGGAGGCGCGGATCAATCGTGGTGCGTGTCCGGGGCATCTCCGAGGCGGGCAAACCGCGGCGCGTGTCGATCACCGTGGAAGACGACGGCGTCGGGCTGCCGCCGGAGGCAGAGCCGGAGAAGAGCGACTCCCTGGGAGCAGTACTCCTGCGCAGCCTCGCGTCCCAGTTCGGCGGCGAGATGACCTTCCACGCCACCGAGGGCGCGGAAGGCGCCTCGGGTACGACAATCACCATCTCGGTTCCCGCCCGGCCGCTTGTGTCGAACGACCCGGAGTAACTCGGGGCACCCCACCGAAAGCCGTCTTTAACGTTGTCCTCTCATTTTTCGGTAACATTCCCTTGCATTCCCGCCGAACCTCTTATATAGTGGCAGAAATTGGAAAAGTACCATGGACGGCTCCATATATGGGGTTTCCAGCTGGTTAAGAAGGTCGTTTCGTGCGTTGTCCCCGCTGCAAGAGCTTAGATGACCGCGTGATCGAGTCACGCTCCCTCGCGAACGGCGCCAGCATTCGCCGCCGGCGCGAATGCCTTGCCTGCGGGTATCGCTTCACCTCCTACGAGCGTATCGAGGAGAAGCCGCTCATGGTCATCAAGAAGAGCGACAACCGCCGGGAGCCCTTCGACCGGGACAAGCTCGAGCGGAGCATCCAGCTGGCCATGCGGAAACGGGCGGTGTCGCAGAACGTCATTGAGAACATGGTGAACGAGATCGAGGAGAACGCCCTCATGTTCGGGCGTGAATCCCACGAGGTGCACTCACATCAGCTCGGCAAGATGATCCTGGACAGACTCTACGACCTCGATCGCGTTGCCTACATCCGCTTCGCCTCGGTCTACCGCAACTTCGAGAACGTGGAGGAGTTCATCCGTGAGATCGAGACGCTCTCCGACATGAAGGAACAGAACGCGACCATTGATCCATCCGTAGACATCGATCCAGATCAGGATTCCCGGGAGAGTCCTGAAGGAGACAGCACCAACGCCTGACCGAACCACCGGACGGCGCGCCTACTGAGGAGGGGCAGAATGAGCGAGAAGCAACTCGATTGGCAGGAGATACTGGGCGAAGAGGCCGCACCACCTCCCGTCGTGAACAGTGTCATTAAGCGGGACGGCCGGGTGGAGGCGTACAACCGCAGCAAGATCCGTGAAGCCGTCGCACGCGCCTTCGAGGGCGCCGGAGTCACTCCGCGGGAAGGCGGCCCCGGCTCCGACGAGATTGCATCCCGCATTGACGCGGTGGTGAAACGGACCGAGGAGCGGTTGGCGGAGATCATGGCGGTGCGTCATCCGAATTCCGCACCGGCCATCGAGGAGATTCAGGACATCGTCGAGGACGCTCTCATCGGCGAAGGGGAGGGGCGCGTCGCGAAAGCGTACATCATCTACCGCGCCCGCCACGAAGCGCTTCGGGACACCCGCAAGCTCATGCTGGACATCAACTCCACCATGGACGGCTACCTCTCCCAGTCCGATTGGCGGGTGAACGAGAACGCCAACGTGAACTTCTCCCTGGGCGGTCTGATCCTGCACAATTCCGGAACCATTACGGCGAATTACTGGCTCAAGAACATATATCCCGCCGAGATCGCCCAGGCGCATCAGCGGGCGGACTTCCACATTCACGATCTCTCCATGTTCTCCGGGTACTGCGCCGGATGGAGCCTGCGGCAGCTCATTCAGGAGGGTCTCGGCGGCGTTCCCGACAAGATCACCTCCAAACCCGCCAAGCATCTGAACACGCTCATCCAACAGATCGTAAACTTTCTGGGAATCATGCAGAACGAGTGGGCCGGCGCCCAGGCCTTCTCCAGCTTCGACACCTACTTGGCGCCCTTCGTCAAGGTGGACCACCTGGACCTCGATGAGGTGCGCCAGTGCCTCCAGAGCTTCATATTCGGCGTCAACACCCCCTCGAGATGGGGCAGCCAGGCCCCCTTCACCAACATAACCATGGACTGGACGGTGCCGGGAGACCTCAGGGATCGTCCCGCCCTGGTCGGCGGAGCCGAGCAGGACTTCACCTACGGCGACTGTCAGGATGAAATGGACCTGATCAACCGCGCCTTCATTGAGCTCATGATTCAAGGCGATGCCAATGGCCGTGGCTTTCAGTATCCCATCCCCACCTACAACGTGACGCCGGAGTTCAACTGGGACAGCCCGAACGCTCAACTCCTCTTCGAGATGACCGCCAAGTACGGGACGCCCTACTTCCAGAACTTCATCAACAGCGACCTCGACCCGGGAGACGTCCGCTCCATGTGCTGTCGCCTCCAGCTCGACAAGAGGGAGCTCCGCAAGCGGGGCGGCGGGCTCTTCGGCTCCGATGAGTTCACCGGCTCCATTGGGGTCGT
>CAZUVX010000135.1:2138-4741 GCA_964623865.1 uncultured Spirochaetaceae bacterium | reverse complement strand
CCGCCGAAGTGTAGCGGGTAGGAGACCGGATGTGCGGCGTCATCGGTGACGCTAGGCTCGAAGTCGGAGAACTCCGTGGCGAAGGCGTCGGAGATGTCACCGCCGTCGCTTCGTCCAAGCGGATTCTCGATGGTCAGGGATGCGTCCGCCGCAAGGTCGATCTCCCTGGTTGCCGTAGCCGGCCGGATCGGAATGCCTCCCACGTTGACGCCGAAATGGGGCTCCTCTTCGGTCAGGCGGACGACCCCGGCGTCGAGCTTGATTCCGTCGAGGCGTGCGAGGAGATTGCCGCCGGATCCAAGGGAGGAGCCCGTCACGTCGAAGGAGGAGTAGCTCGGGGCGGAGAAGGAACCCGTCAAGGAAGCGGTGCCCGCCTCGGTGTCGGTAGTGAAGAGGTAGCCGACTCCGGCGTCGCTACCGGTGTACAGAACCGGGGCGTACAACGCGGCGCCCAGCCCGAATTGCCAGCTCTGCAACCGGAGTCCCGCTACGGCGCCGGCCTCGGCAAACACGCGAGCAACAATCGGCCGCGAATCCGAGTAGGTCTCGTCGATGATGTTCCCTTCGGACAGCACCGTGAAGAGCGACCCCGGGAGCCCCGCGGAGACGACCCCGTCGACCCCGGTGTAGGCGCCGGCGGTGACGTCGAAGAGCGACAGCGCGCCGTGGACGCCGGCGGAAAGTGAGCCGGCGATTTGAATACCCCTTGAGCCCATGAACTGTTTGATCGTGGCGAGGTCGATCTCGAACTCCGGCCGGAAGACATCGCCCGACCCGAAGTGGCTGTTGGAGACACCCACCTCCTGGCTCGTCGCAACTTCGAGGACGGAGCGGCTTCCGACTCCCAGCAGCGCCGGATTCACGCCGTGATTCCGCGACACCGCCGGCTCCGCCACAGCGGGAGCGGACACGAACGTCAGCACAACAGCGACCGTCACTGCCGACACAGCGACAACGCACCGCCTGAGCGTAATCATCGTCCTGCTCCCATGAGGTTGAAACTCTGATCGATGTCCGCTTCCGTCTCGAGCCAGATCGACACGATCAGGTCGCCGTCGGTGTTTATCACGTGATCCCCTTCGCCGAAGAAGAGTCTCATGACCGGCGTGAATGGATCCTCCTTCACGAGCGCCATGTCGTCCGCCTCGAGGGGAATGGTCTTCTCCCCCGCGCTCAGGTCGATCATCTTGCTGAAGCCCGAATCCTCCTCGATCGACAACTCACCGTTGAAGCCGACATTGTTCTCCAGAGTCACATGGAGCTGCATGCCCGCAACGGAATCGAGGGCCCTGGAAAGCACATCTGCCGGGGCGTCGGGATCCCGGCCGAAGATGTCCCCCTCCTGCGGCGGAATGACCGGATTGCCGTCGCCATCCGTCAGCTCCGCCACCTCGTCTGCAGTGAAGGACATGGGAATGTCGGCGGTGAGAATGGCGGCGAGGCGCTGATCCGGGGCGTCGTCGCCTTGGTCCACCGGAATGGGCGCGGCGGCGGCGGTAATTGTGTAGTCGAAAAAGAGCTCAGACGGGCGGGTGTTGATGATGCTCTGGAGATCGATGTCAACGGGTCCGTCCTCCTCTATGACGCGAGGACCGCCGTTGCCGTCGTCTACCAGGAGCATGCTGTCGGGAGCTCCGTCCCCATCCGTCCAGTGCGCCGTCACCAGGAGGGTGATCTCGCTCGTCGCCTCGCGCAGAGTTATGTCCAGGACCGAATCGATGGCGTTGAAGTTCACCTGGTCCGGGAGAAAGGCCGCCATGTCGGAGAAATCCAGGCCGGCGGAGCCGGCTTCCGGGAACTGGTCGGAGAATTCAGCTTCTTCCACCACCATCCGTTCCACCTCGAAGGAGGCTGCCACCTCGCCGGTGAGGGTGTAGAGATCCCCCGGCGTTACGTTAGTCACGGTGGTGGTGCCGTCGCCGGGAGTCCCGTCGTCGAGCTGCACTGCGACGTCCAGGTCCATGGAGGGCATGTCGACGAAGAAGGGATTGGGGTCAATGTCCCATTCCCGGGTCGTGGTCGATGCGTTGGGGAAGTCGTTGCCGCTCACCGCCGGAAAGGTCACCGGCGTGCCGCCGCTGGTGGTGGGTGAGGTGATGTCCACGATCACCGGCACGGGCAGTCCGTTGTCCAGGGTGATCTCCAGGACCGGATTGTTGAAGGTCACCGACTCCACCAGCTCCCGGGTGCTGGTGTCGATCGCATTCGAGAAGCTCTCGACGGTGTCGAAGGTGGTGTCGGCGACGTCGACCTCGCTGAACGCGTCGATCTGCCCGCCGATCGAGCTGGTTACCTCGTCCGCGTCGGCGTCAAGATCGAAGCTTGCGTTGGTGCCGGTAATCGTCACGGTGTAGTCGACCAGAATGTCCTCGTTGGAGAGCGTAACGCCGTCCAGGGCCAGCCCCGGCGGAGCAGCCTGCCCCGGTCCGGCGCGCGAGACCCCTCCCTGGAAGAGCTCCACTTCAACGGCATCCGAAACGCCGCTCCAGCTCCCGGGGTAGGCGTTGGAGACCGCCAACTCTCCGGTGTCGACCGTCGCCGACTGAAAGTCGAGTTCTGAAGCCAACTCGATCGTGTACGTTCCCGACACTGTCTCGTTGAAG
>CAZUVX010000135.1:0-2038 GCA_964623865.1 uncultured Spirochaetaceae bacterium | reverse complement strand
TCACCCCGCCCGGCACCGCGATCGGCTCGATGTTGGTGGAGAAGCTCTCTCCGGCGAAGGCGATGTCCGGGACCTCGTAGCTTACGTCGACGGTCTGGTCAATGTCGTCGAGGTTGAGGTTCTCGTCGGCGAAGTCGTTCACCGAGACGTTCATGAGGCTCTTCCGGAGATCCAGGGCGAGAGGCTGCCCGGATGCCGTCTCGACGCGGTTCAAACCTGGATCTGAGTCCGCGGCATTGTCCAAGGCGCTTCCTACGTCCCAGACATCCGACAACTTTGTCGTTCGAGTGCCGGCGGGGATCTCGAGTCGTGGATTGGCGGTAATGCGGATGCTTCCGGGAAGTTGCAGATTGCAGGACGCAGCGAACATGAGCAGCGCCGTCGTGACGAGAACCAGCGCATTGCCGGGTCGCTTCATCAGTTCTCCTTCAGTTTTTACCTGGGCGAGCACCCCTCTGCCGGGCGGAACCGGGGGAACGAACGGGCATTAACCGCCCGTCCGATCCCGCCGGAAGCGGCCGGGAACTCGTTCCAATACAGCTTATCACAAGAACTGGACAAACCCTTGGGAAAGCAGTCGGGACGAGGGGCGGTAATCCTTACTGCCCCGCGAGGGACCCGGCGGTGAGACCGCGCAGGAAGTACCTGCCCGACACAACGTAGACGATCAGGGTCGGGAAGCCGGCGATGATCGCCCCGGCCATGTCGACGTTGTACTCCTTCACGCCGGTGCTGGTATTCACCAGATTGTTGAGCGCAACGGTGATGGGCTGACTCGCGCTCCCGGAGGAGGACACCCCGAAGAGAAAGTCATTCCATATCTGCGTCGTCTGCCAGATGATCGCAACGACGAAGATGGGCGCCGAGATGGGAATCAGGATCCTCCAGAAAATGCGGAAGAACCCGGCTCCATCGATCTTTGCCATTTCGACCAGCGCCGTAAAGAACGCCTCGCTGCCGGGGAAGCGCCACTTCGAGAAGACGTAGCCGTTGATCGCTCCGATCATGGTGGAGATAGCCACCGCGGGAACAACCATCTGCACTGAGTTCCAGAAGTAACCGCTCAGCCGACCCCACGCCTTCAGCCACGGTTCGAAGGTGACCTCCACCGGAAGCGACACCAGCGTGCCGCTCCGAATGTCGGCGAGGGTCTTTATGGAAGTGTTTACCATGATCAGGAAGGGCACCAGGAAACAGAGCGCGACAACGATCAGGACGAGATAGACCAGCACGGTGCTTGCCTTCGGCAGGCCGGGACCCGCCGTCATGCGATTGCTAATGGTTGACATCTCGCGTACCTCGCAGCTCGGAGAGCAGGTAGGGTATGACGAAGGCCATGACCATGATGAACATGATTACCGCGCTCGCGGCTCCCATGGCCAGCCGGTCGTACTTGAAGGAGAAGTCGTACATGAAGGTCGCCGGCATGTCCGTCGCAACGCCGGGCCCTCCCTGGGTAAGCACGACGACCAGGTCGAAGCTCTTGATGGCCAGGTGGGCCGGTACAATGACCGAGCTCATGAATACGGGGCGTAGCATTGGGATCAGAATGCTGTAGTAGATGCGCGGGAGGCCGGCACCGTCAACCTTCGCCGCCTCCGGGATCGACGAGTCGATGCCGCGTAGCCCCGCCAGGAAGAGACTCATGATGTACCCCGCCGCTTGCCACACCGCGGCAATCACCAGGGTGTAGATCGCCATGTCCCTGTCAACCAGCCACCGGAAAGTGAACTCGGAAAAACCGAACTCTCGAACCAGCCGTTCAATGCCCAGCGAAGGGTTGAGGATCCACTTCCAGATGGTACCCGTAACAATGAACGACAACGCCATTGGGTAGAGGTAGACGGTCTGGAAGAGGCGCTCGGCGCGAATCCGCTGGTCCAGCAGGATTGCCAGAATGAGGCCGATGACAACGGATATCGAGATGTAGAGTGCGCTGAAGACAACAAGGTTGCGCATGGCTATCAGCCACCGCTGTTGTTCGGTGAAGAGGCGCACATACTGATCGAATCCGGTGATCTCGAAGCGCGGCAGGAGC
>CAZUVX010000134.1:0-4869 GCA_964623865.1 uncultured Spirochaetaceae bacterium | reverse complement strand
TCCGGTATGCGCGCCGCCGAACCAAAATGTTTAGTCGACATTTCTATATCGATTCTGGCCTTACCCCACCGCTCCAGATTTGGAACTGCTGCGTGTAGAATCTCGCATATGCAAGTTCCGGCAGATGCGATATCGTGGGGGTGCGCCTTGCCGCATATCACGTTTTCAACGGATTACGTGGAGACACCTTTGCGGCCGGAGGATACTCTGCATGGCCCAGGAGTTCTTCGAGCACCCAATCCTCAATAACCCCTACGACCGACCGAGGTGTCATTGGGAGCTCGACGACAACGGTCAGCCGACGGGAAGCGTAATCGAGAAGCGCCGGCCGGCAGACTTCGTCACACCCATTCCCAGGGCAAAGAGACAGAAGACAGCGTCGACCCAGAACGAACTCGCAATGGACACCGGCGCGACGGCCGGAGAAGACGGCCAACTTTACGATCCGAAATCCATAATCAACGAGATCCGAAACGAAGTCGAGCGATGGCGGGAGCTCAAACGCCCGGAAGACTGGCAGGTAACGCCGGAAACCGCGCGCCTCCTGGACTACTGGCGCAACCACGAATTCGAGTCGATTCGCCCGTTCTTCTGCCAGGTGGAAGCCGTCGAGACCGCGATCTGGCTCACCGAGGTCGCCCCTAAGACCAAGAATGGCAAGAAGTATCTGGACTACATCCACGCCGGAAACCTCGCCGCGAACCCTGATCTGATCCGAGTCGCCCTCAAGCTGGCAACGGGTGCAGGCAAGACCACCGTCATGGCCATGATCATTGCATGGCAGACAGCCAATGCCGTTCGGCGCCCGCAAAGCAGACGCTTCACAAAGGGCTTCCTCATTGTCACGCCGGGCATCACGATCCGTGACCGCCTGCGAGTACTGCTCCCGAGTGATCCGGAGAACTACTACAAGACCCGGGAACTCGTACCGCCGGACATGCTTCCATCGATCCAGAAGGCGAAGGTGGTGATAACCAACTACCACGCATTCAAGCTTCGGGAGCGCCTCGAGATCTCGAGGGCAAACCGCGCGTTGCTGCAGGGCCGCGGCAAGGAGGTGAAGACCACCGAGACCGAAGGTCAGATGATCCAGCGCGTCATGCCCGAGCTCATGGGACTGAAGAACATCCTGGTTCTCAATGATGAGGCGCATCACTGCTACCGCGAGCGCCCCGAGGCCGAACGTGAAGAGCAACTTGGAAAGGACGAAAAAGACGAGGCCACCCGTAACAACGAGGCGGCGCGCCTGTGGATCACCGGCATTGAAACCGTACAGCGGAAGCTGGGAGCGGCGACAATCTACGACCTCTCGGCAACACCGTTCTTCCTGCGCGGTTCGGGATACAAGGAGGGCACACTCTTCCCCTGGACCATAAGCGACTTCTCGCTCATGGACGCCATTGAGTCGGGCATTGTAAAGCTTCCGCGAGTGCCGGTCTCCGATAACATCCCCGGCGGTGACATGCCGAAGTTTCGACGGCTGTGGGAGCACATCCGCGACCGCATGCCGAAGAAGGGTCGTTCAAAGAGCGGCGCTACGAATCCCCTCAATCTGCCGGTGGAGCTACTAACCGCCCTGGATGCCCTCTACGGTCACTACGAGAAAGTGTATGAACAGTGGGAGAAGGCGGGGACGGAAACACCGCCGGTCTTCATTATTGTGGCCAACAATACCTCTTCGTCGAAGCTCATCTACGACTACATTTCCGGATTCGAGCGCAAGAATAGCGACGGTTCCACACTCCTGCACCATGGCAAGTACTCCCTCTTCCAGAACCACGATAGCGACGGCAACTGGCTGCCGCGGCCTCGCACGCTGCTCATCGACAGCGAACAACTGGAGTCGGGAGAGAACCTCGACACCGCCTTTCGCAACGCCGCCGCGGAGGAGATCGAACAGTACAAGCGAGACCTCATACAGCGCAGCGGCGATCAGCAGGCGGCAGCCGGCATTACGGACCAGGACCTGCTCCGTGAGGTCATGAACACCGTTGGCAAGCCGGGCAGACTCGGAGAACCGATCAGGTGTGTTGTATCCGTTTCCATGCTGACCGAAGGGTGGGATGCGAACACGGTAACCCACATCCTCGGAGTTCGTGCCTTCGGAACGCAACTCCTTTGCGAGCAGGTTGTCGGCCGGGCCCTTCGCAGACAGTCCTACGATCTCAACGAAGAGAACCTCTTCGACGTTGAGTATGCGGATGTTCTCGGCATCCCCTTCGACTTCACAGCAAAGCCCGTAGTGGTCGAACCGAAGCCACCCAACCAGACGATCCACGTTCACGCCGTCAGCCCCGAACGGGACAAGCTCGAGATCACGTTTCCCCGGATTGAGGGGTATCGCATTGAGTTCGGGGAAGAGCGACTCACGGCTCAGTTCACCACGGACTCCACATTGGAGCTCACCCCGGAGCTGGTGGGACCGTCGAAGACCCGGAGCCAGGGCATTGTAGGGCAGGGTGTCGACCTCAGTCTCGACCACCTGGCCAGTGTCCGAAGGAATACCATTATCTACCATCTCACGAAGCACCTCCTGTATCGGCGCTTCCTGGACGGCCACGGAGATCCCAAGATCCATCTCTTCGGACAACTCACGCAGATCGTCTCACGCTGGATCGAGGATGGCTACTTGCAGTGCAAGGGGGGAACGTTCCCGGCGCAGTTGCTGTATGCACAGATGGCGGACCTTGCCGCAGACCGGATCCACGCCGCCATTACGGAGTCTCTGTCCAAGTCACATGCGGGCGCCGTAAAGGCGGTCGTTGATCCCTACAATCCAAGCGGCTCGACCTCCCACGTCAACTTTACGACGTCTAAGACGACGCGCTGGCAGACCAATCCGAATCTCTCGCACATCAACTGGCTGATCTGCGACAGCGACTGGGAGACCGAGTTCTGCCGCATTGCCGAAGCCACTCCCCGCGTCCGCGCCTACGTCAAGAATCACAACATGGGCTTCGATGTCCCCTACCGTGTCGGCCCCACCCAGCGACGCTACGTGCCCGACTTCATTCTCAGGGTCGATGTTGCCGCCAACCCCTCCAGCGACCCGGCCGAACTCATCAACCTCGTCGTGGAAGTGAAGGGCTACCGCGGCGAGGACGCAAAGGAAAAGGCACAGACAATGAAGAACTACTGGGTTCCCGGGGTCAACAATCTGGGAACCTTCGGCCGGTGGGAGTTTGCGGAGTTCACCGAGGTGTGGGGCATGGAGGAGAAGTTCAACGAGCTGATCGAAAGCTTCGTGCGGCAAGCCTCGGTGCGAGAGCACGCATCGTAGTATACAGGAATACGGGAATACGGGTATATTGCCAGCATGAAGACCACAATCGACTTGCCGGATGACTTGTATAAGAGCGTGAAGGTACGGGCTGCCCAGGAAGGGAGGACGGTTCGTGAGATCGTGATCGAGGGGCTGCGCCTCCGTTTGCACTCCGAACACGGACAGTTGCATGCACCGGACACCTCACTGCGCGAATCTGAGCACTTCTACGTGGATGAAGAAGGGTGGCCGCTCTTGAAGCGCCAACCGGTGGACACACGCGTCGTGACGGATGACGTCATCAATGAGTTGCGGGAACAGGAGGGGGTGTGAGCTCCGGCGGATACCTCCTGGACGTCAACGTGTTGATAGCGGGCACGGACCCGGGTCATGAATTTCATCATCGCGTTCGCGCATGGTTACGCTCGATCCGCGGCGCCGAGCTGCTGTTCTGTCCCATTGTGGAGAACGGCTTCCTTCGCGTGTACGGCAGCACGAACTATCCGGGCGGACCGGGGAGCCCGAAGGACGCCATGCTCGCATTACAGGTTCTGCGCCGTGTTCCAGGAGCACGCTTCATTCCGGACGACATCTCAGTTACTGATTCAACCGTGTTTGGCAGCCTGGCACAGCTGACCTCCCGCCGGTTGACGGACGCATATCTTCTTGCGCTCGCGGTGAAGGCCGGCGCGAGCTTTGCAACCCTCGATAGGAGGGTTGCAACCGAAGCGGTCCGCGACGCGGCTCATGCCGTTGCGGTCATTCCAGAGTAGAGGAACCCCATGGCCAAGCAAAGCAAACCCAAACGCGTTGAGTCCCTCACACACGCAGAAGCGAAGCGACGGAACATCCCCACCGCGGAATTCCAGTCGGTCATGTCCGACGACGAGAAGTCACCGATCCGCCTGGCCTACGAGCGGCGCAATCGCGACCTGGATCCGCAGCTTGTCTGGCGCGGCAAGGATGATTCCGACTGGTCCGACCTGGTTGTCGACGCGCCGCCCCTCTACATCCAGGAGAAGGTCCACCCGAAGGTACTCATTGACGACCTCATGCATCACTCCTCCAGGAATAGGGACGATGCCGACGGGCAGAACCAATTCGACCTTTTTGCCGACTTCAACGGCCTGCCCGACAGCGCGCGGACGGCCGAGTTCTACCAGCATAATGCAAACTGGACCAACCGCATGATCCTCGGCGACAGCCTCCAGGTCATGGCGAGCCTGGCCGAGCGGGAGAGCCTCCGCGGCAAGGTGCAGTGCATCTACCTGGACCCGCCCTACGGGATCAAGTTCAACTCCAACTTCCAGTGGAGCACGACCACCCGGGACGTGAAGGACAACAAGGCCGACCACATTACCCGGGAGCCCGAACAGGTCAAAGCCTTCCGCGACACCTGGCGCGACGGCATCCACAGCTACCTGACCTACCTCCGCGACCGCCTCACCGTCGCCCGCGACCTCCTGGCCGACACGGGCAGCATCTTTGTCCAGATTGGCGATGAGAACGTGCACCGGGTGCGGGCGCTGATGGATGAGGTGTTTGGGGAGGGGAATTTCGTGAGCCTTATCGGTGTCGAGAAGACAACTGGACAGACCGACGCTCTC
>CAZUVX010000133.1:0-4877 GCA_964623865.1 uncultured Spirochaetaceae bacterium | reverse complement strand
GTTCGGGTGCTCCTTGATGTGTATCTCGCGTTCGCGGTATCCCATCTTTTCCACGGATGCGACGCCGTTCACGGCCTTGATCCGCTCTTCAAGGTTCCGCGCGTGTCTGCGGAGTTCAAGCTCGCTCGTTCCTCCGGTCAAGGCAAATTCCATTACCGGCATGTTTGTCTGTTTGATTTCTTGGATCTTTGGACGCTCCCGTACGGCATCCGGAAGATCGGTAACGCGTCCGACCGCCTCGCGGATATTGCTCTTGATGATATGGGTTTTCTCGCTGGATGTATCGAGCTCGAGGTGGATCATTGAGATATTTTCGGCTGATACCGATGTCATCTTCCGTATGTCCGGTACTTCCTTCAGCTCCTCTTCGATCAGTTTCGTAACGTTCTGTTCAATGTCCTCCGGCGAGGCTCCCGGATAGACGGTGGTGATCGTCATCTGTTCAAAGCTTACCGGCGGAAACTGCTCGCGCCTGAGCGTCATCATGGAAAAAAAACCCGAAAGAAATACCAGCAGGATGATCATGTTGGCAACCCGGTGGTGCCGCAGGAAATAGTGTACAAGATTCATGGTGATTACCGCCGCATAATAATAAACAATCGTTTACTATAATATAAGAACGGGCGCAAATTTCAACAAAAAATTGAATGCTGTACAATTTTTGGATACAGAAGGGCTGTGACATGCGTTTCAGCAGCCGTACGTAGCGTATCGTCGTGAATGGTACCGGTTGCATTTGATGCTGTGTGATTTCCGTACGCAAGAGGATCAATCGTATCTGGAACCGTGCTGCGCATAAAAGGATGCCGCACTATTTGCATGTATATACGTTGACAGGGAATCGATGGATTGTACAGTATATACCGTATTACACCTTGAAAAACGGCAATCATTTGACAACTAACAGGGGGAAAACATGTCAGAACAGTATGTTTATTTTTTCGGTAACGGGAAAGCCGAAGGCAGCAGGGAGATGAAAGAGCTCCTTGGCGGTAAGGGGGCCAACCTTGCGGAGATGACAAATCTCGGCGTTCCGGTTCCTGCCGGCTTTACCATTTCAACCGAAGTGTGTGATCTTTATTACAAAAACAACCAGAAGCATCCCGAAGGGCTGGATGCACAGGTTGACGCAAACGTCAAGAAGCTCGAACAGGCAATGGGTATGCAGTTCGGCAGCACGGACAACCCGCTTCTGGTCTCCGTGCGGAGTGGTGCGGCACAGTCGATGCCCGGTATGATGGATACCATCCTCAACCTTGGACTGAATCCAGCGGTGGTTGAGGGATTCATCAAGAAGACCGGCAATCCGCGATTTGTCTGGGATGCATACCGGCGCTTTATCCAGATGTTCGGCAATGTCACCAAGGGCATCGACGGTGAAAAGTTTGAGGAGATCCTGGACGAACAAAAGGAAGCTCTGGCCAAACGTACCGGAATGGATTTCAGGGACGTCAAGGACACAGACCTCGATGTTGACGATCTGAAGGCGGTTGTGGAAGGGTACAAAAAGATTTACAGGGAAGAGATGAATGAAGAGTTTCCGGACGATCCGCGTGAACAGATGTGGGGTGCCATCAACGCCGTGTTCAAGTCGTGGAACAATCCGCGCGCCAAACGCGACCGCAAGATCCACGATATCCGCGGCCTTCTTGGTACGGCGGTCAACGTACAGGCGATGGTCTTCGGTAACATGGGCGACACTTCCGCTACCGGCGTCTGCTTCAGCCGGAACCCGTCCACCGGTGAGAATAAGTTCTACGGTGAGTACCTGATAAACGCACAGGGCGAGGACGTCGTTGCCGGTACACGTACGCCTCAGGAGATTACGAAGGAAAGCTCAATGCTGTGGGCAAAGAACAACGACATCAGCGAAGAGCGCCGCAAGTCTGTCTTTCCGTCCCTTGAAGAGACGATGCCGGAACTGTACAGGGCGCTTGTCGAGATAAAGGACCGTCTCGAGAAGCACTACAAGGACATGCAGGACATGGAGTTTACCATCCAGGAGGGAACGCTCTACTTCCTCCAGACAAGGAACGGCAAGCGTACGGCTCCGGCAGCACTCCGCATGGCCATCGAGATGGTAGAAGAGGGGCTCATAGACAAGCAGACCGCGATCATGCGCGTCGATCCCGCGTCGCTTGACCAGCTTTTACACCCGGTATTCAAGAAAGGCGCAGAGAAGGAAGTTGTCGCCAAGGGACTCAACGCCTCTCCGGGCGCTGCGGTCGGTAAGATCGTCTTCTCCGCCGACAAGGCAGAGGAGATGAAAGCGTCAGGTGAGAATGTCATCCTGGTACGTATCGAAACCTCGCCCGAGGACATCGGCGGAATGGACGCTGCGAAGGGGATCCTGACCTCACGCGGAGGGTCGACGTCGCACGCAGCGGTCGTTGCCCGTCAGATGGGCAAACCGTGTGTTGCGGGATGCAGCATGGCGTCGATTAATTACAAAAAAGCACAGATGACCGTCGGCGATATCGTCCTGAACGAGGGCGACTTTATTTCCATCGACGGTACGACCGGGGAGGTCATCAAGGGGGCTGTTCCCACAGAAGAGCCGCAGCTTACCGGTCACTTCGCGACGCTGATGGAATGGGCGGACGAGGTAGCCACCATGAAGGTGCGGACCAACGCGGACACACCGGACGATGCGATGAAGGCGCGCGAATTTGGTGCCGTCGGAATAGGGCTCTGCCGTACGGAGCACATGTTCTTCGAGGGAGACCGGATCAACTCGGTCCGCTGGATGATCCTGGCAGAGGACGAGGAAAGCCGGCGCGACGCGCTGTCGCAGCGTCTGCCGATGCAGCAGAAGGACTTCGAGGGAATCTTTGAGGCGATGGACGGATTTCCTGTTATCATCCGCCTGCTTGATCCGCCGCCGCACGAGCTCGGTGGCGACCTCGAGGCTGATCGCCTCGAGCTGAGCGAGGGAGCGCTCGCCGTAGGGGTAGCGCGCCGTGTCCCCGAGGTAGAGCAGGTCCTCGGCGGGGAGCAGATCGGCGAGGGCCTGGAGCACGGTGAGGCCACCAAGCCCGCTGTCGAACACCCCGATCGGCCGCTCTCGCACGCGTCGCTCCGTCGCTGTGGCGTGAAGGTACGGTGCCCCGTGACCGGCTCGCCCTGACCCATCGGACTAGCCTGCCGGGCGTCCGCCGATCGATGCCACGGAGGAACCGGTGACCGAGGTCAGGTGCGCGCTGTGGCCTCCCGGACAGCGCGAGTCGCTGCGCACGGCGGTGATCGAGGGGGGTGGCGAGGTGACCCGCCTCGCCGAGGCGAACGCGCTCATCTGGACCTCGCCGACGGACGCCGAGCTGCTCGCCGAGGTGCTCGAGACCCACCCGGGCATCCGCTGGGTACAGTTGCCCTTCGCCGGGATCGAGCCGTTCCGGTCGGTGCTCGACCGCCGTCGTCGGTGGACCTGCGGGAAGGGGGTGTACGCCGAGCCGGTGGCCGAGCACGCGCTCGCCCTCATCCTGGGCAGCCTGCGCGGCGTCGCCCGCTACGCACGCCAGGAGACCTGGTCCGAGCCCTACGGCCACAGCCTGATGGGCGCGCACGTGTGCATCGTCGGCGGCGGGGCGATCACCCGCTCGCTGGTGCGGCTGCTGCTGCCCTTCGGGGTCTACCTCACCGTGGTCCGCAACCGCCCCGACCCCCTGCCGGGTGTCGCGGAGGTCCACCCGCCCGACCGGCTCCACGCGGCGCTCGCCGAGGCGGACGTCGTGGTGCTGGCGCTGGCGCTGACGCCGGAGACCGACCGGCTCATCGACGCGGCTGCGCTTGAGGTCATGCCCGAGCACGCCCTGCTGGTCAACGTCGCGCGTGGCCGCCACGTGGACACCGACGCGCTCGTGGCGGCGCTGGAGGCCGGCACGATCGGCGGTGCCGCGCTGGACGTGACCGACCCGGAGCCGCTGCCGGAAGGACACCCGCTGTGGCAGCGGGACGACGTCATCATCACCCCCCACATCGGCAACACCCCGGAGATGGGGATCCGGCTGCTGTGGGCCCGGGTGCGGGAGAACGTCGAGCGGTTCGGACGCGGCGAGGAGCTCCTTGGCCCGGTCCACATCGACCTCGGCTACTGAGGTGGTCGAGCCGGCGGACGCGACCGAAGCCGCGGTGCTCGCGGCGGTGGCCGCGACCGGTGCGCCCTACGAGGTCGTGGAGATCGACCCGGCGCTCGCGGACACCGCGGCGTTCTGCGCCCACTACGGCTACCCGCTCGAGGGGTCCGGCAACTGCATCGTCGTGGCCTCCCGCGACGAGCCCCCGGTGCTGGCCGCGTGCGTGGCGCTGGCGACGACCAAGCTCGACGTCAACAAGCGCGTGCGGCGGCTGCTCGGGGTCCGCAAGCTGTCCTTCGCTCCCGCCGAGCTGACCCGCAGGGCCACGGGGATGGAGATCGGCGGCGTCACGCCCTTCGGGCTGCCGGCCTCGCTCCCCCTCTACCTCGACGACCGCATCGCCGGGCTCGAGCGCGTCATCGTCGGTGGCGGGAGCCGGCGGCTGAAGCTCGCCGTCGCCCCGGCCGCGCTCCTCGCCATCGGGGGCGAGCTCATCGAGGACCTCGCCGTGCCGCTGTGCCGCCGGGCGCGCCACGGTCCCGTCGCCTCCCACCCGGTCCCGTCGCCTCCCACCCGGTCCCCGCTCGCCCCACCCCGGCTCGCCCCACCCCGGCTCGCCCCACCCCGGCTCGGGGAGCATCACGCGCGTGCTGGGGGTGCACCGGTCCCCAACCTCGGTGCGTGCGTCGGCGCGCACTCTGCCCCGCACGCCCGGCGGCGGGAGGACGACGGGGGGCGGACCGCGCGTTCGGCCGGCGGTGCGGACGACCGGCGCGCAGCTCAGGCGGCCGGGGCCGGGGTCGG
>CAZUVX010000132.1:0-5045 GCA_964623865.1 uncultured Spirochaetaceae bacterium | reverse complement strand
CCTGTTGACACCCCTTCAACAGCGGCGTAGAGTGCCTGTTGTCATGACGAATGGTCCTACCAAATGGCCGGTCCTGGCGAGCCTGTTCTTCATCACCGCCTGCGGCCTTGCCCTCGAGGTCACCCTGACGCGGCTGTTTTCGTTCCTCTTTGTGCAGAGCTACGTCTACATTGTCATCTCCTTGAGCATCTCCGGCATCGGGTTCGGGGCGGTCCTTATGCATTACGTCCCGACGGCGCGCTGGCATCGGCTCCTGGGCATCGTCCTCTTTCTTCCGGTCGTCATGCTCGTGTTGCTCCTCGCCGTGGCAAGTCTGACCGGCAGCGTCGTCGCCTCGCTGGTGGTGACCTTCGGCATCTATTTGGGAATCGGGTGCGTACAGGTGTACATCTTCCGGTGGTCGCAGATTCGGGTGGCCCACCTCTACGCGGCGGACCTGCTCGGAGCGGCCACGGGGTCGGTCATTGCCTTCTTCCTTCTCAACGGCCTGGGCGCCGTGGACGCCCTTGTGGCCGTGCTCACCGTGATGGCTCTCGCCATGACCGCCGCATTCCTGGCTCTCTCCGAAACACCCGGCGCCGGCCGGAGCACTCCCGGACGACTGCGTGTGCGCGCCGTCGTGTCCTCCATCGCACTGGTGGTCGTCGCGGTGGTCGTCTTTCTCCTGCCGCTGGAAACACGTCTCATGCCCGATCCGAGGTGGGGGAAGGAAATGACCCTCATGCTGCAGGACCCCGAGGCGGAAGCGGAGATAACGGAGAGCCGCTGGTCGGCCTTCGGACGAGTCGACGTGGCGGAAACCGACAATCCCCTCTTCAGAACGATGTTCATCGACGGCGGCGCCGGAACCAAGATGGTGCGCATGGAAGACGGTCAGGTGCCACGGTCGGTGGCGGAGACGCTCCTGTTCCAGTATCTGGGCGGGCTTCCCCTGCTGACGGTGAACCGGGAGGACCGCGGAACCGCCGTGGTCATCGGCAGCGGCGGCGGGATTGACGCCGTCACCCTCCTGGTAGCGGGATACCGAGAGATCGACGCCGTGGAGATCAATCCCGACTTCATTGAGGTGGTCCGCGAGCAGGCGGCGTACACCGGCGGAATCTACAACGACCACGAGCGCATCTCCGTCCATGAAACCGAAGGGCGCTCCTTCCTGCGCACGACGAATCAGAAGTACGACCTGGTCCTGATGGGACTACCCATCATCAAGAGCGCCCGCAACTTCGGAAACCACGCCCTCACGGAGAACTACCTCTTCACGCACAACGCCTTCACCGAGTACCGCAACGCCATGAGTCCGGACGGCATGATGATCGTCATTGCCCACTACCGGAACGAGCTTCTCCGCCTTGTCTCCAATGCTCTGAAGTCCTTTCAGACCGACGGCCTCTCCCTGCAGGAGGCGGCGCAACGAATCGTGGCAATCGGAGATGCACAGAATCCCACCCTGGTCCTGCGGAATCGTCCCTTCACGGCGGAGGAGAGAGAGGGCTTCAAGACCATCCTCCAGGCAATCCCAACCCGCCCCGATTTGAACTACGTGCCGGGCCTCACCCGCGAGGAGACGCAGACATACCGGATCAACCGCGGCCTCGCCGCGGTCGCCGCCGGCGGAGCTACCCTCGCAGACTTTGCCGCCGGAGCCGATGAAAACATCTCCTGGATCGGCGACGACTCCCCCTTCTTCTACCAGTTGAGCCCGTCACTGCCGGGGGAGATGGCCACCGTGGGGTCGGCGGTACTCGTGATCATTGCGGCGTTCGCCGCTCTCTTCGCGCTGTACCTGCGCCGCCGCCGAGACCACCGCGAGTCCGACCCCGAGGACGAGTATCTCAACCGGGGAGCGACGGCTCGCTTTGTTGCCTTCGGTCTCATCGGCATTGGATACATTACCGTCGAGATAGCAATCCTGCAGAAGTTCATTGTGTTCTGGCAGCACCAGACCCCGGCCCTGGCGGTGGTCTTGTCGGTGATCCTGGTCTCCAGCGGCCTGGGAAGCCTCATCTCAACGCGCCTGCGACGGGCCGCGACCCTTGCCGGTATGATTGCCGGAGTCCTTGCATTGCTCGTCCTGGCTCTCGTCTTCCTGAGCCCTGCCCTGCTGTCACTGGAAGATGCTTCCGTTGCGGTAAAGGTTCTGGTGACAATGGCTTTTCTTGCGCCGGTATTCGTACCGCTGGGCATGCCCTTTCCCACCCTGCTCCGCAGCAGCGCACCCTCGCGGTACCCCTGGATGATCGGGTTCAACAGCGTGACGACCCTCGCGGGAGGTGCCCTGGCAATGATCGTGGCCCTCCAGTTCGGCTACACCTTCGTTATGCTCTCGGGAATGCTTGCCTACGCCCTTCTTATTGGTATAATCTTTGGAGTGCCGCGCGTCCTGCCGGATGACGCAGCAGGGGTTGTGTCGGCCGTCCCCGAAAGAGGCGTCTCCTAGACGATCTTCGCTTCACGGAGGGCCATGACTCATGCGAACCGTCGACGGGGTCACGTGCAGGCTGGCCCTGCCGGCACCACCGACGAGCGCGCCACCTGAAGCACAAAAGCGTTGACAAATGTGCATAGACTCTGCTCTAATGGTAGCACCAATGTACCATCAACTGAGGATAGAGGTTCCATAGTCAGCTCGAACGGGGAAGACAGTGGCCGATTCAAATAGCGCCGGAAACGAAGAACAGGGCGGCAATGGGAAGCGCATCCTCGAGCCGATCAAGAAGATCCGCCTTTACGAAAGCATCGTGAAGCAGATACAGAAGCTGATCAGCGCCGGGACGCTCAAACCCGGCCAGAAGCTCCCGCCGGAGCGGGAGCTTGCCGAGGAGCTCGGCGTAAGCCGGACGTCCATTCGGGAAGCCCTGCGCGCATTGGAGATGATGGGATACCTCCAGTCTCGCGTGGGCGTCGGCGGCGGCACCTACATCAAGGAAGTGACCTTCAGCAACATCATCTCGCCCTTCTCCGAAACGCTGCTGCAGAACGACGACTTCATCGTCGAGCTCCTGGAGGTCCGGCTGGTCCTGGAAATCGAGGTGGTCCGTCTTGCGGCCATGCGCAGGAACGAGGAAGACCTTCGGAAACTCCAGCACGCCATAGACCAAATGGAAGCGGAGATCGAACGTGGGGAGACGGGGCTCGCCGGAGACAACGCCTTCCACCAGGTTCTCGCGGATGCTGCGAACAACCGCGTGCTCCAGGAGTTCGTGCGCATGTGCGGCGACCTACTGGAGGTTGAGCGGGAGGAGCACCTGCGCACCCGGAAGAAGGAGCCGACCCGGGCGCTCATGCAGCACAAGGCCATCCTGAAGGCGGTGCGCGAGCAGAACACCGAAGAGGCGCAGGGCCTCATGGAAGACCACATTCTCAAGATCTCCGAAGTCATAAAATCCAACCGGGCTCGCCGGCGCACCGGCGCGCCGAACGCCTGACACCGTCCGGTGATTCTATTCGTCGTCCTGGCAACACTCGCACCCGTCCTTTGGAGCACGGGGGGAATAGGGCTCCGTCTCGTTGAGGCCTCTCCGTGGGCCATGATGTTCTGGCGCTCGCTGTTCATGTCCGCGACGGTCCTGATCGGGAGTGCCGTGACCATGCGGCGCCGCTTTCTCCCGGAACTGCGCCGGGCGACGATCAACGGCTTCTGGATCGGCATCTGCATTGCCCTCGCCCTCATTCTCTACATCCTCTCCATCACCTCGACGACTGTTGCCGACTCTCTCCTCGTGCAGGCCACGGGACCGCTCTTCATTGTGGTGCTCGGCTGGGTGGTCCTGCGGGAGCCGGTACGGGCGGTAACGGTAATCGCACTCATCTCCGTCGGTGCGGGGATCGCCTTCATTCTGATTCCCTCCATCCAGCGCGGAGGTTTCTCGGGGAACCTGATCGGCATTGCCAAGGCGGTCGCCTTTGCCGCCGCCACGGTAATGATCCGGCGCAAGCGCAGCGTGGATCTGCTGCCGGCCATCGGTCTGGGTGCGGTGATATCGACCGTTGTTTCGGCCATTGCGGCGCCGAGTCTTGCCGTATCCGGCCGTGATCTGCTAATACTCGCCTACCTCGGCGTGTTTCAGACCGGGATTGCCTTCATGCTCCACGCGAGCTTCTCCGGGAAGCTGCCGGCATCCCAGACCGGACTGATCGTGCTGCTGGAAGCGGTACTCGGCCCCCTGTGGGTCTGGGTGTTCCTCTCGGAGGCACCGGCACCGCTGACCTTCGTCGGCGCTGCGGTTATTATCGGGGCGCTGGTGGCGCACACCCTGGTATACTCGCAGCAGCAGCCGGCCGGGGCAACGCCGAAAGACGACGACGGAGACTTGGACGGCGTGTCTACATCGATCCCATAGATCGATACCGTAGATCGACACAGTAGGAGACCATCATGTTGAACGCGACAATCATAATTGCCATTGTTGTCGGCGCCGGGGCGCTCGTCTTCGCGGGACTGCGAACCCGTTGGGTCATGAAGCAACCCATTGAGAGCGAGCGGCTCCGGCAAATCACCGGTTTCGTCCGGAGCGGCGCCATGACCTTCATCAAGAAGGAGTACCAGGGGTTGTTGCCCTTCGTGCTGGTCGTCGCCGGCTTCCTCTACCTCGGTAACGAGGGCTCTCTGCGGCTACAGGCCATCTCATTCATGGCGGGAGCCGTGGCGAGCGCTTTGGCCGGCTTCTTCGGCATGCGCGTGGCAACCGCGTCGAACGGCCGCACCACTCACGCCGCACTGAGCGGCATGAACGGCGCTCTCAGGGTCGCTTTCTCCGGCGGCGTCGTCATGGGCATGAGCGTGGTCGGCCTGGTCCTCATGGGCGTCGGCCTGGTTCTTTGGCTCACCGTCTCCCAGGTCGGCTCGCAGGCAGGTGTCATGACCACCCAGGTCCTCCCTATCCTGAGCGGCTTCAGCCTTGGGGCCTCCTCCATTGCCCTCTTCGCCCGGGTCGGCGGCGGCATCTTCACCAAAGCTGCAGACGTTGGTGCCGACCTGGTCGGGAAGGTGGAGGCGGGCATCCCCGAGGACGACCCGCGCAACCCCGCTACGATCGCGGACAACG
>CAZUVX010000131.1:0-5216 GCA_964623865.1 uncultured Spirochaetaceae bacterium | reverse complement strand
CCGTTGTTGATTGTTCAGCCCGGCACGCGCTTCTACGCGCCGCCTTCGGCGGCCCCGGCGGCGGGGCGGCGAGGGTCAACTCGCCCTGCCACGAGAGCCGGCCGCGCGGCTCAGTGCTCGAAGACTCGCAAGGTCGCCGCGCGTCCACCTCTCGGGCGCGGCAATGGGGGCGTCCCCGCCCCGCCGTCATTTCCGGATGTACGTTGCCGGAGGGTTGTAGATCTTGCTGCCGGGGGGGGCAGACTCGGTGATCCAGACGTTTCCGCCGATGACCGAGCCCTTCCCGATGGTGGTCTCTCCGCCGAGGATGGTGGCGCCGGCGTAGATGGTGACATCATCCTCAATGGTGGGGTGGCGCTTTGTGTCGACCTGCCGCTTCGAGACGCTGAGGGCGCCGATGGTCACCCCCTGGTAGACCTTGACGTGGTTGCCGATCTTCGTGGTCTCCCCGATCACCACGCCGGTTGCGTGGTCAATGAAGAAGTAGTCGCCGATCTCCGCTCCCGGATGAATGTCGATGCCGGTCTTCCCATGGATGTGCTCGGACATCATGCGGGGAATCAGCGGGACGTGACGGAGCCAGATGTCATGGGCTACCCGATGGATGAGGATGGCCTCGATTCCGGGGTAGGCGAGGATGACCTCGTCGCGGCTGCGCGCCGCCGGATCACCTTCGAACGCCGCTTCCACGTCCAGCTTGATCCGACGACGAATCTCCGGAATGCAGTCGAGGATCTCAAAGCTCAGGATCTCCGCCTGATCCATCGCTTCCAGCCGCGCCGTTTCGGTTTCCTGGCAGTAGCCGCCACTGTCGGGGTCCTCCAGGCGCCGCTTGAAGCAGAGACTCTTGAAGATCTCACTCTGGAGGGCGCGCACCAGGCGATTCACGGTCTCGCCGGTCACGTACCGGAGGTTCGTTTCCCGGAGCAGGTCGCCGGACTTGTATCCCGGGAAGATCAGCGACTCGAAGTCGGCAATGATATTGATCACGCTCTCCATTGAGGGGAGGTTCGGCCCGCTGATGTGGTTGATTCCCCCAATAGAGGCGTAAGAGTGGACAATCCGGTCAACAATTCGATCGATAGAGCGTGACACCGGGGTAAGTATCGGTCCGCGGCCTACCCCTTTGTCAAGTGCGGCCTGCCGCGACGCGGCGGGCGCTCCTCCTTGGGCGCGGGCGTTACTCCCGCTCGCTCGTCCGGGCAAAGCGGCCCAGGACCACGCCTTCTGATTCCGGGTGGGAGATATCGTAGTGCCAGCGGAAGTCGAAGAGGTTCAGGGGATCCGAGACGGGCTTCTCGTTCACGGTGAGGCTGTGGAAGACGGTAGCGTAGGCGTCGCGGGCGGCCTGGAGATCTCCGCTCATGCGGTCGGCGATCTTGGGAATCTGAAAGTCCGAAACGGCGATCACGTCGGCGCGGCGGAATCGCTCCTCCCGGAGCATGCGGAGCGCCTCCCGCAGCGCCGGGCGCAGATCGGTGCCGCCGTGAAAGCTGTGCGCCAGGAACCGGGAGAGCTCCGGGATGTCTCTCGGAAGGTCGGTAACTTCCAGCGTGCGGATCTCCGTTGAAAAGGAGATCAGGTAGCACCGGCGGCCTTCCCGCAACGCCTCCCGGGCAAGGGCCATGGAAGCGGCCTTGGCGATGCGTTCGGGCTTGCCCTTCATTGATCCGCTCGTGTCGATGCAGGCGATGATGGGGCCGCGCTGCTGCGGGACCAGACGCTCAACGGACTCCGTTCGGCTGGTCACCTGGACGTGCTCGTCGAGGCGGCGGTAGTCGAGGCTAAGCAGTCCGTCGTCGGCGAAGCGCTTCGTGAACACGAGCTCCGTCGCCTCGTCGCTCAGGAGGGCCGCCTCCGATGACAGCATGGTCTCGACGGCGTGCCCCATGCGGATACCTTCGACCTGACTGCGTCCGAGAACCTCGTCGTGGACGTGGTACTCCGCGACGGCGCGCTCCTCGACGACCCGCGCGTACTGCGGCTCGGCGTGAGCACCGCGACCCAGGATCCGAGCGAGCCGCTGAATGGTGGGCTGCTCCTTCAGGAGACGGGCGGCTTCTTCCAGGGAGTCCCATTCGACGCGATCCCACTCACCCTTCAGGAGATCCCAGAAGCCTCCGGCCACACCGAGCATATCTCGCACGCGATGCTGCGCCTCCTGAGCTTCCTCCAGGTCGCTTCGCAGCTGACGCAGGAAGGACATGAGTCCGCGCGTGAGGATGCGCTGTTCCACTTCGCGACGCCGCGTGTCGAAGCACACCTTCCAGGTTTGCAGGAAGCAGGCCATGGCGGCAACGCGCGCCTCCGTTCCCGACGCATCGAGATCCGACCGGAGCAAGGCAGCGAAGTACCGCCATGCGTCGGCACGGTGCGCGTATCTGCGCCCCACGAGATCGAGCGCGGCGTCCAGCACGGAGGGGTCGTCGAAGCCCCGGCGGCGCGTCGCCGCCATGAGACGCTCCTCGTCCAGAAGCCCTTCGGCGCTGCCACCGGCGGTCCATACCTCTCCCACCCAGGCAACGCACTTGTGAGCCGCCGCCTCCGCCAGATCGTCGTCACCCGCTGTGAGCGGAGCGACGTTTGCGCGGGTCAGGACGGTATCCAGGGAGTGCCGCAGGCTCTCGGATGCCGCGCTCCTCGATGCGCCCCCCGGCGTGTGGGCGGCCGCATCCCCCGTCTTGTCCGCTCCCGACACGGTGCCGTCCCGGAAGTACGCGAAGGCGCGGTCCTCGAGGAGCTCCCGCAAGCGGTCGGGGAGGGTGTCGTCATGGCCGTAGCGACAGATGTGCACGGCGACTCACCCGTCTGAGGCGTGACGCAGGCCGACCGGAGACCCGGATGCAACGGCGGTGCGGGTCTTGCCGACGGCCACCCGAAGGCGGTGGAGCTGCTCCACCGCGTCGTCGATGGACGCGTACGCGGCGCCGGCGTAGGAACGGTGCACGAAGAGATGGTCCACCGCCCCTTCATGGGCGCTCTCGCGGCTCGCCTCGGCCTGGGCAATCGCCCGGGCCGCGTCGGCATCGATCTCGTCGAGACGGCGGAGCCACTCGGCCCGCTCGCCGGCGGTGGCGTTCCGCGCCACGGCGACGCTGTCGACACGCTCGGTGGTCTCCACCGGGTACGCCCGACCGTCAACGGTCAGACTCCAGTCGTTGAGCGTGGCGGTGACGGCGTCCGTGCGGGCGAGGGTCGCCTCGTCCTCGTACAGAAACACGTCGATGGTCTCCGCCTCGTCGCGACTCAACGTCTCGAGATCGCCGTGCCACACCAGGGCCAGGTAGGGCTCGGCGAAGCCGCGAAGACGGACGTACTCGTTGCGGTAGATCACCGGTGCCTGTCGCACCTCCTCCTGGTACTCCAGGAGGGTGTCCCGCATCTCCCTGCGGAGCGATCCGAGCTCCTTCGCCACCCGACGCGGGCTCACCGCCTCGTCCGGCCGGGCATGGTGCAACGCTTCCTCAACCAGCTCCCGCACGATCCGCCGCTGCGCCCGTGTGTTCCACATGCAGTGGTGCAGCAGCAACAGGTCGAGGGTGTCCACGTGGTCCCGGCCGTTGAGAAAGGCAGACGCCCGAAGGACCCGGACCGTCTTCTTCCACCGTCGATCGGAAACGTACAGCGGTGTTTCGCCCTTTTCTTCAAGGTCGATGTTTACGGCATCCAGCCGGTGCCGAAGGTACGACAGCGCTGCGAGGACGGACTCCGGCACGGTGACCGCCGTAATCTCCCGCTGCCACTCGTCGTACTCCTCCGGGGTGACTTTCAGCTCCGCCGGAACAGGATCGCGGTACTCATCCTCGACGTTTACGATCATGCGACGGAAGGCTTCATCGTCCTGAACCGGGGTGAGCTCCAGCCGCATCAGGAAGCGATCCCAGAAGGCCTGGACGGTAGCATCGTTCTCAGGAAGCTCATTTGCCGCAGCCAGCAGCGTCTTCATGGGAAGCCGCAGCTCTCGACCGCCGTTGCGGAAGGTGCGCTCGTTGAGGGCGGTGAGGAGCGCGTTCTGAATAGGCGGGCTCGCCTTCCAGATTTCGTCCAGGAAGACGATGTCCGCCTCGGGGAGGTAGTTCGTCGTAATGCGCTCGTAGGTGTCGTCGTTCTTCAGGCGCTGAATTGAGATGGGACCGAAGATCTCTTCCGGGGTGCTGAAACGACCCATGAGGTACTCGAAGGATCGGGCGTCCTTGAAGGCGTGCTTGATGCGGCGCGCCACCAGGCTCTTGGCAACGCCGGGAGGGCCCAGGAAGAAGATGCTCTCCCCGGCAACGCCGGCGAGGAAGGCCAGGCGGATCGCTTCGTGACGCTCTTCGACGCCGCTCTCCGTTGCTTCCAGGAGCGCGCGGACGCGTCGCGGCCGTGTACTGTCGGATGTGCCGGGCATGATGGCCAATCTTGTCGTCCCCTGCGCCCGGTGTCAAGAAAGGGCAGGTGCGGTACACTCGCCGGCATGAGCAGCAACGGACGAATGGCCTCCGGAGAGCCCGGCGGCCGTACCGGCGGGGACGCGCATCTCGAGTGGACGGAGGCGTCACGGTCCCGAGTGTTCGAGGGGAAGATCTTTGATCTGCACGAAGTGGTTCGGCGCGCCCGGGACGGCCGGGAGGGAAGATTCGTGCTGGTCGAGTCGCCGGACTGGGCCAACGTCGTCACTCCCGTCCGGGACGCCGAAGGGCGGGAGTATTTCGTCATGGTCAGACAGTACCGGCAGGGATCCCGGAGTCTCACCTTGGAGTTTCCGGGCGGCATTGTCGACGAGGGAGAGGAACCGGAAGCCGCGGCGTGGCGCGAGCTCGTCGAGGAGACCGGCTACGTCCCGGAGCGGCTTGAGCTCATTGGGACGGTGAATCCCAATCCCGCCTTCATGAGCAATACCGCCTACACCTTCCTGGCCCACGGGGCGCATCTGCGTGAGGACCGTGACCTGGACCCGGACGAGATCATGGATACACATCTGGTTCCGGTGGAAGCGATTGTTCACAATCACAATCCGGAGTTCCACGTTCACGCAATCATGGTTTCGGCGGTCTTCTGGTACGAGCGGTGGTTGGAGCGGGCGGGTGAGAGAGGCGCCGACGGGAATCGAACCCGTGAATAAAGGTTTTGCAGACCTCCCCCTTACCACTTGGGTACGGCGCCTTGTCTTGTGCAGCTTAGAATACAAATAAGCCGCGCCCTGTGTCTACGGGTCGCCGCCTCAGGGTCGCCGC
>CAZUVX010000130.1:1906-5431 GCA_964623865.1 uncultured Spirochaetaceae bacterium | reverse complement strand
CCGCGGCCCCTCGCGCCGTCGCGTCGCCTCTGCTACACTTCGTGGCGCAATGACCCGCCAGGCCATCCGCGTCCTCAAGCGAACCTTCGGCTTCGACTCCTTCCGTCCCCACCAGGAAGAGATCATCTCCGCGCTCCTCGACGGTCGCGATCTCTTTGCGGCTCTACCCACCGGCGGCGGCAAGTCCCTCTGCTACCAGTTGCCGTCCATGCTGCTCCCGCAGCTCACCGTCGTCGTGAGTCCTCTCATTGCCCTCATGGAGGACCAGGTGGAGGCGGCGCGTCAGACCGGTGTTCCCGCGGCCTATCTCAACAGCTCCATGGATGCCGAGGCGGTGCGCGCCCTCTACCGCGACCTCGCCGCCGGCAACGTGCGACTTCTCTACGTCTCGCCGGAGCGTCTGGCCTTCAGCGGCTTCCGCGCCGCCCTTGCCGATTGGGGGGTGTCCCTCTTTGCCGTTGATGAGGCGCACTGCATCTCCGAGTGGGGCCACGAGTTCCGGCCGGAGTACCGCAACCTTCCCGTCATCCGCCGGGAGTTTCCGAATACCCCCGTCGCCGCCTTCACCGCCACTGCAACCCCCCGGGTTCAGGACGATGTCGTAGCCCTCCTCGAGTTGTCCGATCCCCTGTTGGTCCGCGGGAACTTCGATCGGCCGGAGATCTTCTACCGCGTCCGCAAGAAGGAGAGCATCAACCGACAGATCAGGGCCTTTGTGTCGGCCCATGCGGGTGACGCCGGGATCGTCTACCGAGCTACCCGCAAAGCCGTCGAGGAGACCGCGGATCATCTGAACCGGGCGGGCATATCCGCGCTGCCCTACCATGCGGGGCTCGGGGACGAGGTGCGACGGCGCAACCAGCGTTCCTTCGTCCGGGACGATGTCCAGGTGGTCGTCGCCACGATCGCCTTCGGCATGGGAATCGACAAGTCCAACGTCAGGTGGGTCGTCCACGGCGACCTCCCTCGTAGCGTGGAGGCGTACTATCAAGAAACCGGCCGCGCCGGGCGTGACGGGGAAGACGCCGACACCTGCCTCTTCTACGGCGCCGGTGACATTCAGAGGATCCGATATCACATCGACCGGATGGAGGTCGACACGGAGCGGGAGCAGGCGGAGCGCAACCTGAAGGAGGTACTGCGCTTCGTCGACGCCGGCGTTTGCCGGCGAACTCAACTCCTTCGCCACTTCGGCCAGGACCACGCGGGGGAGTGCGGCCGGTGCGATGTTTGCACCGCAGAGACGCGAACCGCCGACCACACCGTGGACGCGCAGAAGCTCATGTCGGCGATCTACCGCACCGGCCAGCGCTTCGGCAGCCACCATGTGGTGGACGTAGTCATCGGCACGGACAATGAGCGGGTTCGAGAGCTCGGCCATCACGAGCTTCCCACCTTCGGCGTCGGGAGCGACCGGAGCAAGCGGTGGTGGCTCGGGCTCGCCGCGGATCTGGAGGCGGCGGGGATGGTGGAGCGCCGGGACGGTCGGAAGAGCGGGCTGCGCTTGACCGACCGCGCCTGGGAGGTGCTCCGGGGTCGGGCACAGTTTCGCACCGTCGAGCGGCCCGAGGAGGCGGCGGAGTTGGCGTTCGGCGCGGGCGCAGCCGGTTTCGCCTCGCCGCCACGAGGCCGTTCCGCCGCGGGCGCCCGCGGCGGCGCCGCGGCGGGCACCGAGCCCGCGCCCTCAGCCCCCTGGCGGGACGATCAGGAGCGACTCTTCCACTGCCTCCGGGCACTGCGCCGGGAGCTTGCGAAGGACGCCGGTATTCCGCCGTACATGGTGTTCAGTGACAAAAGCCTCAAGGCCATGGTTCGCAACCGCCCCGATAGTCTGCAGGCGCTCCTCCGGGTCCACGGCGTCGGCGAGCGCAAGGCGAGTCAGTACGGTGCGGCCTTCCTCGACCGCATCCGCACCTTCCTGGCGACAGGGGAGTGTCCGGAGTAAGGGGGGAAGTGCGGTGCGCCTCTCCGGCGGGGTTGCCGCTTGTCGCTCCGTCATGGCGGCACTTCGGATCGCCGAATCCACGATTCGAGACGAGAAAAACCTGAATATTCGTATCAACAATTTGGTGAGACGATTCGCGCTTCCCGGATTGATAGGTTGAGTGTGGACGATCTAAGGAGGTCTACATGCAACATCTAACACCGGGAAGAATCGAAGAGCACAAGCCGGTGGTGCCCGCCGGAAGAGCGCGCTCTCGGTTACTGATGCGGGGTGCCGTCATTACGCTTGGGCTCGCCGTCGTGATCCTCGGCGGATGCCAAGCCCTCGGCATAGGCCCGAATGACGGCGGGGCGGTCTCCGCGCCGGCGGCACCCACCGGGCTGTCGGCCACAGCCGCGTCGGACAGTGAGATCGAGCTTACCTGGAGCGATGAGTCGGGCAACGAAACCGGCTTCGAGATTGAGCGCCGTGAAGGCACGAGAGGCGACTACAGCGGCCTCACAACAACGAGCGCCGACGTCGAGAGCTACACGGATAGCGACGTGTCGGCTAACACGACATACAGCTATCGCATTCGTGCCGTTAACGACGCCGACACCTCGGATTGGATCGACGGCGCGAGTGCCTCAACCGACGGCGCTTCATACAGCGTCACGGTAACCGACCCGGAGACGGGCAGCGCCATCAGTGACGTCCACGTCTTCATCAATGATCCCGCAGACGGTAGCTTGATCGACTCGACCCAGACCGGATCATCCGGAGAGGCAACCTTGACGGACGTTTCGCCGACGCCCGTCACTCTGAGCCTTGCTCGTGAATACGAGTCCGGCGACGGACTTGTCCAGTCCATCGTCAACGTGGACCCCGGCAGCTACAGCATTCACCTGGGCGCCGGCGGCGAGAGTGGCAGCTCCACAAGTGTCACCCTCGAGCTGACGGACCGACCCCAAGACTACGAGCACGGCAGCCTTCTACCACTGGAGCCGTCATTTGAGTCGGACTTCGACGGCGAAGGCTCCGGCGAGATCACGGTGCTCGATTCCGAGTTGGATAACCAGGGAGAGTTCAACGCAGTGGTCGTCGCGCTCAACAGCGACTACGTTCCCATATCCTACGGGGTTCTCAGCGATCAAGAGTTGAGCGATGACGAGACATACCAGGTTTCCGTCGACGACTACACCTCCATACCTGAGTACTCCTTCTCGATCGACCGGTCGGTCCAGATGCTCTCCGCTCATGCGGTCCACGACGGCGCAGTCTACCCCATCTCTAATGAAGAGTATTTCTCCGAGTCGCCCCAGACAACAGGTGACCTCCAGGTGTACGATCAGTTTCCCGTCGACCCGGGCGAGGGGGACGAGTATCTCCTGACGGCGGTCGGAGGGGATGAAGGTACGTCATTCCTGTACCAGCCGACGCGGGACACGTTGCCGAACCCCAGTGACGGCTTCGACATGACCGTGCCGGACTACACCATGTCGTCCTTCTCGTATGACGCCACGGAGCGTCATCTATCCTGGGACACATCCGGAAGCGCTTCGGTTTCCGTGGTCGTGACGGGGATCGACCAGACGGACAGC
>CAZUVX010000130.1:0-1806 GCA_964623865.1 uncultured Spirochaetaceae bacterium | reverse complement strand
ATCGGGGAGTCCATGCAACCCCACTAACCCAACCTCCTCACTTCGGGTAGTGAGGGCTCGGTCGGGCTACGGCCCGGCCGGGCGCCACCCCGTAGGGGCGTACGCAGTTGCCCCGGGGGTTTCTATTGCCGCATGCTGGTTCAACTACCCGTCGCACGGTTTCGGTACGCCCGGGGCGTCTCGCCGACGGCAGCCTTGAACTTCCGGTTGAAGGTGGCCTTAGAGTTGTAGCCGCAGGCAAACGCGACGTCGAGGATGGAAAGATCCAGGCGCTCGCGCAGCAGCCGCTGGGCCTCGGGGATTCGATACCTGTCCAGAAACTCATAGAACGTCGTGTGCATTGACCTGTTCAGAAGGATCGAGAGGTCGTGCCGCTTTGTGCCGACGCGAACCGCCAACTCGTTCAGCGTCAGATCGGGCCTGCGGAACAACTCGTCGGACACCACGGCGTCGTGAAGGCGGCGCACCAGTTCGGAGGAGCTTTCGTCGGCCGCCGCCGAGCGGTGCGCGGTCGGCGATACCTCGTCAGTGTCCAGGCGCGACCCCTCGCCGACGAGCTGGGCGCGTTGTCGCGTCAGGGAGAGCTGGAAGCTCTGGAGGAGGAGCAGGAAGCTGATCGGCAGGAGAACTATGAAAGAGCCGATGACGGCGCGCACGTAGGGGATCAGGCCGGAGGCAAAGAGCACCATGAAGCCGGCAAAGAGCACCGCAGGGAGCCAGGAGACCTCGAAGAGGCCGGTGCGGCGCAGCCGTACCGAGGGCTCATGCCACCGGTACGCCCGCGCAAGTGCGGCGAGTGTCACCGCGTACACAGGAATGCCCACGGCGTACGCCGGGACATCCGCTACGCCAACGAGAACGGCGGCTGTAGCGGCAAGGGCGGAGACCGCGTGGAGGACGGTCCGGCTTCGCAGTCGCCACTTCCGGGGACGCCGGGCGCGGCGCACCACCTGCACCGCCGCGGCGGTCGCCAGGAAGTAGAAGGAAGTTGCAAGCGCCCCCGGATCGCGAACCGCATCGGTCAGGTGGAAGAAGTGGATCCCCCCGTAGGTGAGCCAGACCGCCGCCGCCGCCGTCACGATGTACCCGGCGATCCACAGAAAGAACGAGCGACGGAACCACAGCAGCTGCAACAGAGTCCAGAGGAGGGCAAACCCCACGAAGCCGATTCCGGCGAAGGCGATCCCTCGGCCAACGTGTCGTTCGAATTGCAATTGGTTCTCAGTCATAAGATAGATGGGAACCCGGACCGGCAGGTTGTCTCGGATCTGAATCCGGAGGCGGAAGTCACCGTCGAGGTTCGGCAGCCGAAAGACCGGCACCCGAGCGCTGCGCTGTTCGAGCCGCCGTACCGGATGTGCGGCCGTGACCTCACCGCCGCCGGACGCATCCGTGGCCGGCCAAACGGTGACATACACTTCATCCAGGTGTGGCCACGGTATCTTCAGGTAGAGCTCGCGGGATGCAAGAAGCGACCGGTCGAGAGCGAGCCGGTATACCCGCGGTACTGCCGGGTCCGTCGGCCGGTTGATTGTCCGTCCCTTCAGCGGCTCCCATGAGGAAGATTCGTTCGGCACCTTCCGCTCTAGGAAGGGGGTAACGACGAGCTTGGAGCGATCCGCGGGAAAATCCGCCACCGTGAGAGGTTCTGCAGGGAGCACACTCGCAAGGAGCGCCAGCATGAACAGCGGTGTCAGTCGCACGGGCAGGTACACATCTCCTCCCCCAAAACATGTGGCCATATGATCAATGCGGCAACCGCTGCTGAAACAGCGCCGCGCATCCCCGGTGCGTGTCTGCCGGGTT
>CAZUVX010000129.1:0-5906 GCA_964623865.1 uncultured Spirochaetaceae bacterium | reverse complement strand
GCGACGGCAGCGGAGGCGACGGTAGTGAGGGTTTTTCGCTACACTGATACAAACGCGAGGGATACATGTCACAGAAACGCAAGAACGTCACCGGCCGACTGGCAATCACATCCAAGGGCTTCGGCTTTGTCCACGTGGAGGACGGGGCCGACATATTCGTTGCGTACGAGAACCTTCACACCGCCGTGGACGGTGACATCGTCGAGGCGGAGGTGTTTCCGTCGACCCGAAAGACCAAGCCGGCGGGAAGAATCGTCCGGGTGCGAGAGCGCTCCGACCGCAACATTGTCGGCGTGTTTCGCCGCACCGACAAGGGGGGCAAGGTCTACCCGGAAGACGACCGCCTCCCGTCGTCCCTGCTGATTCCCGCCAAGAAGATCAAGGAGGAGGGTCTCGACAAGGAGCTCCGCAGCGGACAGGTCGTCGTGGCCCGACTGGTGGAGTGGAACGACCCCAACAAGAAGCCCCTCGGCGCGATCGTTCGCATTGTCGGGGATCAGGACGAGCCGGGTATGGACGTGAAGACGGTGGCTCTCACGAAGGGACTGCCCCTGGAGTTTCCAAGGGAGGTGACCGAGGCCGCAGAGCGCATTCCCGCGCCCGACATGAAGGCGGAGCTCGCCGAGCGCGTCGATCTCCGCGATCAAACGTGCTTTACCATTGATCCCCCGGATGCGAAGGATTTCGACGACGCGCTCTCCATCCGGCAACGCAAGGACGGGCTCTTCGAGGTGGGGGTACACATTGCGGATGTGAGCCACTTCGTAGAAGAGGGAAGCGTCATTGATGAGGAGGCGCAGAAGCGCGGCACCAGCGTCTACTTCGTCCAAACGGTTCTGCCCATGCTCCCGGAGCGCCTCTCCAACGAGCTGTGCAGCCTCCGACCAAACGAGGAGCGCCTTGCCTTCTCCGTGACGGCCGTCCTGGACTCCACCGGAGCGGTTCACGACCGCAGGATCGAGAGGACGGTTATCCGCAGCCGCAAGCGTTTCACCTACGAAGAAGCGGAGAAGGTCCTCCACGGAGGGGCACACGACTACGCCCGGGAGGTGAGTCTCCTCCACCTCCTGTCACAGGTGCTGCGTCGGCGCCGGGAGGAGGCCGGCAGCATCGACTTTGATATGACTGCCAAGCAGATTTCCCTGGACAAGAACGGCATTCCACGCATGATCGCGCCGAAGGAGCGCCTGGAGGCAAACCGGCTCGTCGAGGAGTTCATGCTGCTGGCCAACCGTATTGTTGCGGGATTCGTGACCGAGCTGGAGCGCAGCTGGAAGCGCAAGGTGCCGTTCATCTACCGGGTGCACGAGCGCCCCAAGCCGGAAGACGTGGAGTCACTGGGGGCAATCCTGGAGAGTCTGGGCCTGCCCTACCGCTTCGGCGACGACGTGGAGCCGGAGGACTATCGCAAGGTTCTCGGGATCATCCAGGACCTCGAGTTCAAGGACTTCATTGAGAAGATCGCGCTCTACTCAATGACGAAGGCGGTCTACTCCACCGAGAACTACGGCCATTTCGGTCTGGGCTTCGACTCCTACACCCACTTCACCTCTCCGATCCGGCGCTACCCAGACCTGATTGTCCACCGTCTCATAAAGCGCTACATCAAGCGCCGGCGCCTCGGCCGCACAGGGGCCCTTGAGTCGTTCATGGAGAAGGCGGCGGTGCACTCGAGCGAAATGGAGCGCGTCGCAACCGCGGCGGAACGCGAGTACGTGAAGATCAAGTCGCTGCAGTTCCTGGCGCAGAAGGTCGGCAACGTCTACGAAGGTGTCATCTCAGGTGTCACCTCCTTCGGCCTCTTCGTTGAGTTGACGCACTACCTGATCGAGGGCCTGGTAGCGCTGGCTTCGATCAAGGACGACCACTACGAGTACGACAAGGAGAACTACCGTTACGTCGGAAAGAAGACCGGGAAGGTCTACCGCCTCGGAGATCGCGTGGAGGTGCGCGTGGATAAGGTCTCGGTCTCCGACCGCAAGGCGGATTTCGTCCTGGTCTAGCGGCGGCGGACTGCGGCCGGCGCCGCGCGTTTGGCGGTGGAACACTTCCCCACGGCGGAGGAACCATGAAGCGACTGGACACCTTTGAGGAGCACGTCGGCCTCAAGTATCAGATATACAACGGCCTCTTTCTGGATCTGCCCTACCACCAGGTCCGCCGGAGCGGCATCATGCTCCCGGTCTTTACCGCCTACTGCCGGGAGCGCCTCGAGGCGGGGGATGCCCCGGAGTCCATTCTGGAGGACTTCTTCCGGGAGCGCATGGGCGACCCCTCCTTCGAGGAACTGCGGGACATCGTCTTCAAGTTCATGCAGATTGTAGAGCGACAGGTGGTGCTCTTCGACGCCATTGAGGACGCAACCTTCGGCCGGATCCACGACCTTGACGGTCCCGGGTCGCTCAAGGAGATCCTGAACAGGATCGATGAGGACGGCAAACACCAGGACTACCGGGCGTTCCTGAGAGACTATCGCGTCCGCCTGGTCCTGACGGCGCATCCCACACAGTTCTACCCGGACGAGGTTCTGGCGATCATCACCGACCTCGGAGAGGCCATCATTGCGGACGACCTCCGGGGGATCTACGATCTCCTGCTCCAGATGGGGAACACACGCTTCAAGAACAAGGAGAAGCCCACACCGCTGGACGAGGCGAAGAGCCTGCTCTGGTTTCTGGAGAACGTCTTCTACGAAGTGTTTCCCCGGGTCCAGATCCGGATGTGGCGCGCCGCGGCGGGAGACGTCTCCGAGATGTTCCGGGAGAATCCCAACCTCGAGCTGGGTTTCTGGCCCGGCGGGGACCGCGACGGCAACCCCTTCGTGACTGCCGACCTGACCGTCGAAATCGGCAATCTCCTTCGCGGCAGCATTCTCAGACGCTACCAGGCGGATCTCGGGGCCCTTGCACGGCGGCTGACCTTCCCGGGAATCGTCGAGCGAATGGACGCTATTGCGGAGAAGCTGCGATTCACCCTCTATCCCCTTATCCGGATACAGGGCATAACCGGTTACGAGGAAGAGGCGTGCGAGGATGCCGGCGACCAGGCGTACCAGCGCGCCGAGCAGTTGGTGGAGGACCTGGTGGAGGTGCGGGAGAGCCTCATTCGCGACCACCTGGGCCTCTTCTCCGAGCGCGTGGATGAGTTCATTACGAAGGTGCGCATCTTCGGATTTCACTTTGCCACCATGGACATTCGCCAGGACAGCCGCGTTCACCGCGCCGTCGTGACCGAGATCATGCGTACCTTCGACGTAAACGGATACGCCGACGCAAATGTGGGGGAGCGGATCGAGCTCCTTGCCTCCTTTGCCCGGAAGCTTCCTCTGGAGAGTGACGTGGTGAAGTCCCTGGAGGACGAGACGGCGCGAGACACCGTACTCTCCATGCGCGCGGCGAAGCTCCTGCAGGATTCCAACGGCGCACGGGCGGTGCACCGCTACATCATCAGCAACACCCGGGACGCCGCGAACGTTCTGGAAGTGTGGTTCCTGGCGCAGTGTGCGGCAATGGATGAGGAGCCCATGGCACTGGACATTGTGCCGCTCTTCGAGACCATCGACGATCTGCTCGGGGCCCCCGAGGTCATGGAGACCCTCTACACCAACGCCGTGTACCGCCGCCATCTCGACTCCCGTGGCGGCTTTCAGACCATCATGCTCGGATTCTCCGACGGTACCAAGGACGGCGGGTACGTGACGGCGAACTGGCAGATCTTCCGGGCCAAGGAGCGTCTCACCGAAGCCGCGCGAAAGCACGGAATCCGCGTTGCCTTCTTCGATGGCCGCGGCGGCCCTCCCGGGCGGGGCGGCGGTAACACGCACAAGTTCTATCGCTCCCTGGCACGCACCATTGCCAACGAGGAGATCCACCTCACGGTACAGGGTCAGACCATCAGCTCCAAGTACGGCAACCCGGAAGCGGCGCGCTTCAACGTTGAGCAACTCGTGAGTGCCGGAATGGAGAACAACCTCTTTCCGGAGAACACGGCGACGTTGCGCCCCGAGGACGTGGCCATTTTGGACGAGCTGTCGGAGCTCGCACTCGCTTCCTACCGCGAGCTGCGGGGCCACCCCGCCTTCATCCGGTATCTCGAGCGCATGACCCCCCTTCGCTACTACGGAAAGACCAACATTGCCAGCAGGCCAACGTCACGGTCCGGCGCGCAGACGCTACGGCTCGACGACCTTCGGGCCATTCCATTCGTCGGGGCCTGGAGTCAGACGAAGCAGAACGTTCCCGGCTTCTACGGCTTCGGATCGGCCGTTGCGACCTTCGTTGAGCGCAGCGGGGAGCAAGGTTTGCGCGCTCTGTACCGCCGTTCCCTCTTCTTCCGGACACTTGTGGAGAACGCCATGCAGAGTCTGAGCAAGACCAACTACTCCCTTACACAGTTTCTGGCGAGTGACAACGAGTTCGGGGAGTTCTGGCGAATGCTGCACGACGAAGCTCGGCGCACGTCCGACCTCCTCAGCCGTATCACCGGTCAGGAACGCCTCCTCGGCGCGGAGCCGGTTCTGCGCTCCTCCATTGAGCTTCGGGAGCGGATGGTCTTGCCTCTACTGGTAATACAGCAGTGGGCGCTTGCCAAGATCAGGCGCGCCGCCTCAGGAGCGGCCATACCCGCCTCGCCGGAGCTCTACGAAAAGATCATCGTGAAGTCGCTCGCCGCATCGGTGAACGCGAGTCGCAACGCGGTGTAAGGCTGCGTGGCCCACGACCTCGGCACGGATCGGGGCAGGGCGTTGCGAGGAAGGGCAGGACGGGTCAGAGGTCCGCCCGTTCAATGCGCCCCTTGTCCTTGTCCAGATAGAACCTGGAGGGCCCGAGGGTCTCCATGACGGTGTGCTTGGCGCGACAGATCTGCAGAGCCGTGCCGGGATGGACGGTCTTCGTGACAACGATCTCTGCGTTTTCGTCGGAATCGACGTGACACAGGAGGTCGCTCATCAGGTTCGCGTACTTGCTGCGTGCACGCTGCACCTTTCGAATCCGTCCACCCAGGGTGCGCGCCCTCTGCTGAGAGGATTGTTCCATGGCTCGTTGCAGCTTCTGCAGCATGAGGGTGAGGTCCTGATGCTTGAGCCGGGCATACTGAAGCTTTCGCTCCATAACGAAGTTTATGCCGACAACGATGGCCGTGCGGAGATGCGTGGTGTTGCCGACAATGGGGACCTCCACGCGTCCGGCGGCCCTGGTCTCGCCGCCGATGAGACAGCCGCCCTCAGCCAGGTGAACGGAGCCCAGGGCCATGATGCGGCTGTTGTACGCAAGGCTCTGGATCTGCACGCTCCCCTTGGTTTCCACGTTGCAGTGCTCGATGAACCTCGCCTGGACACCTCCGCCGCTTCGCACAAGGGCGCGGCCCCGCCCGACGATTCCACCGTCAACGTGGAGCTGCCCGCGAACGAAGACCTCGTGAGCATCCAGAGTAGCCTTCACCCGTGCGTCCCCGCCGATCCAGAGGCGCCGGCCATCCTGCACGCGCTGCTCGACAACGAGGTTACCCGGGAAGCGCACGTCCCCGGTTTCCGTACCGATCTCCCGCAGATGGATGGTGTCCTCGACCCAGAGCCTTCCTTCATGCATGCAGAGAAGGCCGCTCCGGACGGCGCGAAGCGTTCCCGAAGCGAGTGAGGTTCCCTCGCCGGGCTCCAGGGACGCTACCTCCAGGGTACCGTGGGGAATCGGACGGTTGTACACATCCACCCCGTCGATCCCGGGTATCTCCTCCTGGACGGTGGCGATCACCGCCCCGGACAGAACGATACCCAGGGAGAATCCCTTGGGCGGCCGGAAGGGGCCGATCTCCTGACCGTGACGATGGCGCTCGAGGGCGCGCTGGAATGCCGGTGTCAACTCCAGACGTTCGGGGTTGGTGCGCACCGGCGGCCGGCCCGCCGCGAC
>CAZUVX010000128.1:0-5933 GCA_964623865.1 uncultured Spirochaetaceae bacterium | reverse complement strand
CCTGGGTGCCGCACTCATTGATCCGCACCTGCGCGCGGCTTGGAAGGTTCAGTCTCCGCTCTTCCAGGTAGGCAAGCCACTCCCGTTCGAGCTGAGAGTCGCACTGGTCGTAGAGACCGCCGTAGTGCTCTTCCGGGTGCGCCGGTCCCCGGACCGGACCGAGAGTTCCTTCGGCGAGCTCACGGAGATACTCGCGAATCGTCGTGCGGTCCAGCAGGGTGTGGTCCATCTGGTTGCTGTAGGTCATCAGGCAGTCGTAACAGGCGGCTTCGCACTCCTCCTCCGAACTCGGGCCGCGGCGCCGGTCCTCGCCGGTATCCGGGTCGTAGTGGAGAAGCTCGAGTGCCGTCCTTGCGACGCGATTGATCGCTTCCGGCTCGGATAGAAGGCGCTGCAACACTCCGGCGCCCCCCTCGGAGGCTTCGTACAGGAGTATGCTTCTCCGGTCGTACCTGCGAGGAAGAGGCGCGGCCGCCAGCTCCGTCTCCTCCAGATCGAAGGCGGCTTGAATGGCCCGCTTCAGTCCCGACTGCAGGGTCGCCATGGTTTTCGTTCGCAGCTCCTGGTCGGCATCATCCAGCTTCGGCTCCAGGATCAGGGCGTTTCGCGTGTCATGGACGTAGGGAATGACTGTCTCGATCTTCCGATCCTTCATCGGGACGGACTCGTCGTCCGTGTCCGGCTCCTCGAGCTGTTTCGCCTTCGTTTCGCTGAGCCAGTCGCCGCGCTCCACATCCAGCTTGAACCCCTGTTCGAGAGGTCCCTGGTGATCGCGGCGGCGCCACCCAAGGTTGATGCGCCACAGCGTAGCCGCGTGGCCGTATTCCAGATCCAGAATGGGAGCCCCATCGTGCTCCACCGTCGTCCGGAACACCTGGGGTCCCAGTCGGGTTCGTGCGTAGCGGACGGCAGTGACAATCTCGTAGCCTCGGCGCCGGCGTTCCTCTTCATCACTGGTAATGCGTTGAGCCCGCCGCGTACCGACATGAGTCATCTGAATCAGATTCGTGGTGGCTCCGGGAAGCGGCGCTTCGCAACGCTCGCAGATATCTGGGTCGGAACTGCCGTCGACGTAATGCAAATACCCACAGGAGTCGCACACTTTGATCGATGCCAAAGGCAGGTCGGGGTGGTCCTCCTGTAGCGGCAGCATGAGCCGTGTGATTCGGTAACGAGCACCTTCGTGATAGATCAATGCCTGGGGCCCGAACTCGCTAATGGCAAGGAAGCGAGCCCGCGACAGGAATTCATCTCCGCCTCCGAAGCGCTTCCCTCGTCCTTCCCCGGGCAGGTACGCGGTAACGGGAAGCCGCGGGAAGTTGTAGCCTGGGAGAAACCCTTCGCTTGCCAGATAGCGATACGTGTAGAAGTCACCCTCCATGAAGGAGCGTTCCTCGGTCAGAAGCTCGATCTGGCTTTCCGCCTGCCGTCGCAGCGCCTTCGCCCTATCCCGCTGCTGCTTTGGCCGCGACTGATCGCCCTGAATGGCGTGCTGAAACTCCCGTTGGCGCTTTGCTGCGCGGTAGAGCTCCCTCCACCGATCAAGCGCCTTGTTGAATTCAAGCGGGGCTGCCTGAACGATGCGTTGGAGCCAGTCCTCCCGGTACCAGGGCTGACGCTCCAGGTCCTGCTGCTGCGGCGCCAACATGCTTGTCGCCTTCGCAAGGGTGCGTTGCTTGGCTCCACCGTCGGATAGCTTACGACTGTACTCATGCTTCAGTGGGAGCTCGAGCTTGCCGTACTCGGGATCGTCATCTATCGTGACCAGTCCGCCGATGCTCGACGGCAGCCTCTCGCCGGTTTCTGCAAGCCAGATCGAATGGATGTGCGCCTTGAGAAGCTCTTCATTGAGCAGGTCTACCCGCGGTGGCGAGACTGCGCCGGACACCATGAGCTCGGGACGCTTGAAGAAGTACTGGTCGTGGCTCTGAAAGGTGGAGCAATAGGTGAACACCAGCGCGGGTTGCCCGTTCCTCCCGGCGCGACCGCTTCTCTGGGCGTAGTTCGCCGGCGTAGGTGGGACGTTCCGCATGTTCACTACGTTGAGCTCTTTGATATCGACCCCGAGCTCCAGAGTCGGTGACGCATACAGCACCGGCAGTCTCGCTTCCTTGAACTCCCCTTCCCGTTCCTTGCGCTTCTCGTTGGGAACCTGCGCAGTGTGCTCACTCGCCCGAAGTCCCGCGAGCCGCTCCAGCCGGTCCCGGTAGAGATCGCGAAAGTAGGGATTCGTGGAGGTTCCGGTATCCGGGATACTCGGACGCCGAATTGGATCGTGGAATCCCCGCTCGCCGTCTCCGGCCTTCCACTGCAGCACCGACGCAGGTATTGCATAGCCGCTCGTTCCCTTGCCGTCTACCCGTTCTTCAACCAAAAGGCCGCCTTTCGTCAGCACCCGAATCAGGTCTTCGAGAACATGGCCGCTCGCGTCCGTAGTGAGCCGGTCGGACAGGTGGTCGAAGACGTTGTTTCTGCGGAGGTGCTGTGCAAGGCTGCTCCGACGCGAGAGATACCGCAGGTTCGCTCCCGGCTTACCCTTCTTCGGTTGCGGCCCCAGGACCACACAGCGGTAGGTTTGCAGATCCTCATCCGGATCCAGTGCCCAGGTCCCGACGAGGTTCTGACTGCTTCGTTGCTTCATTCCCTCCTGGTAGCTGGAGCTGAGATAGTCAATCTTCACGGCCAACTCGCGGCGAAACCAATCGAGGAGGGTACGCACAACGCGTCGCCTCGTCTCGGGGGATGCGTCACGAAGCGCCGGATGACTGTCGTTCCACCGTGATTCCTCTTCGGCCAGCTGGTTCAAGCCGCGATACTGGAAATGGAGAAGCCCTACCTGCTCCAGGTTGGGCGCGGTGATTCGCCACCCCCGCTCCTGGTCGCGGTAGATGAGGTAGCCGATCACATCGTGCAGCGCTTTCCTGGCATCGTCCAGGACCGGCTCCAGCGCCTCCGGACTCACCGCATAGTCTTCAGGCCCGATAGGAAGCGCCGTGTACACGTGCGGCACCAGGCTGTCGTGAAGCAGGCCGCTCTCTCCCGCTCGCGCCATTGCGCGGTAGAGCGCACCACGGAGGATTGCCACCTGGAGGAAGTCGTTGAAGTGCCCGGTCTGGAGCGATGCATCCTGCCGATTGTCGGTGAAGCTGAGAAGCTTCCTCGCCTCCTCCGGCAGCGTCTCCTCCCGTCGAAGCAGACTTACGGCACTGGAGCTGAGAACGGTTGTCGCCGAGCTCCGTCCCTCGGTAGCCAGACTGCCGAGTTTCGGGAAATCGCCGCGCTGATGAAAGCCGAAAGAACTACCGCAGTGCAGACAGAAGCGAAACGGTGCCGGCACGAACGCCGCAGCAGTTCCCCCAGAGGGGTCGACACGACCGTCCGGGGTCACCGATATGCGGTGAGGCACGTACTTCTTCCGGCTCTTTGATACCTTTCGTTGGCCGTTTGCAGCAACTTCGACGTAGTCTTCGGGCAATCGGTCTTTGACGTCCTCATGGTCCTCAGGCCAGGGGTGTTGAGTGCTTATGTAGATGTACCCCGGCGCCACGTCTCCCTCCTCGGCCCGGTCATTGAGGTCGCGCGGCTCCAGGACGCCCCCTGTCGACGAGCCGTCCAGATAAACCGGGTAGTACTCCTGCCCGCACTCCCGGCAGAACACCACGGGAAAGAGGCGCCGGTCGCGGTCGTTGGGCACGAACTGCTGACCGTGAACAGTGACGTACCGAGCTCCAGGTTCCTCGAGAGTCGCGTAGACCATGTCACCGCGGCTGATGAACTGATGAAGACGAAATGCAAAGGGTTGCGGATCATTCGGCTTTTCACCAAGCTCGAAATCGTCCGCTTCGCCGGCACGGGCCGCTTCGCCGAGATCGTAACCGATCATGAGGTGATTCCGTAGCTTGGCTGCACAGACTTCCTGCTCGAGATCTGTCAGCGCGGCAAGTTCCTCGGCGGCGCTATTCTGCCCGGAGATCGGCCGCGCACCACGCCGCCGCAGTCTGTTCCCACCGGGCTCTCGCTCGAGACCGATCCTCCACTCGATCCACGGCGACAGGGGGTGATCGAAGTACTCGGCGAGAGTAGTCGGATGCTCGCTCCCGGCAAGGGCATCTCGCAGCTGGTTCCGGTACTCACGGGTTTCCGTGGCGGGCTCTTCGGTAACACTCTGCAGCGTCTCTCCGACGATGTTCTCCGGCACGACATCGACACCGAATAGCTTGGAAGCGACACCGGCGACCTCTTCCTGCTGCTCTTCGAAGGTACCAGGCCCGGCGAGTGTCGCGGACGTACCGACATGTTGGACGTTCTGTGCGCGGAATGCCTGACGCACCCGCCGCACGAGCATTGCCACGTCCGATCCCTGCCGTCCTCGATAGGTGTGCAGCTCGTCCAGGACAATGAAGTGGAGGTGGCGCGACACGTCGCGGAAGCGACGCTCCTGAAAGCGCGTGAGGATGAGCTCCAGCATGACGTAATTGGTTAGCAGAATGTCCGGCGGGTTCTGCAACAACTCATCCTTGCGGCTCTGGTCTTCCTGCCCGGTATATGCCGCAAACCGCACCGGCGGGTCCTCATCGCCCAGGAACTTCGTAAGCTCATCCTGTTGACTGTTTGCCAGAGCATTCATGGGATAGACGACAATGGCCTGGATGCCACGGCCGCCGCCGTTCCGGAGCACGTAATCAACTATTGGGATGATGTACGCCAGGCTCTTTCCCGAACCCGTCCCCGTTGTGAGGACGTAGTTCGCGCCGGTCCGGGCACGGCGGATTGCTTCCTCCTGGTGCCGGTGCAGCCGAAGAGGCAGCCCCTCGGGCGCTTCCTTACTGCCCTTTTGGAGTCGAAAAATGGTGCCGCAGGAGCCATGCAGCACCCCCTCCCTAACCAGTTCGTCTATCCAGGCGCCCGGCTGAAACGTAGGATTCAGCTGCACCAGGGGCTGCGGCCACAACCTACCCCCTTCGAAGTGCTCATCCACTGTCCGGGAGACGTCATCCGCAGACGTGGTAACGAAGCTTTCGACGAAGCTCCGGTACTCCTCAATGATGTCGTCTCGAAGATAGAAGACGTTCATGCGCTACCTCGACTCATTTGCCTGGGCCTTCATCGACCTCCGCCTCCATGGCCGCACGCCCTTCCCGCTCTTCAAGCTCGCGAAGCTTCTGATGCGCCTCCAGGATCGCGTGAAGGGCTTTGTCCGTAGGGTCCTTTGGGAGGAACAGTTGAACATTGTCGAGAGCACGAGTCAGCGCAACGTAGATCAGATTGAAGTTCCGTTCATCCGCCGCGCGTTGTGAGACGCCCGATATCGTCGGTACGCGAGGTGCGTACAGCAGGACAACGGGGAACTCCACTCCCTTGGCGGAATGGACTGTGGACACGCGGACGCCTTCGCTCGATTGGAAGGTGAAGTCCTTGTCACGAATGTTCCGGGTTACGTAGCCGTTTTGCGTGAGGAGGTTCTGCGTCCGTTGCAGTAGTTCCTTGTGCAGCGTGAGTACCGCCACACTCTCAAGATCGTACCCGAGCACCGACGTGAAAAACTCAATCCGTTTGACGAGCATTGCTTCCGCTTCGCCTTCGTGGGCGTATGTCCATACTTCCGGTGTCGGTCCTTCCCGGAAGGCGTTGTCCACTTCCGCAGCCTCGTCCGCATCGCCATCGTTCCAGATAACGCGATAGAGTTCTGCCAGCTGATGGATCGGCCGCGTATTGCGAAAATTGGTACTCAGGACAGTCGAGCGGCCAACGACATCCACCCCAAGGCGCTTGAAGCTGCTTCCCGCCTGGTAGATCGCCTGCCCCTCGTCTCCGGCAAGGACCACGCCGTCTCGGGACAGAGCCTTGAGCGTCTCTATCTCGACGGGAGCCAAATCCTGCACTTCGTCAACAAAGAGCCTTCCGACGGAGACCTTCTGGCGGTACGAGCTGTC
>CAZUVX010000127.1:0-5957 GCA_964623865.1 uncultured Spirochaetaceae bacterium | reverse complement strand
TGAAGGACCAGGCCATCGTCTGCAACATCGGCCACTTCGACAACGAGATCCAGGTTGCCGAGCTCCAGGCGGCGACGGAGCACATCAACGTTAAGCCTCAGGTGGATATGTACCGCTTCGCCGACGGCCACGCCATCATCATGCTTTCGGAAGGCCGCCTGGTGAACCTGGGCTGCGCCACCGGCCACCCGAGCTTCGTCATGTCCAACAGCTTCACCAATCAGGTCATGGCGCAGATGGAGCTCTGGCAGAACCGCGACGCCTACGAGAAGCGCGTCTACGTCCTGCCGCGCCACCTCGACGAGGAGGTCGCCCGGCTCCACCTGGAGAAGCTCGGCGTCAGACTCACCGAGCTCACTCAGGACCAGGCCGACTACCTCGGCGTGCCCCTGGAAGGGCCCTTCAAGAGCGACTCGTATCGCTACTAGGGATCAACGCCGACGGCCGGCTTTGAGGCGCGCCGACCACATGGGCGGTTACCGTGAGAATCAGCGAATCCGTAACGAGGACCATCAAAGACTCCGTTGCGCGCCATTTCGGCGCTGAGGCGCGGGTCTACCTCTTCGGGTCGAGAGTGGACGATGCAGCTCGCGGCGGAGACATCGACCTGCTGGTGGAAACGGGGCTGGCCGGTCAGGAGGCGCTCCGGGCGAAAGTTCGCGTCATGACGGATATCCAGCTTGCTCATGGCGACCAGAAGATTGACATTGTCGTGACGAGCCCGGGCTCGGACGACCAACGCGCCATCGTCAGTGAAGCGCGCAAAGAGGCGGTCCCACTGTGAACACCGCGCGCGAAACCATTGAGTCCGCCACTCGCGAGTGTGAGTCGCACGTTTCGAAGCTCGAGGTTGCCGACGAGGAATTGCAGGCTCGCCGGCCACTCACTGAAGAGCAGCTCAACGAGCTTGACCGTCACGAGTTGGCACATCTCGACCAGTTGATCTACCGTTTCACTAGGCTTCAGGATTCCATGGCGAGAAGGCTCCTGCCGGCTCTCTATAGAGAGCTCGAGGCGGACGAGAGTCCGAAGCCGTTTCTGGACGTCCTGAACCGGCTCGAGCAAATCGGTGTCATCTCGAGCGTGGATGAGTGGCAAAACTATCGCAATCTACGGAACAATCTGGCACATGACTATCCGGGGAGCCAGGTGGAGACACTCACGACATTGAATGAGCTGTTCGACACCTGGGCCGGTCTTGCCGCCATGTTCAGGCAAGCTCGCGACTACTACCGGCGACACGCCGGCGGGGAATCCGGACATTCCCAATCTGAGCAATAGCGCATGAACCCAACCGTCTTCGGCATAGGAAACCCCCTCATTGACGTGGTCATTCAGGCGCAGGACGCGGACCTGGAGGCCCTCGGCATCGACAAGGGGATCATGCAGCTGGTGACCGAGGAGCGGCAGCAGGAGATTCTGGCGCACTTCGACGGCCGGCCCCGGGTGTTCCGGCCCGGCGGCTCCGCGCCGAACACCATGGTAGCCCTGGCGGGGCTCGGCGTGCCGGCGGTCATCTCCGGCATGATCGGGGATGATGACTTCGGCCGCACCTACGAGGAGCAGGTCCTCGGAAGCGGCGTCTCCTCCCGGCTGACCCGGGGCGCCGGCATGACCGGTTCCAGCGTCATCCTGGTTACCCCCGACGGTGAGCGCAGCATGAACACCCACCTCGGGCGCTGCCAGGAGTTCTCGCCGGAGGCTCTCGACGAAGAACTTCTGCGCCGGGCGCGCTTCCTCTACTTCACCGGCTACATGTGGGACACGGACCTGCAGAAGCGCGCCATCAAGCGCGCCATTGCCGTTGCCAGGGAAGAGAAGATCACCGTTGTCTTTGATCTTGCCGACCCCTTCGCGGTGAAGCGCTACCGCGAGGACTTCCTGCAACTACTTGTGGACGATGTCGACATGGTCTTTGCCAACAAGCGAGAGGCTGAGATCCTCTACGGCTGCGAGACGCCGGAGGCGTGCGCGCAGAGGTTGGGCGAGCACGTGAGCGTTGCGGCCATGAAGGTCGGGAAGGACGGATCCATCGTCATATATGATGGAAAAGGGGAGCTCGCCGCCTCCCGGCCCATTCAGGCCACCGATTCCACCGGCGCCGGCGACATGTACGCGGCGGGCTTCCTGGCCGCCTACGCCACGGGCAAGTGTCCCGTGGAAGCGGCCCGCGCCGGGGGACACCTGGCGGAGGAGATCATCCAGCGCGTGGGCGCGCAGTTCGCCGTGGAGGAGCTGCCGTCCGTGCGAAACCAGATGAAAGGATTTCTCACATGAGTGACCGATCAATGAGCAACCGGAAGTTTCTGTTCACCTCCGAGAGCGTCGGCGAGGGCCACCCCGACAAGCTGGCCGATCAGATCTCGGACGCCGTCCTGGACGCCTGTCTGGCGGACGACCCGGAGTCCCACGTTGCCTGCGAGACCTTCACCACCACCGGCATGGTCTTGGTGGGGGGTGAGATCACGACGGAGACCTACGTGGACATTCAGGAGATCGCCCGGGGCGTGGCCAAATCGATCGGTTACGACCAGGCGGAGTACGGCCTGGACTACGAGAGCATGAGCGTCCTCAACGCCATTCACTCCCAGAGCCCGGACATCAACGTGGGTGTCATCGGCTCCGGCCTCTACCCGGGGCAGCAGGGTGCCGGCGACCAGGGCATGATGTTCGGCTTTGCCTGCACGGAGACGCCGGAGCTCATGCCGGCGCCGATCATGTACGCCCACAAGCTCCTCCTCCACGCCGCGGAGCTGCGCAAGAAGGGCAAGATCACCTGGCTCCGCCCCGATTCCAAAAGCCAGGTTACCGTGCAGTACGAGGGCAACAAGCCGGTGCACATTGACACCGTGGTCGTAAGCCACCAGCACCACGACAACGTGACCTACGATCAGATCAGGAGCACCATCATTGACCGGATCATCAAGCCGGTTCTCGAACCGACCGGCCTCATTGACGGGAAGACCGAGTACTTCATTAACCCCACCGGGCGCTTCGTCATCGGTGGGCCCCACGGCGACACCGGCTTGACCGGGCGCAAGATCATTGTGGACACCTACGGCGGCATGGGGCGCCACGGGGGCGGCGCCTTCAGCGGGAAGGACCCCTCGAAGGTCGACCGGTCGGCGGCGTACATGGCGCGCCACGTGGCGAAGAACGTCGTCGCCGCGGGCCTGGCCGACCGCGCGGAGGTGCAGCTTGCCTACGCCATCGGCGTCCCCTTCCCCGTCTCGGTCATGGTGGACACCTTCGGCACCGGCGCCGCGCCGGAGCCGGAGATCGAGAAGGCAATCGAGAAGACCTTCGACCTGACGCCGAAAGGCATTGTCGACTACCTCGACCTGAAGAAGCCCATCTACCAGGACACCGCGAGCTACGGCCACTTCGGCCGCGACCAGTTCAGCTGGGAGCAGACCAACAAGGTGGAGGCGCTCAAAGCGGAGATCGGCAAGGCGGGAAGCAGCGCGGCGGGGGCCTAGGCCGGTCTGCTGTTGGGTTCAGCTGAGTGGCAGGACGTGCATGCCCGGGAAGAGCGAGAAGCCGCGGTCGTCTATTGCGGCAATGACCGAGATTCCCGCTTCCCGGTACGTGGCGGCCAGCATGGTATCCAGAACCCGCTTCCGGCCGAGGTCATACTGCAGCATCCAGGACTGGAAGAGGGCCAGGGCGGCATTGCCGGGGTATACGAGGACGGTCTCACCGGCGTCCCACCACGCAGCCGCCCGATCGAGCGCGTCCTGTAGTTCGAGAGGCTTCTCAAAGCGTCTCGGATCCGTGGCTACGTGGGTGAACTCAGAGATCACCTGCGGTGCAATGGCCAGGAGCTCATGCTGATGTCGAGCAGCTGCTCGTCGGACAAGGTCATGGCTTTCGTGACCGGCGTACTCGAAGGCGAGCATGAAGGAAGTATCAATACCGATCATGCAGCATTTCCTCGAGCAGATCATCCTCGGGCGACAGCGGCTTGAGTGTTCTTCCCATATCAGCCGGTTCGTGGTCGAAAATGCTTCTGCCCGATTGCAGATGCGTGCGGTAATATTCTTCCATGGCCTCGCGAATAAGCTCCGCGGCGCTCTTGTCGTGTTCCGCGGCGTACTCCTTGAACGCTTGATACTTCTCTTCCGGCACGTGAATCGTAATGGTCTTCATACATACATACTACCATATGTATGTTCCGCCGCCAAATGCGGCCATCGGCGGCGAACGCCGCTCTCTGCCTAAGAACACAGTCAGAACAAGGTTCCCGCTTCATGTATAGCCGCAACACCTTAGACATACTGGAATCCGAGGCGGTCTTCGTCATCCGGGAGGTCGCCGCGCAGTTCGAGCGGCCGGTCATGCTGTTCTCCGGCGGGAAGGACTCGATCGTCATGTCCTACCTGGCCAGGAAGGCGTTCTGGCCGGGAAAGATCCCCTTTCCCCTCATGCATGTGGATACCGGCCACAACTTCCCGGAGACGATTGAGTACCGCGACTGGTGGATGGAGCAGATCGGGGCCAACCTGATTGTCCGTTACGTCCAGGACTCCATTGACGCCGGTCGCGTGAAGGAAACGGAGGGTCCGAACCCGAGCCGCAACGGCCTCCAGACGGTTACCCTCCTGGACGCAATCAACGAGTTCAAGTTCGACTGCGCCATGGGCGGCGCCCGGCGGGATGAGGAGAAGGCTAGAGCCAAGGAGCGCTTCTTCAGCTTCCGCGACCGCTTCGGCCAGTGGGACCCCAAGAACCAGCGCCCGGAGCTGTGGAACCTCTTCAACGGCCAAAAGCGCCCGGGCGAGCACTTCCGCGCCTTCCCCATCTCGAACTGGACGGAGCTCGACGTCTGGCAGTACATCCAGCAGGAGGAGATTCAGATCCCGAGCCTCTACTACACCCACGAGCGGGAAATTGTCCGCCGCGACGGGGTGATCCTGGCCAAGGGCGCATACAACGAGCTCCTCGACGGCGAACAGTGGGAGAAGGCCCCTGTCCGCTTCCGTACAATCGGCGACATGACCTGCACCGGCGCCACCGAGAGCACGGCGAAGAGCCTGGCCGACATTGTGAACGAGGTCGCCGCCACCCGCGTCACCGAGCGCGGCGGCCGCGCCGACGACAAGGTCTCCGAGGCGTCCATGGAAGACCGGAAGAAGCAGGGGTACTTTTAGCTTGTGAGGTGCTGTTACCATGGATCGCGCTGAAGAAATCATCTTTGTAGTAGAAGAGGATCCGGAAGGTGGATACACCGCGAGGGCACTCGGTTACAGCATCTTTACGGAGGCGGATACCTATCAGGATCTTCGTGGCGCTGTCCGCAATGCAATTAGATGCCATTTCGACGATGAAGCGGACATCCCCAAGATGATTCGGCTGCATCAGGTGCGCGACGAAGTCCTCCCGTATGCCTAGAATCCCGCGGGATTGCGGCTCGAAGCAGCTGATACGGCTATTGGCGTCACTTGGGTACAGAGTTGTTCGTCGGAAGGGGAGTCACATCAGGCTGTACTCAAACGACGCTGGACATGCAATAACCGTCCCGGATCACAATCCCCTAAGGATTGGAACACTTTCGAACATCCTCGTAGATGTAAGCGAGGCGACGGGGATACCCAAAGAGAATCTGATTGAACGTCTCTCGCGGTAGAAGGGCGCGCCCACTCTCATGACCACCGACGAACACCAAAAGCTCCACCGCACCATCTCGGAAATCGAGACCGCCCTCGCCTCCGAAACCGATCTGCACACGGTCATCCTCTACGGCTCCGGCGCCCAGGGCCGGCTGAGGGGTCCTGGAGAGCTTGAGAGCGATGTTGACGTTGCCGTCGCCGCGGAAGCGGAAGCCCGAGTTCGTGGCGGAGAAGGCGCTGGAAATGTACGACTACCAGGTCTTCCTGGAGCCGGCTCTCCGGGCTGCCCGCCGGGCGCGGATCAATCGGGTTATTCACGGCGGCGATGGCCCAGCGGTGACCAGGACC
>CAZUVX010000126.1:1590-6021 GCA_964623865.1 uncultured Spirochaetaceae bacterium | reverse complement strand
CGCCGGCGGGTGGAAGCTGCGGCGCCGGCGGGTTACCCTGTACGCATGTCTGCTTCAAAGAAACCACAGCTTCGCGTCGGTGACGACGAGGCGCTCAGATATCACGAGGAACCGCGGGCGGGGAAGATCGAGGTGGTCCCGTCCAAACCGCTCTCCTCGCAGTACGACCTGGCGTTGGCCTACTCGCCCGGGGTGGCGGCGCCGTGCCGTGCCATTGCCGAGGATCCCGACGCGGCGTACCGCTACACCGCCAAGGGCAACCTGGTGGCGGTGGTGACCAACGGCACTGCGGTGCTGGGATTGGGCGGCATAGGCCCGGCGGCGTCCAAGCCCGTCATGGAGGGCAAGGGCGTCCTCTTCAAGAAGTTTGCCGGGATCGATGTCTTCGACCTCGAGGTGACGGCGGAGGAGCCGGCGGAGTTCGTCGAGACGGTGAGCCGCCTGGAGCCCGGCCTCGGCGGCATCAACCTGGAGGACATCAAGGCGCCGGAGTGCTTTCTCATCGAGGAAGAGCTCAAGCGCCGCTGCCGTATTCCGGTCATGCACGACGACCAGCACGGCACCGCCATCATCTCCGGTGCGGCCCTGCTGAACGCCCTGGAGATCGTCGACAAGAAGATCGGCGACGTCTCCGTCGTAATCCTCGGTGCGGGAGCGGCCGCCGTTGCCTGCGCTCGCTTCTACCGCACCCTGGGGATGCGACGGGAGAATATGATCATGATCGATGCCGACGGCATTCTCAGCACGGCCAATCTCGACGGTCGGCTTGACCCATCGCATCCGGCAAGGGAATTCGCCACCGACCGGGATGTGACCGGTCTCGACGACGCCATTGACGGTGCCGACGTGCTGCTGGGACTTTCAGTCGGCAACATTCTCACGGCACAGCAGATCTCCAGGATGGCCCGAGATCCCATCATCTTTGCCCTGGCGAATCCCGATCCCGAGATCGACTACGAGGTCGCCAAGGAGACGCGGCCGGACGCTCTCATTGCGACGGGGCGCTCCAACCATCCCAACCAGGTCAACAACGTCCTCGGCTTCCCCTACATCTTTCGGGGCGCTCTCGACGTGGGGTCCCGGGAGATCAACGAAGAAATGAAGAAGGCCGCAACGTACGCCCTGGCGAGGTTGGCCCGGGAGCCGGTACCGGAGACGGTGAACCGCGCCTACAGCGAAGGAGAGATCGCCTTCGGCAGGGACTACCTCATCCCGAAACCCCTCGATCCGCGCTTGCTGACCACGGTAGCGCCGGCCGTCGCGAAAGCCGCCATGGACTCGGGAGTCGCCCGATACGCTATCGACGACTGGACGCACTACGAAGCGGAGCTCCTCGACCGCGTCGGGATTGGTCAGAAGCTCGTCACGGGAATCATCAGCCAGGCGCGGCAATCACCCAAGCGCATCATCTTTGCGGAGGCGGACAATTACACCGTCCTCAAGGCGGCCGAGATCGTCCGGGCCCAGGGCATTGCCGAGCCGGTGCTGCTGGCTCCGGAGAAGGCTATCTCCGAGATAGTACGGCGCCACGACATTCAGGGGCTCGACGACTGCGAGACCCTGGATCCGGCGAAGGAGCCCGAGCGCAGCCGGGACTACGCACGGCTCCTCTACGAGAAGCGGCAGCGTCGTGGTGTTACCATGAACGAGGCCATACGCCTCATGCGGGACCGCAACTACTTCGGCACGGCCATGTTGGAGAGCGGCCACGCCGACGGTCTCGTCTCGGGACGGACCAAGGAGTACCCCAAGATCATCCGGCCCGCCCTCCAGGTGGTCGGCACGGAGGCGGGGGTACGCCGCGTCGCAGGGATGTACATTGTCAACTCGAGTCGGGGGGTCTACTTCTTTGCGGACACCACGGTGAACCTGGAACCGAGCGTCGAGGATCTTGTGGACATCATTGGGCTTACCGCGCGGACGGTGCGCTTCTTCAACGTGGAACCGGTGGTGGCGGTGCTTTCCCACTCCAACTTCGGCTCAACGCAGAGCGAGGAGGCGGAACGCGTCCAGAAAGCCGTCGCCGAGGCGAAGAGCGCCTTTCCGGATCTGGTGCTCGACGGGGAGGTTCAAGCCAACATCGCCCTGGACAACCGGCTCCTCGCGGAGAACTATCCCTTCAGCGACCTGGTAGGGGAGCGGGTGAACACGCTGATCTTCCCGAACCTCACCGCCGGCAACGCCGCCTACAAGCTCATCGGCGGGCTCGGCGGCGCCGAACTCATCGGGCCCATTCTCATGGGCATGCAGAAGCCCGTCCAAATCCTGCAGCTCGGGTCATCTGTGCGTGAGATAGTCAACGTCGTGGCGCTGACGGTTGTCGAGGCGCAGCGCCGCGGTGGCGGCTGACGCGCGGCGCCGCCGAGCGAACCGCGTCTTCCTACCGGTAGAACGGCTCGCCCATTGCATCGGCGTATGCCGAAGTCGGGGCATCGTCCATGCACATCTCAATGATCCTTCGCCCGAGCGGGTTCAGATCATCGGTGAGGAACTTCTCGAGCTCCCGCTTGAAGAAGCCGGTGAGTATCTTGGAGCCGGCGTCGTAGCCTTCCTCGCCGACTTCGAGCTGCTCGTCGACCTCCAGGAGACCGCGGGGGATCTGCTGACCGTTCACCTTCAGATTCGGCAGTGTGTATCCCAGGAGGGGGCACCGCGCCGCGTTGAGCCGGCCTTCCCGGAAGCGGACGCCGCCACGCCGCGCCACGTACTCACGGGCGATCCACTCCGGCTTGAAGCCGACCTTGTAGGCGCCGATGTACTGGTTCGGAATGAGGACGAAGCGCGTTCGCGGGGTGCGCTGTATGGTCTCCAGGAGCAGATTCGCCTGATCCACCATCCGTCCCGTGGCGAAGGGCCAGTAAGAGCCGACCCCTTCGCTTGAGAGCCCTTCGGTCGTCACAATGCTCGGATTGGAGTGCCCCCGGGGAGCTACCAGGCGCCACAACCAGCCGAGCGCCGGCGGCAGGATGTGGAGCATGCCGATGATGCCGTAGTTCGGCCGCTCCCGCGTGCACGGCGGCGTGCGAACGCCGAAGCTGCGAACATCGACCTCGACGGGGCCATGAACCGTCGACGGCTCGAAGTGACGCGGAAGGATTACGCGGGGATTCGGACAGGGCTTGTCCGGCGCGTCCATGGTGTGTTCCCACACCAGACAGGTGGCCCCGGGCTTGCCATCGATATTGAGGAAGATGAGGGGTTCCGGCGGATTGATGGTGAGCTTCTCAAGGTAGGGCTCCGTCCCATACTCCGCCAGGTGATCCACCCGGAGGAACCACCCCGCCTCGGCGTCCTCAATGACGAGCTTCTTCTTGTCCTTCTGGAGGTACGGCGGCGCCAAGGCCATGTCGTCGGTTACCGGATGGAGATCGCAGGTGTCGACGAGCTCGAGGAAGAGCTGCTCATCCGTGACGGTATTGTGCCCCAGAAGAATGCGCCCGTCCGCTTCCCGATGTATGGCCTGAGTCATTTCACTCTTGCCGCCTCCGGAGGCGCCCTCGTGCATGATGACGAATTCGTTGTCGTAGGGCGTGATCAGACGCACCGCCGAGCTGTGCAGCGTCGTCCATCCTTCCTCCTCGCCCTTGTTGATGAGGATGCCGTACACGCCCTTCTTTGCGCTCGGGCCCGGATAGAGGTTGTACGAGAACAACTCGTGGATCTTGTCGGTGCGGTTGTGCACCACCACCTGCCGTCCATCGAAGTGAGTGTGCCTGAATGGAGGCGCGAGATAGAGAATCGCGCTCGGCTCAAAGGTCTTCGGCAGATTCGCCCGCGGAATGAACCCCTGCAGGTCGGCAAGTCCGGCAATGAAGAACCCTGCGTTGTAGGGTGCCACCAGAATGGTAGGATAGCCGCGCTTGGCGTCACCGGACATGAAGGGAAGCACAACGAGCCGTTCCTGACCGGCAAACCATTCGAAGGTTTCCTCTCGCACCCCGTCGAAGGGCCGGCCGAAGCGGTCGGCGTACCGCGCCTTGTCCGTAGGCCGGTCGTCGGCAATGACCATTGCCTCGGGATCGCGGCGGCGCATGTACGGTTCCACGTAGTTCACCGCAGCGCCGTTCCTGCACCGCGCCACGGTGACCTCGAGATACTCGCGGCCGTCCGGAAGGGTGTACGAGACCTCCACCAAGTCGGCGTCAGACTCGAAGAAGGTAATATCCAGAAGGTGCTTCCGGCTCTCCGGCAGAATGATTTCGGTGCGCTCGAAGACCGCAGCAAGCTCATCCGGCACTATGAATCGAGATGAAAGAGAAATCGTGTCCGTCATTCACTACTCCACGAAGTGATCACTTGCAATGATCATATTCAGTGCATGTTTATGCAGTCATGCCCCAATGTCCGGGTGATTACGGCAAGAATATTCTACTTGGATAACATGATCAAGAGTATCTCCGGCCCATGATCTCCGGCCCATGATCTCCGGCC
>CAZUVX010000126.1:0-1490 GCA_964623865.1 uncultured Spirochaetaceae bacterium | reverse complement strand
ATCTCCGGCCCATGATCTCCGGCCCATGATCTCCGGCCGCCGCGCGGACCCGCCGCCCGTCTGTGGCTACCCCTTCGGCCCGACTTCAGCAACTTCCCGAATCAGGGAGTAGGGGAAAAAGCCGGTTGAGTGGCCGTCGGACCACTTGATGTAGAGAGCGTAGTTGCCCAGGGGGCGGACCTCTTCCGGCTTGATATCGCCGGGTATCTGATCCCGGGTCACCTTGCGCTCGCCGGAGAACTCATCTACACAGACGGCGCACCGGCAGCTGGAGCGGAGATCTTTGTTTCGCACCACCAGACTCTCGCCGTCGGGCCACTCAAGGGAGATGGCGTTGTCGTCGTAGGTAACCTCGGGCACGGAGACGCCGACGACGCTCTCCCCGAGGCTGAGGAGGGTGTTCGTTGCGGTGTCGGCGACGGCCTCGTTCTTCAGCTCGCCGGTCAGGGCGGTACCGTACTCCTGGTGGGAGAGCGGCAGCTCGCCGATGATCCGGGTCCCGAAGCGCTCTGCGAGGCGCTGAGCGCCGCCGGTGCCGAAGATGTCGTGGCGCTTCCCGCAGTTGTCGCAGATGAAGTACGCCATGTTGTCCACCGCACCGAGGATCGGCACGTTGACGCGGTCGAACATGAGGATGGCCTTGCCCACGTCGGCGTAGGCCAGCGCCTGCGGCGTAGTGACGATTACCGCGCCGTCAATGCTCACCGACTGGGTAATCGTGAGCTGGATGTCTCCGGTCCCCGGCGGCAGATCCAGAAAGAGGTAGTCCAGCTCATCCCACTGCACCTCGTAGAGGAACTGCTGGACGTACTTCGTCACCATGGGCCCACGCATGACCGCGGGGTTGTCGCCGAGCCAGAAGCCGAAGGACATGACCTTGAGATCTCCCGCCCGGACCGGCTTCACCATCTCCCGGTCGGTTACCTCCAGGTCGGTGCCGTGCAGCTGGAAGATCGCCGGGACCGACGGCCCGTAGAGATCCGTATCCAGGAGGCCTACCTTGTAGCCGCGCTGAGCAAGCTCCTTGGCCAGAAGGGCGGCAACCGTCGACTTCCCGACCCCGCCCTTGCCGGATGCCACGGCAATGATGTTCTTCACGTAGGCGAGGCCGGTTCGCTTGCCCGACATCTCCCGGACCGTGAGCTGCTCCGACACGGTAACGTTGGCGGTCGCAACCTCCGGGAGCGCTTCGAGACGCTCCTTTGCGGCCTCCTGGATGGCCTGCTTCCGCGGCGCCGTAGGCGTTGTCACCTCGATTGCGACGGTCACCGCATCCCCGTCGATGGTGATCTCCTTGACGAGTCCCAGGGAGACGATATCCGCCCCGATGTCCGAATCCTTGATGCCACGCAGGGTCTGTCGTATCTGTTGACGTGTTGCTGCCACGATTGCCTCCGGAAACGAGTGTACCGCGCGCCTTCGCGCCGGGTCTACCGACGTATCACGCAGCTTGTTGGAAACCGGGAGCCAACACGCCCTGGTGAAGGTCC
>CAZUVX010000125.1:2199-6139 GCA_964623865.1 uncultured Spirochaetaceae bacterium | reverse complement strand
ATAGGCATCCATCGCTTACCAGGTGCACCCGCAACGGGAGAGATTGTACCTGTCGTCCCCGAGGCGCAAAGTCTTACGGGCGCCTCATCGAACTCACATGGCGGAATGGACCGCGCCGGCTTTCCCGGAGACCAAAACCTGTAAGCGGATGGTGCTATGCAAAGACAAGGAGAGCATCCCGCTGAGGTTCGCGCGGCTCAAGCTCAGGCGAGAGGGCTTCGTGATCGGCGCGGTGCACGGTAGCCCGTCTGATGCGTCAGATGGACCTCAGAGGCGTTGTGAGAGGCAAGAGAAGCCCCATCACGACGGTTGCCGGAGCCAGTGACGATCGGCCGGCGGATCTGGTGAACCGAGAGTTCGTCGCCACCCGGCCCAACCGGCGGCTGCTTGGTCCGATCGGAGACATACCTCCTGCCGAACTTGAGCAGGCGTACCGTGATAGTCTGGAAGCTCCAGCCGTAGCGGCTGGACTCAACTAAACAGGTCTCCGGAGAACCCGGGGCGGTTCAGCCGGAGCTCATGCCTCCTGCCCAAGCTCCCAGACCGTCGTATCCGGATGAAACTCGTTCCAGCCGAGCCACCAGTGCTGCTCGACGATCGGAGGCGGCGCGCCGTCTGCGCGGGTCACGTGTACGCTGCGGCGCTCCGGGTCGTAGTCGAAGTGCAGATCGACCCCGCCGAGGGTGTCCGTGAAGTTCCCCACCTCACGGCAGCGCTCGCGCGGGTAGGCCCGCGCCTCCCCGTTGACGACCAGGCCGAAGACGGTCTCGCGTCGCGGTAGCACGTCGGAGAGCGTGGTGTGACCGGGGACCGTTATGCGGTCGGTTGCGCGTTGGAGGAGCCCGAAGCCGCGCTCGGATGCAAAGGGCGCCCGGGGCGCGTCCGGCGGTTCGGCCGCGACCGTCAGCGACATGCGGCGATCGCGCTTCGCCTCGCGCCACGGTAGCTGCATGGCCGGCAGCACTTCCAGCGTCGTGCCGGCGTGCGGCCCGTAGATCGCAGTGCCCGTCGCCTGCTGCCACAGCGTGCCCGATGCGTCATCCTCCATGATCAGGTTGCGCCGAAAGACCCCGACAACGCGGAAGCGGGCGGGACGCCCGCCCACCACCGAGCGGAATGCGAGCCCGGTCCGGCAGAGCGCACAGTAGGTCACGACGACCGGAGTCGAACCGACCGTGTCGTGCACCAGATGCCGAGCGATCACCATGCGGTCGAGCGGATAGGCGCGGGATGTGGATTCGTCGAGAGTTGAGCTCGCCTCACTCGGGTTGCCCGTGGCGGTCGGTTCGGCGATCGTCACGAGCATGACGTCGGCGTCTTCGGGAAGGTCGGCGTCCTCCGGTGCCACGGTGACGACATGGTCGAGCGCGGGGAACATCCACTCCAGCCGGAAGACGAACGCGACCGCCAGGAGCACTGCAGTCGCGATCGCGAACGGCGCAAGGTGTGCCGACGAACCGATTGCGACCGCGGTGACGACCAGGGCGACCGCAATAAGGGCGCCCGCGATCCGCTTCCGCGGGTAGCGCCGGAAGATCCCGAGCCCACGCTCCCAGGCGGTGAATACGGTGAACTGCCTTCCGAGGCCGACGACCAGAGCTACGGCGAGACCGACTGCCGCGAGGACGATCGAGATCATCTTCTCCTCCTTCTGTTCGGACGGTATTCGACGGCATCGGCCAGAAGACGCGCGGCGGTCGTGCCTGCGTCCACCAGACTGTAGGTCCGCCCGAACTCAATCCAGGTCGCGAGCACGCCGTACTGCACCGACGCGACGTGGCGTGCGACCTGCTCCGGCTCAATGTCGCCGCGGAGCCGGCCCGATCGCGCACCGGCGCGGAGCGCAGCCGACAGCGCGTCGATCCGGGCGCTCATCAACTCACGCCTGTGAGCCCGGACCGCGTCGAGCTCGCTCACTCCCGCCGCCCTGAGCATCACGAGTTCGAAGAACGCGGCGGCGTGTCGGTCCGATTCGACGAGCGCGAGCGGCTCGACGATGAATCGCTCGAGCGCGCGTGCCACCGACTCGGGCGCGGCCGGTTCCGGCAACGAAGCGTCGACCGACCGGTCGAACGCCCCGATGTAGCGGTCGACGATCGCGTTCAGCAGCCCCTTCTTGCCGCCGAAGTGGTGATAGACCGCGCCACGCGTAACTCCGGCGCGTTCGGCGACGTCGTCAAGCCGGGCTGCGCGATACCCTGCCTCGGCGAAGGTGAGCACGCCCGATTCAACCAGCGCGACCCGCGTGGCTTCGGCCTCGTCTGCCGTTCGTCTCATTCAGAGTTGCTCCTCCGCGACGGCGGCTGCAGGCTCGCTCTCCCGCCGGCGTATTCGGTCCAGGATCGTCCACGTCGTGCTCTCATCAGCAGGATCGCGACGATTGCCAGCGCCGCGCGGCGTTGCAGGAAACGGTTGTACTCTTCGATCGTGGAGTCTCCTGCACGAAACATACATGCTGACACGTATGTATGACAAGGAGAATCGCCGTTCGCCACTACGGTTGCCTGGAGAGACTCGACTGCGAAGATCCATGCACATGCCCCTGCCACCACGCACAGGGATCCCGGAATGGGTGGATAAGCGCGTTGGCGGCGATGAACCGTGCCGATGCCGAGGCCCGCGAGATCCTCGCAGGGGCCGCGGAACCAGGAGTGCGCATCCAAAGGATCATCGAGTGGCTCACCGCGCGCTCTTGCACCCGGTCTTTCCAATCGGGAGATCGGTGAGCGTCTGTTCATGGCACTCGACACTGTCAAAGGGCACAACCGCCGCATTCTCGAAAGGTTGCAGGTGAAGCAGCGTACCGAGGCGGTCGCCCGCGCCCTCTCAGATTCGCCTCAAAGGACGTCCGGGGAGCGACTGGGCCGAGTGGCTCGGCGGTTCCGGGATTACGCTCGGTGAAGGCGGCAATACGCTCCATATGCCGGCCTTCTGCCTGGGGGCCATCGCACCGGTCGGGAGTCACCGAAGAACGGGTGACGACGCGCGCGTCGCGCAGATGATCGAAGACGGAATACGGACCCTCGCTGCGCGACCGGGTGGGCGCGGCGACGGTTACTGCCGGTTACGCCGACGTTCCGTACCGGCGCGCAAGGTAGATCGTCTGGGTGTAGTCGCGATCCTGCAGGGGGTTCCTGAAGGTGACCGGCCGTGCTTCCGCCCGGGCGAACACCTGCCGGAGGCGCGCTACGAACGCGGGCGCCGGCAGGTCGTTCGACCACAGCGCAAACACGCCGCCGGGCAGGAGATGGTGGCAGAGGTCCCGCAGTCCCTCTTCCGTATAGAAGCGTTCATTGGCCGGGTCGAGGAGCATCTCCGGGGAGTGGTCAATGTCCAGGAGAACGGCGTGGAACCGCCGCCCGGGATGCTCGGGATCAAAACCCTCGGGCAACGCCGCACGGGCAAAGAAGTCGCCGACGACAAAGCGGGTCCGGGGATCTCCGCTGACCTCCGTCCCCAGGGGCAGAATGCCTGCGGTGTGCCACTCCACGACGGCGTCAAAGAGCTCCACCACCAGGAGCGACCGCACCGCGGGGTTGTCCAGGACCGCCCTGGCGGTGTAACCGAGACCGAGCCCTCCCACGACCACATCCACGGACGCCGCCGACGGGGGAGCGGCTCCTTCCGGTTCCAGCGCGTCCGGCGCGGTCCCATCCGCCGCGGTTCCGTAAGGGGAACGGCCCTCGAGGCACTCCTCCACTCCCGCGGTACCGAGGGCCTTCTCCGATTCGGTGAAGAGGCTCGACATGAGATACTCGTTTCCGAGCTTCACCTCGACCACCTCAATACCCAGTGACAACACCGTGCGACGCCGCAGGCTCAGCTCTCCAAGATGTGTGGGACGATGGTCGAGCTCTTCGAAGTGGCGCTGCATCCGGTGAGGGTAGGGTGTTCCACCGGAATGGTAAAGCGGTCCCTTCGGTTGCCGCACAACCCCCGG
>CAZUVX010000125.1:0-2099 GCA_964623865.1 uncultured Spirochaetaceae bacterium | reverse complement strand
GCCATCACCTCCCTCCTTTGCCGTACTTCTTTGCACGTCGCGTGGCTTTGGCGATTGACTTGCCCCACTCCTCCCGTCGGCGCCTGAGCTCGGCGCGGTTGGAGGTACCCTCTTCCCGCAGCCGGAGGTAGCTCTGGAAGCGTTCCTGGGTGAGGGTTCCGTCGCGGACCGCCGCCTTCACGGCGCAGCCGGGCTCACGCATGTGACGACAGTCCCGGAACCGGCACTCCGCGGCAAGCGCCTCGATGTCGTCGAAGGCGGCGGATCCTCCCTCGTCGCCGAGAACCTGCACCTCACGCATTCCGGGCATGTCGATGACCAGAGCCGCTCCGGGCAGGGCGTAGACCTTACGGGTGGTGGTGGTGTGGCGCCCCCTCTCGTCGCTGCGAACGTGGCCTACGCGAAGGGCGGCGGGCTCGATGGTGGTGCCGGCAAGCGCCCGGATGATGCTGGTCTTGCCTACTCCGGAGGAGCCGGCGAGCGCAACGGTTCGCCCTTCGGCGAAGTGGGGACGTAAGGCGTCGATGCCGAGGCCGGACAGGGCGGAGATGCCGACGACCTCGATTGTAGGAAGCAGTCCCTGTGCATACCGAACGAAGGCTTCCGGTTCGTCGAGAAGGTCGCACTTGTTCACGATTGCAAGTGCGGCGGGGCGTTCGCGGCCGGTCACTGTCTCGATATACCGCTCTATGCGCCGGTCCGAGAAATCCCTGCCGCCCGTTGTCACGACGGCAAGGAGGTCGATGTTTGCCGCGGCAACCTGCTCGTCCGGGCGCTTGCCGGGCTTGCGCCGCGCCAGGGCGTTGCGCCTCGGCAGGAGGGAGCGCAGGCGATACGCCTCCGGTACATCGCTTCCGGGCGGCCGACCGCCTGGGCCGGACGATCGGCCGCCTGCGCCGGCTCCCCAGGCGGCTTTCGATGTGACTCCCGCCCCATGGATCGGGGCGGCAACTACGAAGTCGCCTACCGTCGGAACGTCGCTCGCCCCGAGCTCCATGAGGTGTCGCATGTGTCCCGACGGGCGGGCAGTGCCGGTCCCCGCGGGCGTGGTGACTGCAAAGCTGTCTCCGGTCTGTGAGAGCACGAAACCGGGAAGGTCGTCCTCCTCGGCGGACGCACGGAAGGCGTCGGCGAGCTCTTCCGTCCACCGCAGGGTGGACCAATGTATGTGTTCCAAAGCTGTAACTCCGCACCAAATCAAATTGAGCGTGCCCCTGGACGCACCGTGATACGCTTCGCGCATACACGTGTCCAACCAACGTGAGTGAATCCGTCTTTGTGCGTTGGGCGTCGGCCGTCTTTAGCCGACACGGGCCGCGATGTGCGGCAGGTGGGAAGGTCTATCTACGACCGGATGCGCCCACGCAGGAAGAGCACAAGATCTGCATGAGTAGTTCTGTTCAACACGAAATGCTCCTTTCCAAACGTGGTGTTGCAAAACAATAGCGCAGAATGCCGGAACCGTGCAAGTACTATGGGCCGGGAAGCGAACGCGCGGCTTGCCCTTGCGCTGCCGGTCCGATAGCTTCACCCAATGAGTGAACACACGCAGTGGAATAGTCCGCCGGAGATGCGGATCAGTACGGACCGGACCTATCGGGTGAGGATGGAGACGAATCGGGGTGTCGTCGGCATTCACCTCTATCCTGAACACGCACCGAAGACGGTGAACAACTTCATCTTCCTGGCGCAGGAAGGCTTCTACGACGGCGTTGCCTTCCACCGCGTCATCGACGGCTTCGTGGTGCAGGGCGGGGACCCCACCGGGACGGGGCGCGGCGGCCCCGGCTACCGCTTTGCGGACGAGACCGAAGGCAATCCTTTGCAGCACGATGCTCACGTCCTCTCCATGGCGAACGCCGGGCCGAACACTAACGGCAGCCAGTTCTTCATTACCCTGGGGCCCCAGCCCCACCTGGACGGCAAGCACACGGTCTTCGGAAAAGTGGTCGAGGGCCACGAGGTGGTGGACTCGATCCGCAAAGGAGATCGAATGGAGAAGGTGCGGGTGGTGGAGTAGGGTGGGGGGTCGGCGCCCGGTGTCCCGCCGCGCCGCCACGGCTCCGAAACCACTCCGAAGAACTGACTCACCGTGGTAC
>CAZUVX010000124.1:0-6247 GCA_964623865.1 uncultured Spirochaetaceae bacterium | reverse complement strand
CGCATAAGGAGGCGGCACCATGAGCGCGAAGTACTGCGTCATCGGCAGCATCAACATGGATCTGGTCGCGGGAGTTGACCGCTTTCCCCAACCCGGTGAGAGCCGGATCGGCCACACCTTCGGCACCTACCCCGGCGGCAAGGGCGCCAATCAGGCGGTGGCCCTTGCACGGCTGGGCGCTGAGGTCATGATGGCGGGCAAGCTCGGGGAGGACACCTTCGGCCGGGATTATCTGGAGGTGTTTCGCGCCGAGGGAATCGATCCGTCGCTCATTGAGATGGACCCCAAAGCCGCCACCGGCGTTGCCGTCATCGAGGTGGACGACACCGGGGAGAACCACATTGTGGTGGTGCCCGGCGCCAATATGACCATTGACGCGGACTACATTGAGGCGCGCGGCGCCGCCATCTCCGCGGCCGACGTCGCCCTCTTTCAGCTCGAGATCCCGCTGGAAGCGGACCGGGCGGGGCTCGACCTCATGAAGCGTTCCGGGAAGGTTACCATCCTGGATCCCGCCCCGGCACCCCGCGACCCCGTCCCTCGCTACATCCTCGAAGGGGCCGACTACGTAACCCCGAACGAGAGCGAGGCGCGTGAGCTCACCGGGATCACCGTCACCGATCAGGACTCCGCCCTCGCGGCCGGGAGGCATCTTCAGGAACAGGGGGCCCGGACCGTGATCATCAAGGCGGGTTCACATGGAGCCTATATTGTCGATGCCGACGGCATCCGCCGCGTCCCCGGCTTCTCGATCAAGGCCGCCGACACCACCGCGGCGGGGGACGCCTTCAACGCCGGTCTGGCCTTTGCCCTGGGCGAGGGCGCGGCTCTGGACGAGGCGGTCCGCTACGCCAACGCCGTCGGCGCCCTTGCCTGTACCAGGCTCGGCGCCCAGAGCGCCCTGCCCCGCAGGGACGAGGTGGAGGCGCTTCGCACCGAGTAACGGCTGACAACCTACCCGGCGCAAACTCCGGTTAGTGCTCGTACGCCCCCATGTCGACGGAGTTGCCGACGACGCGGGCGCCGCCGGTGACGTCCCAGGGCTCAACTTCCGTCTTGTCGCCGTCTTGATCCATGTCGGCCAGGTCAAGCGGTACTGCTGCAGCGTCCCCCGCGTCAACTGCCGGCGAGTCGGCCTCGAGGCGCAGATCTCCGTAGTCATCAGTGTCCTGGCCGAAGCCATCCCCGTCGTGGGAGGGAGCCGTGGTGAAGCCGGGATCGGCCGTGACGTTGTCGGTTCGCAAGAGGCCGTTCAAGGCGTCCTCCGGGTCATCGAAGCCTTCCGGGGCAATGCTGTGACTTACCACTCCGATCCGCTCGAGGTTCATGCCGATCGTGTCGAAGGCGGAATTGCGCACGACGTTGGCACTTACCGTGAGGTTCTCGAACCAGAGGTTCAGCGCGGTCTCGTTGCCGGTATTCCCGGCGAAGGAGCTCAGGGCGACCTCGTTGTGCTCGGCGTTGGAATGGATGGCGGCCGTACCGGAGAAGAGTCCGGAGGGAAACTCGGAAACTACCGAGTTCCCCGCAAACACACTCGAGCTGACGACAAACTCACCTTCACCCCCCTGGTCGAGGGCGATCGCGGCGCCGTTGCCGTCGCTGCGGTTGCCGTAGAACTCGCTCGCCGCCACGTGCAGCAACCGGCCGTCACTGAGAATTGCCCCGCCGGCGGCGGACAGACTGTCCCCGAAGTTCTGCGTCTCGTTCCGTATGAATTGACTCGTAGCAACCGTCACCGTTCCGTAGTCGGATCCGCCGCCTATGTACAGGGCGCCCCCGCCCCCGTCGTCGTTTTGCGAAATGCTGTAGACCTCGTTCTCCAGGAAGGTTGATCCGTGGATTGACGCAACCGCCCCGCCGACCACGGCAATGGCGCCGCCCCATTGAGCCGCGGAATTGGTCTCGAAGTGTACATCCTGGAAGGTGCCGACACTCTGTGTGCCGACCAGGCGCACGGCGCCACCGGCAAAGAGGTTCCCGTTGTTGTTGCTGAACTCAACACCCTCGATCCTGAGAGTTGTGTCGCCGACGTCGATGGCGCCGCCACGTGCGGCCATATTGCCCGAGAAACTGCCCCCGGTAATCTCCACCTCCGCTTCCTGGGCAAAGATCGCCCCACCTGCGTAGGCAGGCCCGTTCGACTCGAACGCCGTGGAATCTCGGATGGTCACGTCCGTGAGAGCCAGAGAGCCGCCGCTTTGTACCTCTATTGCCCCGCCGTTGCCCGCCGGACCGCCGTTTTGCAAGACGATGTTGGCCATGGTCAGCGTGGCGCCGTCGAGGACGGTGAAGTGGCGGCCCAATCCAAGACCGTCGAGCTCAACGGTCCTACCGGCTCCGTCGATCGTGATGTCTTTGTCAATGAGTATGCCCTCCACGTAGAGCCCGGAGCCGTCGGACTTCAGAATCCCGATTGCATCCAGCGACGTTGTGTCGTCGTCGTCGTCGTAGAAGTCGGTAGCGAAGGCAATGGTACTGCCCGCCGGCGCGTTCGCAATCACGTCCCGCAGGCTTCCCGGTTGGTCGTCCGGAATCGGTGCGCCGGGGATTTGGTCGTCCGGGCCTTGCGCGCGGACAAGAAGCGCAGGGGTAATGGTGATTGACGCCGAGGTCTCCGCACTCGGGGTGAGCCCGTCGGCGGCGGCAATGGCGCGAAGCGTCGCGGTCTCCGTAATGATGAGGGGTTCCGCATACGCCGACGAAGCTGTCGTCGGCGTGGTGCCGTCGACGGTGTAGTATACGGTAGCGCCCGGCGTGGACGTAGCCATGGTCACTTCGGCCTCGCCGAGGAACTCGCCGGAGGAGGGAGAAATGGAGGGCGCCGCGGCGTCCGGGTAGTCAATGTCGAAGGTCCCGACAATCTCCCGGCTCGGGTTCTTGTCGGGCTCCTTTGCCACCGCCCGAATCGTCACGGTGGCTCCGTCCCCGTTCACGGCAATCGGGTCGGTGTACGCAGGGGCGTCCGTCGTGGCGGACGAGCCGTCGGTCGTTACGTGAATCACCGCGTCGGCACTCCCATGGACGATCGTCACCTCCAGGTTCGCCGTATACGTGCCCGGGGCCGGGTCGAAGGCGGGCGAAGCGGTCGCCCCCGGATCCGTGTCGCCGGGGTCCCCGGAGTCATCATCGTCGTTCCCGTCGTCGTCCGTGCCATCCTGCCCGGCGTCGTCGCCGGTGTCCGCCTCCCCGGCGTCCCCTTCCTCGGTAGGCATCTCACCCGGATCGGGAGGAGCGCCCGCCAGGGGGCACCCCGCAAGCACGAGACTTGCCGTCAGAAGCGCGGCCACCAGAACGATACGAACGATACGAGAGTAAACATGCCTTCCCACCCTGCACCTCCGGCACTGGCCCACGAATCCGGGCGACCGCCGGAACCGCCGGAACCGCCGGAAATGCAGTAGATACAGTGCCGTTCACAGGGTACCCTGCCGGGAGGGCGCAATCCATGTAACTTTAGTCACATTTTGACGTGACGCAGAACCGCGGGACGAGCACGTCATACTCCGTGTGGACGTGTCGGTGCATTCCCCGCTCGAGCTCCTCCAGAGCGGCCAGGGTTGCCCGGGTGGTGGTGCTCGCCCCCTCGAAGGCGACGTAGATGTCCCGAAGCGCGAGGAGCCGCGGATCCTCATCTCCGTGCCCGTCCGCAACCTCGTCGACCGTTTCGTGCGGGCGCGGGAGCTCCCGGCGCAGCGCATCGTGGCAGGTGGTGACGATGTGGTCCACCAGCCCGCCGCTCGACATGGCGGCAACATCGGTCCTATTCTCTTGTCTGTCAGCCGCCTCCCCGGCCGCGCGCTCCAGGGTGAACTCCGCGACGTTCGCCGCAAGCTCGTCGAAACCCTCGGTGTGGGCATCCACGAAGTCGTGGTCGATCCAGTCGCGCCGAATCAACTCGTTGGCTACGGCGTAGAGCACGGTGAGATCGGATTTCGGGTACACGGGCAGATGCGTGTCCGCCGCTGCAGCGGTCTTGGTGCGCCGCGGGTCCAGGACCACGATCTTGCGGTCCTTCTTGTTCATCTGTACGCGGTTCCACATGATGGGATGCGAGATCGTCGGGTTGGCGCCGACGAAGATGAGCAGGTCCGACTCCTCGAAGTCCTTGTACGTGAAGGGCGGCGCATCGAAGCCGGAGGCCTGCTTGTACGCCACCGCCGCGGTGGCCATGCACCGGCGCGTCTTCCCGTCGCCATGGACCATCCCCATGCCGAACTTGCCCAGGGCACCAAGGAAGGCCATCTCCTCCATGGGGATCTGACCGGTGCTCAGGAAGGCGCCCGCCTCCGGCCCGTGCTTCGCCGGCACGTCCTTGAATCGTGAGACGAAGGTATCCAGCGCGGTGTCCCAGTCCACCGGCTCGAGCTCACCGTTTCCGTTGCGCATGAGAGGCGCGGTGGCGCGATCCTCCGCGACAAAGGGCTTCAGCAGATGAAAGCCCTTGGGACACGACTTTCCCAGGTTCACGGGGTACTCCTGGTTCGGCATGAGCTTCCCAGGCACCCCATCCGTCACCGTGACATCCAGATTGCACCCGACCGAGCAGTAGCTGCAGGTTGTTCGAATGGTTTCGGTACTCATGACGGCTCTCCCTGTGCGCCGAAGCGCCGTTTCAGAATGAGGGCAACGGCAATGCAGATCACTGCCAAGACGATGTATACGGTGAACCCCCGGGACCACCCGGCCGTTCCGAAGAGGTCCACGAAGAGCCCGAGCAGCGGCGGAACAACAAAGCCGCCGAAGGCGCCGAGACCGCCCACCCATCCGGCGGCGCCACCGACCGCCTCGGGCACGTACTTCGCCACCAGCTTGAAGACCGCAGCGTTGCCGGTCCCCATGCCCACCGCAATGACAAGCTCACCAATGAGCGACAAAGCAAAGCCGAGATTGAAGACCAGGAGCATCGCTCCAATGAGGACCAGAGTGAAACTGAGAATGGCTATGCCCTCACCGCCGAAGCGGTCCCTCACGTGGCCACCGTAGACGCGGATGACCGAGGCGAGCAGGGAGAAGCCGACCCCGCCGAGTACGCCGGCTACCGGCGCGCCGACGCCGTGAAGAATCTGCCGGTAGGAGGGGAACCACGAGGTAAGCGCCAGGAAGCCTCCGAAGGAGGTGAAGTAGAGAACCACGAGCGCCCAGGTGCGACCCACCTTCGCGGAGGTCTTCAACGCCTCCAGTGCCTTGCCGGACGGAAAGAGCTCCTGTCCCAGGCGGTCCGCCACATCGCGGGAGGTTCCGGGATCGTGCCCGTTGGCGCGGAGCTGGAAGAAGTAGGCGTCGTGGGCTAGGAGGATGTAGATGATGGTCCCGAGGACCAGAAAGGCGAGCCACGCCGCGTACGCTCCGGGGACGCCCCAGGCGGCCAGGACCAATGGTATGAGGAGGGTGAAGATCCCCGGCGCCATGTTGCCGAGCCCGGCGTAGGTTCCCAGGGCAATGCCCTGGCGCTTCTGAGGGTACCAGTACGAGGTCTGGGGAATACCGACGGAGAAGGTTGCGACGCCGCACCCACTCAGGGCGCCGAACACGAGGATAAGCGGGTAGAGGTCGGCGGTGAGCTTCTCCGGGAAGGTCGGAAGCAGGATGAGGGTCACCCCGCCGAGCCCAACGATGGAGAGCACCAGGAGCGTCGTGAGGGGGCGCTTTCCGCCGACTTTGTCTACCCAGGCGCCGAAGGGAATGCGCAGCAGGGAGCCGGTAAGCTGGGGTATTGCGACGAGCAGCCCCAGCATGGTGCCGGAGAGCGCCATGGCCTCCTTGAAGTAGGGGCCCGTCGGTCCGTAGAGGGAAACCGCCGCGAAGCCGACGAAGAACCCCAGCGTGGCCGAGACAAGCCCGGCTCGGGGGTTGCTCTTCAGCCCGTACTGTTCTTTCAACGAGTTCGTCGCATCAGCCATTTCGTAGCCCCCGTCGTGGTATTCGCACGACCTCCAAGGTGTGATCTAATGGTTCTTGCAAGCTGATGGTACGGCTGTATTACTGACCAGGGCGGTAACCTATGTTACGCTCGCCAAAGAATTTCACCCATCCAGGTAGACTCGTGAACGTGATCAGGTCAGGGAAACGCTGAAAGACCACTTCTCCCGGGACGCCGGGGCCCTTGGGCGAACCACGCTCTTTGCGGATGTGCCCAGGGATCGTGTTGAGGCGCTACTCTCGAAGTACAGGTTTGGAATCCGCGATTACCAGGACGGGCAGGTCCTTCGCGTTCGCGGGGACGACTACAACGAGCTCCTCATTG
>CAZUVX010000123.1:1468-6669 GCA_964623865.1 uncultured Spirochaetaceae bacterium | reverse complement strand
CAACGTGGTGGACATGGTCTTCGACAACTGGCCCATGGCGTTCCAGCTCACCGAGGGGGCCAAACACGGGATCCAGTCCCCTTCGGGGTACTACGGGTTTCGGACCAAGCGCGGCTTCGACCCCCGCGGACGAGTGCTCTCTCCGGTGCCCTCGGAGGCGGTGTACTTCACCGGCCATCACATTGATCACGAGCTGGTGGAGCACATTGAAGAGGACTGCGAGGCGCGACTGCGCCGCATGAAGGCGGGGGAGCCGAGGCGCTTCCTGATCACCATGGGCGGCGCCGGGGCGCAGCGGGAGCTCTTCAAGGCGATCATTGATCACTGCGTGCCGCGAATCAGAAAGGATGAGATGGCCCTCTTCGTGAATCTTGGCGATCACCGGGATAATTGGGAGTGGCTCCAGCGCACCCTGGACGATCACCGGGAGCTCATCCGGACCCACTTCTCCTGGGAGAGCGCCCGGGATCTCGTTGACGGCATTCGCACGTCACCGGCGTCGGGCCTCCACGTCATGCTCTTCGACAACACCTCCCACGCAGTCTACGCGACGAACTACCTCATGCGGGTGATCGACGTCATGATCACCAAGCCGAGCGAGCTCGCCTTTTATCCGGTTCCCAAGATCTTCAACGAGCGCGTCGGTGGCCACGAGGCGTGGGGCGCCATCCGCTCCGCGGAGCTCGGCGACGGTACGGTTGAAACCCGAAGCATTGCGGAAACCCTCCAGGCCGTCGATCTCCTCACCCGGGAGGACGACCTGTTGTCCATGTACTGCGACTGCATTGTGAAGAACAAGAAGGCAGGCATCTACGACGGCGCCTACAACTGCGTTGCCCTGGCGACGGGGACGACCTTCGAGCGGAGGTAGGGACGACCGACCCGAAACACCGAGCGATCCGCCCGGCGAAACGAAAACGGGGCGCCCTGCGGCGCCCCGTTGAATGTACTTGCCGCCGCGTTGCGGCGTGGCCTCAGACCGGCGTCGGTTGACGACGGCGCTGTGAAATGACCCTACTGTCCGTCCTCGTCGTAGAGGTACCGGAAGTACTGCGGGTCGGTGGTGAGGGTCTTGCGGAAGCGCGGCATTACGTCGCGGTAGGACTCCACGGCGCGCCAGAACTCGAAGAAGTCTTCGTCCTGACTGTAGGCTTCCGAGTATACGCCCGCGGCTTCGGCGTCGGCGGTTCCGCGAATGGTCTCCGATTCCCTGTATGCCTCGGAGAGAATGCGCTCACGCTCGTTTTCGAGCTCACCGAGGATCTCCTCCTTACGGCCTTCGCCGAAGGAGCGGTAGGCCTGGGCAATCCGGCGCCGCTCGGAGACCATGCGGTCGTAGACGCTTTCGGTCAGGTCGTCGGAGTACCGGATCTGACGCACCACGACATCGATCAGCTCAATGCCGAAGTCCGGCGTCACCTGCGCCGCGGATTCAAACATGTCGTTGGAGAGCACCTGCCGTCCCTTCTCCACCGGCTCCTGCCGGGCTTGTGTGGAGATCAGGTCCGTCAGCTCCTGGATGCCCTCTTCTTCGATCTCCTCCGCGTCCGCCTGAATGATCTCCTCCTGGTCGATCTCATTGATGATGTTGGAGTCTCGGACCGCCTCCTCCAGGGGATTCCGGGCAATCACGGAGCGCACCGCGCTCTCAATGACGTCGTCAAGACGAGAGTACGCCTGTTCCAAAGAGGTCACCGAGGCATAGAACTGTGCGGGGTCGGTGATCCGCCAGCGAGCCGTCGTGTCGACCCAGATGAACTGGTTCTCCTCGGTGGGTATGCGCCGCGGATCGCCGTCCCAGGAGAGAATCCTCGCAGGGTACTTCACGACGTTGTCCACCACCGGAGTCTTGAACTTCAATCCGGCGGCGGTCTGGACATCGACGATCTCGCCGAAGCGAGTCACGATGGCTTGCTCACCCTCTTCGACGACGTAGAGCGGCCCAAGGAGGAAGAATATCAGGAGGACGACGGCAATGACGACAATGATGGTTACTACCCGTTTCACTGCGAACCTCCCTGCTGTTGCGCCGGCCCGGTCCCGTCTTGCTCTCTGTTCAGGTTGAGCAACGGAATGAAGTTCTGAAGATTCCGGTCGATGAGCTCGGTATCCTCGGCTTCGGCAAAGACATCTTCCATCATCTCGAAGTAGAGCCGCGAACGCGTTGTCTCCGGGTCGAGCTGATACTCGGAAAGCACGGAACTGAACCGCGCGGCGTCACCCTCTGCCGTGTTTACCCGGCGTGCGGCGTAACCCTCCGCCTCCTGAATTATCCGGTCCGCCTGCCCACGGGCGCGGGGAATCTCGTTGTTAAACTCCTCGCGGCCTTCGTTGATGAGGCGGTTCATGTCCTGGATGGAGCGGTTTACGTCTTCGAAGGCGTCCTGGACGCGCCCGACCGGTGGCACGATATTCTGGAGCCGGACTTGCGTCACGTTAATGCCGAGCCCATATCCGTTCAGGGTCTCGTTCATGACGTCACGGCCCTCCAGCTCAACGGTGGGCCGCTCGCTGCCGATCACACCCAGAATGGCCCGGTCACCGACAAGCCGGTTCACCACAGATTGCGATATGTCGCGAATGGTCGTGTCCCGTTCCTGCACATTGAAGAGCCACGCCCGGGGATCCGTGATCCGGTACTGAATGATCCACTCCACGTCTACAATGTTGAGATCACCGGTGAGCATGATCGACTCTTCCGGATAGTCTACGTTCGACCGGATCGTATTGACTCCCGGGCGCTCGACCCGGAAGCCGAACTGCATGCTCTGTATCACCTGGGTCGGTACGTTGTAGTTCTTCTCAATGCCGAAGGGCAATTTGAACTGCAAGCCGGGACCCACGGTTCTGTCATACTGCCCAAATCGCAGGACCACGGCCTCTTCGGTCTGATCGACCACGAAGAAGCTCCCCATAATGATCACGATGAGCGCGATCACGATCACAATGATCACCAGGGTACGCGGCCGCAACTTGAAAGGCATCTGTGGGGGAGAAACGTCCCTCTCGGACATGCTGCCTCCTGCGTGCGGTAAAAGAATTGATAGCTCAAGCTAACCCTTCCGGGTGAGGCAGTCAAGAACGGCTGCCCGCGACGGTCGCATTGCACACGGGTGCATCGGTGTGTAATGCTTACGAGTGCAACATCATCCGTTGGTGGCTGACGACGAGGAGGCACGACCGTGGCAAACTTCAAATTCTCCGTCGGACCCTGGAACGTACACGAGGGGGCGGACCCTTTCGGCCCCGAGGTTCGCGGGACGATCGACTTCGCGAAGAAGGTCGAACGCTTCGCAAAGATCGGGTTCAATGCAGTCCAGTTTCATGACGATGATGCCGTCCCCGAGATCGACGGCAAGACGCCGTCACAGATTGAAGCGGCCGCGAAGGAGCGAAAGAAGGTCCTGAATGACAACGGCCTGGTCGCCGAGTTTGTTGCTCCGCGGCTCTGGGAGAGCCCCCGCACCATCGACGGCGGGTTCACCGCAAACAATGAGCAGGACCGCCGCTACGCCGTCGACCGGGCCAAGCGGTGCGCCGACATTGCCCGCGTTCTCGGCTGTGATCTTGTGGTGTTCTGGTACGCCCGGGAGGGGACGCAGGTAGCGGAGAGCAAGGATCCGGTCACCTCCGTGCGGCGCCTGGTTGAGGGGCTCAATGCGGTCCTCGAGTACGACAAGGAGATCCGCATTGCCGTGGAGCCCAAGCCGAACGAGCCAACCGATCGCAGCTTCGCCCCCACCCAGGGGCACGCCATTGCGTTGGCGGCTGCGTCATCCGATCCGAAGCGCGTCGGCGGGCTTGTCGAGAGCGCCCACGCCGTCCTTGCCGGCCTGGATCCCGCCTTCGAGATGGCCTTCGCCCTGGCGTTCGGCAAGCTCTTCAGCGTGCACTTGAATGATCAGAACGGCCTCCGCTTCGATCAGGACAAGGCCTTCGGCGCCGAGAGCCTGCGCTCCGCCTTCGATCAGGTTCTCGTTCTCTCCGAGCACGGCTACGGCTCAAAGGGGGAGTACGTAGGCCTGGACGTGAAGGCGCGGCGTACGCAGCCGGAAGACCTCGCCTACCGGCATCTCGAGAACAGCCTCCGCGTCTTCAAGTTGTTGGAGGAGAAAGTGCGCACCTTTGACGCCGAGAAGCGTCGGGAGTTCATTGCCGCTCGGGACTACGAAGGGCTGGAGATGTACGTCCTCGATCATCTCCTCGGCGCCTGAGCCGCAGGCGCCGTCAGGCGCACCCGGGATCACGCGCCGGCGCGGCGCGTTTGGTTAACCATTTCGACGATCGGCTTTGTTTTACAAAGTGCTTTGCGGTACAATCGGTTGTGGGTTCCGCCCAATGGGGTGGGGCCGGCGGACGGGAGAATGCCACACATGGAGAGGGCCGACCGAGATGATCGAGCAGGAGAGCACTCGCAAGCAACCGCGGCCGTCGGGTGAACCTACACCGGCGGTACCACGACACGTCGGGATTATCATGGACGGCAACGGGCGCTGGGCGACGCGCCGCGGGCTTCCCCGCGCCAAGGGGCACCGGGAGGGTGTGGAAGCGGCTAAGCGCGTGACCCTGGAGGCGATCGGCCTCGGGATCGAGTATCTCACACTTTACGCATTCTCCAGCGAGAACTGGCGTCGTTCCCGGCGGGAGGTCTCCTTCCTCATGGCGCTCCTGGCGCGCCACCTCCGCAGAGAGTACTCCTTCTACCGGGACAACGATGTTCGGGTCGTTCCCGTCGGGAACATTGCCGGACTGCCCCAGGATGTACAGCGGGAGATCCACCGGGTCGCCACCGAGACCACCGGCAACTCGGCCATTACCGTCAACCTGGCGGTGAACTACGGGGGGCGGGACGAGATCGTCCGCGCCGTGAACCGCTGGATTGATGCCGGTAACGGCGCAGGTGCGCACATGCAGGCGCACATGCAGGAGGCGGATCTCCAGGCGCACCTCGACCTGAGCTCCGTCCCTGATCCCGACCTCATTATCCGCACCGGCGGGGAGCAGCGCCTGAGCAACTTCCTCCTGTGGGAGTGCGCGTATGCGGAACTGTGCTTCAGCCCGCGCCTTTGGCCGGACTGGACCGGCGAGGATCTGCGCCGGGCAATCGAGGATTTCGGGGCACGAAGGCGCACCTTCGGCGGCATGCCGGCCCCGTCCGGCGGTCCCTCCCCGCCCGGCGGTCCCTCCCCGCCCGGCGGTCC
>CAZUVX010000123.1:0-1368 GCA_964623865.1 uncultured Spirochaetaceae bacterium | reverse complement strand
CCGGCGGTCCCTCCCCGCCCGGCGGTCCGGACCCGGAGGGCCGTCGGGAGCCGTACGGCATGCTCCTTCGACTCGGTCAAGATGCCGAGTAGTTCCGCGCTCAATCGGATGTGAGTGCACGCCCGCGCCCGCTTCGCCGCTCCGCTGTGCGCTTGAAGCAGCAGCTGACAACGCGTTGTAGTTCCGGATAGACTAATGTCTGGAGCCGGCATGGCACTGACGAAGGAAGACCTGGAACAGGTCGGCGAATACGTCCGTTCCCACCTCACCGACTGGCTGCCGCCGGCAGTAGTCCGCACCGCGGATCGGCAGCGCGAGTTCGAGAACGAGATGCGTGAGCGCACCGTCCGGATTGAAGAAGCGATCCTGCATCAGCGAGAACTCATGCTCAGGGGCTTCGAGCAAGTCGACCGGCGCTTCGAGCAAGTGGATAAGCGCCTCGAACAAGTCGACCGGCGCTTCGAGCAAGTCGACCGGCGTTTCGAGGAGATCGAGCGGCGCATGTTCCGCTTCATGGTGTGGACCTTCGGCTTCGTCCTGGCTGTCGCCGGGACGGCGGTAACCGTCGCCGAGCTCTTCTGACCGTCGCGCCGGGACGATAGGCGCCGTCCCCCCGCCCGGCGCTCCCGTTGACACCCCCCATACGCGTTCCTATGATCGACCCATGGCACAACCCACTGCGAAACGTCGGCTGATCACCTCCGCACTCCCCTACGTCAACAACATTCCGCACCTCGGTAACCTCATTCAGGTCCTTTCGGCGGACGTCTTTGCCCGCTTCTGCCGTCTCCGGGGATACGAGACCCTCTACATCTGCGGAACGGATGAATACGGCACCGCCACGGAGACTCGCGCCCGGGAGGAGGGGATCACGCCCCAGGAGCTCTGCGCCCGCTATTACGCCATTCACCGCGACATATACGAGTGGTTCAACATTGCCTTTGATCGGTTCGGGCGGACGTCGACCCCAAAGCAAACCGAGATCACGCAGGGGATCTTCCTGGCCTTGTACAACAACGGCTACATCAAAGAGCGCGAGATCGAGCAGCTCTACTCGGAGAAGTCCGACATGTTCCTGGCGGACCGCTACGTCCGCGGGACTTGCCCCAACTGCGGCTACGTGGACGCCCGGGGCGACCAGTGCGAGAACTGCGGTAAGCTCCTCGACCCGACCGACCTCATCAATCCCCGAAGCATCTTCGACGATTCGACGCCCGTTCTCCGGAAGAGCCGACACCTCTACATCGATCTGCCGGCAATTCTTCCCAAGCTGCAGTCCTGGATAGACGATGCCGCCAGGCGCGGCAAGTGGGCGCGCAACGCAGTCCAGATGACGCAGGCCTGGATCCGGGACGGGCTTCGGGAGCG
>CAZUVX010000122.1:0-6803 GCA_964623865.1 uncultured Spirochaetaceae bacterium | reverse complement strand
GTGCTCCGCCGGCGGGTGGTACTCCAGTGCCTGCGGCTCGTTCGCTTCACGGTCGCTGTTCTTTGCAAAAATGGCGGATCCGTCCGCCGTTGCGGCGGGCATGACTACAAGGGTGTCACACATGCCTGCTCCCTACTCGGTAATGGCTCATGATAATGCACCTACCACGGCCGGGCAAGAACATGACGTATTCACTATACTTCCCGCGAAGGAGGTCGGAGGTGAAGTACACATGTGCAGTCGACATAAACCGCCCGGTGTCGGAGGTTGTTGGGCACTTCATGGATCCCGACGGCCTGTACAACCGGCACCCCACCCTTAAGAGCATTGAGCACCTCGAAGGCGAGATAGGAGCGCCCGGGGCGAAGACGCGACTCACCTATCAGGGCCACCGGGGTGATATGGTCATTACCGAAACCATCGACCGCAATGACCTGCCTGACGTCTATTCCGCCACCTACGAGGGGCCGGGAGTGGTCAACCCCTGCCGCAACGCCTTCGTTGACCAGGGCAACGGAAGCACCAGATGGATCATGGAAACGGAGTTCAGGTTCTCCGGCTTCATGACCATCATGTCGCTCTTCATGCGTGGCGCCTTCCACCGGGAGACGCAGTCGAGCATGGAGCGATTCAAGGCGTGGGTCGAGGAAACGGCGCAGTAAGGCTCGCCACCGGCCGGCGCCCGCCCACACCCGGCTTCCCCATACCAGCCGTGCGGTATCCCGAGATCGCCGCACATGACCGTCGACATCGATTATATTCAGGAGTTGAGAAGGAGAGCCTCCGTGCGACTGAGCCCCGGCCCACGCTCCCCATTCCTGCGACTCCTCGGCACCGCTTGCATTGCCGTTGCGGTGGCGGCCCTTGCCACGCCCGCCCTCGCCGCTCAGACAATCGATCTCCGCAACTGGGCTCCCGGCGACGACGGGCCCGCGTCCCTGGCGGGCGACTGGGAGATCCACTGGGAGCGCCTCGTGTCGCCTGAAGACCTTGTTGAGAATGCTCACGGCGCCCCGCAATCCGACGGGACCATTCGCCTGCCGTCCACGTGGAACGAGTGGCCGCCCGGGCCGGAAGCCGTCGGCGGCAGGGGGTACGCAACCATGACGGCAACGGTGCTCCTTCCCGAAGGGTTCACCGAGGGGAGCCTCCTGGTGCCGAATGCATCCACCGCGTACCGGCTGTGGGCCAACGGGGAGCTCGTTGCGGAGAACGGCGAACCCGGGAGGACCCGGGACGAGACCGTGCCGGCGTATCGCATTGAAACCGCCCGATTCAGCGCCGCCTCCGGAGAGCTCGATCTGGTGCTGCAGGTGGCGAACTTCCACCACCGGCGCGGGGGCATGTGGAAGCCGATCCGCATTGGCCCGGCGGAGGACGTGCACTCCCGGATTACCGTTGAGACGCTGTACGACCTGCTGCTCCTGGTGAGCTTCCTGGCCATGGCGATCTACAACTTCGCCCTCTACCGAATGTCCGGAAGCAGGACACCGACGCCCCTATTCCTGGCGCTCGTCTTCATTGCCCTGGCAGTGCGGATTCCCGTTGTCGGGCAGATGGTCTTCACGAAGCTCTTCGTCGGGTTCCCCTGGGCGCTGCAGCTCACCGTTGAATACCTGACCGGGCACGCGGCGCTGGCGGCCTTCGTCTGGGTCTTCCGGTCGATCTATCCGCGCCTGGTCCCGAAAGCCTTTGCCGTGGCGGTGTCGGTCTTCGCCGGGGTGAATGCGATTGCCGCGGTGGGACTGGGCATTCCGCTCTACTCCCGCTTCGTCCCCGTCTACGGCTACACCATGGTAGGGATCATCTTCCTTGTAGCGGCCCGGCTCTTCATCCGGGCGCTCCGCCGCGGCCGGGATGCCTGGCTCGGCTTCGCCGCAGCCGCGGTAACGCTCCTCATGTCGGCGGCGGAGCAGCTCCACTACCAGGAGTTTCTGCTCTCCCGGGAGTTCGCCCCCTTCGCCTTTCTGGTGCCACTCCTCTCCCGGGGCGCAGCGAGCGGGAGCACCGTGTACGTCGTGTCCACATCCATCAACCTGGTCCTGCTCTTCGTCCTGGCAAATCTGATGATCATGCGCGGCTCCCGCGCCCTGGTCCGAGTCGCACACCTCCAGCTGGTCCCGCCGCAGCAACGCCCCTCCCAGGACGTGCAGGCGGGGCTGAAGGCGGAGTTCGGCATTACCGGCCGGGAGGCGGAAATCATTGCCCTGGTGGCGAAGGGGCACACCAACGCGCAGATCGGCGAAGAGCTCTTCATCTCGGAGGCCACCGTAAAGACGCACATGTACCGGATCATGCGGAAGCTCGGGGCGGAGAGCCGCAACGCCGTGGCGCGGCTCTACCTGGAGCGCGCTTGGGGCGGGCGCGACTCCGGGTGAGGCGTGTGGAGGCGGCGACACGCCCCGCACCGCCGGTGCGCAGACGGCGCGGGTACGCCGGTTTGGACGCGGACCTGCCCCGGCGCGGACTGGCCGCCGCAGAGCCCGCGCCGCGGCTCTTCCACCGCCGGCGCCGGGCGGGTGTGACCGCGCGGGTTTGGCCGCGCGGCCTACCCTTCGTCGTTCTCGCTCATGACCTCTTCGTCAATCGAGAAGTGCGCCGGGTTGAAGCCCTCACCGCCGAGCCAGAGGTCGATCTTGGTGCCGGAATCCGTCGACTTGACGTCGGCCCCCTTCAACTGCCAGCCGATCAGGTTGAGCCGCGCATCCCCCAGACTGTCGTAGCCGGCCATGCTGCCGTAGTATCCGGCAAGCTCCGGCCGGCGGGCGCTGTTCAGGGAGGCGCGGATGTCCTCCAGTTCCGTCTCATCCCGCTGCACACTGTCGAGGACCGCCAGGTGGACACCGTCGGGCTCCTGGTGAAGTGAGATCACCATTCGGTTCGGTTCCCGGTCCAGTATGTAGTGCCCCATCTCGCCGATGAGATGGAGGAGAAAATCCTTGCGATTCATCTTTCTCCCTCTCCGCTGCGGATCGTCCCGGCGCCGCTTCTGCGCCGGTCACGCCGCTCGGATGATGTGTTGGCACGGTACCATTCAATGATCGAAACCAGAAGCGTGGCCGTCAGGCCGCCGGCGAATCCATTGTTGTAGAGGGCAATCCCCGCGTGCCACTCTCCCGACCTCAGGACGACGGCAAGGTGGAGGAATCCCGCAATCACGCCGATGCCGATTCCAAAGTCCCCGGCAAGAGGCGCCAGGGTGGTGCCGAAGAGCGCGGCGAGAATCACCCCCGGCGCCGACAAGTCGCGCCCGAACACGAGAGCCGCCAGCACGATCCCGGCAATGACGGGCCAGACGTTGCGGGGGTGCTTCCCGAATCCGGCAAAGCCCACCACCGTAAAGATACCGCCAAGGACCGGGCCGTTGAGATCCCCACCGACCACGACCACGTAGAGCCACAGGAGGATTGCCATGACCCCCATGTTGATGAGGGCTCCCGCAATCGACTCCATATCCATGAAATCGGACGGTAATCGGCCGGGCAACTTCAAGATGCGCCGGAAGCTCCGCAACGCTTCCAGCCCTCCGGCCGGCACCCCCGCGAGAACCAGCACCACACCGGTCGCCGGTACCAACAATTCCAGCAGTAGCGAGGGCTCACCGTTCCACACCATGGCGGTATCCGCCGGGCCTCCCGAACCAACGATGACCGCTGCGGCAAAGAGCGCCAGGAAACCGGAGGTGAGCCCCACGTTGTAGAGGTTGTACCCCTGGTGGAGACGGAGCATCGACATGGCGACTGCGGGCAGGACCACGCCGACGGCCACCCCGGCGCAAACCGCCGCGGGAACGCGCACCGCGAGTGGGAGCGCCACCTCGACCGCAACGGTCGAGACCAAAGGCGCCACCGCCGTCCCGAAGAGCGCAATGAGGATATACTCCCGAAACGTGCGGCGGGCAATGCGCGCGGACGCGGCGACACCGAGAATGATGGGGATAACGTTGAGAGGCGTCTTCCCGAAGAGGCCGAAACCGAACATGGTGAAGACCGCCGCCACGGTCGGGCCCGAAAGGCGGACGCCGTTGATCCTCACCAGGACAAGACCAATGAGCGCGACCAGGCTGGCGTTTACCAGGGCCGCCCCGGTTCCAGCCACGGCGGTGAAGTCGTTTACGAGCCGAGCGGGGTGGATCTGAATCTCCCAGAGGCCCCGTACCGTCGGCCCCACACCGTCCGCAAGGGCACCCGCCACGGCGAAGGCGACCAGCAGGGCGGCCACCAGGATGTACAGTAGAGTCGCCGGCGGGCGTTCGGTCGCGCCGGGGGCGCGTCGGCTTGCCGTTGGGGCGCGGCGCTGAGACGCCGAGGAATCGCTCACGTGCCTCCTCCTCTCACTTCGCACCTCCCTGCGCAATCTCGTCCTTCAAGGCCTCGATCTTCTCCCTCGGAACCCGTCGGTTGGATCGAATCCCGCCCAGAGAGATCTCATCCGTGACCAGGGCGAAGATGTCCTTGTTGGCCAGGACCGTGTCGGGGGGCAGATCGAGCTCACGGGCGTAGCGGTCGCGGATCTCGTAGATGCGCTCGAACTCCCTTTGCCGGTTCCGGGACAGTCGCTTGAAGCGGCCCGACCGCAGAACACCGGCCTTCCGGGTGGTGTCGGGCTCGCGGTCCTGGCGCTTCAGGTTCTCGAGAATGTACTGCTCCATCCTTCCCGCCTCTGCCAGTCGCTGCAACAGCGCCTCCTTGAGAGCAAAGAGGTGCCGGACATCCTGCACGGCATACTCAATGGCCGCCGGATCAATAGGGCGCCGCGTCCAGTTATACTGCTGGAAACGCTTCTTGCTGCTCTCGGCGCGAATACCGACCACGTCCTCCAGTATCGACCCGAGATCCTGCTTCGGATAGCCCAGCAACTCCACCGCCGGCCGGAGATCCAGAATGGAGCTCATGAGAATGCCGTGGCTCTTGGCAAGGAGCAGCCGGTCGCCGGCGCAGTCGTAGGTGATCTTCAGGAGGTTGCGGTCCTCCAGGAGCTGCTTCAGGAGATCCCGGGAAACCGCCAGGGGATCCACCGCCACCTCGCGCTCGCCGTCGAAGAGCTGGAGCAGGCAGAAGCGCTCGCCGTAGACGTGCAGGTTGAACTCGCCCTCAATGTCCAGGGCAACCTCCCACACACCGCGATTCTTGAGGTCCTTCAAATAGTCACCGAAGGCCGCATTCGTATCTATGTAGGTGTAGTCATTCATGGCGTGCCTGCAAAGGTACCGTGTATTGTCACGGAGCGGTAGGGGTTCAACGGCGAGCCTGCGCCGGTGTGTCCGAGCTTGCGGACCACGGTACCACGCCCTATGATGAGGGGACTTCGCCCAACAGCGGTAACACTCGGAGGTGAAACATGGCCGTGAGCATCGATACAAAGGAAGTGAAAGAGTCCCGGATTGGGGACCTGGACATGGCAAACATCCCCTTCGGGCGGATCTACTCCGATCACATGCTCCTGGCGGATTTCGCCGACGGCGCCTGGCGGGACGTGCGGATCCGGCCCTACCAGGCGCTTGCGCTGGATCCGGCAACGGCGGTGTTTCACTACGGCCAGACGATCTTCGAGGGAATGAAGGCCTTTATTGATGACGATGCCGACGCGGTCCTCTTCAGGCCCAGGCTCAACTTCGAGCGCTTTAACCGGTCGGCGGTGCGGATGTCCATGCCCGAGATTCCGGAGGCGATCTTCCTCGGCGGCCTTGCGGAACTCGTCTCCCTGGACGCGCAGTGGATCCCGAACACCCCGGACGCATCTCTCTACCTGCGCCCCTTCATGATCGCCATGGACGAGTACATTGGGGTGCGCCCGTCGGAAACCTACCTGTTCATGATCATCACCTGCCCGGTCGGGCCGTACTACACCGAGCCGCTCCGGGTAAAGGTGGAGACGGAGTTCATCCGTGCCGCCCCCGGCGGCATCGGCTCCGCCAAGGCCGGCGGCAACTACGGCGGCTCCCTCTACCCCGCCCGGCTCGCCCAGCAGCAGGGCTATCACCAACTCCTCTGGACCGACGCAATCGAGCACGCCTACATAGAGGAGTCCGGGACCATGAACGTCTTCTTCGTAATCGACGACACCGTGCTGACTCCCGCCATCAGCGGCACCATCCTCGACGGCGTCACCCGGCGCAGCGCCATCCAGATCCTCGGGGACGCCGGCTACACCGTGGTGGAACGCCGTATCAGCGTGGCCGAGATGGTCGAGGCCGCGGAGCAAGGCCGCCTCCGGGACGCCTTCGGCGCCGGCACCGCCGCCACCATTGCCCCCATCCGCACCATCGGCCATCAGGACACCGACTACGACCTGCCCGCCGCCGAGGAGCGCGAGATCTCACCCTTCCTGCGCCGCCGCTTCGACGAGATCCGCCGCGGCGCCACCGAAGACCGCCACGGCTGGGTGGTGAAAGTCGAAGAGTTGCGGGCGAAGTACCGGGGGTGAGGGGGGGCGGGGCGAGGGCCCAACTCGTCAGCGATCCGAGATCTCGAGGGTCCCTTCGTAGAGGCCGCGGATCTGCTCCGGGGTCAGTACGTTCTCGAAAAGAAGCAGCTCGTCTATTCCGTGAAGCTCATCTTCCGCGGACTCCTGCAGGCCGTCATCGTCCCACTCGGCGTATTCAGAGATGTAAACAACCAGGTGGCTCACCGACGCGAAGAGGTCATGAGCATACAAACGCTGGGAGTGTTCGACGGCTCGACCGTCGACGAACAGTACCAGCGAATCCGCACGGTCGAGCACGACTGCCACGTGATGCCAGTCGTGGTAGGCCCAATCGGGGTGGCGGTTACTTTCGCGTACGAACTCGAGCCGGGGCAAGG
>CAZUVX010000121.1:0-7349 GCA_964623865.1 uncultured Spirochaetaceae bacterium | reverse complement strand
TGGTGCGCTCGTGCCGTACGGCAACCCGGAGATAATCCAGGAAGGAGAGCCCCGAGAGGCACGGCCTGGGCCGTCGGCCTCGGCATCCGGGTTCACATTCCGCGGGCCGCTGCCGGTATGGCGTGTCTAACCGGGGCCGGTCCCCTCATCGGCTTGATCATCCCGCTCCGCCGAGGCGGCGAGTTGCGTCTCCTTGGTCCGTACACGCTCTTCGATTTCGGCAATTTCACGAACGAGATCTTTGACACCTGGGGTGTTCTTGGAGATCGTGTTCTGCCCTTCCTTCTCCAAGACCTCGTAGGTCCGGGCGCCGAGCTTAGCGGTAAGCTTCTCCGCCTGCGATTCGAGCTGCATGATCTCAAAGCGCAACACACCTCGCTCACCCAAATCCTTCGCCCGATCCTGTGCCTTGCTCAGGAAGCCGCGGGAGCTGTCGATTCCCTTGTCAATGGCGGTTCGCATTCGATCCCAGAAATCCACATGTTCCTCCTTACGTTCATATTACTGCTGCGCATCCTCGTTGACCAATCATTCCAGCGCCCTCTACAATCGCTGGATAGACACGCCGCATAAGGAGCGACCATGAATCTCATCTTTCTGGGCCCTCCGGGAGCCGGGAAAGGGACAATGGCTTCTCGCCTATCCCGCGAAAAGGGCATTCCCCACATCTCGACGGGAGACATCTTCCGTGAGAACATCAATAATGAGACCGAACTCGGCTCGAAAGTGAAGGCGATTCTTGACAGCGGCGAGCTTGTTCCCGATGAGCTGACCGTTGAGCTCGTTCGCGATCGGCTGGCTCAGAAGGACGCCGCCTCCGGCTTCATCCTGGATGGGTTTCCGCGCACGGTCCCGCAGGCGGAGGCTCTGGATGCCTTTGCAACCATCGACAGGGTCATTCGATTCGTCCTCGGAGACGAAGAGATCATCAAGCGCCTCTCCGGTCGCCGCGTTCACAAGCCCTCAGGACGCACCTATCACATTGTGTTCAGTCCACCCAAAGCCCCCGGGAAGGACGATGTGACCGGTGAAGAGCTCATGCAACGTCCCGATGACCGTGAAGAGTCCATCAAGAATCGCTTGGAGGTCTACCGCCGCCAGACGGAACCGCTGGTCGACCTCTACACCAACAAGGGCCTCCTGGTGGATGTCGACGCGAGCCCCGACCCGGATACCGTCTACGCGGAGCTGCTCCGACAGCTATAGATCGCGGTCGCGGTCGCTTGGCGGGGCACTTCCTCGGCCGCCCATCGCGGCGCGGCCGGCACCTTCGCCGTTCACGCTACGGCGAAGCATCACGGACCGAATACCATCATGGAGTGAGGGCCTGCCGATAGGTGCGCCCCGCACGTTGCCGCGGCGCAGCATCGGCCTCGCGGCGTTCCGCCTCCTCCTGCCGCGCCCGCTCGGCAGCCTCACGCAGAGCGGACAACTCAAAGCCTTCGTTTCTCAACAGCTCCTCCACCTCAGCCGGGGCAACAAGAGCCGGATCCTCCACCAGCCGGCCCAGTTGGGCCTGGTCCTCGTACCCCTGTACGAGAGCCTCCTCGAGAGACGCCAGGCCCGTCTCGACGTCTTCCGCGACCGTGAGAAGCAACCGCGCGCGCCGAAACTGAGCCTCCGCGTCTTCAGGTGCTGCTTCCAGGACCCGCTCGTACACCGAAAGGGCGCGGCTGTAGTACTCCGTTTCCTCGAAAACGCGTGCTACCTCCTTGAGCCGCTCATCTTCGGCGTCGGCACCCTCAATGAACGTCTCGAATACGGACACGGCAGCCTCCGGGCGGTCTCGATCCTTCAGAAGAGAGCCGTAGGAGAACGAGATGTCCGGGTCCTCCGGAGCGACGTCGTACGCACGGGCCATGTAGTCCAAAGCGTCACGGTGACGGTCCAACTCCCGGGACAACAAGCCCAGGTTGTACAGAACCGAGGTGCGATACGGGCTCTCGTCAAGGACATCGAGGTAGAGTTCCTCGGCGCGATCGAGGTCACCACTTCTGAGCAGTGCATACGCGAGTGCTTCCGCCAGTTCAAGGCTCTCCGGCCGCTCCCGGCGAAGCTCCTCGAGGAGAGAGATAGCGCGGTTGTATCGTCCCTGATCAATATGCACCCGCGCAAGGTTGAAGCTTGCCGATTCGAGGTCGGGGGCAAGCTCCAAGGCCTTTGAGTAGTAGGTGCTCGCCTCATCGACGGCACCCGCCCCGTAGAGCGCGTTCGCGACCTGCAGGTACTCCGCAGCGAGGTCCTCCCGGGACACCAGGGTCACGCAGGAGCTCAAGACCAAGCCGGCCGCGAAGGCAGCGACCGCAAGGGAGAGGCCGCGGCGGCGCGACACTGAGCCACCGATCCTGCTACCCCTTCGGGTGGGTGAGGACGGTCTGCTCGATCTCTCTGACTTGTGCACGGTAGAGGTTGGAAATGGTTGCACCGTAGTCCGCAATCAACTGGATGATGTCCCGCGGCATGTCCGCGCGGTCACTGCCGTTCAGACGATCCCCGGCATCTCCCAGGCCGGGAAGGATGTACGCCAGCGAGTTGAGGCTGGGATCCATCCACAGCGTGTAGACCGTCGCTCCCTCGAGGGCGCGGATGATCCGGAGCGTTCCCTTCAACGCGGAGATAACGTTACAGAACTTGATCGATCGTGGCTTCACGCCCTCTGAGAGGAGGTAGTGGATAATGGTGACGAGACTGCCGCCGGTTGCATTCATGGGATCGGCGAAGACCAGGTCCTTGCCGTTGAGCTGTTCAATGTCGAAGTAGCTTCGGTCCAGGTTGAGTATGTACCGCATGTCCTGCTCGGTCCGCGTCTCATCGCGTTTGATGCTGAACAGCGCAAATGGTGTCACGTACCCCGTAGATGAATACTCCTGGATCTCCTTAGACATGATCATGGAGGGAAGCAGGGCGCCCCGGAGCATGACGCACATCACCGAGTTCTCCAGCTGATCATCCACATCCGGAATCTTGTGGACGGCGTACTGCTGCACCGGCACCGCAACGGGTGTCTTGACGATCAGGTGATTCTTCCGGCGATCTCCGGGACCGGCGTAGGCCAAATTGAAGAGTAGCTCATACGCGCGCTGGATATAATACACGAACTCGTGGCTCTGCGTTCGCACGTCCCTGAGCTTCGCGATGAGCCGGGATGCCTCGCCGTGAACGCTCCGCGGAGTCTCGAAGGAGTAGACCCGAATGGCGGATTCATCCTTCGTCATCTCCTGCATGACGTCGCCCATCTCGCCGTAGAGCTTGATGAGTCGTTGCTTCTCCGTGTTCAGGCGGCTCTCATTCTGAGAGCTGTCGAGGACCTGACACACCTTGCTCGCCTCGCCGTAGAGGCGATCCATTTCTGCGATGTGCGCCTTGTCGGCATCCAGGAGGTAACCGTCAAGATCGCTGGCGTTTAGGACTACTTCACGCATGGTTGACCCCACTATACTTGGCGCACCGAGAATCCTCAACCACGAAACGGCAACACCGTCGGCTTCTGCAGAATGTGCCTGGCACGGGTTAAAGTGAAGCGCTCAGTGCGTTATAATCAGGCAAGACAAACCCACGCGCGAAAGGAGTAATCGATGCGAAAACGAAAGGTGGTGCTGATTGTGCTTGCCATACTGTTGATAGCGGCGGTAGGGGCAAGCGCCGATACCTTCGGGGTGGGCGTGGCGGCAGGCCTGAGCCCCTTCGGCGGACTCCCCGGACAGAACGTCATGCTGTCGGTGAAGGTCCCGCAGTTGCCCGTCCTCTGGGGCGTCGGAGCACAACTGAGTGAAGGAGGCTTCAACCTCGGTGTCACCGCAGACTGGTGGCTGTACACGCAGAATCTCTTCAGCTTCGTCAACCTCTACATTGGGCCGGGTCTGTATCTGGCGGTGCCGAACTTCGAGCTCGGGGGGCGGGTTCCCATTGGTCTGAACGCCTATCCGATCGAAGTCCTGGAACTCTTCCTGGAGTTCGCCCCAACCTGGGCGCCCATCACCGCAGGTGGGTTCAATACCGCCAATTTCGGCCTGCAGGGATCCTTCGGCCTGCGCTTCTGGTTCGAGACCTGATTGCGAGCGACCGCTCAGCCGCGGCGGGGACGGGCGTTCCCGTGCGGCGGCCGGGTCCCCGCGTGGGGCGGCCGGGTCCCCGCGTGGGGCGGCCGGGTCCCCGCGGCCCCAATCCCGGGCGGACGTTCGCCGAGACCGGTCACATGTGAGCTCATGGAACAAAGAAAAGGCTCCGCTACCGTGAGGTGGCGGAGCCTTTTGCATCGGCATCTCCAAGGGGAGTCGAACCCCTGTTGCCGGGATGAAAACCCGGTGTCCTAACCACTAGACGATGGAGACGCGCTACGTCGCGGAGACTACAGTGATGCCACGCCCTTCGTCAAGCAACGCTCATCACTCATGTCCACGATTTCCTGAGCCGCGCAGGGATCGAACCTGCGACCCACAGCTTAAAAGGCTGTTGCTCTACCAACTGAGCTAGCGGCCCGAGTGGCTGTAAGCTACCAACCGCTGTTAAACGCTGTCAAGCAAGTGTGACGTCAAGGACCGCGACTTCCGAAGCGCACGCCGAACATCAGGTTGTAGATGGAACGAAAGCCCGGTTCCCCAGTGAGCTCATCGCCGAACGCAACGGCGTCGATTTCGACCACGCCGAGGTCGAGTCCCAGCCCGGCCGCAGGCAGCCCCTCCGCCAGGCCAAGGCGCACGCTCACCACATCGAGAAGCGTCGTCTCTACACCCAAAGCGATCTTCAGGAGCGGATTCTCGACGTTGTCGGGATCGGTCCAGAAGTCCAGACCGTCGCGGTAGTCAAGAAGCACCTTGAAACCCGAGATGTGCCGATCCAGAGAACCGAGACCGGGCGTGAAGGCAACCCCGGCGGACACGTTGATGGGTATCCGGGCGTCCGTCTCAGACAGGGCGTCCTCGTTGTCAAGGAAGCCGGTAAGGGAGTCGTACGTATTCACGATCGCCGGGGCAAGGAGATTCTGCCCGGTAAGTCCGAATGCAAGCCACGGCAGGATCTGGTACCGCACGCCCACGTCGACGCTGAGTCCGGTCGCCACGTCGAAGGGCGCCTCGAGGATCAGATCGGTATCGAAGGATGTAAACAAATCAGGCAAGGCAAGAAGGGAGGTCTCCACCCGTGACGCCCCCTGGACGAAGCCCTTCAGAAGCACTCCGGTATCCAACTCGCCCGCGCGCTCGGGGAGCGGCATTCGAAGGGCGAAGCCCCCCGACAGGAGGAGCCCCTCCTTCGCAACCGCGGACAGCTCGGTTGTTCCGACGGTACGGAGCGTGACGTCGGTGGTATTGGAAACGGCGAACCCCAGGCCGTCGCCGACGAACCCGAAGGAGATCGGCCCGAAGAGCCCTACCGATGCGTAGAGCCGTTGCAATTCCGAAAGGGTCTCGGGGGACGCGAAGACCGTCTCAAACCCCTCGTCGACCGCTTCCAGAATGATCGAAGAGAGACTCAGCACGGGGCCGCTGAGACGCATGGTCACCTCGGCGGCCTGGATACCGGCGGGGACCGCCCGAAAACCCGCCGGATTGGCCGTCAGTGTGTCGTAGCCGTCGGCGAGGGTCGTGTGAAGCCCACCAATGGCCGCAGTCCGCGGTGACGGCGCCAGCACGAGGGACTCGGTAACGGTCGAGGTCCCGCCGAAGGCCGGCGCACCGACAACGGCTGCAAAAGCTACTATCGCGATGACGTATCGTACGAATCCCAACCGATGCACCGCACTCCTCCTTTCGGGGTCGGATCAGCTTGTGCCGTTGATGTAGTCTTCCAGCAGGTCCAGAGTCTCGGAGGTCTCTCCGCGGCTCTCCAGATCCTCTTTCGCGGTGTTCACGAGGTCCTGGGCTTCCTGAAAATCCTCCGCGTCGAGATCGTCGACGTCCTTGCCGGCATCCTGAGCTTCCTTGGCTTCCTTCGCAGCCACACCGGCGGCGGCAAAGACGTACTGCTCTTCGCTGACGGTGCCGCCGTTCTCTCTGGTCTTCTTGATAAGGTCGGCAACGTCTTCGAGCGAGTCGGTGTCTATGCTGTCGAGAGCGTCCGTGACCGTGTCTTCGATCGCATCAGGATCTGAGAGGTCACCACTAATCGCCTTCTCTGCCAGGTCCGGAGCGACGTCGTTGATCCCTGACGCACCCAGGGCCAGGTCGGTAGCCACTGAGGTCAACTCGGGATCGTCGCTTTTGAGCGCCTCATCCCGGAGGGCCTGGTAGGCCGCATTCATCGACTCTCTGTCCCCCGACTCCAGCGCCGACTGAGCGTACGACCGCTTCTGCTGCGTGGACAGCTTCGCCGGGTCACGCGAGAACTCGGAAAACACGTTGTACGTGAAAACCTGTTCACACCCTGCCAGAGCAAGCAGCACGGCGAGAGCCGCTGCAACACGCAGAAACCGCATTCTGCACATACACTCCTCCTATCGACATGAACGCGCACCGAAATGAGCGTCAGGCGCGAGATCCAATCAGTACTCACCCTATCTCGTGGTACCGAGTAAAATCTACCATGTATTGGAGCAATCGGAGAGACCTAATGCATCCGAACTCGATCGTGGGCGCATGAGCGCTACCGCTGCGCGGCGGTCCGGAAGGACGGGTTGTCCCGCTGTACAACTGTCCCGCTACCCGGACAGCGCATCCCGGACTCGCCGGCGCCCCTCGGTGGCGGAGCCGAGATCCGGGTTCAGCTCAAGGGCGCGTTCGTAGGCCTCCAGGGCGTGCCGGTAGTCCTGGAGCTGCTCCCGGACAAAGCCGAGGCGGCTCCACCAGGCTGCGTCACCATCTTCGTGGTATAGCGCCGCCGAAAGAGCGATATCGGCGTGATGATACTCTCCAAAGTCGATGAAGATCTCCCCCAGGAAGTAGTACACCTGATCGATCAACCTGCCGGTCGGGGAAATCGCGACATACTCCTGCAGGTATTCGAGAGCTTCCATGTTGTTCCCGAGGAGGTAATTCGCCTCACCGACGATCTGGATAATCCTGCTGTCGAAGCGAGAAACCTCCAGTGCCTGCAGCCCGTACTCGAGGGCCTCTTCATACCGTCCCAGGGCCAGGAGGCTCCATCCCAGAACGGTGTACGCATTCATGTTCCGCTCTTCCCCGGCAATCTCCTCGAGGGTCACCTCAACCGCATCTTCGAAACGCCCCTGCCGGTAGAGCTCCAACGCATCCGGTTGTTGTGCCGGAATCACCGCCGCAACGGCAACAAGCAGAATCAGCGGCGGCACGATAACCCGTTGCACGGTCATGCCTGAGTCCCTCCCCCGGACTCGCGGTCGGCGCCGCTCGGATAGGCCGCTCGATCCTTCGGTAGCCCGCCGGCGGACGGGTTGG
>CAZUVX010000120.1:0-7376 GCA_964623865.1 uncultured Spirochaetaceae bacterium | reverse complement strand
TGGGGACGGAGCTTGGACGCAGAGCTTGGACGAAGCGGAAGTTCGGACAATGGAGACGGACCTCGGGGTGCAGGCTTTGAAGCTGCAGCGCCACTTCGTATGTAGAGAATCGCATGAGGAAACCAAGACAAGTGGTAGATGGCGGCCGGTACCATGTCGTTGCCCGTGCCAATCGTGGCGAGTTCATACTGCACGCGGATGAGATGAAAGAGCTGTTCGTCGGAACGCTCGAACGGGCCAAAGTGAAGTACCGGTTTCGTATCGAGATGTTCTGCATCATGAACAACCATTTCCACCTTGTTGTGGAAGTCCAAAGCGGCGAGTCGCTGTCGAGACTCATGCAGTGGATCCTGAGTGTCTTTGCCATGCGTTACAATCGACTGCATGGGTTCAAGGGGCACGTCTGGTACGATCGCTTCAAGAGTAGTGTGATAGGGACCCTTCGACACTACCTTGCAACGATCGAGTACGTAGTGCGGAATCCAGTAATCGCGGGGATAGCAAGCCACGTAACCGTATACCCATGGACAGGACTGCAGTGGTGGCGCCTTCCCGGGCAAACACTGGTGGCGCCACCTAGCGCGCTGTTTCGCTTATGCTTCGCGCACCTGCTACCCTGCGCTCTCACATCATGAGCACGCTGGGCCTTTCGGCAGTTTGCACTCGATAGAGGATCTACGCCGGCAGCGTGCGCTCAAGGCCGACTTCCAAAACGGCTCGACCATCGGTAGCGTGCTCCGTCCCCCCTCCCCGCTCCCTCCGTCTGCTCCGCCACTTGTCGCTTCCGCCGGAGTGGGGCATCCTTGGCGCGAGATGATAGCGGAGAGAGTGAAGCGACAGCTAAGTGCCCACGGTCTCGAAGCGCTCGGATTCGAGCCGGGAACGACGCCGACCTCCGTGGCAGCGGCGGAACGGATCGGCGTCTCGGTGGGGCAGATCGCGAAGTCTATGCCTCTAAGAAGCAAGGACTGTGAGTACTCTCTCGTCCTCATGCCCGGGGACCACAAGCTCAACAACGGAAAGCTCAAGGCGGAGCTCGGAGCAAAGACCCGCATGGCTACGCCGGAAGAGACGGAGACGGCGACGGAGACGGGCTATCGCCCTGGCGGGCTCCGTCCCTCCGGTATCGACCCTCCCTTCGGCATTGGAGGGCTCCGTCCCTCCGGTATCGACCCTCCCTTCGACATTGGAGGGCTCCGTCCCTCCGGTATGAGGTCACCGGCGTCCGGGTCGCCGAGGTGAGCGCACCCCGAGAGCCCGCGGCCTGACACCGCAGGCGCCGCGGAGCGCCGGCGAAGGCCACGAACGAGCGAGGCATCCAATGGTCATCAGCGCGAGCCGCCGCACCGACATTCCCGCCTTCTACGGCGAGTGGTTTATGCACCGCCTCGACGCCGGGTACTGCGAGGTTGCAAACCCCTTCAATCCCGACCAAATCTCCCGGATCTCCCTGGCGCCGGAGGACGTCGATGCCATTGTTTTCTGGACCCGCTACCCGCGGACGCTGCTGGACCGGCTGGAAGCGATACGTGGGCGCGGCTATCCACTGGCCTTCCTCTACACCGTCGTGGACTATCCGAGAAGGCTGGAACCGGCCTCCCCGCCCCTGCAGAAGCGCATCGGCGCCTTCAAGTCTGTAGTCGATGCCACCGGCCCTCGCGCCGCCGTGTGGCGTTACGATCCGATCATCGTGAGCAACCTGACACCGCCGGCCTTCCACCGGGAACGCTTTGCTCGAATCGCCGACGCACTCTCCGGGTATGTCGACCGGGTGATCATCTCGCTCTTGCAGCCATATCGGAGCGTCATGCGCGCGCTGGGACAGGTCCCCGGCCTGGATCTTGCTGACCACGGGTCAACGGGGACGGAGCTCCAAGCGTCGGCCGCACCGGGGACGGAGGTCCTCGTCCTGCTCCGCGATCTCGCCGCCGACGCCGCTGAGCGTGGCCTCACCGTTCAGAGCTGTGCCGACCCCCGGGTTGCGGCCGTTCCGGGGATCGAGGCGGGCGCCTGCATCAGCGAAGACCTCATCCAGGCCGCCGGCGCCGCCACGCACCTCCGTCCCCGCGCCGCAAACCAGCGCACCCACTGCCGCTGCCTCGAAAGTCGCGACATCGGTGCGTACGAAACCTGCCTCTTCGGGTGCCGATACTGCTACGCAACCCACGGAACAACGAAGGCGAGAGAGAACGCCCGGCGGCACGATCCGACCGCGGGGAGATTGGTGCCATGAGCGCGGGCATCGGTATGCCCACTGCCGGGACGCCGCCGCCTTCTTCCCGCCCCGATTCACGCGCGCTTTGCGCCGTCCTTAGGGCCGCCTTTCTGCGTCTTGAACACGAGCTCGTCACCGTCGCGACTAGCGACGACGGTATCGCCGTCCTTGATGTCGCCGGCGAGGATCTGCCTGGAGAGCGGATTCTCAATGAGACGCTGGACGGCACGCTTGAGGGGACGAGCGCCGTAGGCGGGATCGAAGCCGACGTCGGCCACGTACTCCCGGGCATCCCGGTCCAGATCCAGGGTGATCTTCTTCTCGGAGAGGCGGCCCTGGACGCGCTGCACCTCCAGATCGACGATCTTCAGGATCTCCGTCTTGCCGAGACGGTTGAAAGTAATGATCTCGTCGAGGCGGTTCAGGAACTCCGGCTTGAACGTCGCCTGGAGGAGACCCCAGACCTGCTCCTGAATGGCCGCAGTGTCCTCCGTCCCCAGAATGAGATCGCTTCCCACATTACTCGTTAGAATTATGATGGTGTTCCGGAAGTCCACTACGCGGCCCTGGCCGTCGGTCATGCGGCCTTCGTCGAGGAGCTGCAACAGGATGTTGAATACGTCCTGGTGCGCCTTCTCGATCTCGTCGAAGAGGATAACCGAGTACGGCCGACGGCGGACTACCTCGGTGAGCTGCCCGCCCTGCTCGTAGCCGACGTAGCCGGGGGGCGCCCCGATGAGCCGGGAGACGGAGAACTTCTCCATGTACTCGCTCATGTCGATGCGCGTGAGTGCCCGCTCATCGTCGAAGAGGAAGCCCGCCAGGGTCTTTCCCAGCTCCGTCTTCCCGACGCCGGTGGGACCCAGGAACATGAAGACGCCGGTCGGCCGATTGGGATCGGAGAGACCGCTCTTGTTGCGCCGGATCGCCTCGGACACCGCGGTAATGGCGCGCTCCTGACCGACAACGCGCTCCCCCAGGATATCCTCGAGGCGCAGGAGCTTCTGCTTCTCGCTTTCGAGCATCTTCGAGACGGGGATGCCGGTCCACGACGAGACGACTGCGGCAATGTCCTCATCGGAGACCTCCTCACGCAGCAGGGTCTGTCCCTCTTGCAGCTCCTTCAGCTTCTCGCTCTTCTCCTCGAGCTCCCTCTCGGTCTGCGGGATCAGTCCGTGCTTGATCTCCGCAGCCTTGGCGAAGTTGCCCTCCCGCTCGTAACGGGTCTCATCTATGCTGTAGTTCTCCAGACGCTGTTTGAGCTCCCGAATCTCCTCAATAATCGCCTTCTCGTTCTGCCACTGCATGCGCTTGCCGTCTCGCTCGGCAGTGAGTTCCGCAAGCTCCTTTTCGAGTTGCTGTCGCCTTTCGACAGAAGCCTCATCGGTCTCCTTCTCCAGGGCCTGTTTCTCGATGTTGAGTTGCAGGATGCGGCGCTCCAGCTGGTCCAGCTCCGTGGGTTGACTCTCGATCTCCATCTTCACCCGACTGGCCGCCTCATCTACAAGATCGATCGCCTTGTCCGGGAGGAAGCGCGAGGTAATATACCTGTCCGAGAGCGATGCCGCAGCTATGAGCGCCTCGTCCTTGATTCGAACGCCGTGGTGAACCTCGTAGCGCTCCTTGAGCCCCCGCAAGATGGCCACCGTGTTCTCTACGGAAGGCTCTCCGGTGAAGACCGTCTGGAAGCGGCGCTCGAGGGCCGCGTCCTTCTCAATGTGTTGGCGGTACTCGTCCAATGTGGTTGCCCCGATCGCGCGCAACTCGCCCCGGGCAAGAGCGGGCTTCAGCAGGTTGGACGCGTCCATGGCCCCTTCGGCGGCGCCGGCACCGACGAGGGTGTGCAGCTCGTCGATAAACAGGATAATCCGCCCTTCGCTCTGGGCAATCTCGTGAATAACCGCCTTGAGGCGCTCCTCAAACTCTCCCCGGAACTTCGTCCCGGCCACGAGGGCGCCAAGATCGAGGGCGAGGAGGCGCTTTTCCTTCAGGGAGTCCGGGACGTCCCCGGAGACGATGCGCCGGGCAAGCCCCTCGGCAATGGCAGTCTTGCCGACGCCGGGATCGCCGATCAGGACCGGGTTGTTCTTCGTTCGTCGTGAGAGAACCTGCATGATCCGGCGGATCTCCTCGTCCCGTCCGATGACGGGATCGAGCTTTTCCCGCTTCGCCAGGGCGGTGAGATCGCGGGTATACTTCTCCAACACCTGGTACCGACTCTCGGGCTCCTGATCGGTCACCCGCTGGTTGCCGCGGATGCTCTGGAGCGCGGTGAGCACATCCTGCCGCTTGACCCCGAGTTCCTTGAGCAGATCGGTGGCAGGGCCTTTGGCATCGATCAATGAAAGAAAGATGTGCTCCGTGCTGATGTAGTCGTCCTTGAGGTCCGCGGCTTCCTTCTCGCTCTGATTCAGGATGCGCGAAGCGGCCGGAGACATCTGGATCTGCGCCGTTTCGCCGTAGGCGCGGGGCCTCTTGTTCAGGAGCTCCTGGATGCGAGTGTCGATCTCGCCGCGGGCGACGCCGAGGCGCGCGAGGAGCGGCGGAATGACCCCTTCCTCCTGCCGCACCAGCGCCGCGAGAAGGTGCTCCGGCTCGAGGGCGGCGTGATTATGGTTCTTCACGAGTGAAGTCGCGTCCTGGAGAACGTTCTGTGCTTTCACGGTAAATCGGTCGTAGTTCATATTTCACTCCTCCCGTGGGCGCCGGACGGACCATTGGTCATGTACACGTCCGTCCACAGGGCGGCCGCGTCAGTCCGCCGGGCCCACGATGCTTCACCCGGTGGTGGTAGACTCATGCTTCGGTGGTATCTACGTCAAGATACTAACAAAGTACGGTGTCGACAAAATCATACGGTCCGCCGGCGCACCTCAACGGCGAGGGTTGATCGAGGCAACGAGGGCTTCGTACTATCCGGGCAGGAGGCAGCATGGAAGACCGCCCAAAAGAGCTGGACAACAAGGTCATCATTATGAACGGCTTCACCTTCGAGGAGATCGACAAGATCATGCGTGCCGTGAAGCCGCTCTTCGGGAACCCTCGGGACCTCATCTTTGCCAAGACCACCGCCCAGTCGGTCGAGATGAAGCTCAAGGACCTCATTGTCGATATGTCTGAGGATCACGAGTACCTGAAGAAGAATCCCCCCAAGATCAAGAAGGAAGGCGTCACCGAAGAGAACGGCGGCGATACCGGCACCACCGGAAGGGGAGCGTCAAACGCCGGCCGGAGCTCGTCCGGGGACGACACCGCATGAAGGAGCGGCGGGCCCTCTCCAACCTCGAACCCTACGTCCCGGGGCGCAAGCGCCCGGGAGCGGTCAAGCTCGCTTCCAACGAGAACCCCCTCGGTCCCTCACCGCGTGCCCTGGAGGCGGTACGCGCCGTTGCGAGTGAGATTCATACCTATCCGGACAAGAATGCCGCGGCGCTGCGGGAAGCACTGGGCCGACGCCACAGTGTCGCCCCGGAACGGATCATTGTCGGAAACGGCTCCGACGAGGTGTTGGTCATGCTCGCGGCGACCTATTTCAACCCCGGGGACAACATCATCACGGCGGAGCACACCTTCAGCCAGTACGCCTTCTCAGCCGCGCTCTTCGAGGCGGAGATTCGCCGTGGCGCCATGAGTGAAGGCCGTTTCCTGCTGGACGAGTGGAGTGCCCTCATGGACTCCCGTACACGTGCGGTCTTCGTCTGCAATCCCAACAACCCGACCGGTCGTTATGCCACCCACGACGAGCTCGTGGCGCTGTTGGAAGCAGTTCCCGGCGACGTGCTGGTCGTCGTCGATGAGGCGTATCAGGACTACGTGACCGCGGACGACTTTCCCCGGACGACGGAGCTCCTGGAGCGCTACCCTAACCTCATGGTCCTCCACACCTTCTCCAAGATCTTCGGCATGGCGGGACTCCGCGTCGGCTACGGCATCGCCTCCGAAGACATCATCTCCAGTGTGCTCAAAGTGAAGCAGCCCTTCAACGTGGGCCTGCCGGCGCAGGTTGCCGCGATCGCGGCACTGGAGGATCACGAATTCGTAGCGCGGTCGCGTCGGACAAACGCCGCGGGGACGGAGCTTCTCTTTGGGGAGCTCACCCGCCGTGGGTTTACCGTGTATCCCACCCAGGCCAACTTCCTGTGCATTCACGTACAGGAAGACGCTTTGGATGTGGCCGAACGCATTGCCGACGGCGGCGTCACCGTGCGACCCCTCAATTCCTTCGGCATGGATGGATGGATCCGCGTCACCATCGGCCGGGAGGAAGACAACCGGCTGTTTCTGCAGGCACTGGCGGCGGCGTGCGAAGCACGGTGGAAACATGATACCCCTCCTTCGTAACCTCCTGATCGTGGTGCCTCCGGTCCTGCTGCTGCTGTGGGCGTGGCACCACGCGGACCGGGCCGCCGGCCGGAAGCCGCTAAGCCTCCGGTCCTTCCTGGCCGGCATTGCGGGCATTCCCGTCGCACTGCTGCTGGGATGGGCCACGCTGGCCCTGATGGACCTTTCGGGACTGAGCGGCGCCTCCGGGCCGGGCGGCAGCTCAGGCGCGCTGTGGATGCTCCGCACTCTCCGGACAGGAGGCGATTCCACGGTCCAGGTGCTCAGGGCCTTTGTTGTTGCCGGGCTCGTTGAGGAGGGCGTCAAGCTTGGTGCGGCCCTCCTTTCCGGCCGAGGCCCGGACCACGCCGCGTTGCGACACGGAGCGGCGGCAGGACTTGGCTTTGCCCTTGTAGAAGCGCTGACGCAATTGACCGGATCAACCGGCTTCGCGTTGCTCCGCCTCGCTCTGGTTGTACCCCTGCATGCCGCCCTGACGGGCGTACTCTTCGTCTCGGTTGCCGCGCTCTTTCCGCGCCGTGCCGGCGCCGCTCCCGCCGAGGAGGCCGGAAGTGACTCCGCGCGCCCTGCCGCGCGACTCCGCCCACGAGGCCGTTCCTTCGGCACGTGGCTCGTGGCCATCCTACTGCTGCTGATCGCCAGTGGTGTTCATGGCGCCTTCAATCTGGCGGTGAACCGCGTCCTGATGGGCGGCGCCATGATAACCGCGGCGGTGCTCATTGTCGCGGTCGTCGCAAACGGCGTAGTAGTTACAGACAAGAGGTCGCCGCCCGGCGGCGGGGCGGCCTCACGGTGACCGTGAGAGCTCGCGGCCCTCGGG
>CAZUVX010000119.1:0-7536 GCA_964623865.1 uncultured Spirochaetaceae bacterium | reverse complement strand
CCGCCGCGCCGCCACGGCTCCGAAACCACTCCGAAGAACTGACTCACCGTGGTACCATGGGCCACCATGGCACGAATCATTCCCTTCCCCCAGCCCAATTCGGAGGGCGAGCCGTCTCAAGCCGAGGAGACACGGTTCCCGGGACTCTACGGCAAGCGTCTCGGACTGTCGGATGATCAGATTGCCGCCCTTGTTTCGGGAGACGCCCAGTCGCGCAAGGCGGTATTCGAGGTTCGCACCGAGATCAATGTGGAGGCTCCGGATTCCATACCGGTGCTGCGGCAGACCGTTGCGCTCCTGCAGGCGGTGAGGAAGCGGGAGCCGATGCGGAGCACCGCGAAGGGCAACTTGCCGGCGGCGGTTGTTAAGGAACTCTTTGCCGGGGCCTTCGCGGATGCCGAGCCCGGCTTTGTTCGGGTTAATCGGGAAGGCGATAGTACGGTCCTCATGCGCGTTCGGTTGCTTGCCCAGAAAGCCGGGTTGCTTACGAAACGGAGGTCGGAGTTCTCCGTCACCAAAACGGCTGTACGCGCTCTGGATTCCGGAAACCTCGGTGAGATCTACCGCCGGCTCCTGGAGGCCCATCTGCGTCATCCTCATGATCTCGACCGGTTCGACCGCATTCCGGATGGTGGAATGGCAACGCGTTCACTCCCGCTGCTTCTCTTCGCGGCTTGGGACGACAACGGGCCGTACCTCTACGAGGAGGACTTTGCCGACCTTCTTGCCGCAATCCTTCGGGGAGAGGGCGTGTCCAGGGCGGATCTGGAGCACGCAATTGCCCTTCGGTTCTTTGAGCGCTTCGGCGTCCATTTTGGCCTCTTTGTGGAGGGTTCGCGCTTCGAGTTCCCGGTCGAGATGCCCGAGCTCGTCTACTATCCCTTCAAGCGTTGGCGGCGTACGCAGCTCTTCGACCAGGTCTTCCGCCGGCATGTGGGGCCGCCCGCTCTGGCGGTTCGCTACCCCGAGCAGGCGGCAGCCGACATCATGTACGACGTCCATGACATGGGCGGTCGCCTCGACGGCACGGAGGACGTCTACCTGCAGGCGCTGTGTCTGCGGGCCATTGAGCGCTGTCCGGAGGAGCCGGATCCCTACGTAGTCCTGGCGCGGCTGTATGAGCGCAAACCGGAACGTTCTCTTCAATTGGCAGACGCCGGCCTGGCCGCGAGCTCAGGTCGGACGCCGGATGTGCCGGCGGGAGCATCGCCATGGCTGGACCACTCCTACCGTGACGTTATCAGACTGCACTTCATTCGAGCCGAGGTCCTTACCCAGCTCGGCCGGACAGACGAAGCCTTCGCGGAGTGGGAGACGCTGTTGAAGATTGATCCGGAGGATGCGATCGGCGCGCGGCACTTCTACTTCCCGGGGCTCATTCTCTCGGACCAATTCAATGCCGCAGAGCAGCTTCTCAAGCGCTACCCGGCCGACCCGTCGACTCCCGCCTGCTGGAACCGGACCCTGGCCGCCCTTGTCCGGGACGACACCCGGACGGCCGATGCTGAGCTCGACGCGGCCCTGGAAGCCAATCCGCATGTTCCGGATGTCCTGGCGGCGCGGGCCTTGCCGGATGTCGGGAACTACTATGCCCCGTGGAGCTACGAGGAAGCGGTGATCTACGCTGAACAGGCCGCCCCGGCGTGGCGGCACGTGTCCGGCGCCAGGGAGTGGCTCAGGCGTCGAATGCAGCGACGCAATCAAGATCCCTGACGCGGCGCCCCGGTCACGATCCCCCGCGCGGGGAGTGAAGGTCGCCGGACGGGGGTGAAGGAGCGCCGGCGGCTCCGGTGAGTTGACACGCCCGGCCCCGGCGAGGTTATTACGACTGCGTGAATCAAGAATACAGAGGGAGTGACTCGTGACTGTATCCGTTCATTGCTTTGGCAAGGTGGCGGAAGCGGTCGGCACATCCTCGATCGAGATACCTCTTCCGGATCCGTGCACCGTGGGCGTCCTTGCCGAGCAACTCACCGCCCTGTATCCCGGCCTTGCCGATACAACCTTCAAGATCGCCGTGGACCGCCGCATGGCGGACAACGCCGGGCCGGTGCCGGTGCGCCGCGCGCCGTTCCGTCCTCGCACGCCGAACTGCAGCCGGTCGAGGGAGCAGTCGTTTTCTACTGTGACAGCGGGGCGCGGAGCAGGAATCTATCTCAGTGGTACCGCAGCCGCGGGTGGCGCCGCGTGTGCAGTCTTGCCGGGGGGAGCATTGCCTGGATGAGTCAGGGGCGTAGCAAGGACGAGACGTGAGCAACCGCAGGCGCATGTGGCCCGCCGGCGCACACGGCCCGTCGGCGCCTAGCCGCCCATGCGGTTCATCTCGACCTTCTCCTGGTTGTGGGCGCGTCCGTTGAGGCGGTCCTCAGAGTAGCGATCGCGGCGCCCCTTCCATACGCCGGAGATAGTGGCGGTCAGGTCTTCATCCGTTGCGCCGGTCCGCAGATGCTCCCGCAAATCCGTTCCACGCACGGAGAACAGGCAGGTGTACAGTGTGCCGTCCGCGGGGACGCGAAGGCGGGTACAGCCGCCACAGAAGGGCTCGGTCACCGGGGAGATGAAACCGATTTCGGACCCGAGCTCCTCCACCCGGTATCGCGTCGCAACCTCTCCTCCGTAGTTGGCATGTAGCGGCGTCAGGGTGAAGTGTTCTCCAATGCGTTCCCTGAGCTCGGCGGATGGAACGGTGTGCGACCGCTGCCGGCCGTTTCGGTTGCCGACATCCATGTACTCAATGAAGCGCGAGACGTAGCCCCTCTGCCCGAAGTGCCGCACGAAGGAGAGGACCTGATCGTCATTCACGCCGCGCTGGACCACCGTATTCACCTTGATCGGTCCAAGACCTGCATCCGCGGCAGCATCCATTGCGGCGAGAACCTGCTCAACCCGGGCGTGGCGACCCGCCATCTGCGTGAAGACGTCCTGATCGAGTGAATCCAGACTGACGGAAACCCGGTTCAGCCCTGCGGCTGCAAGACGCGACGCAAGCTTGCGAAGATAGAAGCCATTTGTGATTAGGCCCACGTCCTGAATCCCCGGAATCTCCCGGAGCCGACGAATGAGGTCGTGCAGGAACGGGCGCAGGAGCGGCTCACCGCCGGTGCTCTTGATCTTCTCCACCCCCAGCTCCGAGCAGACCCGCGCAACGGCGACGATCTCATCGAAGCTGAGAAGCTCATCCCCACCCAGAAACCTGTAGCTGTTGCCGAAGATCTCCGCGGGCATGCAGTAGGTGCAGCGGAAGTTGCAGTTATCGATCACCGAAATCCGAAGGTCTCGGAGGTTTCGGAGCAGTGCGTCTTTCACGTTGTCAACGACGGCGTTGTGTGCGCAATCGGGAGGAGCGACCGGATGGAGAGCTTGACGGTGGTGCAGAAGGGTCGGTGCTCTTGCGCATCTTGACGACTGAGTGAAGTAGCATCATGATGTCTACATGAGAACGACACTGACCCTTGACGATCAGTTGGCGGCCGATCTCAAGGAGAAGGCGCGGCGCGAACGTAAGTCCTTCAAGGAAGTGGTGAATGAGGCCATTCGGTCGGGTCTGTATGCGCACGGCCGAGCCGGCGGTGAGCACTTCACCGTGCAGCCACACCGCCGCGGCTTTCGACCCGGGGTCGACCTGCGGCGACTCAACCAGCTTGCTGATGAGCTCGAGGTCGCCGAGTTCGTTGAGAATCCGCAATGATCGTTCCCGACGTGAATATTCTCGTATACGCGTATAACGAAGACGCCCCTCAGCACGCGGCTGCTCGCAGCTGGTGGGAGCGTGCGTTGTCCGGTGACGAGTTGGTAGGTCTTCCCTGGGCCGTGCTGCATGGGTACATCCGCCTCATGACACATACCCGGATCTTCGCAGAGCCTCTTTCGGCGGACGAGGCTGTTGCCGATGTCGAGTCGTGGCTTGCACAATCCGTCGCCACCATTCTCGAACCCGGACGTCAGCATCTTCCCCTGCTCCGGCGGTTTCTTGCGGCGGCCGGTCGCGGCGGCAGCATGACCACGGATGCCGTGATTGCTGCGATCACCGTTGAGCACCAGGCCACGCTCTTCTCAAATGATCTGGACTTCGGACGCTTTCCCGGGCTGAAATGGGAGAATCCGTTGCAGTAAGAAGGCGGTCCGGGCTAGGTCGGGTGCTCCCGGTCCGGGCAGCCGGCATGCTGCTTTCCCTGTTACAATCACCGCCATGAAGGTTCACGAAGCAATCAAGATTCGAAAGAGTATCCGCGCCTGGGCGGACAAACCGGTCGAGGATGCCAAGCTCCAGCGTGTGCTGGAGGCGGTGCGCCTTGCGCCGTCCGCGAAGAACAGGCAGGAGTGGCGATTCGTCGTGGTGACGGATCCGGAGAAGCGCGCGGCCCTCACCGAGGCGGCGCATGGTCAGGGCTTCGTCGGCGGGGCGCCGGTCGTCGTCGTTGCGTGTGCCGAGACCGACCGCCGCCTCATGCACTGCGGCCACCTGGCCTTCCTGGTCGATGTCTCAATCGCCATTGATCACCTTACCCTGGCGGCCGTCGAGGAGGGCCTCGGTACCTGCTGGGTCGGCTACTTCGATCCCGACCAGGTCCGGGAGATCCTCTCCATCCCGAAAGAGATCGAGGTAGTGCAACTCATCCCCCTCGGCTATCCGAAGGATCCCGCCGCCGAGGAGAAGCGCCGCATGAGCCTGGAGGAGATGGTGCACTACGAGGAGTGGGGCGGCAGGCGCGCGTAGGGGAGGCGGGAGAGGCGGTCGCGCGGATTGGTGGCGGCCGTGGCGCGCCATTACTGGGCGCCACCGTGCGCGAGCCGGCGGCGCCCTTACACCGCCGGCGTTACATCACAACGCCCGAAGTCCTCGCCTCTGAAGAGAAGCGGAATCTCCCGTTGCCGGGCAAGGGCGTAGGCGAAGCAATCGCCGAAGTTGAGCCCCGCTTCGTGGTTCCCTTTTCCGAACGCCGCATAGGCGCGGATTGCCGCTTCCGCCTGCTCCGCATCCACCGGCTCAATGGCAATCCTCGCACGGGTTACAAGCAGCAGCAGATAGTGGAGCCCTGCCGGTCCGTACCGCTTCTGCAGGACGATCCCGGCCTCGGCGTAGTTTGCCGCGGACATCACGGTGTTGTCATCTGCGGCAAGGATCTCATTGAACCGGTGAGACTCTTCCTCGTTGCAGAGAATCGCCAGGATCGCTGAGGTATCGACGGCAATCATGAGGGCATTCCTGCATCATTGTAGCCGAGGATCTCGTCGGCGGTGCGGTCGTCGTTGACCGGTAGTCGGGCGCATTCACGGGCAATATCGTCGAGCATCTCGATCTCGCGTGCCGTTGCGGCGCCCCGGCGCCGACGCTCGCGTTCGAGTTTTTCCGCAACCGCATCCGCCACGGCTTCCGAGATCGACTGACCGGTCAGCCGGGCCAGGTTTCGGGCCTGCTCATGTACTTTCTCGTTCTTGATATTCAGCGGCACGATTGCATCCTTGGAGGAAGAATAGCATCCTTCCTCCAAAGCTACACCGCTCTTCCGCCACGGTCAATCCTTTCTCACCGCGAAGCGGTACTCCCCGGCTACCGGATCATCAGTGCCGGCCTGGATGCCACCACCCAGGCGTGCATCGATCTAGCGTATCCCGAACCTTGTTGAATGAATCAGCAGAACCCTTTAGGGTAAAGGAGCACACCCGGGAGAACATCGCCTTCGGCGGGCACCACGTTCGATCCGCCCTTGGCTCCGGCCGTGGAGCCGGGGGTGGCCGACCGGATTTGGCGCCCGATTTCCAACAAGCTGCGTGATAGGTTACGCCGGCTACACGTTCCGGGGGGCTCCGCCGTATAATCACCGGATATGACCAACACCGAGACCCGGGACGCCATTGAGCGCCGGATTGCGGCGGGAGAGGTGGAGGGCGCCCTCGGGGACCTCGACGCAGTGCTGCGCGAGAGTCCGGCCGCCGCAGATTGGGCCCAGGCGTCCTGGGCCGCGCGCAAGAAGGCGCTCTGCTACTTCATGACCAACCGCATTCACGACGCAAACGCGGTGGCTCTGGAGTCTCGCGACTACGCACGACGGTCGGGGGAGGCCTTCGAAGAGGCGGAGGCGGAGAACATGCTCGGCATTCTCCGCGGCGAGATCGGCGAGCTCGAGACGGCGGTGCAGCACCTCCAGCGCAGTTACGAGCTGCACCGATCCGCGGAGAGCCCGCGCATGGCCACGGTGCTCAACAACATCGGCAACACCTATCTCATCATGGAAGATGCCGAGCGCGCGTTGGCCTACTTCCGCCGCGCCGTCGAGGAGGCGCGGGATTACCCGGACCAATCGACGGACCTGCGCCGCGTGGAGGGCACGGCCCTCGGCAACGTAGGGCGAGCTCTCACGGCACTGGGCCGGCCGGACGAGGCGGTCCCGGTGCTGCAAGAAAGCATCGCCCTATTTGATTCATTGGGCATGGAGACGTTGCGGGTTCACGGCCTGGTGAAGCTTGCCGCCGCTCTTGAGGCTGCCGGGGACGATGAGGAGGCGGAGGACCTCTACCGGGAGGCGCTGACCTCGGCGGAGGAGCGCAACGACGAGTCCTGGGTATACGAGCTCCACGGCAGCATGGCGACGCTTCTCATGAAGCTCGGTCGCCGCGACGAGGCGGAGCCGCACCTGCGCCGCGCCATCAACGACGCACCGGACGCCGCCTCGGTATTCGAGGTGCCCTACTGGCGGCGCCAATACAGCGAGTTGATCGAGGAGCGGGGAGACACGGGAGGCGCCCTCGAGGAAATGCGGCGCGCCTTCCGTGATCTGGAGGAGGTTGCAAAGCAGCGCTCGGAGAAGCAGCTCTATCAGGCAATGGGCCGTCTGGAGTTGCAGCGAACGGAGCACGAGAAGGAGCTCTACCGCCTGAAGAATGAGGAGCTCGCGGCGGCGCTCTCGGAAGTCGAGGCGCTCAGAGACGAGCTCGAGCAGCGCAACGCCGAGCTTGCGGAGCTCGTCGTGCGCGATCCTCTCACCGCCCTCTACAACCGCCGGTGGTTCGTCTCCCGCCTGGAGACCGAGCTCGAACGATCGCGCAGATACGGCCACACCCTCTCGGTGGTTATGCTCGACCTCGACCACTTCAAGATTGTGAACGATACCTACGGCCACGCCGCAGGCGACCGCGTCCTAGTTGTAGTGTCGGAGCTGTTAACTCGCCACACGCGGAGCAGTGACGAGGTCGCCCGGTACGGCGGGGAGGAGTTTGCCCTCATCATGCCCGAAACGGCGCTGCCTGAGGCCGCCACGGTATGCGAGAAGCTGCGCAGCGTCATTGAGTCTACCGACTGGAGGGCCCACGAGGTCGAGGCGGCGGTGACCGCCAGCATTGGTGTCGCCGAGGTGACCGCCGACGATTCGTCCAACGCCCTCATCGACCGCGCCGACCGCCGCCTCTACCTGGCCAAGCAGCGCGGGCGGAACAGGGTGGTAGACTCCGATTGATACCTCCCTGCACCGTGGGGTGCGGTCGGGCGGCCTTCGCGACAGGCCGGCATGGAGCGTCCCCGCCGGGCGGTGCGCCCGG
>CAZUVX010000118.1:0-7558 GCA_964623865.1 uncultured Spirochaetaceae bacterium | reverse complement strand
GGAGCGACGCAAGGGGGCGACATAGGCGCGTACCGCTCACCAGGGCCGCCGCAGCCGGGGAAGAGCCCACAACCGGGGCGTTCATGGGGCGGTTTCCCACCGGGGTGACGCTGGTCTACCGCGCCGCGTCGATGAGTGACGCCGCCGAGGTTATGCAGCGGTACAAGGCGGCCAGGGCGTCCGCGCCCGCCGGGGCCGTTTCGGAGAGGGAAGAGACATGATGGGTAGCGAGGCGAGAGAAGCCGGGGCCGGCGACACCGGCCCGGGCCCAGCGGCGAACAGCAGCGGCGAGGCGTGCCGCGGCGGCACCGGTGGAATGAGCTCCCGCGAGCGGATGCGCGCGGCGATGGAACACCGCGAGGCGGACCGGGTGCCGTGCCACATGAACGCCACCTCCTGGGTAGTGGAGAAGCTCAAGACCAGATTGGGCCTGGAACTCGAGCCGGAAACCGACGCGGAGCTCCTCGATCGACTACATATCGACACCTTCGATACTCGAGGTCTCGACCTTCACTCCGGCATTATGCCGACCTACGTCGGACCGGAGCACCCCTCCCTTAGTGCAGATTGGAGCGGCAACATCCTCGCCCTCTGGGGCGTGGAGGAGAAGGTGGTGGAAACCGAGTCCGGAAAGATGTTCTCGCAGTTCTTCTTTCCATTGAAAGATGCGGAATCGGTCGAAGAGCTCGCCGACTATCCGTGGCCCGACCCCGACTGGTTCGACTACGATACTCTGGCGGAACGACTGGCGCCGTGGAGCGACCGATCTATTATCGTCACGGGATGCTCTGTCTGGCAACACCCCTCCTTCGTCAGGAGTCTCGACAAGCTGCTCATGGACCTGGTGCTCAACCCTGAGCTGGCGACCTACGTCTTCGACAGGTTCAGCGATTTCTACCACGAATTCTACCGGCGCATCCTCGAATCCGTGGGCGACCTGGTGGACTCACTGGCGATGGCGGACGACTTCGGAATGCAGAGCGGACTCATGATCAGCCCGGAGATGTTCGAGGAGTGGGTAGTACCGCGAATCAAGCGCTTCGCCGATCTTGCACACTCCTTCGGGCTCAAGCTCATTCTCCACTCCGACGGTAACATCCGCTCCGTGATTCCACGGCTCATCGAGATCGGAGTCGACGTACTCGACCCGCTGCAGCCGGAGGCGGCCAATATGGATCCGGCGGAGATCAAGACGGAGTTCGGCGACGATATCGTCCTGCGCGGCGGCATTAGCGCTCAGCAGACACTCTCCTACGGTTCCACGCAAGAGGTTATCGACGAAGTGAAACGGACAATGGACAATCTCGCGCCGGGCGGCGGCTACATCCTCTCTCCCGGCCACCCGGTGCTCCAGGACGACATCCCGGTGGATAACATCATCACCATGTACGATACGGCGTACTCCTACGGAGTCTACCGATGAGAGGAAGGAAGCTACGCGACGCATTGCACGCCGGAAGCCGTGTTTTCGGTACGCTCATCGTTTCAACCTCTCCGGTCTGGCCGAAGGTCGTCGGTAGCCTGGGGCTCGACTACGTCTTTATCGACACCGAGCACATAGCCGTCGACCGAAGCACCCTCTCCTGGATGTGCCGCACCTACGACGCCCTCGCGCTTGCCCCGCTCGTGCGCATACCGTCACCGGACCCTTATCAGGCGTGTATCGCCTTGGACGACGGCGCCTCCGGGATCATGGTGCCCTATGTGGAGAGCGCGGAAGAGGTGAGGCGTATGGCCGGCGCGGTGAAGCATCGCCCCCTCAAAGGGCGACGGCTCGAGCGACTGCTCAACGGAGAAGGCGAGGTTAAACAAGCCACCGCGTCCTACCTCAGTGAGTGGAACGAGGATAACTACCTCGTAGTAAACGTAGAAAGCGTGCCGGCGGTTGAAGCGCTGGAAGAGATAGTCGCCGTTCCGGGTCTGGACGCAGTCTTGATCGGGCCGCACGATCTATCGATTAACCTCGGATGCCCCGAGGAGTATGAGAATCCGGGCTTCACCGAAACCGTTGAGCGCATCTTTCGTACGGCCCGGGAGGTCGGGATCGGCGCCGGTTGTCACCTAGGCTTTCCCGGGTATGGGGTTGAGCTCGAGCAGCGCTGGATGGAACAGGGGGCCAACCTCATTCTCCACAAGGGAGACATTATCGCGTTTCAGGAGACTATCGCCCGGGATATCGCGGCGCTTAGAGGCGACGAGGGGCAAGGGGCCGACAGCTTGAAAGGCGGTGTCATTTGAGCGACGCTACGCTACGCTATTCAAGAGCGATTCCCCGGCAGCGGGGGTACGACGTCGTTGTCTGCGGCGGCGGCCCTTCGGGGACCGCGGCAGCCTTAGCTGCCCGGAGAGAGGGGCTCCGAGTGCTTCTGGTGGAAGCACAGGGGCAACTTGGCGGCATGGCGACCTCCGGCCTCGTGTCTCACTGGCTCGGCGGCAGGACCCAGGAGGGTGACTGGGTTGTAGGGGGCATCTTTCGCTCATTGGTGGAAGAGGCTACACAGCAAGGCTTCGCGCTCATGCCGAGCCTGAGCTCCGACACCACCTACCAGCCCCACGGCTGGCTCCCCTGGTTCGTGCACGGCATCCCGATGGACCCTTACGGCATGGCCCACTTCCTTGATCGGAAGATCACCGACAATGGGGTCGATCTGCTTCTCGAAACCTACGTTGTGGATGCGCAGGTCAAAGAGAACCGTATCACCGATCTCGTCCTGCAAAACAAGAGTGGCCTCTTTGCCGTACCGGCCACCACCGTAGTCGATGCCACCGGAGACGCCGACGTAGCAGCCGCCGCGGGTTGCGACTACGAGGTCGGAAGGGAGGAGGACGGTCTCACCACTCCGGCGTCGCTCTCCTTTCATCTATACAACGTCGATCACCAGGAGCTCGGCACCTATATCGAGCACCACCATACCCCGAAGTTTCGCGACAAGATCCGGGTGCTCAAGGATAGAGGGGAGTGGCCCTTCCCGTACGACATATTCATCACGGTACAGCTGGTTCAGCAGGACGTGGCGATGGTCAACACGATGCGCCTGCCAGGAATCAACGGGATCGACGGAGCGTCGCGAACCGAAGGGCTCGTCCAGGGACGTGAGGAAGCTCTTCAGCTCCTTCAGATATTCCGAAAGCACTTCCCCGGGCTCGGACGCGCGGAGATCAAGTGTATCGCCCCGACCCTCGGTATTAGAGAAACCCGCCGGATCAAAGGCGCCTTTCGGCTCACCATAGAAGATCTCACATCGGAGCGGGACTTCGAGGACACCGTCGGCTTCAGCATCTACGGATGGGATCTACCGGATCCGAAGAAGCCGAGCGTTCAACCCCTGGTGGACGAATCCACCGGCGGCTACATCAACAAAGTTCAAAAGGCACTGAGCACCCCGATTCCGTACCGCGTCATGGCGCCGCAACCGGTGGAGAACGTGCTTACCCCGGGACGCTCCATAAGCGTGGAGCGGGATGTCCTGGGACCGTTGCGCGTAATGGCGCCGAGCACGGCGATGGGAGAGGCTGCGGGCACTGCGGCAGCTTTCATGGTAGAGCGGCGCCTTCCGGCACGCGATGTGGACACCAACGCTCTACGCGAGCGGCTACGGCGCGCCGGCGCGATCGTCGATAGAGAGGCGCTGCCGCCGATCTCACCGAGGATTGATCCGGAGTGATCCGAGAGCCCGGTCACCGGGGTACGGGAGTACAGGGAGAAAAATTATGAGCAACATCGAATTGACCACCGCCGAGCTCTTGCAGCTGTCGAGGTGGAACACCCCTACTATCTACAACGGCTGGGAGGCAATCACCTCCCGAAGCTCGATCGACCCCGTGTTCAACCTCGAAGAGTGTGTCGACTACATGCCGCATCTCGGCGCCATGGTCGGCTACGCCGTTACCGTCGTCGTAGAGCCGAGCAATCCGGACCACCCAAAGAAGAACGCCGACGCCTGGGCTGAGTACCGGGAGTACCTGAAGAGCGTCCCCGGACCCAAGGTCGTGGTCGTGCAGGATATGGACAAGCCCTTCACCTACGGCGCCTTCTGGGGAGAGGTAAACAGCAACGTGCATCGCGCACTCGGCTGCGTGGGGAGCGTTATCGACGGCGCGATCCGGGACGTCGATGAGATGACCAGGGCGGGCTTCAAGGCGATCGCCAGGCGGCTCTGCGTCGGCCACGCCTATTCCTATCCGGTTAAGTGGAACGTTCCGGTGGAGGTCTTCGGTTGCCCTGTGGAGCCGGGGCAGCTGATTCACGGTGACAAGCACGGCTTCATGGCGATACCTGATGAGGATGTCTCTGCGCTTCTCGGCGCTTCCGTTTTCATGGATGACAACGAGATGAGCTCACTTGTGCCGGCGGCCAAGCAGGCGCAGTGGTACGGTGACAACGGCTTTCTCGAGGCGTTTCGAGAGGTGGAGAAGCGCTTTGTAAAGGCCGCACGGGAGCACTTCGGCAGAACCGGCGAGTTCTGAGGACTAGAGATGAGTTCACGAGAGCGCGTTCTTACTTCCCTTGCCCACAAGGAGCCGGACCGGGTTCCCTTCATCTACCGGGACATACCGCAGGTCCGTTCCCGCCTGCTCAAAGATCTCGAGCTCCACGGAGACGAGGAGCTGTTCGAGCTGTTGGGAATCGACTTTCGCTGGGTAGCACCGGAGTATGTCGGCCCGGAATTGAACCGCGGCAACGGCAAAGTCTGCAACATCTTCGGGGTTGAGTATCTCTACCGCCGCGGAAGCGGCGGGGGCTACTGAGAGCCGGAGCACTTTCCTCTGAGCGAGGTAGAGGATCCTGCGCAGTTGGAGGATCATCCGTGGCCGAAGGTGGAGTGGTTCGACTTCTCCGTTATGGAGGAGCAGTTTCGAAGGTCCGAAGGGTACGCGGTAATGAGCGCCCCAACGGTCTACTGCTCTCCCGGTGTGCTTACCGTTGTTCAGGATCTCTTCGGCATGGAAAAGACATTGATCGACATGTACGCCACCCCGGAGCTCTGGCACGCCACAGCGGAGAAGATCATGGAGTTCAACCGAGCGTTTCTCAAAGCGTATCTCGACGCCGCCGCCGGCCGGATGGACTTTTACCGTATCGGCGAGGACTACGGCACCCAGCGGGGCCTCCTCTTCGGCCCCGACCACTACCGCGAGTTCCTGAAAGCGCGCAACGTCGAGTTGACCTCCCTGGCAAAGACGCACGGCTGTCACTACTACCAGCGCACCTGCGGCTCGGTACGGGAGCTCATTCCCGACCTTATCGAAGCGGGCGTTGAGGTGTTCGATGCGATCCAGGTTCTCGCCGACGGCATGGAGCCGGAGGCGCTGAAGCGGGACTTCGGCGACGCCCTCTGTTTCTCCGGCGGTGTCGATGAGCAGGAGCTCCTACCCAACGGGACGCCGGCGGAGGTGCGGGACGGAGTCTTCCGGCTTCTCGATGTTATGGCCCCAAAGGGCGGTTTCTTCCTCGGTTCCACCCACAACTCCCAGGAGGACATCCCCACCGACAACATCGTCGCCATGTATGAGGCGGGGAAGGAGTACTTTGGTTCCTAAGGGGAAGCGATGAAAGGCACGGCAAAGGAGTCTCCTACCGGACTCTTTCTAGGCGTCGATTTCGGCGGGAGTCAGGCGAAGATGGTCGCCCTCCGCAGCGACGGTGAGCAGCTGTCGGAGGCGCGCGCTGAGACGCCGGATGAGCCTGAAGATCTCGAGGGCAATCTCCGGCGGAGGGTAACGGCGCTCCGGGAGTTCTTTTTTCGGGTGGTGGAGGAGTACGGCTCGGTTGACGGCATTGGAGTGAGCTCTCCCGGTCTCGCCTCCCGGGACAACCGGTACACCTACGATTTGCCCGGGAAAATGTGGGGCGTGGAGCGAACGGATTGGGAGGAAGCCTTCGATCTGGGAGTAACCGCGCGAGTGATCAACGACGCCCACGCGGCACTAATGGCGGAGCACTGGCTCGGAGCTGCTGCCGACATGGAGAACGTGGTGCTTCTCACCCTCGGCACCGGGGTCGGCGGTGCATTGATCGTCAACGGTCGGCTCGTCCAGGGCCGCCACGGCCGTGCCGGACATTTCGGCCATATCATCATGGATCCCAGGGGACCGAGTGACATCTTCGACGTGCCCGGGAGCCTGGAGTGGCTGGTGGGTAACGCAACCGTGCCGGTGCGCACCAATTTCCGTTGGCAGGATATCGAATCGATCGTTCGGGACTATGAAGCGGGGGACCGCCTGGCGACCCGCCACTGGGTTACCATGATAGAGACCCTCGCTGCGGGTATCGTTTCGATCATCAACTCCGTTGATCCCGAAGCGGTCGTGCTGAGTGGCGGCGTTACCGCCGCCGGCAACCTACTCTTTGAGCCGCTACGAGAGGCGGTCGGTCGATACGAGTGGCGGCCTCAGGGTATCACCGTGCCGGTGATACCTGCCAGATTCGGAGCGCTTGCCGGTGCCATCGGCGCGGCGAAGTTCATCCGAGACTTCACTACCGGCCGGGCGTAACGAACCGGGCGTCCCGGCTCCCAGGGCTGCCGGCGTAGTGTACGCCGGCGCCGGCTGTGCGGCTCAGTAGGAGTCGATAGCCGACCAGTCGTCGTCGAAGGCGGAAAGTGCGTCTCCCACGAGATCCTGGGTGAGGAAGGACTCGACGTCCTTCTCCCAAATGAACCCCGACTTAACACCCTGCTCGGCAAAGGCGGCCACTTCGGTGGGGTGGTAGAGCCCGGTACAGATCTCCGCGTCCAGACCCTGGGTGTCTATGATCCGTTGCATCTGCACCACGCCGTCGAACTTCGGGATGATGTTGCGCTTCTGGAGCATACCGGAGTAAGGTGCGATCTGCTTCGCCCCGGCGGCAACGGCGAAGAGCATCCACGTATTGGTCGGAACGATGGTGGCCATTACGTCTATTCCCTCGCCGGTGAGGTCGGCGATGACTCGAAACCCCTCTCTCGTCGCGGGCACCTTAATCCGCATCGTCTGAGGATCGATGGAGAGCATCTCCTCCGCCTCTCGCTTCATCTCATCCACCGAGCCCGCCCGGAGCTGGTAGTAAGCGGCGTCGGCAATCTTGCAGATCTCCCCGAAGAGCTCTCTCGGTGGCTGCTCTTCCTGTGCGACTACGTGCGGGTTGGTAATCACTCCCTCGAATATGCCGTAGGAGAGGCATGTTTCTATGCGCTCGAGGTTTGCGGTGGCCAGCCAGAACTTCATTCTCAAATGATAGTCAAACCTATCTCGGGGCGCAAGCGCAAAACGGCCGGGTAGCGGAAGACTCGACGAAATCACAACGAGAATCGTGGGCCGCGCCGTGCTGACGGCGCCTATGGGCGCCATTTGAGGGCATAGACCAACCGATCGGGCGAAAGCGGGCTGTTGTGGAAACGATTGTGGTCGGAGACGGACACACTTATCCCGAGGACCGAGGCCGAGAAGGCTATCAGTCAAGCCGATCAGGGTCGAATCCCGGTGGGGACCGTCCGATTTTGATCAGCCTGGTCGCAGCCTTCGGCTGCTGCTCGGCCCTGCATCCTGGATACCGGAGAATCCGCGTGAGCTCGTCTGG
>CAZUVX010000117.1:0-7693 GCA_964623865.1 uncultured Spirochaetaceae bacterium | reverse complement strand
TTCGTCGTCATTGCTGTACCCGTCACCGTCGAAGTCGTCGGACAGCGGCAACTCCGCCGGCTCCTCGGTTCCGGTGTCGTCGTCCGCAATGCCGTCCTCGTCGTTGTCTTGACCGGCTCCCCCCCCGTCGAGACGGCACCCGGCGAGGAAAACCACACAAAGAACCGTAAGAACCAAACCGCTCCGTGCTCTCATAGCAACCTCCCGTCAACCCGCTGCACGGGCTCTGAGCCCGACTGGCAAATCCAACGTGTCGCCGGCGTTACTAATGCAGTAGCTGTGATGCGCGAAACGTAGCTGAGCAGTGACACTATCGAGTTATGTTAAGCGTAGAGCCACTACACGACAGTTGCAAGCAGAAAACGCGTCGGCTGTACCGAAGTAGCTCCAAGCGGACCGAAGACGCCCTGTTAGATCAGTCTCTTGAACGTCCGGCTCTGCGCGCGATGTGTGCGCAATGTGAACGATTAGCTCTTCGGGTGGCGAAGCTCAGAGATGTGCCGGGCGGCGCGCCCGCGCCTCTTCCCACTGCCGGATGGTCTCACAGGTGAAGCCGCTCGCCCGGTAATCCCGCAGGCGTGCGAGGTCGCGAGTGAAGCGGTCGGATTCGGTCCGCACCGCCTCGACGACCCGAGAGACCACTTCTGCATGAGTCGAGGAGGGGCGGAAGGCGTAGTGCACCCACTGTCCATGTTTGGTTGCGGAAATGACCCCTGCGGCCCGGAGCCGTGCGAGGTGGCGGGAGGCGTTCGACTGCTGGACCCGCAGCACCGCCTCGATTTCGCACCCGCACAGCTCCTCCGCCTCAACGAGGAGGCTCAGCATCCGCAGTCGCGTCTCATCGGCCACGGCCTTCAGGACATCTATGGTAGTCATGTCGGCCCTCGCGTTGCCGGCTCTATGCGACCGATCGAATGGAGAACTTCTGCCGCGTCTTGTTGGTGAATCGAACCAGGCTCAACATGACCGGCACCTCCACAAGGATTCCCACAACTGTGGCCAGGGCCGCGCCGGAGCTCAAACCGAAGAGGCTAATGGCAACGGCAACTGCGAGCTCGAAGAAGTTGCTCGCGCCAATCATGGCGCCGGGGCCGGCAATCGGATGCGGTACCCGCCATAGCCACGCCCATCCGTAGGCTAAGCTGTAGATCAAGTAGGTCTGGATAATAAGCGGAATGGCAATAAGGACAATGTGCAGCGGATTGCCGAGGATGATCTCTCCCTGGAAGGAGAAGAGGATGATCAGCGTCAGCAGGAGTCCGACGGTTGTCACGCCGTTGAACTTTGGAATGAACTCATTCTCGAAGTACTCCAGACCGCGTCGCTTCACGATGGCCACCCGGGAAATCCATCCCGCAGCCAGGGGAACGACGACGAAGAGTACCACCGACAGGAGCAAGGTGTTCCAGGGGATGCTGATATCGCTGATTCCCAGCAGCAGCGCCACGATCGGCGTAAATGCCACCAGGATAATGAGATCGTTCACGGAGACCTGAACGAGGGTATATGCCGGGTCGCCGTCGGAGAGATGGCTCCACACGAAGACCATGGCCGTGCACGGCGCGGCGCCGAGCAGCACCGCTCCGGCCAGATACTCGGTTCCCAGGGCGGGATCGATCCATGGCCTGAAGACGACCTTCAGGAAGAACCAGGCGATCGCATACATGGTGAAGGGCTTGATGAGCCAGTTCGTCACTGTGGTTACGGTGAGCCCCTTCGGCTGCTTTGTCGCCCTGACAATGCTCGCGAAGTCGATCTTGAGCATCATGGGGTAGATCATGAGCCAGATCAGAATGGCAACCGGGATGGAAACCTGGGCGTACTCCAGTCGACTCAGGAACTCCGGCACCGCCGGGATGAGCTGACCGAGCAGCACTCCGGCTGCAATGCAGCCAATGACCCAGAGGCTGAGGAATCTATCAAAGAAACCGAGGCGACGCTCCGAGGTCGCCTCGGACGCGTTCCGGCTATCGGACATGGACCATCTCCTAGGATCGAATGAGTATATGAGCATGTAAGCATGTAACCGCTGGTCCGTCAAGTGCGGCGAGACAGCTCATCCGTCCCTCGCCGCTCTGCATCCAGTACCGGGCAACCCGGTCCGCCGGGTAGCCGGTGTTCGCGACACCCGCGCAGGCGTATATCATCCGATCGGCGGAGTTTTCGTCTTTATCATTGCTCATGGTCTCTCTCCTTATACAATAATGTTTCCGTAGATCATCCCGGCTACGGTCGAAAGCACGACGACCAGACCCACGTAGACAAGCGTCTTCTTGACACCGAGCTCACCGCCGATCACGAGGAGGGAGGGCAGGGAGAGAGACGGTCCCGCCAGGAGCAGCGCCAGGGCGGGGCCCTGGTTCATGCCCGAGCCCAGGAGGCCTTGCATGATGGGCACCTCCGTCAGGGTGGCGAAGTACATGAGAGCGCCGGCGACCGAGCCGATCAGGTTACTGCCGAGGGAGTTGGTGCCTACCAGGTCCGCAATCCAGCTCTCCGGAATAAGCGCCATGTGTCCGGGACGCCCGAGAAGGAATCCGGCGACCAGCACGCCGGCAAAGAGGAGCGGCAGGATCTGCACCGCAAAATCGCGAGTGGCGCGAACCCAGTCGGAAAGCTCACTCTTTGCGAACCACTTCACCAAGGAATAGATGAGCACAACGCCGAAGATGGCGACGATCGCCAGTCTCCACTGGTGGAGAAAGTCCCACCACCCGACGGAGCCGCCGGAGGGCGCCCAGTTCAGGAAGATGAGGATCCCCACCATGGAGGCCATGTAGATCGCGGTCTTTCCCAGTCCGCGCGACTCGTCTTCGTCACTCTCGAACATGGCGGCGTTCGTGGTTCTCTCCCGGTCCTCCTTGAAGAAGATGAGATGCATGAGTAGGCCGATGACAAAGGCAAAGGCCACCGCGCCAACCGCTCGGGCTATTCCTAGTTGCAGGCCGAGAACCTTCGCCGTCAGGATGATCGCGAGGATGTTGATCGCAGGACCGGAATAGAGAAAACTCACGGCCGGCCCCAGCCCGGCCCCTTTCCGGTAGATCCCCTTGAACAGGGGCAACACCGTACACGAGCACACGGCGAGAATGGTGCCGGAAACCGACCCCACGCTGTACGCCACGAGCTTCGGCGCAGTCGGCCCGAGGTACTTGATAACCGACTGCTGATTCAGGAAGACCGAGATTGCCCCCGCAATAAAGAAGGCCGGCACCAGGCAGAGAAGCACGTGCTCCCGCGCATACTCGCCGAGCATGAGAAAGGCCTCGTTTACCGCGGAGGACACGCGCGGTGCCGACCAGGGTACGAAGAAGGCGACCAGGAATACCCCGGCCATCGCAGTCAGGATACGGTTCTGCTTCACCTCCCAGAACCGCTTGAGCAGACTCGGCTTTCGGCCGGCGGCGTCGCCACCGGCCGATGCGGCCCCGGCGTTCACCGAGGCGTCACTGGGACCTGCAGTTGTTGTATTCGTCGGTTCGGTGCTCACGTCGTCTCTCCCCTAGGTAGCGAGGACTTGGACAGTCATGCCAAGTGCGCCTTGATCTTCTCCTCAATCTCTTCGGGCGACAGAACCTTCCCGGTTTGTTGCAACTCGCCGTCGAAGGCCAGGCCTGGAGTCCGGAGAACCCCCATATCGCTAATGCGGTCCATGTCGGTCACCTTCTCGAAATCAGCTTCCATGCCAAGCCGAGAGACAGCCTCGCGCGCGTTCTTTTCGAGTTGCCGACAATTGGGACAACCCGTCCCGAGAATCTGGATAGTCATGCGACCCTCCTGTTCGTGTTTGTTTGGTTAAATGTACAAGAAGGCAACAGGACCGTCAATACACCGCACCTTTCAATACAGCGCACCTTTCCGGAGTCGGCGCGGGTGCAAGGGAGGGTGCGCTGCACGCCCGCGCGTATCTTGACACTCGGTGGAATTGCCGGCATTATTGGCAATATAGGAAAATACGTATGAACGAGCAAGACCAGCTGCGCGCTCAAGAACGAGCGGAGATTCTCAAGGCGCTTGCACACCCGACTCGAGTGTATATTGTTGATCTGATCGCTCGCGAAGGGTCGTACTGCGTATGCGAGCTCACGGAGAGGATCGGTGTCGACACATCCACGGTCTCCCGCCATCTTTCGCTCCTGAAGAGCGCCGGCGTTCTCTCAGACCGGAAGGTCGGCACGACCGTGTACTACGATCTCACCTGCGACTGCATTGGCGCCTTCATGTCCGGCCTGGACAACATTCTCCGGGCCAGATACGAGCGCCGTCACGCCGCCTTCACCGCAGCGGTGCCTCCGGTGCAGCAGTAGGGGAGAGCCGCCGAGAGCACCCGGCACCGCTGAGGCGGCACCGGAGCGGCACCGGAGCGTGACCGGATGGGGACCGGATTCGAGAAGGCCGCGGAGCGCGTGTTCCTCCGCACCTCGTCGGAATCTACGCAACCTCGAGTGGCGGGATCACGCGCCGTCGGCGCGCGCATGGGCGGATGCAGATATGTGTCGGGCGGCGACGAATCGCTGAAGGCGCTTGCAGTTGCCCAGGACGAAGAGGCCCATGTAGAGGGTGAGGACAATGCCGGTGGCCAGGGTGACGGCAAGGTCGACGGCGGGACCCATGGCGGATTCGGCAAGGAACCGGTAGGGGTTTGCGTAGCGGAACCCGGCTGCGCCGAGGATGAGCAAGATACCGCCGCCCAGCCAGAACCAGAGACGCACCGCCGGACTCTCGTCGGCGCCGTCCGCCCAGGCGGGGCGGACGTGTTGGATCCTGGCCATCACGCGTCTGGTGGTGGCGGCGGAGTAGAGGAGGGCGTTCGCCGGCGCCTGCGTCTCTTCGGGTGCGTACCAGCGCACCGCCGCTGCAGCGTCGTCGAGGGCGTGGGCCACGCGGCGGCACTCCGGGCAGTCTTCCAGGTGCTCCCGAAGCTCTCCGGGCCGGACAGCGTTGTTATCGAGCCGAAAAAGGAGCTTCGTCGCTCTTCTGCATTGCATACATGTCCTCCGCCTCTGTGCCGGTGATCGCCTTCTTCAGGAGCTTGCGCGCCCGGTGCACGTGGGACTTCAGGGTGTTCAGGGTCACGCCGGTTATCGAGACGATCTCGCGATAGCTCAGCTGGAGCTTGAAGAAGAGCTCCACGGCAATCGCGTACTTCTTGGGTAGCTGTGCTATGGCACCGTCGATGATCTTCCGCGCACGGGCGCGGACGTACTGCTGTTCCGGGTCTGCGTCGGGTTGGCGTTCGACGTCGGCGAGATAGCCCGGATCGGTGGCATCTTCAGGTACTCTCCGACTTCGCTGATTGCACGCCGTGGTGTAGGCAATCCGCATGAGCCATGAGTAGAACCGTCCCGTGCCGCTGTACGTGTGCAGGCGGGTGTACGCCTTCAGAAAGACGTCCTGCAGGTAGTCCTCTACCGCGTCGTCGTTGCGAAGGAAGCGATACCCCAGCGCACGCACCGGCGCCTGGTACCGGTCGACGAGCTCACGGAAGGCATCCTTCTCGCCGCTCAGCACGGTGCGAATGACGTCGCGGTCGCGTTCGTCTATCTCACTGCTCATGGCCCTGCCGCTCATCTCTCCCGCGGCTTTCTCCGGATCCAGTAGAATACCAGCAGACTCAAACCAACTGAGAGGGGAATCAACCCGCCAAGCAGGCTGTACGCCCCGTTGCGAACAATAAGAAAGAATACTGTCAGGACCATGCCGACGCCCGTCGACAGGAGTCCTGCAAAGAGACTGAACGTGTCCAAATCGACCAGGCGGGGCGGCGTGATTCCCTGTTGAATGAGGAGCACTCGCTGCTTGTGGTTCCACAGGAGGAAGAAGAGAACCACGAGCCCACCCATAACAATACCCACAATGGGGATCACCGTTATAAGAACCTGGGCAGCCTGAGAGGGGACGTTCTGCATGTGCCGTTCCGGATACGTTATTCAGTGGTCGATGACTCGACTGCGTGCAGTGTACCATGAACGCCCTCGAAGGCAACCTCTCTGCGCGGTGGCCTGCGTTTCTTCTCCGTGGCGCCGCCGACCGCTTCGGTACCGTCGCGGACGATTGCATTGCCCCTCGGGACGTCGCTCCGGGTGAGTGCCGCCGAGGGATCCCTCAGCTTCCGCGCATTCCGGACGCCCGCCTGGGCGAGAGTCTGCCGGGTGATCACAAAGTAGTGGTGCCCCTGTACCGCCAGGGTTACGGCGCGTACGATCCGGTTCGGACGTACGGCAACCGCGCGAATCAGGTACCACACGTACCAGAACCCGTAGCGTGAGAAGGTCTGGAAGAGGAGCGAACGACCGAAAGCGGCGATCTGGTCCCATTTGATGGGCTCCTTCGCCTGGGAGGCGTGCTCCACCTCCTTCCGGGGGTGCATCTTGAGGAAGCGGTACGCCCGGTCGAAGTAGCGCCGCGGGTCGTAGACTCTGCTCAAGACGTAGCGGTACCCCTCTTCGAGGAGAGACTCCGGCAGCATCGTCTCAAAATTGAGCTCGGTGTGGTGGGTGTTGTCACCGCTGGAGAGCCCCTTCATGCGCCCCTCGCGCTCCAGACGCTGCCAGAGGCGAGTGTTTGGGAGCGCCATGAGCAGGCCCACCATGGCGGTGGGCACCGCGAGCTCCTGGATGAAATCCACCTGCCGCTGGAATATGTCGGGAGGGTCGGTGTCGAAGCCGATGATGAAACCGGCGGTGACCTCAATACCCAGGCGCTGGATCTTTCGGACCGCTTCCCGTATGTCGCCCTTGAGGTTCTGCACCTTCCCGGTAGCCGCCAGAGAGCCCTCGTCCGGGGTCTCCAGGCCAATGAAGACCATGTTGAAACCGACGTCCGCCATTGCATTGAGGAGGTCGTCCTTCGCCGCAAGATCAATGCTGGCTTCGGTGGAGAATCGGTAGGGATAGCCGTGATCCTCCTGCCACTTCTTGAGCTCTCCGAGGAGCTCCATGGTGCAGCGCTTGTTACCAATGAAGTTGTCGTCGACCACGAAGACGGCGCCGCGGAAGCCGAGGTCGTAGGCGTAATCGAGCTCCCGGAGGATGTGCGCGGGCGGCTTGGTCCGGGGTTTGTGACCGAACAGGCTGACGATGTCACAGAACTCGCAGTCGAAGGGACAGCCCCGGGAGAACTGTACCGGCAGGGTGGTGTAGAGGGAGAGATTGCAGAGCTCGAATCGGGGCACCGGCGTCTCCTCCATCCGGGCCCGGCCGTCCGCGCGGTACATTGGTTGCGGTGTTCCCGCTTCCAGATCCCGGAAGAACGCCGGAATCGTGAGCTCCCCCTCATCGAGGACGAAGTGGTCGACCCCCTCGATCTCCTGGTGACAGCTCGTGGCGTACGGCCCGCCCGCCACGACGGGAAGGCCCGCCGCCCTGCTGCGGCGAATCACATCCTCCATGGAGGGTTTCTGCACGATCATGGCCGAAATCATCACCATGTCCGCCCAGGCCAGCTCCTTGTCGGTGAGCTCCTCGACGTTCATGTCCACCAGACGGCATTCGTAGCCCTCCGGTACCATTGCCGCCACCGTGAGCAGTCCCAGGGGCGGAATCAGTGCCTTCTTCCCGGCAAAGCGAACCGCATGCCGGTAACTCCAGTAGGTATCCGGAATGTACGGGTATACCAGCAGGATGTTCTGTGTAGAACGGTATTCTCTCTTCATGATACCAGGTACGACACGGGAGAGGCGGAAAGGTTGCAG
>CAZUVX010000116.1:4968-7726 GCA_964623865.1 uncultured Spirochaetaceae bacterium | reverse complement strand
AGAGGTCGACGACGTGTGCGCGCGCCTTGAGGCGCGGATAGGGAATCGGCGGTTCCTACGACAAGGTCGAGGTCCTGGGTAACGCGGGGACTGTCGTAGAGGCGCATGGCCACGCCGCCGATAATGACGACGGTCACACCGGCGTCGCCGAGATGCCCGATGAGATCACCCGTCCGCACGGTTGCCCCCGTTGCGCCGGCGCCACTGCGCAACGAAGCGCCGCCGGCCGTAGCCGGGGTTCACCTCGACGAGGCGCCGCGCTTCTTCGAAGTTGAGGCGGATCTTCTCTTCCGGCGAAAGGGAGCGAAGGTGAGACTGCCGAAGGCGCTTACCCAGATTGTCCACCGCCATGGACACACTCTACGGCGCCGGACAATCGCCGCGCAAGCTCTGCGGCCCCCCGGCGTCCGCCACGCTCCCGCATTGCCGCCTCCGGAACGGAGGTGCAGCCCGCTACCTGCGGAGGGTCGCCACGAGGCGCTTGGTGTTCAGGAGGAGCTCCACGGCGTCGACGGGCGAGGCGCAGACAAGATCCGCCGCGGCAAGGGTCGCCGCGTGGGCTCCCTCGGCCTGGAGGATGCAGATGCCGAGCGCCGCGGCGCGAAGCATGGCCTCGTCGTTGCGGCCGTTGCCGAAGGCCGCAACGTGCTCCGCCCCGAGTCGCTCCACCACCCGCCCCTTCGCCGCGACCTGGTCGTTCGGCGACAATACCTCGACCTGCACGGGCAGATCCGCCGTCGCCTCCCGGACGGTGCCGAAGGTGTCGGCGGTGAGGATGTGCACCGCGACGGACTCGGCGACGCGGGTCAATGCCTCCGGGACCCCCGGCAGAAGCGCGCCGTCGACGGCCAGGGTGCCGTTGAAGTCACAGAGGAGATGGCCGATTCGGTAGATCCGGTCACCCGGAACGCTGAAGGTAATCATAAGCTCCTCGGTCGCCGGCGGTACCGGCGCCGGCAAGACATGGTCGCGACCGCGTCGGTCGGCGACCGCGTCAGCCGGTCAGGATGTCGATCGCACGCTCGTTCCCCGCCTCGGTGAGGAAGGGAATACCCGTTTCCGTCTCGGTCTCCCGGTTGCCGCTGAAGAGGTCCACTCGTGAAATCTCCGGAATGGAGAAGCGCCGGGCACCCGCCATCAGTTGCTGAAGCCCCGCGCCGAGCTTGTCGACGAAGGTCCAGAGAGCAATAGCGCCGTAGGGTATGCTGTTCATCTCGGCTGCGCCGACGCGGTCCTGAACATCGTAGTAGGAGGCAAAGATCTCCTCGGGATAGGAGCCGTGCTCGGCAACCGACAGCGGCAGCTTGTCCCACAGGCCGTTCACGGCGGCCTTGCGATCAGGGCGGATAACGCCTTCTATGTTGGAACCGAGAAAGCCCGGGATCATGAGGGCGCGGCCCATGCACACCGTCTTCACGTAGGGAGCGCCAACCGCGAGCGCCTTGAAGATGTGATCCTCCCGGGCCAGACCGCCGGCAAAGGAGAGATCCACCACACGCTGTCCCTGTTTCTCGAGAATGCTCGCATACTCCCGCGCCTTGGCGTGGAGAACCAGGGAGGGAACGCCCCAGTACTCCATCATGTTCCAGGGGCTCATCCCGGTTCCCCCGGCGGAACCGTCGATCGTGAGGAGGTCCAGGTTCATGTCCGTGGCGAAACGCAGCGCCATGGCCAACCCCTCCATGCCGTAGGAGCCGGTCTTGAGGGTGATCCGCTTGTATCCGAGAGAGCGCAGATGGTCTACCGCTTTCTCGAAGACCTCCCGCACCTCATCCGGCGAGTTGAGCTCGGTGTACCCGAGCCGTGAGTGCCGGGCGAAGGACTTGATGGCGTGGTGCTTGAACGCCTCCTGTACCTCGGGTCGGGTCGGGTCGGGGTCCACCACGTAGCCCCGTTCCTTCAGGAATACCGCGTAGTCCAGGTCGGTCACCTGTATCTCGCCGCCAATGTCCTTGGCGCCCTGCCCCCACTTCAACTCCATGATCACCTTGTCGCCGTACTTCTCAGCAATGTACTCGGCGACCCCATTGCGGGTGTCCTCGACATTCATCTGAACGATAATGGCGCCATGGCCGTCGAAGTAGCGCAAATACGTGTCAATGCGCCGGTCCAGCTCAGGCGCCTTCGTGACCCTGCCGTTCTCGATGACGGAGTCCCGATCAACTCCCACGACGTTCTCCCCGATGACAATAGGGAACCCCACCAGGGCCGCCCCAACGGCGAAGGAGTCCCAGTACTTCTGCGCGACCAGGGTCGAACCGAGAGCCCCGGTCATCAGGGGAACGCGGGACTTCACCTTCTCGGTTACGCCGAACTCGGTGGAGATATCGACATTGGGAAAGACGCAATCGTCCGCTGTATGACTGAGCCCCGGGGCAACCCCGTACGCGCCGTAGTTGTAGCCCTGAATTCGCAGGGAGTCGTACTTCACCCCAATGTGCGTGGTGTTCACGGCGCCGGCGGTTACGAGCCCGTAGTCCCGCGGATAGAGCATCTCGCGGCCGTACATACTGCTCATCCAGGCCTCGCACTTCCCCTTGCAGTCGGACCGGCACAGCGTACAGAGCCCCGACTCTGCGGGATTGCCCCGATTGGCCGTGCCGAGCGCGTCATTAGACTTCTGCCACTGCATCATACGTCCCCCAAAAGACCGAGTTGTCGTTGTAGAATGTGTATGGATATTAGCGTGGCTGGAATATCTATGCAACGCGCCTGCGCCACCGGGCGCCTCAGGCCGGCTCCGGGTTGAGGCCGGCTC
>CAZUVX010000116.1:0-4868 GCA_964623865.1 uncultured Spirochaetaceae bacterium | reverse complement strand
AGGCCGGCTCCGGGTTGAGGCCGGCTCTGGGTTGAAGCCGGTTAACCTCAGTACGAGTCCCGACGGTCCGACTCTTCGAGCGCTTCAACACGGCGCTCAACGTCCCAGATGTCCTCTTCCTTCAGCTCCGGGAACTGTTTGTGGAACGCCCGTGCCTCGCCGTTACGCTTCTCGTCGTACGGGACCAGGAGGCGGTACAAGTCGCCGATGCGCTCGACGAAGGTCTTCACATTGTCCTGGAGGTTCGTGACGGTCATTCGAAGGACGACGCGGTTCTCCTGAGAGATGTGGGCGCGGGGCCGGGCAATTTCCGTCTTCATGCGCGGCAGCGCCTCGGTGACCAGGGCGTGGGCAAATTGGAGCATGCCGCGCACCGCCGCGTAGAGCCCGTAGACGTTGATCTCCTGCTCCCACCGTCCATCACCGTACGACAGGAGATGCTCGATCTCCCGCCACTGCGTATCGTCAAGGGCGAGGTCACGCACGCTGCTCCGCAGCACTGAATTACTCATGAAAGTCTCGTATGCCGACCGTGTGCGATCGATCGCATCCCGCACGTCTTTCTCGGAGTCGTCCATGGACAACCTCTGTCGTTCGCTCCGCGGGAAGTGCCGCCGCATTGGGTGCCGAAGGTGCAGCAAGTAGTACCACCTACCCAGTCAAGCAGGCAGCGGCGACTGTGTCCCCGCAGGGGAACGTACCACTTTATGAGCTGTCTAACCGTACGTCATTTCGGAGCGCGATTCAATACCGCCACCGTGGAGCAGTTCAAGCTTCGGGATACGTTGGATTTGCCTGCGGCGTCCATCATGATACATAGTCAAGGCAACAACCGAGGAACGGTATCGACGAAGAGAGATCCGGGTCGATGCCCACGGCCCTGGGAGCGCGTGACATGAGCACTTTCGCCCTGCGAACCTTCTACAACGCCGCCCAGAGCGCCCGGGAGAACAGCAGCTTCTCACCGAGCGCCGGAAAGCCGGCAGTGGTGCTTGCAGCCCTCGCGGACGAGCCCTTCATGGGTGTCGTCTCGGACCGGCGACCCCTGACTGTCGACGAGCTCGCCCTCGCCCACGACCGGCGCCACGTGGAGGCCATTCTCCGCGGCGCGTATGACGCGGCAATGGGGTTCTGCACCTTCAACGGTCTCATGATCGCAGCCATCATGTTGCACCGGGACGGGGCGGCGCGAAGGATCGGCATCGTAGACCTGGATGTCCACTACGGCAACGGGACGGACGACATCATCAGGCGCGTCGGCATCGACTATGTAACTCATCTTTCTTTTGGAGATGTGCGATCGGGCCGCGCAGCCGGACGCCGCGCCCTGCCGGATCAAACCGTCGTGGACGGCGAGGCGGATCCCTGGATCGCGGCCCTCGCCGTGGAGCTGGAGCGCCGCTTCACGGGCATGGACATTCTCTTCTATCAGGCGGGAGCGGACCCCCACGTCAACGATCCCCTTGGAGGGGCGCTCTCAACCGAGCAGATGAAGTTGCGAGACCGTAGGGTCTTCCGTTTTGCCCGGGCCGCGGGGATACCGGTTGTCTGGAACCTCGCCGGAGGATATCAGCGCCCCCTGCAGAGGGTCATTGACCTCCACGTAACTACCGTGCAGGAGTGCCGGGACGCGTGGTCTCGCTAGGCGCTTCGGCCCACCTGGAGCCGGGTGCCGGCGGTGACGGCGCCGCGCCGGGGCGCGGGGATTACGCGTACCATTGAAGCTCCCGCAGCCGCAAGGAACCAACCGCCAAGGATCAGAGTCCGCAGAACCTCCCCCGCACGCCGGCTCTCCTCCATGGCGGTGGCGCCTCGCCGCATCAGGAGAGTGCCCGCCACGGCCACGCCGACCTCATGTGTTGCCGGTCCCCGGGATGGTCGTGCGGTCCGGCGTCTGGTCTCGCTTCTCGAGCCCGCCCGGCTTGAGATCGCGTTGCGCCGTGAGTATGCTGGTTTTATGAGAACAACCAACGAGGGCTTGACGCCCGAGCAGGCCCGCAGGTTCTACGATCGGTATGGGCAGCGCCAGGAAGCTCACCGCCACGAGGACCCGGCCCGAGCGGAGCTACAGAGCCGCGGGGATTTCGTCTCGGCCTGCAACGTCTTCGAGCTCGGCTGCGGGACAGGGGGCTTCGCCCGGAAGCTCTTCACCGAGAGCTTCCCCACCACAACGCGCTATCTCGGTGTCGACGTGAGTGAGACCATGGTTCGCCTGGCGCAGGACAATCTCGAGAACTTCGACCGAAGGGCACGGGTGGTCCGGACCGACGGCGAGCTCAGGTTCGACGAACCAAAGGGCTTCTACGACCGCTTCATTGCAACCTACGTCTTCGATCTCCTTCCGGAGGAACCCATCTATCGCGGACTGGTGGAAGCACACCGGCTCCTGGCCACGCATGGTTTGCTCTGCCTTGTCTGCCTGACCCACGGCGCCAACACCCTCCAGCGCACCATTAGCGGACTCTGGTCACAGGTGCAGCGAGTCTCCCCGACCATGCTGGGCGGGTGCCGGCCTCTCGACATTACCGACTACATGCACGAGACACTGTGGGAGATCGAAGAGAACCGGATCGTATCCGCCTTCGGAGTTCCATCCCAGATCGTGATCGCGCGCCCACGGTGACGGTGATGAGCGCCGCGCCCCCGCCGCCGGCGGAAACGTCTCTCCCGCTTCGCAGGCGCGGCACCCGCTGCGGCCCGAGCCGCCCGTTTGCCCGCGCTTCTACTCACCCAGCTGGAGAATCAACAGTTTGGAAACCCGCGCGTTCTCCTTGATGTGGATCCCGCCGCTGCCGACCAGAATCATCGTCTCAATGTACTCCCGCTCTTCCCGGAAGTAGTACGATGCGTGCATGGCGCCGGCGCGAATGAGGCGCTCGTGGGGCTGGATGAAGGCGATCTGGTCACTCCGCAGCGTCGGCACCTCGTTGAAGCGGATGACGTAGCTGCCCGCCGACAGGGCCCACCAACCATACTTGTCCTCGGGGCTTTCCTTCCTGGGCACCACACGCTCCCGCGGGGCCACTTCCTCCTCGGAGCCGCCGAAGTCCACGGCACCGCCGCCGGTAACACGGTAGACCTCCCGAACAGTGAGATCGGTTTCGTGATGGTGTTGCTGATGTTTCTCGCTGATGAGGCCCTTGAGGGCTTCCGCCACACGCTCTCCTTCAAGGTAGTACATGTGTTCCTCCTATCCTCAACGTAATCACGCCGGCAATTCACGCACAGGGGCGGCTCCCTCCGAGCTCAGACCGCTCTTTCACGGCGGAGCCGTGCGATCCGGTGCGAAGCTCTCGCCACACCTACTCGCCGTCCGCACCCATTCGCTCGGCGTCATGCCGGTGATCTCCTTGAACTCACGGTTGAACGTACTCTTGGAGGGAAAACCGGACTCCATTGCCAGATCCAGGATGGAGCCGTGACACAACACCCCGACGCCGGCGCGTTCCATGAAGTATTCCACGCGTCTGCGATTGATATACCGCCTGAAGGACATCCCAAACACGAAGTTCATGGCTGCCGACAGGCGATTGGGGTGAACACCAATCTGTTCGGCAAGCGTCGCGAGCGCAAGATCGGGGTTCTGGAGCTCACCTTCGTCGAGCACTTGGCGCGCTCGATCCGCAATTGCAACGCACTGATCCTCCGGTATGGTGAACCTGCGCAACTGTATCCCGTGGTCGGCACAACCCGCAGGTTCCGGTTGTGCCATGATCATGAGCGAAACCGTATAGATGAGTACTGCCATGCCGGCGGCCACCAGCACGAAGGGTCCGACCGAGCCCTCCGGAACGAGTGCCGACGGGCGTGGATCAAGGGCCACGTAGGCGTACGGTATGAACGAGAGCAAGGATGCGACTGCGAGGGTGCCCGCCCACCTCCGAAGAGCCGGCGGCAGCCCTCGTCCTTGCCGACCGAACAGGATGCGTCCGGCGAGGCCGAGGTACACGATAGTGAGGCCCACCTTGGCTGCGTTCGGTACGAGCACCGTGAGGAGCTGCCGACCACCGAAGAGCGCGGCCACGAACTCGGCGTGCCCCGCTTCAGTCCGCACGATGACGCCCAGAACCGCCGATGCCACCCCCAGGGCGTAGGGTACGAAGTGCAGGGGAAGCAGCTTCGGACGCCGTCCACCGGAGCACAATTCGTACATGTACCACCACAGAAGCGGACCGAAGAGGAAGGGCAGTGGTGTAGTGGCCGGCAGGAGCCACGGGGACTGCAGCAGAACGGCAGGACTCCATGACGGAATTGTCCCCAGGCGCAGAGAAAACGCGAATAGCAGAAGGGCGAGCGGCAGGTGGGTCCGACTGCGGTGCCTGAAAAAAATGAGTGCACAAAGAAGCAGTCCCTGGATCGCCCCAAGCGCCGCTACGAAGCCCAGGAGGCGCATGCCCCAGTGTAGCCGATAATTCGCTTCCGCACGAGAGAAATAGAACGTCCCATTTCTCATTTCGGGACGACCTACCCTCTGTTAGGTGAGATAATTCGTCCATCAAGCAGGATGGGTTGCGACGGCTGGGTGGGTGGCCGGCGAACGCTCGTGCGGAAGGCGAACGCTGGTGCGGAAACGGATAGCGAGGGCAAGGTGGCAGGGGACCCTGTTCCCGCCGGCCGGAGGTCCCGTGAATCAAGAAAACCTGAAAGAGCCGTTGATGCCCGCCCTGGAGATTCGGAAGACCTATCGGCTTTCAAGCAAAGAGGAGTGTGTGTGATGTGTATAAAAGGTTTTGGATGTATCAACCTCGCCGTTGCTGTGGTTGTAGCTCTCCTGATGGTCATGACCGTTTCCTGTCAGGGTATTTTCGACGACCTCGGTAACGGCAATGGCGATGGCAACGGCAATGGCGAAGATGAAAATGGTGATG
>CAZUVX010000115.1:0-7815 GCA_964623865.1 uncultured Spirochaetaceae bacterium | reverse complement strand
TCCCTACGCCCGAAAGTGTTCTGCTGCTTCATCCAACAAGCTTCGGGATACGTCAAGCGGGGCGAAGACCGATGGGCGGCGTCCGGCCGACGCGAAACCACCCGAAGCCACGCGCTACAGACCTATCTCCTCCCGCGACCATCTCAATACGTGGGACCAAATCTCGTTCGGCTCCCACCGGTCGAACATGGGCGAACGGGAAGCCTCCTCACTGTAACCCGCCACCTTGGTGAAGTAGTGGTACACGAAGGCGGTGACCCGATGGTTCATGAGACAGTGTACGAAGACCGGTTCCCCCCGGACCGCCTCCAGCATGCGGCAGAAGAGGCGCACATGCTCGGGCCTCGGCGCCTCGAAGGGCACCGGAATGTGCACGTAGGTCATCCCTAGGGAGGTGACCAGGTCGCCTTCGTCGGAGATCGACTCGGGATGGTCGGGCATCCCGATATTGATGACGTGGCGATACCCTGCCCGTGCCACGAGCTGGAACTGTTCCCGCGTCGGTTGACCGGCGGTGCCGATCCCGTTCCGCAGTTCCACGAAGTTGCGTATGTCTTTCATGTTCCTCCCCTTGCGAGGTGCGGGTCCCCTCGTGGCGGCTTCCCCCTACCCGGCAAGGGTCGTCCGCAGCCGGGGCCGTAGGCATCGATCCCAAAGAAGACTACTCATTGAAGCTCAATCAAGTCGATAGACGGATGCCCAAGGTTCGAAGGCGCCCGTCGATGATGACGGTCCGCACGTTTTCCGGCGCGCACTGGTAGACAATGCTCGCAGGGATGTTCAGGAGGGGCACGAACTTGGGATCCTGAAGATCGATGAGGACGATGTCCGCCTTCTTGCCGCGCTCCAGGGAACCGATCTCATTGTCCCACATCATGGTGCGCGCTGCATCGACGGTCACCATCTCGATGAGCTTGCCCGGCGGAAACAGGTGCTTGTCGCGCTTCCGGTAGTGCTGCGTGAAGGCGAGGTTGCGCATTTCCTTGAAGAGGTCCTGGGTATCCCCCATGCAGCCGTCCTGGCCGAGGCCGACGGTGCAGCCCGCCTCCATGAGCTCGGTGATCGGGGCGATCCCGTCGGCGGCTCCGTTCCACTCGTCGTACCAGCTGCGCAGGGCCCCGGCTTAGTCCTCCGCCGAGACAATGAACTCCTCCGGCTCATTCTTCCCGGCCAGGCCGATGGGCACGACGGAACGAACCCCGGATTCGGTGACCGCACGAACCGTCTCGGCAACGCCGTAGTCCGCGAGCTTCTCCGCAGACTGCTGGCAGATGTGACTGATGCTCGTGGTGACGCCGCTCCGGATCATGTGGATGCAGGTCAGCATGGCGCTGAGGTAGTAATCACTGCGCTCCATGAGCCCGGTCATGGGAATCTTGAAGTCCCGGATCCACTCCGCAGTGGTTCCGGTGTAGAGTCGCACCGTGCCGTTCATGAAGGACTGCTCGAAGTGGTTGTGACCGTTGATGAGGCCGGGCATGGCCGGCATACCCTCCCCGTCCATGATCCGGTCGGCCTCGGGGCGTACCGTCTCCCCTACTTCGGTAACGGTGTTGCCGTCAATCCGGATCTCACCGCGCGGATAGTAGCTCCGAGTAGCGGGACTGCGGGAAACCGTAAGGATTCGGACGTTCCGGATGATCGTTGAAGACATGCGGTGATTGTAGGTGGCCGGGCGCCGGGCATCAACAATCTCGGCACCACTTCACCGGTGATCCCGCGTCCACGGAAGCTGCCGCGGTAACGGAAGCCGGGATCACAGAAGCCGCCGGGCGTTTCCCGACCGGAGCGCTTCGCGCTTCTCCTCCCCCTCGCAGGCAGCGTCGATCACCGACAGGCTCAGCTCCGGGTCGGCAATGCCGAAGGGGTGGTCCGTCCCGAACATCACCCGGTCGCTCCCAACCTGGGAGATCAGGGCGCGAAGCGGCTCTACGGCGTAGGTGACGGCGTCGTAGAAGAGCATGGGCGGGTACTCCCGGAAGGGACGTTTCAACTCCGCCCGGGCTGCGGCGTCGACGGAGACACACTTCTCCAGGCGGCCGGCCAGAAACGGAAGGGTCCCCCCGGCATGGGCCAGGATGATCTGCAGCTTCGGATGGCGGTCCAGGAGGCCGTCCAGGATGAGCCGCACCGCGGCGGTGGTCGTCTCGAAGGGGAAACCGAGAGCCGGCGGCATGGTGTGGCCGCGCCCGGTCATCTCATCGTACCCGAGGCCGTAGTGGGGATGCAGAAAGACCGGAAGCCCGGCGTCCTCGAGGGCCGCCCAGACGGGTTCCACCTGCGGCGCGTCCAACGGAGCATTCCCGGCCCGGGTGCCCAGGATCACACCGGAGAGATTACGGCGCTCCCCGACGAACGCAACCTCCCGGGCAGCGGCCTCCGGGGTCTGCATTGGGAGCACGCCCAGGGCGCGAAAGGCTTCACTCCCGCCGGCAAGCTCATCCAGCTCGGTGTTGACGCCGCGAGCCGCCTCCGGCGCCTCCTCAGCGGGCAGGAAATCGAGCCAGGGGTTGCCCAGGCTGATCACCGAAAGATCGATCCCCGCCGCCTCCATGAACGCCGCCTTCTCCTCCAGCTCCCAGAAAGCCGGCGTCATGGCAACAGTCCCGCCGAGGGCCCGCGCTTCATCGGGAAAGATCACCAGGTGGCGGCCGTCGCCGTGCGTCTCGACCCGGGGGATCTCGCTCCGCCGGGCCAGGAGATCCAGGTAGGAGGGGGGATAGATGTGAGAGTGTATGTCGATGATCACGGTGTGCCCCGAGCCCCCCGCCGGGCGGGGCGACCAACCGCTCTCGCGGAGGGCGTCACCGCATGGGCAACGGGGCCGCCCCCGACCGTAAGAGCGCGCCGGCCCCGCTCACCGGTAGCGCGCATCGATCTCGTCCAGGGTTGCGGGCGAAATGGAGGTTCGCACGGTCTTGGACTGGGTGAACTCCATGATGGTGTCGTCCAGGCCGAGCTTCCGGCCGATACCGCTCTTCTTGAAGCCGCCGAAGGGCGCCCCCAGGAAGGTGCTGTTGGCGTAGTTGTTCACAAAGACGATCCCCGCTTCCAGCTCCCGGGCAAGACGGTTGGCAACAGCCATGCTCTCCGACCAGACAGCGGCGGTGAGGCCGTAGGGCGTCCCGTTGGCCATCTCGACCGCCTCCGCCACGGAGGCGAACTTCTGGACCGTCAGGACCGGGCCGAAGATCTCCTCCCGGCAGATCCGCATTGACTGGGCAACATCGGTGAAGACCACGGGAGGCACGAAGTAGCCGTTGGGCAACCCCTCGGGGAGCGTCCCTTCGAAGAAGACCGTCGCCCCCTCCTGCTTCCCGATCTCTATGTACTCGCGCACCTTCGTGTACTGCCGCTCGGAGGCCAGGGTCGCGAGATCGTTCGACTCATCGGTGCCGAGACCAATGCGGACCTGCTCCAGGCGGGCCCGGACCCGTGGCATGAAATCGTCGTAGATATTTTCGTGCACCAGAAGGCGCGATCCGGCGGTGCACGCCTGGCCGGTGTTCTTGAGGAAGGCCTGGACCGCTCCGGTTGCGGCTGCGTCCAGATCCGCATCCGGAAGAACGATGTTGGCATTCTTCCCGCCGAGCTCGAGCATGACGCTCTTGACCTGGGTCCCCGCCGCTTGGGCCACCTTCGCCCCGGTCGCGTCGTGGCCGGTGAAGGCGATCTTGCGAACCTCCGGATGCGTGGTCAGGCGGATCCCGGCGGTCCCCGCACCGGTCACGACGCTCACCACCCCCGGCGGGAGAATCTCCTGCCAGATCTCCGCGAAGGCGAGGGTCGAGAGAGGCGTTTCCGGAGCCGGCTTGATGATGACGACGTTTCCCGCGGCAAGAGGCGCCGCGGTGAAGTCGGCAGTGTGCATGGGCGGCCAGTTCCACGGAATGATCGAGCCCACGATTCCGTACGGCTCACGAACCGTGTAGTCGAAGAGGCCGTCCCGTTCGGGAATGGTGATGCCGTGGATCTTGTCGGCCAGCCCGCCGTAGTAGCGGTAGTTGCGGATGGCCTCTCCCACATCCATCCGGGATTGCGCAATAGGCTTCCCGTTCTCCAGAGTCTCGAGCTGGGCGAGCTCCTCCGCGCGCTCTTCGAGGCGTCGGGAGATCGCCAGGAGATAGCGCCCCTTCTCGCGCTGCGTCGTGCGGCGCCACACCTGCCGGTAGGCGCGCAGGGCCGAGGCGACGGCGCGGTCGACATCTTCCTCTCGGCCGTCGGGCACCTCCGTGACGACGCTGCGATCAGCCGGATTCACGACGGCGATACGCTCCGCCTCTTCTGGAAAGACGAACTCGCCATCAATGAAGTGTCCCGTCGGTCCCTTGTACGTATTCATGGCATTGATCCTGTTCTGCCGGCTGTCGGGGTCGGCATCCCGGCTGGAAAAAGCAAGGGCTGCCCCGCGTGTCGAGGCAGCCCCTGGTGTTTGCGCGGTTTCACGCGTTCCTTGCGATACCGTTCGCTACTTGTTCTCCGTCGCGGCCCGCGCCGCGGCGAGGCGCGCAATGGGGACGCGGTACGGCGAACATGACACGTAGTTCATTCCCACCTTGTAGCAGAACTCTACGGACTTCGGCTCGCCGCCGTGCTCCCCGCAGATCCCGACCTTGAGCTTCGGATTGGTCTTTCGACCGCGCTCGGTTCCAAGCTTCACGAGCTGTCCGACGCCCTCCTGGTCCAGAACCGCAAAGGGGTCCTCCTCCAGGATGCCGTCTTCAACGTACTGCGGCAGGAAGGAGCCGACATCGTCGCGGGAGAAGCCGAAGGTCAGCTGCGTGAGGTCGTTGGTTCCGAAACTGAAGAACTCGGCGTCTTCTGCGATCTGATCGGCAATGAGCGCCGCCCGCGGAATCTCGATCATGGTTCCGATGAGGTAGTCGATCTTCATGTTGTGCTTCTCCAGCACCTTCTTCACGACACCTTCAGCGTTCTCCTTCATGACTGCCAACTCTTTCTTGGAACCCACGAGGGGAATCATGATCTCGGGCTGCACGTCGCCGCCGCCCTTCTTGACTTCTACGGCCGCCTCCATGATCGCCTCGACCTGCATGTCGTACACCTCGGGATAGGTGATACCCAGGCGGACACCGCGGTGGCCGAGCATGGGATTGAACTCGTGCAGACTGTCGATCTTCGCCTTCAGGGTGTCAACGGTGACGCCGGTGTCCCCGGCGAGCTCCTTGATGTCGTCCTCGTCCGTCGGCACGAACTCGTGGAGGGGTGGGTCGAGGAGCCGCACGGTGACCGGCAGGCCGTCCATGGCCTTGAAGATGCCGACGAAGTCTTCCTTCTGGTAGGGCAGGAGCTTCTCGAGGGCCTTCTCCCGGGCTTCCTTGGTTTCGGCAACGATCATCTGGCGGAAGATCTTGATCCGGCCTTCCTCGAAGAACATGTGCTCGGTGCGACACAGGCCGATCCCCTCGGCACCGAACTCCCGCGCGCGCCTGGCGTCTTCCGGCGTGTCTGCGTTGGTGCGGACGTTGAAGCCGACCTGATCGATATTGGGGCGTCGCGCCTTGTGGCGGATCTCATCCGTCCAGCTGAGGAAGGTCGAGAGCTCTCCGGAGATTTCCGGCTGAATCAGATCGAGACGGCCCTCGAAGAGGTCTCCACTCGTCCCGTCAATGGTGATGAAGTCGCCCTCCTTGAACTCGGCACCGCTCCTGGACTTGACCGTCTTGTTGGCAATCGTGAGGTCCTTCGCGCCGACAACGGCGGGCTTGCCCATACCGCGGGCGACAACCGCCGCGTGACTGGTCATGCCGCCGGTGGAGGTGAGAATGCCTTCGGCGGCGTGCATACCACCGATGTCCTCGGGGCTGGTCTCCTTCCGAACCAGGACGACCTTCTTGCCGTCCTTCACCCACTGTTCCGCCTCGTCGGCGGTGAACACAATGTGTCCGGTAGCTGCGCCGGGAGAGGCGTTGAGGCCCTTGGCAAAGGCCTTGATCTTGTCCCTCGCCTTGGGATCGATCATGGGGTGGAAAACCTGATCGAGCTGAGCCGGCGTAACCCGCTCCATGGCGAGCTCCTTGTCGATGAGCCCTTCATTGAACATCTCGACGGCAATGCGGATCGCCGCAGCGCCGGTGCGCTTCCCGTTCCGCGTCTGAAGGATGTACAGCACACCCTGTTGAATGGTGAACTCCAGATCCTGCATGTCCTGGTAGTGCGCCTCGAGCTTGTCCTTCACATCGACCAGCTGCTGGTAAATCTTGGGCTCATTCTCGGCGAGGTTGGCAATCGCCATCGGGGTGCGAATCCCCGCCACGACGTCCTCACCCTGGGCGTTCATGAGGTACTCACCGTAGAAGACCTTCTCGCCGGTGGCGGGATCGCGGGAGAAGCATACGCCGGTACCGGAGTCTTCGCCGAGGTTTCCGAACACCATGGACTGAACAGTGACGGCCGTGCCCTTGAGCCCGGTAATCTCGTTGAGCTTACGATACTGGACCGCCCGGGGGTTGTTCCACGAACCGAAGACCGCGTTGATAGACTTCCACATCTGCTCATCGGGATCCTGCGGAAAGTCCTCGCCGGTGTGGCTCTTGTAGACGTGCTTGTACTGCTTGACGACTTCCTCGAGGTCCGCCGCGTCGAGCTCGGTGTCGAGCTCCACGCCCTTGTTCTGCTTGATCTTGTCGAGGGCAGCCTCGAAGTGCTCATGGTCGACGCCCATGACGACATCACCGAACATGTTGATGAAGCGACGGTAGGAGTCCCAGGCGAAACGTACGTTATTGGCGACCTTTGCAAGGCCCTGAACGGCGTCGTCGTTGAGGCCCAGGTTGAGTACCGTGTCCATCATGCCGGGCATCGAATCGGCGGCTCCGGAGCGGACGGAAACCAGAAGCGGATCATTTCGATCCCCGAGCTTCTTGCCCATCATCTCTTCCAGTCTTGCACGGTGCGACTCGACCTCGTCGTGGAGCCCATCCGGATACCTATTGTCATGCTCATAGTAGTACTCGCACACCTCGGTGGAAATCGTGAAACCGGGCGGCACCGGAACACCAACGTTCGTCATTTCCGCAAGGTTGGCGCCCTTGCCGCCGAGCAGGTCCTTCATTTCCCTGGACCCTTCGGCCTTTCCTCCTCCGAAAAAGTAGACGTACTTACGTGCCATAAACGTGTTAACCCCCGAAAATATAATGATATGTTTGATTTGGCCTGCGCGAAGGCTAAAACGAAACGACCCGCGTGTCAACTGAGGGACACGCGGGTCGGCGGTATGTCGGCCTTCACACGTTGAGTGTTATGCGATGTAACTTTCGAGATATTGGCTACGCTTCGGATGCTGCAGCCGCTTCAGCGCCTTCTTCTCGATTTGGCGAATACGCTCCTTCGTGAGGTTGTACTTGTCGCCGATCTCCTTGAGAGAGAGCGGACTCCGGCCGTTCAGCCCGAAGCGGTACTGAATGATCTCGGCTTCCTTCTCGGTGAGCGTGTGGAGCACCTCGTTGATATCGTCCCTCAAGGACTGCTCAATGAATACGTCCTCCGGCGGCCGATGCCCCTGGTCTTCAACGAAGTCTCCCAGCAGGGACGAATCCTTCTCCGCGTAGACCGGCGTCTCCAGGGAGATCAGGTCGCGAGAGATGTTGATGAGGTCCGCAACGTGATCCTCATCCATGTTGAGGGTCTTGGCGATGCGCTTCATCTCGGCGTTCTCGCCCTGTTGCCCCTGAATGTCCTTCCGGACCTTCTCGATCTGTACGAGCTCGTTGGCACGATTCAAGGGGAGACGAATCATGCGAGACTTCTCGCAGATCGCCTTCAGGATGGCCTGGCGAATCCACCACACGGCGT
>CAZUVX010000114.1:0-7826 GCA_964623865.1 uncultured Spirochaetaceae bacterium | reverse complement strand
CACCGAGGTGATCCTCTCCACCGAGGTGTCGGCGGAATCTGTCTCGGACGCGGGCGGTGCACCGGCCCCCTCCACCTCCGCGCGTCCGGCCGCGTCCGCTCCCGCGCCGCGAGCGTACCCCCCGGTGAGATAGCTCCGAAAGGCGCGGCTCGTGGGGGAATCGGTGTCCGGGAGCTCTGCAGGGGTGCCGGTGAAGAGCAGCCGCCCGCCGTCGGCGCCCCCTTCGGGGCCCAGATCGATGACCCAGTCCGCCGCGGCGAGTATCCGGAGGTTGTGATCAACGACGACCACGCTGTGCCCGGCGGCGATCAGCTTGTCCAGGGCCCCAATGAGAAGCGCCGCGTCGGCGTGGTGGAGGCCCGCCGTCGGCTCGTCCAGGAGAAAGAGCGTGTGGGCGCTCCTGTTCGCCTCAGAGAGGAAGCGCGCGAGCTTGAGGCGCTGCGCCTCGCCCCCGGAGAGGGTCGGCGCCGGCTGCCCCAGCGTGAGATACCCGAGGCCCAGATCGATGAGCGCTTCCAGCGCCTCCGCCACCCCGCGGATCTCGCCGTACTCCTCCATGACGACATCCGCCGGAAGGTCCAGAACGTCGCCGATGGTGCGCCCGAGAAGGGTAACCTCGAGAACCTCACCGCGAAATCGCCGTCCGTTGCACACGGGGCAGCGTACGTAGGCGTCCGGCAGGAACTGCAGCTCGACCCGCTCGAAGCCGGAGCCACCGCAGTTCGGGCAGGCGCCGTCGGTGCTGTTGTAGGAGAAGGCGGAGACCCCGAGGCTGCGCCGCCTTGCGCCCTCCGTCTGAGCGAAGGCGCGCCGCAGCGGATCAAGGACCTTCAGATACGTCGCTGCGGTCATGCGAGAGCTGCGACTCAGGGGCGTCTGGTCTACGAGCATCGCCCGGGAGATGCCCTCGAGACCGGAGAGTCCCTTGCAGCGGCCGGGCTCGTTGACCGCCTGCCCCTGTTCCCGGAGTACGTTGCGGTAGAGAACGTCGTCCACCAGGGTGGACTTCCCAGAGCCGCTTACACCGGTGATACACACCAGGGCGTTGAGAGGTACGTTGACATCGATATCCTGAAGATTGTGCTCTGCGGCCCCGGCAATCGCAACGGCGCGCCCCCGATCGGCCCGGGTCTCCGCCGGCCCCTTCACAGCGGGAGGGGCGGCCCGGAGGTACCGCACGGTGGGCGAGTCGCTCTTCTCGAGAAAGCGCTCCCGGGGACCCTGGTAGAGGACGGAGCCGCCGCGATGGCCGGCACCGGGGCCCAGATCCACGACGTGATCCGCCTGAGCAATGAAAGCCCAGTCGTTCTCCACGACGACAATGGCGTTCCGCCGGTGCGAGAGCTCCCGCAGCACCGCCGCAAGACGATCCTTGTCGCGTGCGTGAAGGCCGACGGAGGGCTCATCCAGCACGTAGAGGGTGTCCGACAAGGACGCGCCGATCGCCGTTGCCAGGGTGACTCGCTGCGTCTCGCCGCCGGAAAGCGTTCTGGCCTGCCGGCCGAGGGTCAGGTAGCCCAGACCGACTTCATCGAGGAACCGCAACCTAGCGGCTATGTTCGCAATAAGGAGGCGTGCCGCCCGATCGCGGTCGGTCTCGTCGATTCCGTCGAAGATCTCCCGCAGCTCACACACCATCACGTTCTGCAGCTGTGGAAAGGTCCACGTATCCTCGAGAAAGAAGTGATCGGCGTAGTCCTTCAGGCGCGTCCCGCCGCAGTCGGGGCAGGTGAGGTAGCGTCTATACCGGGACAGGAAGATCCGCGCGTGCTTTCGGTAGCGCTTGCCCTCGAGGAAGCGGAAGAAGGCGTGGATCCCGTCCCAGCCGTTCCGGCGGTCCCCTTCCCAGAGGAGGCGGCGGTTCTCCTCGCCCAGGGCGATCCAGGGCTTGTCCGTCGCAATGCCGACCCGCCTGGCGTAATCCAGCATCTCCTCGTGCGCCTGCTCGAAGGTCGCACTCTGAAAGGGGCGAACGGCGCCTTCAGAGAGGGACAGCGTCGTATCCGGGACCACGAGGTCGGGATCAATGTCGATGATCCTGCCGAAGCCGCGACAGGTTGGGCAGGCGCCGACAGGGTTGTTGAAGGAGAAGTCCGCGCTTCGGGGATGGGTGTAGGAAATGTCACAGTACGGGCAGTGGTAGTCCCTGCTGAACCGCAGCGGTTCGGCCGGGACCAGCATGCGCCCGCGGCCGTGTTCCAGGGCGGTCTCCACCGAGTCGGTCAGACGCTCCCTGGCGGAGGGCTCGCAGCGGAGGCGGTCGACGACGACGGTGACCCGGTCGCTTTCACCGGAAAGGCGGGCCTCTTCCAGTCGCACCGGGCGACCGCGCTCCCAGACCCGGGTGAACCCCGATTCTGCAAGGCCCCGCCGGACCAGGTCGGGGTCCGCTCCCCCGAGGGGGCGCTCGAAACAGATGTGCAGGCGTGCGCCGCTCCGCTGTGCAATCAACCACTCGACGATGCTCTGCGTCGTGGATTCCACGACGGGACGGCCACAGCCGTGACAGTGCAGCGTCGCCGTCTGTGCAAAGAGGGAACGCAGATAGTCATCCACGGAGGTTACGGTTCCGACGGTTGACCGGGACGTCCGGACCTGACCGGCGCGGCCCACCGCGACCGCCGGAAGCACTCCGTCGATCTCATCCGCATCCGGACGCTCGAGCTGCGCTAGGAACTGCCGGGCGTAGGGCGAAAAGGTCTCGACGTACTGCCGATACCCCTCCGCGTAGAGTACATCCATGGCCAGCGAGGACTTTCCCGCCCCGGCAACGCCGGTAACCACGGTCACCGCGCCCAGAGGAATATCGACGGAGATCTCCTTGAGGTTGTTCTGCCGGGCGCCGCGAACGCGAATGGGACTGGGCTTCATGTCAGAGGAAGATAGCCATGGAACCGTCTCAGCGTCACGGCGCGGCGGCTCAGGACCGCCCGCTCCTACGCCGGCTCACCCGGACGCCGGCTCAACCGGACGCCGGACAATGGTACGCAGCTTCTCGGGGGCAACCTTTCGCGGATTCCCCAGGTAGACTTCGTGGTGCTTACCCCGCGTCCTGTATCCCCTGGACTCCATGAAGTCGTTCAGGAGGCGCAGTGTAGCTCCCTCCTCGGAGTAGGGACCGACGTGCAGAACCTGGACGCACAACCCCTCCTGGAGTGTTCCCAGGCGAAGCGCCACGAGAGCGTCGTCATCCCGCCCGTGGGTCAAGCTCTCCCGGGCGCGCTCGAAGTCGTCCCGGGTCACGAAGTCCGGCACCATGAGCATTGCCGTCCACTTCCAGAGGTCCCGGTTCTGCAGAGAGAAGTCCTCGGGGTTCTCCGTCCACCACAACGCCTCGAGGGGGGGAACCGCCAGATTCCGATCGCCGCTTCCGCCGATGGTCCGGATGCGGCCGACCAGATTGTGAAGCAGCTGCGTCTTCTCCTCGAACTCCCTGGTGTTGCTGGGGTCTCCTGTACCTTCGATCATGACGTACGTCGCCGGTGAGAGCTCCACCACCTGAGGCTTCCGCCGTGCGGTGAAGTGAGACTTGCGTTGCCTGGTGAGATCGATTCTTCGCACTCTGTGACTCCCTGCTTCGAGGTGCCCACAAAGTGTATCAGGATTTCCCGGTTTCGCCATCCGCACTTGCCGCTTCCCTCCGCATGGCGTAGGCTCGAAGGCCGTATGGCTGACGTACACACCACTCGCCGGGATGCGCAGTCCAACTCATTCCGAGCGTGGATCGAGGTCCTGCGGAGGGGTCCGGATCACGCGGCCGACACAATTGCCGGGGCTCTCGACGCGGTCTCTCCCTCGACGAAGGGGACGTGCATTGCCCACCTGGTAGACACCGAAGCGCTGCGCAGCGCCTTTCGGAACGCCGGCACTCTGGAGTTGTCCGGTATTCCATACATGCTCAAGGATCTTTTCGATGTTGCCGGTCTTCCCACCAGGGCGGGCGGCACCTTCCTTCCGGAGGTGCGCGGTAATGCATCGCGGGACTGTCGCATGAAGGGCGCCCTGGACCGTCTGGGAGCGGTATTCGTCGGGAAGACGCACCTGAATGAGTTTGCCTACGGCCTGGACGGTGTGAACGCTCACTACGGGAACGTGCCGCACCCCTGGGACGGTGACCGGATCAGCGGCGGATCCTCCAGCGGCTCTGCCTGGGCGGTAGGCCGGGGAATTGTACCTCTGGCATTCGGCACGGACACCGGCGGATCCGTCCGCGTTCCCGCGGCGCTCTGCGGCATCTACGGGGTGCGACTGGAGCCGAACGCGCTCGTTCGCGAGGGCGTCTTCCCCCTCTCTCGAACCTTCGATACCGTCGGTTGGTTCACCGGCCTACCCGAGGACGCCGCCACCTTCTGGGAGGCCCTTGCCTCCGTGGATGCGGATGTCGACCTCTCTCCGGACACCTGGACGGGTCGCACCATCTACAGCCCCCGCGAGGATGTCGTGGGGGATCCACACATGCGGCGCTTGTATGAAGATGCCGTCACGCTCCTCTCCGGCGCGACTCCTGCCGCCGAAGCGGAAGCGAAGAAGCTGGATCACTATCTCCGCGCTTCGAGCCGCGACCACGTGACGGCGTACAACGTCATTGGCAGTAGCGACGCCTATGACGTGCACGAACCCTACCTGCGGCACTTCGGCGGGCGCTACGAAGAGCGGGTTCGCCTTCTCATTGAGCGGGGAGCGCACTGGCCGCAGGAGGTGCGGGACCGCGCCCGGGAGGTGCAGCGGCGCACCGAGGAGCACCTGCGGAGCCTCCTCAGCGAGTACGATGCCGTTGTCTCTCCTACAACGCACGTCGTTGCACCGCCCGTGGCCGAAGCGGGAGTCGACTTCCGCAGCCGCATTCTGGCCCTCACGGCGCCGGCGAGTCTGGCCCGCGTACCGGTTGTCACCGTCCCGGTATTTCGCGACGACGGCCTCTCCGGCGGGCTGCAGGTACTCATCCACCCGGAGCGCCCGGGTATCGGGATTTCGCTACTGCGACACCTCGCCGCGCATCGGGCGTAGCGGCCCTGCGCGCCGCTCACGCATCCGCCCTTTCCACGCGGTTTCGCCCTTTCTTCTTTGCCTGGTAGAGCGCCTGATCGGCTCGTTCCCGCGTCTCCTCCACACTGCGGTCGGAGCCTTCATGTATGGCAAAGCCGATGCTCACGGTTACCGTCATCCCGTGCTTCTTCCCTCCGCGGCTACGGCGGCTCTTTCCGGAGCGGTCGCGTCCCCGGGTCGCACCCCGCAACACGAAGGGAGTGCCGGCGACTCTGCTGCGAAGGTCCTCCAGAGCTGCGGCAACGCCGTCCACATCGTCATGATTGAAGATGATGGTGAACTCCTCGCCGCCGTAGCGGAAGACGCGCCCCGGCACGCGCGCGGCGGCAAGGCGCGTGGCGACCATGCGGAGGACCTGGTCACCGGCGGCGTGGCCGTGGGTGTCGTTGAACTGCTTGAAGTGATCGATGTCCGCCATGGCCACGGCGTAGCGTCTGCCGAGACGCCGGCCGTACTCTTCCAGGGCGCGACGGCCGGGCAGCCCCGTCAGGGCGTCTTTGTAGGCGAGGGCGTAGGCATCCAAAACCACCGCAATCAGACCCGCAATTGCAGCGGCGGCGGTGCTGGAAGCGGCGGCGACCGGGAACGCCGTCTGCAGAAGCACTCCCTGCGCCGCAATTGCCTGCGCCGCCAGGTACGCCGGGGCTAGGCCGTCGCTCAAGCGGCCCCGCGCCAGCGCAAATCCCAGGAGCGCGGCCGCCGCCACAATGTACCCGGCCTGCAGGATGGAGAGGGAAACGCCCGGGATCGGGATCCGCGCCAGGGTGAGGGTTTCCGCGACCCGCGCCGCCCAGGACGCCTCGGCAGCCCGCCCCCAGGCCAGGGCCGAGCCGAGCAGGAGTATCAGGATCCCCCAGCGGAGAATCCCCGGTCGGCTGAGTATCCCGCGCTCCGGAAGCACCGTGAAGACAACCAGCACCGGCGGAAGCAGCACCGACAGGGGAAGCGCGCCTGTCCCGCCGGCAGCCTCAACAACCGCGGGCTCCTGGAAGACCCAGGTCAGCGCCGCCGCAATGGACAGGAAGAACACCCGGTTCCGGGCGAAGACTGCGGCAAGGGCCGGCACCGCCGGCCACACGAGCCGGGGGATCCAGGGCAGGACCTCCGTCCCCACCACCGTAGCGGGCGCGAAGGGGCTCAGCAGGGAAAGCAGGATCACCAGGACCGGACCCCACAGGGCACGCCACACCCGGTGCAGCCCCGCGCGCACATGCGAGTTCACACCCGTCTCCCGATGATCTGAGAACTGTTGCGTCTCCGCGGCATAGTCGGACAGTAGCGGATGCGGAGGGGCGGGGCAAGGGTGGGGGGTAGGCGCCGGCGCGTGCGTCGGTGCGTCCGCCGGCGCGTGCATGAGTTATCTCCTGGTGCAGTCGGAGAGGGTCGGCACTGACATGAGCGTTGCGGCAAGGGGGAACGACTCGACTGTTCACGCCGACCAACCGAACCACCTTGCGAGCGTCGGAAAGCTGTTCACCGCGACGCTGATCGCGATGCTGTACGAGCGCGGCGAGCTCGACTTCACGGACAGGATAGGAGCCTACCTCGACGCCGACCTGATGAAGGGGCTGCACGTCTATCGGGGCCGCGACTACTCGAACGACATCACCATCCGGCACCTGCTAATGCAAACATCCGGTCTCTACGACGTCTTCTACGAGATGTTGGAGCGGATGATCAGCGACGACGTCCATATGGGATTCCCGACCGTCGGCGTCACCGGTGCGTTCATGTTCTTCCATCCGGGCACCGAATCGCACATCATCGGCACCTTCAACAACTTCGCGTACCGCGGCAAAGCGCTGACCTTCATGGCCAGGCAGGTGATCAAGGCGCTCGTGGCCGAAGCTGCTCTCCGAGGATCCGAGCGCTGATGCGAGGACGTCGGTTGGACAAGATGGAAGTCCCGTCGTTCTCCGTGATGTCCCCTGCTGTGGATAAGGCGTTGCTCTCGGCGCTGTTTGCCCGCAGGGAGACAAGAATAGCGTGGAAAGAAGGATCGGCGCTTAGATGAGGGCCGCTGGAAGATGCTGAGGAGCAGATCTGTCCGGTCGGGCATTTGGATTTGTGTTCAGAATCCAGTTCTACTGTCATAGGGAGGGCAGTGGCCTCCCCAATACTCTCGGTCGCGTCCGGTGGCCGTTTGGGATCACCGCTTCACACGGGCGTCGCCCCCACCGATTCGATCCGGTACTTGAATGGGCCGCGGCACGATAATGTCCCAACGGGGTTGGGACCCGCTTCGCGGAGGTGCGTGTCGGCGTCCCACATACAAAAACGAGGCTGCCCCCTATGGCGGGACAGCCTCGTCGATGTGAAAGAACGGCGCGTTCCGGAACTACCAGCGACGATCGCGGTCGTTGTTGCGGGGCTTTGCCTCGTTGACCTTGAGTTGCCGTCCGTCGAAGTCCTGACCGTTCAGCGCGCGCTCTGCAGCGCGGGCCTCTTCCTCGGTTGCCATCTCTACGAACCCGAAGCCGCGTGAACGGCCCGTGTCACGATCGGTGACGACATTGGCGGACAGGACTTCGCCATGGGGGGTGAACAGCTCCCGAAGCTCGTGCTCCTGAGTCTGATAGTTGAGGTTGCCGACATACAGTTTTGTGGCCATGCGAAAACTCCCTTCTGCTCCAAGCAGACATTTGGTGTACCTCGGAAGAGCGGATTTCTTTGTCTTGCTTGAACCGGTGACGGGGAGCAGAGAAAGTCAATCACGAGATCCGAAGAGCCGCTACTACAGTACGCCGTATCGGCGCGATGGTCAACAGAAAGCGTAGTGC
>CAZUVX010000113.1:6370-8167 GCA_964623865.1 uncultured Spirochaetaceae bacterium | reverse complement strand
GGGGCCGTGAACGGCGGGCCTACCGGGGGTGCGGGGCGGCCGCCGTCGGGGGTGCACAGCGGCGGGGCCGTGGTTCTCTCCGCGGCAGCTATGCCGGAATCGGAAGCCACACGCAAGTGGTTCGTGCATATCCATTTCTTGACCGTCGGGTCCACATGACGTAGGGTCTACACATGGAAACGCACACGAAGAAGCGCACAAACGTCAGTATAGATGCACACCTCCTTGAAGCGGCGCGATCGCAGGGTATACGACTCTCGGCTCTCCTCGAAGAAGCGATCCGTCGGAAGCTCGCTGATCAAGAAAAGGAGCGCTGGCTTGCTGAGAACAGGCAGGCCATAGAAGCGTACAACGAAGAGGTGCCTACACGCGGCGTGTTCTCGGACGGTCTGCGCAGCTTCTGATGCCTCAATTCGATATTCACGAAAACGCAAACGCCTCTTCGAGGAAGCACACACCGTATCTTCTGAATGTTCAGGCGGATGTGTTGTCGGAGCTGGTAACCCGGGTAGTGATCCCACTTCGCGCGAAGAAAGGTCGAGAGGAAACAGTGATCTCCCGTCTACATCCGGTCATCCCGGTTGCCGGAGTAGACTACATCGCGGTAGTTACGGAGATGGCCGCCATCCAGACTTCGCAGCTCGGGCGACGAGTCGATGCTGCACAAGCGCGACGGACGGAAATCACTGCCGCGTTGGACCTCTTGTTGACGGGCTTCTGAGAATGTCGTCGTCCTATGGGGTCCGGTTGCCCGGGGTCGGCGCCACACCTCGCCTGCGAGGCGCCCGCCGGGGGAGTGACCGCCGCCGGTGGATCTCGAGTCATTCGGTAAAGTAATTAACTTTGCCGGCCCGGTCGCCACGAATGGGGAGGCTATTGCCGAACTCGAGAATGTGGTCGGGACCTCGCTCCGACCCCAGCCGCGGGTGATCCGCGTTGATCAGTAGCCGTTCACAGGCGGGCCCTTCGGCCCCGGGGCTTGCGCGATCGCTCTGCCGGCTGTATACAGAGCGCAGATCACGAAGGGCAAGCGCCGTCGCAGGAGGTTCACACATGACGGGTTTGGGCCGCGCTATGGCTCTGACTGCTGCACTCTTTGGGGTGGTTCTGCTGTTTGTGGGTTGCATGTCCGCGGAGAATCTGGCCCGTCATCTGGACTCGATCTCGGTGGTTGATCCGGACTTCTCCGCGCTGGCTGCCGGAACCTACGACGGGGAGTACGACATCGATCTCCCCCCGGGCGCCTGGGCGGCGAACCACTACTTCCGCGTCGACCTGGAAGTGGCCGGCGGGACGGCGACGGGTATCAAGATTCACGAACCCAAGGCCTTCTCCGACGACGACGCCTTCGCCGCGTACAACGATCGTATTCTCGAGGCCCAGAGTCTCCAGGTCGATGCCATTTCCGGAGCCACCATATCCAGCAAAGCCTTCGTGAAGGCTGTGGAGGATGCAGCGACGCCGGAGTAACGGCGGTCGCCTCAGGCTGCGGGCGGTGAGCCGTCTGGTAGCCGGAACGCATGCGAACGCGCCTGTTGGTCCAGGATCTCGAACCCAAGGTTACCTTGATCTGCAACACCGGCTGATCACCTTCACCGTGCCGAAGGCGCTACGGTCGTTCTCTCGCACGTGGTGGGCGGGTCGCTCTGTCGCCCCCTCCGCCGTGCGTTGATACCGGATCGACCCCTCTTCAGGGTCCCCGCGGGGGAGGACTCGCGGCGTGTTCCCCCCAGGCGCCGGGATGAACCGCGCCGGTGCCCGTGTTCGTCGGTGACGGTGTAGTGTTCCCCCCAGGCG
>CAZUVX010000113.1:0-6270 GCA_964623865.1 uncultured Spirochaetaceae bacterium | reverse complement strand
GGGATGAACCGGCATCACGGACAAAGCGCAGTTCCAAGAAGAGTCGACGGCAACCACACGCTCTACGTGCAGGAGTGCCGAGGCAGCCGCAGACGTCGAACCGGAGAGCACTCTCGACGGCGTGCGGGGGACTGTCGACGCAGACGTGAATGGAGCATGGACCATCACGGTGACGGACACGCTCAGCGGAGGGACGCAAGGCATTACCGCTAAGGCAGTAGATGTGCCGGGCAACGTCTCTTCGCCGTCAACGCCGCTGTCGGTCACCGTGGACGCCACGCCGCCTTGAGATCCTCGACTTCACCATCAACAGCGATACCGCGACTCCTGCGGACACGCAGCCTCTGTCGGTGACGCTCTTTCCCGACCTGACGTCGGACGCGCAGCAGGTGCGGTTTGCGATCTCGGGCGGGTCGTGGTTCAGTTGGGCGTCGATAGGGGAGTCCTAATCAGAGAGCATTCAGTACGACGTGCTTCCCGGCGCAAGCGGCATCACCCTGGCGCGCGTGTTCTTCATCGATCACACAGACGCCGACGGGATTGCAGGCGCGAACACCACGACCGCCACGCGGAAGCCGTACGATGGTGGGTCGGACACCTTTTTGACACCGCCCGGGACGATCAACCTCTTCGAAACCGGTGCAGGCAACTTGGGGCAAACTGCTTGTTGACGGCACCAACGTGCACCAGATACTCGGGGCGACAGTTTCCTACGATCCCGTTGTGTACGACGCATCCGGGGACGTGATCTATGAGAGTACTGTCGGCCTGTTCTGGGGACCTCATGACTACAACAGACGACGGGAGCGAGCTGGAGCTCGCGCCGGTGAACAACGGGGCTACCTTCACCATTTGCTGCTTGCCGTCCGTAACGCCGCTCGGTTGGTGGGGGCCGCGGCGCAATCCCTGGTCCGCACCACAAAGAGGCTCCGGAGATGACTCCCCGGAGCCTCAATGCTTCCACGCAAACACGTTGTCGAAAACGAGTCGTCGCAAAGCCGCTTAGGGGCCGGCGGCCTCGTAGACCTCATTCGCCTCCGTTTGCAGACTCGCGATGGTTTCGTCAATGTTTTCACCGTCGATTATGGCGTTGAAGGCGGACTCGGCTATGTCCCGCACCTCGTCGTAACCGGCGAAGGGCGGTTCCGCCCGCGTGTCCGAGGTCGTGAGGATATCGAAGGCCTCCTGGTAGCGCGGGTTTTCCTCGAAGTAGCTGTCCAGGTTGTTCGCAACCGACTTGCGGACCGGAAAGTAGTTGGACGCCCGGGCCCAGCGGGCCTGCTGCTCAGGCTCGGTGAGCCAGCGCAGGAAGAGCCAGGAGGCGAGCTGCTTCTCCGGGGTGCTCTTGGTCACACTCAGGGAGGCGCCGTAGACGTTGATCTGTGGGGTCTCCGTCGTGTGCGGGGGAGCTGCGACGCCCCACTCGAACTCGCCGGCTTCACCGGCCTCAATGGCGCTGGCGTAGTAGGGCAAGCCCGACGATGAGCCCATGGTGAACAGGACCTTCTGGTTGGCGAAGTCCGTCTGATCCCCGTATTGTTCGGCGATCTTCCGGGCGTGGCCCTTCTCGTAGAGATCCTTCATGAAGGCCATGGACTCGCGCATCTCTTCGCTGTCGTAGTTGTAGCCGCCGCCCTCGCCCTGCAGCGTACCGCCGCGACTGATGATCTGGGCAAAGATGTTGGAGGCACCCGTGCTAAGAGCGTAGCCGTAGGTTCCGGCCTCTTCATCCGTGGCGGCGGCGGCCATCTCGGCAAACTCTTCCCAGCTCTCAGGCGGGCCGTCGTAGCCAAGCTCGGCGACCCAGTCCGCGTTGTAGTACAGAAGCTCCACTGAGCGGTTCGGTGGAAAGCCGAGACGCTGGCCGTCGAACTGCGCATTCAGATCCTGACGGATGTAGCCCTCGAAAAAGTCCTCCATGTCACTTTCGCCGATGCCGTACTCCGGATGCTCGACGTAGGGCCGAAGGTCCACCAGCCCGTCGGCGACCTGGTAGGCCGCAGCCTGGTTCTGGTAGGCCACCACGAGGTCGGGGACCGATCCGCCGGCAAGGGAGGTAATCATCTTGTTGTAGATCTCCCCGTATCCGCCGGCGTACTCGCCGTTCACCGTAATGTCCCACTCGTTCGTCTGGTTGAACTCGGCAATCAGCTCCTGCAGCACGTCCTCGCGCTCGCGGGAGTGCTGGTACCAGTACACAACTTCGGCGCCGGACGGGTCGACTCCCTCGAGGGGATTGGTCTCCTCCATGCCCTCCGACCCGGCCTCTTCCTGACCACCGCCGGCGAAGCTCAGACCACCGGCAATCATCAGCATGGCCACCATCAGTACGAGCACGCGCATCGTTCTCGTCATCATCATCCTCCTTAAAACCCTGTTCTTCGCTCCGCAACGCGGAGTTTCACTAACCCGTAATGCCCGTTCGGGAGATCGCCGCGGTGATTTGCCGCTGCGCAAGCAGGTACACCAAAATGATGGGCAACAATGCAATGAGTGCGCCGGCCATGCGCAACTGTGTCTCCGGTCCCGCCTCGGAGATGAATCGGAGGAGCCCTACGGAAATGGGGCGCCACCGGGCGCTCTGCGTCACCACAAGCGGCCATTGGAGACTGTTCCACGACCCGGTGAAGGCAAGAAAGCCGATCGTGAACAGCGGTGCTCGTGAGAGCGGAATGACGATGCGCAACAGCTGACCGAAGTGGCCGGAGCCGTCAATGGTCGCCGCCTCGAGGAGCGTGTCGGGAATCTGATTGAAGAACTGCCGCAACAGGAAGATGAAGAAGGCGCTGCCCATGAAAGGCACGGTTAACGCCGGCAGGCGGTCCAGCCAGCCGAGGCGGGAGACGGTGAGGAAGTTCGGAATGGTCAGCACCGTCTCGGGGATGATGAGGGTTGCAATCAGGACGGAAAACACCAGATCGCGGCCGGGGAAGCGCAACTTCGAGAAGGCGTAGGCGGAGAGAATCGTTGTCGCGTAGAGTCCCGTCAGGGTAATCCCTGCGATAACGACCGAATTAATGAAATAGCGCGCCAAGCCGTCCCCGTCCCGCCAGGCAATCACGAAGTTCTCGAAGCGCAATCTCGAGGGCCAGAACCGGGGATGGAACGGCGTTGGCGCGACGCGGGTGACGGTTTCGCCGTAGCTCTTGAGGGCGTTTGAGATCATGTAAAGGAAGGGCATGACAGCGAAGACGGCGCCGGCAATAAGTAGCGTGTAGAGGATCACCCGCCGACGCAGGCGGAGTCGCGCATCAGTCGCCATAGAACACCCGCCTCTCCATGTAGCGTCGTTGTACGATCGTGAGTCCCAGTACGATCACGAAGAGCACCAGAGCGAGCGCCGCGGCGTAGCCGAATCGCTGCCGCCGAAAGAAGGTGAAGAAGATGTAAATGCTCATTGGGTCCGCCGCCCCGCGGGCCGCCGGGTTCCGCAGCACGTAGACACTGTCGAAGGCCTTGAAGGTCCCGATGAGGCCAAGCAGAGACAGGAAGTAGGTCGACGGAGAGACCAGCGGCAGGACAATGCGAAAGAAAACGCTTCGCTTTGGAGCCCCGTCGACTTCCGCGGCCTCGTACAGATTCCTGGGAATGTTGGACAGGCCGTTCGCAAAGATCAGCGCGTAGTAGCCGCTGTAAACCCAGTGGTTAAAGAACATGATGGATACGAGAGCCAGGCTTGGCCCGCGCGCCCAGTCTTGCCAGTACGCTGCAACTCGCCCGGCGGCTTCCCCACTTCCCCAGCCGAAGAGCATTTCGAGGATCCCACGAGTCTCCCGTAACCACTCCAGCGGCTCGTCGGAGAAGATGAGGACGACCTGATTGGCCAGGCTCTCCGGCCGGAGACCGAGGAGCCGCTCGAACACCGCCGCGGCGGCCACCGCCGGGACAATGTATGGGAGCAGATAGACCGCGCGGAAGAACTGTCTCCCCCGGAAACGTTGGTCCAGGAGGACGGCAATGAGGAGCCCGACAACGAGCTGTACGGGAACCGTTCCCAGGGCATACCACACCGTGACCTGCAAGGAGTCGAGCATGGCCTCATCGCCCAGCTCCCTGATTGCCGGCAAGCCGGTTATCACGGCGGATATCCCACCGGCCAGGAGGCCGGCGCCGACAATCCGCGCCGGCAAGAGCCCATACTTCCCCGCCCCGGCCTCGCTCCCGGCTCCGAGAGACGTGCGCGTACCGAGACGATAGACGTTCCCCTGTCGCAGCAGGCGCACCCCGATCACGATTGCGACGACCGCGAGAACAAGCGCACCGAGCCAGAGGAAGGATCCAAAGATTTCTTGGAAGTTATCCAGCCCGATGAAGTCACCTCGTCGAATTCGCCAGGTGTGGCTGCCTACGAAGAGAGTGAAGAAGATCGGGAAGATGTAGAAGGTCCCAATTATCAGCAGCGCAGGGGCCAGATAGGCGTAACCCTCCAGCGTCTGCCAGGTCTTCGCATTACCTCGGCGCGATACAACTGCCACGCTTACGAGGAAGACAGGCCTTTGTTACGATTGTTTTAGGTTCCAGTCAAGATTATGAGTGCGGTATTAGAAAACGATGAGGGGTACCCGCATCTCCTCGGGACTGAGACCGCTGTGGGAACCAACAAAGGCTTTGGGGCGATCACCCGCCGGAACAAACTCGAAGCTGTTGTGGTTCCGGGCGATCGCCGTGAAGTCGCCCCACCGAGACCGCACGGCGTCGTCCGGAACGCCGGGACCAAGCATCTTCGTTTGGATGAGCTCGTCGGTGGACCCCAGAAGAAAGCGCTCGGTTCCCAGCAGCTCGCGAAAGCGCTCGGGGAACTCCCGGCGGTAGTGGGGCTTCACGAAGAACTGAATCGACCGGACGTCTCCGGACGGCGGTGCGGTAAGAAGTGTCATGAGTTCGTGATCCGGCCCAACGACGGTCTCCTTGTCCCGGGGCGTCGAGATGTGCCCGTGATCTGCGGTGACTATGATGCGACTCTCGGGAGGCAAGCGGCATCGCAATTCGTCGACGACCTTCTCTATGGCCGCAACGGCCGCTTCCGTCTCCGCGGCGTCGGGGCCGTGGTGGTGAGCGGCGTGGTCAACTTCGGGTAAGTAGACGTAGCTCAGTGTCGGCCCCTTTCCGCGACGGACAAGGCGCCCCACTGTCTTGGCGACTCCGCCGATAGGCTTGCGCCGCACCCGGCGAACCCCTTGGTGAAACCAGCTGTTGTAGCTTCCCGGCTTGATCTGGGGCGGAATGATGACAGCAACGTCCCGGAGCGAGGATTGCCATGCTGTCCGCACCCGGATGATCTCCCCTGCAGAGCTTGCGTAGGCATGAAAGGGGCGGCCGGACCCACGCTCGACAAAGGGGAGGATGGCAACGGTGCGGCCGATTTCCGGCAGGTGGGTCCACCAACCCGTAATGCCATGCCGGTATGGCCAGCTCGCCGCGGCAATCGTGGTCAGAGCCACCGCCGTAGTGGACGGGTATACCGCTCGCAGCTCCCTGACCAAGAATCGCCGGAGGGAGGACTCCCCCGGAAGGTGTTCCAGCATACCTAGCCCCAACCCGTCCGCAACGACAACCACGAGATGCTCCACGCTGCCGAGTTGCCGGGCCAGCGGCAGTACATGATTGCTTACATCGTCTTCGTCCAGCACTCCGGGATCTCCCGAGATGAGGCGCAGAGCCCGGACGAGATCCACAGTGTTGGGGATGGTCGGATGAATCGGGTGAAGCAGCTCGTCACCCGCCGTAGCGTCTTCCAGCGTCATGCCTGCCTCCCTGAAAGACATGAATGAGCCATGTCTGTCAAGGTTTCGTGAGACTCCGTCATAGCGGTGGCCGGCGTGGCAGGCGGTGGCCGGCGTGACAGGCGGTGGCCGGCGTAGTAGAGCTGAAGATCAACCCGGATCCGGCCATCTTCCGCGTGGCGGATTCGAGGCCCCGGGCAGGTCTTCGAGCGAATAGCCCATCGCAATGGGCATGGGAAGGCTCTCCACAATCGTTGAGCATGACGGCATGCTCAGCGGCGTATTCACCATCTACCCGACGGAGGACCGCGATCATGCTGCCCTGGGGGACCTCGAGGCCTGCCTGTATGCGGAGTGCCATGCCCACAGCGTGACCGGGGATCTCTTCATGCAGCAGATGGCCGCCGACTGCGTTCAGCGGGTCCTCGACTTCCTGCCGCCCACGGCGCTGTTGCCGGCACTGCCGGTGTTTCGCAGCGGGATGCGCCCAATGCGTGGATGCAATTGCGGGCGTGGGTGCAATTGCGCGGCAAAGTCGATATCATAA
>CAZUVX010000112.1:0-8232 GCA_964623865.1 uncultured Spirochaetaceae bacterium | reverse complement strand
AGTCGTACCCAGAACGCTATCGTTCGCGGAAGAGTCCTCGACGGCAGTGGAAACTCCGCGTCACGGTTCAGTGCGATCGCACCGGCGGTCTGTTCCGATCGGTCCGGCACGAAGTCGTAGTCCGAGTCTTCGAGGGGTTGGATGGCATCTGTTTCATAATCGCTCGTCTGCAGACCCGAACTTCCGGTGCTGTCGGAAATGCCGCCATTGAACAGATAGGCGGTTTGGAGGATTGGGGCGCCCTTGTCGTACTGGAGCAGGTCGTGTCCGGAGAACTGCGACCGAAGCTCCAGGCTGCACGATGCGACGGCGAGGAGAGAGCCGCATAGAAGAGCGAGCGTGAGAATTGTACTCGCCCGGCGTCGTCTCGCAGTGGAGATGCGCGTCATAGGCTGATCCCGAAGGAGGAAAGGTAGCTCTGTCTTTTGGTCCGAAGCCCGTACAGGTAGTTGGAGCGCCAGAAGAGCTCGAAGCGGCGGAAGGAGAGGACCGAGCCGAAGGCGAAGCCGGCGCTCATCCCGTAATCCTGCAGATCCGTCTCCGCCTGAATGAGTCCCGACAGCTCAGGGTGAACACCCGGCGTATGGTGCGCAAAGGGCCGCGCTGCCAGACGCACGCTTGCCACGGGAGTTGCAACAACGGGGTCGCTTCCTCCGAGCCCCGTTCCAACGGCCGCTTCTATCCGCCCGAACGGGCGGAAGATCTCCTGGACGTAGCCGACGCGACCTACGGCCCCGTTTCCCGCACCAATCATCAGCCGCCGTCTTGGTGCCGAGGTCGCCTCCGGAATCTCGCCGGTTTCCTGGATTCGACCCGTCAGGCGTTCGTTCCGCCGCTGGGCCGCCGCCGGCGTGAAGGCAAGATCGTAGAGCGCGAAGGCGGCCGATCCCAGGTAGGCGGCGGTTCCCGCTACGCCTGTGTACAGGCTGTTTTGCGTAATGTCCCTTCCCGTGATCTCCGAGGTCAGCGTCGCAACCACTGGGGGTCCCGCCAGCAAGACTGCATTTCCAAGAGACAGAAGGATACCAACCGTTGGATCATGAGCAAGAAGCGAGCCGGCGTGGAGCATGCCGACGGCGGCCAGGTCCATGGCGGCAAATGGGGGGTCTCCAGTGAATACACTGGTCCATCGCCAGGGATGACCGCTCGTGAATATCCACGTGATGTACGCCGCTTTCATGGCTGTCGTGGTAAGGCTTGCAATGCTCGGGGCTGCCGGTGTTATGAGGCGGACCGCGACTTCCGGGTGCTCGAGGTCCAGCTCCAGCGGTTGGCTGAGTGTTGCGGGCTGACCGGCAAGCACGTCGACCGCGGCAATGGTGGGCCGAAACATTGGTCGTTCCAGCGCGAGCTCGTAGCGGCCGGTCTCAACACCGAAGGCCTCGAGGGGAGTAGTACCGATCCGCTCTCCGTCGAGCAGCACAGTGGCGCCCGGAGGACTCGTCTCCACCAGGAGTGACCCTGTCTCCGTCTCTTCAGTTGCAGATTGCCGCAGTAAACCGGCACCGGACGACTTTGGCTCCGCGGCCTCATCCTCGGCGCCGGCCTCTGCCACTGTCTCGGGTGGCGGTTCCAAGGCGATGCGGTGCGTTTGACCAGCCTCCAGGGCGAGGTTGAACTCTTCAAATGGTTGATCGCCAAGCGGACCGGGCCGGGCAACGGTCACTGTCCTGGATCCGGCAAGTATCTGGATCTCGGTTTCGTCGCGGGCGACCAGTTGGCCGTCCACGTATACGGCGATTGCGCCGAGATGCTCGGTGTTCTCGATCTCGATTGTGGCGAAGGCCAGATCTCTCCCGACAACTTCTGCTGCAATGTCGAGAGCCAGGTCGTCGGCCAGATCGAATATGCCGAAGACGGAGTCGATCTCAGCGGTGAGTTCCGACACTTCATCCGTTTCAGCGGACCATACGCCTGCCTGAATGACGTACCCGCCGGCCTGTCGCGGTTGAATGGCCCCAAAGACAGCTCTACGTGCCTCGGCACGCGCATAGAATCCGGTTGTAGCAGAGAGCGACACTTCCGGCATGAGATAATCCGCCCTCTCTACGTTAGGCACTCCGGCGAGTCGCAAAGTCAGCTCGAGGGAATTCGTCACGCTGAGTGCGAGCTGCTCCGCCGTCGCGCCGTCGGCTGCGAAGCGAGTAACCAGGGTAGACCCCGGAGTCTCCTGGGCAAGGCTCGGAGATGCGGCAGCCGCCGAAATGCCGAGAACGGCCAGAATCCTGCTGAATCCACGCATTACCCGAGTAGAGCTTCTGATCATGGCGATAGCTCTTGGCGTTCAGTCTCGTAAAGCTGACGGATCTCTTCTCGCGTAAGGGCGTGGCGGTAGAGTCGCAGGTTGTCGACACCTGTCAGCCCGATGAGCTCCCGGGTGTATGTCTCCTGGTCTGTGTCAGGATCCCTTTCAGACTCCTCTCGTTCCAACGCATCTACGGAAACTGTGAGAAACAAGCTCTCCGCTTGCGGACGGAGATCGTAGTTGAGTACGCTCTCCTCCTCCTCGCCGTCCACGAAGAGGCCGGCCGCCCCTCCGGTGTCAACGGTCACTACCACATGGTAGTAGGGGTTCGCCGCCTCGCCGGGGCGGACCTGACCGCCTCGCAGCTCGTGTCCACCGACACGTGCCCGGGCCGCATTGCGAGTCAACTCGCCGGTGTTCTCGGTGAATTCGACGCTCCCATACAAGCGTCGTCCAGGCCCGTAACCTCGGTGCTCGAATTCGTTTTCCATGCTGCTCGACTCAGTGGAAACCCTGACGCTGGCGGTGACGGCGTCGTAATCGTCCGGCGACGAGCCTATGGAAGGCTCCAAACGGTGTGCCCAGAAGCTGATCGTCCCGGGTATACCCTGTTCCGATAGCTCGATTTCGAGGACCGGATGAGCATCCCCACCGTTGCTGGAATCAGGTTCAGCGTGCACTTGGGGGAGGTGCCCCACGGTGGCTACCTGAGCGCCCGACTCGAGGGTCTGATACTCCAGGTCGGGGCTTGATGCCGAGACCTTCAAACTCCCGTTGGTGTTCTCTAGGTTCCCGTCCAGCTTGAAGTGGCCAAGGGTCTCCGGGGCGGTGGTCACGGGTGTATCCGACGCGCGGATCAGAAACACAGGAATGTGGTCACAGCCGGCGACCGTAAGCATTGTAACCGCTGCAAGCGGTGCCATCCACCACGTCCGGCGGTTCACATCTGCACCCCCGCGTAAAAGGAGAGACCCTCGACACCGCGCGTCAGGCCCCAGAGTGCCCGGGAGCCCAGGGAATAGTTGCCGAGAGACGTGAGCCATTTCACGCCGAAGTCGTAGCCTGCGCTCACTCCGAGCGTCTCCAGATCGGATTCCGCAAGGAGGGTGGGAGCTAGATACGGTCGCGTTGCTCCCGAGAGATGGCCAAGAGGGTACCATTCGGCACGTGCCATCAGAGCAGGCCCAACCTTGACCGGCTCCACGCCGGTCAGCGTCGCACCGAGTGACGCATGTCCGTACAGGAAGTACCTGACCATGCGAAAGGTATAGCCGACGCGTGCCGGGGCGTTTCCGCCCAGTTCCACGGTAATGCCTGAGGGCTCTCTATTGTCCGGCGCGGGCAGGCTGCCGGTTTCGCGAATCTGCCCCAATGTTGCGGCATTGCGTCTCCGCGCCGCCGACGGAGCGAAGGCCAGGTCGTACAGTTCCAACCCGAAAACGCCAAGACCACCGACGATCGAGGTGATGTTCGCAATCCGATACTCAATGGTCTTGTGGTACTCTTCGACGTTGTGCCGCAGGTAGTCCTGATACACCATCGTCGACGCCGTGACCGCAGAGAGACCGAAGCTCAGTCCCGATACGATCGCCGCCTCTCTTTCAGGTGCTGCGATGAGGTGTGAAGGGCGCACAAGGCCGGCCTTGATGAATGCGTCGATGGGTGCAGCATCGCCGGGAAACCCGCCGGCCGTCATGAAGGGGCTGAGGCCACTCACCCCCGCCTGCAACGCCGTCATGCCGAGGCCGGCGATGCCGGCCATGCCGGGGTTCACCAGGTGCTCGGCGACTTCCGGGTGGTCGGGGTCGACCTCCATGTCAACGGTGACGGCGCTCTCCTGGTCCGCAGTGACGTCGACGACGCGGGTGACCGGGCGGAACCAGGGGCGCCGGACGACCAGCTCGTAGCGGCCTTCGGGAACGCCGAAGCGGTTGAGGGGTGTTGTCCCGATGACGCGGTCATCCAGGAGCACGTCGGCGCCCTCCGGAGCGGTCTCCACGATCAGGCGGCCGGTCCGTTGGAGCGCTGCGGTCTGTTGCACGCCGGATGCGGACGCGCCGGAGCCTCCGGCGGAGCCTGCTGAGTCGGCGGTGGCCGGGGAGGGCGGGCCGTCGGTATGATCCACAGATTCTTCGTCCGGGCTCTCAAGGGTAACCGCCACGGTCCGGCCCTGGGGAACCGTGACGCTGAAGATCTGGATGGGCTCGTCGCCGAGCTCGCCGGGACGGGCGACAATGACCTCTCGGGTGCCGGCGAGGACACGCACTTCGCGCTGGTTGCGGGCGATCAGGTTGCCGTCCACGTAGACGCCGTAGCGCGGAAGCCGGTCGGTATTGTCAATGCGGACCGTTCCGAAGGAGAGGTCTCTGCCGACGACTTCCGAGGCGATCGCGATTGCGATCTCGTCGGCGACGTCGAGGACGTTCGGAACACTCTCGACTCGGTACTCTCGCCTGGATGGGGCGTCGGGAACGTCGCTGGTCCAGAGACCGGCGGTAATGCGGTACCCACCTTCCGGCGCTGCGGCGATCGAGCCGTAGACCGCCTTCGCCGCGCCGACCTCCTCGTAGTAGTAGCGTGCCCGATCGAGGGACACGTGAGGGAAGATGAAGTCGGCGAGCTCCACTCGTGAGGCCGCTGCGAGGCGCAGGCTCAGTTCGAGGGTATTCGTGATGGTCCGAGCCAGGGCCGCGACCGTGTCGGCGTCACTGTCTTCCTTATCAACGCCGGTCCCGGGTGCTTCGGGTCCGCCATTCTCGGGGCCGGGAAGAAGGGTGGCATCGGCAATAGGAGACAGGACGATGTGACCGCCTTGATTCTGCGCAACGCCGGCAACGGCGCCTGTTGCGGCAATGAGGAGTACAGCCAAGGCGTGACGGGCAGAAGCAGGAGCCACGCGTCTCAGCATAGTCGAGGGCAGTGGGTCGCGCAACTCCGGAAACGAGGAAGTCGGTGAGCAGAGTCGGGAGCCGGAACTGGATGAAGCCGCCTCCGAGCCGGTTCGCCCGCACTTTCTTGACGCCGCGGGCGCCCCGGGCGCGCGCTGCAGGGACGGACGGTCCTGGTGACGGGGGCCTCATCAGGGATACGCCGGGCGACGGTGGAAGTGCTCCTGCATGCCGGGGCAACGGTTTACGCCGCGGCGCGGCGGATCGGGCGGATGAACGACCTCGCCGAGCGTGGCGCGAAAGTGCTGCGGCTGGATGTCACCGACCCCGCGTCCATTCGAGACGCCGTGGCGCAGCTTCGTGCGCAGGACGGCGGCGTCGACATTCTGGTGAACAACGCCGGGTACGGCTCCTACGGCGCCGTGGAAGATGTGCCGCTCGAAGAGGCGCGGCGACAGTTCGACGTGAACATCTTCGGCCTGGCAGAGCTCATCCGGGCGGTTCTGCCGGAGATGCGCCAGGGAGGATACGGCAAGGTCGTAAACATCTCCTCAATGGGCGGCAAGGTCTATACGCCCCTCGGCGCGTGGTACCACGCCACCAAGCACGCTCTGGAGGGCCTGTCCGACTCAATGCGCTTCGAGCTCCGTCCCTTCGGCGTAGATGTGATCATTGTAGAGCCGGGAATCATCCGGAGCGAGTGGGACGCCATTGCCCGGGAATCGGCGCTGCGCTTCTCCGGGGAATCCGCCTACGGGGAGATGACCAGGAAGTTCACCGGCTTCATGGAAGGAGCGTACGCCCCGCGGAGCTCCTCACCGCCCGAGGTGGTGGCGCGGACCATCCTCCGCGCGGTCACTGCGCGGCGCCCCAAGACCCGATACGCCACCGGCAAGATGGCGCGCCTTCTCATGTCCGCGCGAGCGCTGCTCCCCGACCGCATCTTCGACCGCCTGATAGCGGGATCGTATGGGATCGGATAACAACCCGGACGGGCCGGTACCGCGGGCGTGGCGGCGGGCCGCCGCCGCGACGGGAAGGAAGAGCGCGTCAACGCAATCCTGGCCGCCGCCGCCGATCTCTTCGCATCCCGATCCTACGACGGGATAACCATGGAAGAGATCGCCCGGGGTGCGGGATTCACCAGGCCCAGGCGCTTGCCGAGTTCGTCGACCGCTGGTGCCGGGCACTCCTGCGGCAGGAGAGGTTGCTCAGTCTCCTTCCCCTCATGTCGCTGTCCCTCGAGCGCAACGTGAGCGAGGCGAGCCTCCTCGCGTTCAAGCAGTCTCTCCGGGCGACCACGGAACGGATCGGAGCCGCAGTTGCGCGGTCACTCCCGCGGCTGCGCGGACGCGCCTTCACTGACTTTCTCAACGTGAACCTGGCCCTCGTTGCGGGGAAGTTCTCGTGTCGCGGCGGTCGGAGCTTCAGGAACGCGTGCTCAGTCGTCCGGAGTTGGCGCACTTCAAGATCGACCTCGAAGAGCAGTATCGGCGCGCCCTCCGGGCGCAGGTGCAGGGATCGCTCGCCGATTTAACACACCGCTAACACGCGTTTGACCCGGCGGCGCCGGATCACTTCGTATACTGACAACATGGCCGAAGCGGAGCACGTCGACATTCTCATTGTTGGAGCCGGTGCAGCGGGGCAGGCGGCGGTGGAGGCGGCTGTTGAGGCTGTGCGCACTGTATCGGCGGCGCGCGCCGGGAACGGCCCACGGGCGCCGGTTGTGGGCGCGAGCGTACCGGGTGCGGCCCGGGGCGGGGCTTCCCTTTCCATTGCGCTCATGAGCGGCGAGGACCGGCTCCCCTACAAGCGCACCAAGATTTCGAAGACCATGGCGCAGGGATTCGAGCGGAATGCATTCGCCGTCCAAACGGAGGAGTGGTATCGGGAGCACGGTGTCGAGCTGTTGACGGGGAAGGAGGTCACCCGCATTGATCCGTACCGGAAGTTCGTCGAGCTGCGCGACCGGGCAGGGTCGGCCGGGACTTCCGTCACCTGGGAGCGGCTGATTCTTGCGACCGGAGCAGCGCCCCGGCTCCCGGAGGCGGAGCCCGCGTCCCTGGATCGGGTGCACCGTACCCACGACATCGCCGACATTGAAGGTCTCCGCAGTGCGGCGCTGAACGCCGTCGCCGCGGCGCCGGAGGGGGAGAAGCCCCGCGCCGTGGTTCTGGGTGGAGGTGTTCTGGGGCTTGAAGTGTGCTACGACCTGCACCAGCTCGGCCTTGATGTTGCGGTGGTTGATCCTAACGAGCGGCTCATGCATCGCGAGTTGGACGCGTACGCCGGAGAGCTCCTGGTCGATGAGTGCCGTCGAAACGGCGTGGATGTCTACCCTGGAACGCCGAACTATCGGGTCAGGACGTCGAAAGAGGGCCTCGCGGTGGATCTCCCCGACGCAGGCACCGCCCTCGAGGCGCACGTCGTTGCCGCGGCTCTGGGGGTCGATCCGCACATTCGCCTTGCTGCGGAGGCGGGCATCCGGACCAGGCGCGGCATCCTGGTTGATGGTGCGCTTCGGACATCACGACCTGCCGTCTTCGCGGCAGGAGATTGTGCGGAGCACGCCGACGGTCTGGTTACCCATCTGTGGCGGGATGCGCAACGCCAGGGCGCCGTCGCCGGTGCGAACGCAGTGGCCGACCTCTTCGGGCGTGCCGACGCGGAACGTCCGTACGTGTACGAGCCGTTCCGCCTGAAGTGCGAAGTCTTCGCCACCTACTTCTTTTCGCTGTGCCGCCCCTCTCCGGAGAAGAACGATGATTACGGCCACCGCCGCTACTACGACGGACCGCGATACGTCCACGCCTATCTCTCCCGGCGCGGGAATGCCGGCGGCGCGGCAACCGCGGCCGGTGACGACCGGACCCGTCACGCCGCCGAGGACGAGCGAGTAGCCGGTGTGATCATGGTCAACGACAAGGAGAGACGCGGGCGCTACGAGCAGGCGGTGAGTGAGGGCTGGACCGTCCACGAGTTCGAAGCGGCCTTCGAGCTGCGCTGACCCCCCGCGCGCCGTGACGGCCGCCCCGGGCGCAGCGGCACCCCCGCGCGGCGGGACGGTCAGTCTCCGGCGCCGCTCGACCCGGCGTT
>CAZUVX010000111.1:0-8235 GCA_964623865.1 uncultured Spirochaetaceae bacterium | reverse complement strand
CTACGACCTGTTGACCATTGCCCTTGACGCCGCCGTAGAGAGACATGATGAGGTTTCGAGGGCCCTGCCCCTTATTGCCGACCGGGCCGCGGCGCTCTTCGGTTCGTCCGGTGGCCCCTCCGACTCCCTCAACAACCACGCACACCGTATGGTCTGGCAGGCCCTGGACGGGGCGGCCCGACGCTGCGGGGACAGCATATGGATTTCCGCGACTCCCCCTGCCAATCTGGGGGTGCGGGTTTGAGCGCGGCGGCAGCGCCTCGGGTCGTACACATCTCCACCGTGCACAGCGCCGTCGACCCCCGCATTCGTCTCAAGGAGCTTGAAAGCCTGCGGAACGCCGGCATGGAGACGCACCTCATAACCGCAGATCCGACGGTCTGCCTTGCCGTGGCCCCTTCCGGTTCGGCCACAGCACCGGTTGATCACGACGGTGTTATTCTGCACGTGATCTCCCGTCGGCACCGGAGGCGCCTGGCTCGAGTGTTCATCCTCGGCCCACGAGCCGTTCTGCGCGCCCGTGCGCTTCTGCCGGACGTCTACCATATCCATGACCCGGAACTGTTGCTGTGGGTGTGGCTCCTGCGGCCTCGTCGCGCGACAGTGATCTACGATATCCATGAGGATTACACCCTTGCCGTCGCTCACCGCCCGTACATCCCGCGGGCTCTTGGCCGCCTACTCGCACGATTGATTCATTGGACCGAATGCCGCCTGTCCGAGCCGTTTGTTCGGATTGTTGCGGAGCGTGCGTACAAGGAGCGCTTTCCCAAGGCCACGTTGCTCAGCAACTACCCACGCCTGTCTCTGGTGACGTCGGAGCCCCGCGTCGACCCGAACTCGAGGGCGCTTCTCTACACGGGTAACGTTACTCGCGACCGTGGCGCGGTGAACTTGGCAAAGTTGGTGCGTGAGCTGCCGGATGTTCGCATGACCATTGCGGGGAAGTGTTCCCCGGCGGTGGCGCAGGAAATCCGCCTTGTCGCCGGGAATGGTGCAAACCGGATCCGATTGATCGGCGAGGGGCGCCACGTGCCCTTCGAGGAGATTGCTGCATTGTACCGGGAGGAGACATGGCTCGCCGGGATCGTGCTCATGTCCGACAGCCCTCACTATCGAGAGAAGGAGCTCACGAAGTTCTTCGAGTTCATGGCCGCGGGGATTCCGGTCATCGCCACGGACGTTCCGGCCTGGCGGGGGCTGATCGTCGATCAGGGAGTTGGCTTGTGTGTCGATCCCGGGGATGTACGGTCCGTATGGGATGCGATATCATTCTTAGTTGAACACCCGCAGCAGGCGCGTGAAATGGGACAGCGGGGACAGCAATTGGTGAGAGAACGGTACGCCTGGGAGCATCAGGCTGAGAAGCTGATCACGCTTTATCACGGCGTTATGCAGGAGCAGCATTCGGGCGAGGACACTCTCAGCCTCCGTGGAGCGGATTAATGACGGAGAATCCGAAACGAAGACACGCAGCTGCTCTCCAGTCCCTCTCACACCTGGTGTCCGTCGTGACGCCGGCTTGTAATGAAGCGCGGCACATCCGTAGGGTTGTTCACTCTGTGGCGGCCCAGACGGTCGAAGTTCGCGAGCACATTATTGTAGACGACGGTTCGACGGATGAGACTTTGGCAATCCTGGACTGTTTGAAGGAGCGGTTCCCGAATCTGGTCGTCATCTCGCAGACTCGACAGGGAGCTGCCGCTGCGCGAAACCGTGGCATCGCGGTGGCTCGGGGGCGCTATATCGCCTTTCTGGACGCAAACGATGTTTGGCATGAGCGCAAGGTTGAACGGCAGATTGGCTTCATGGAACAAACCGGTCGGCACTTCACATATGGTGATTATGTTGAGGTCGGACATTTCACCCGGCGCATTATGAAGCAATACACTCTCCCTCCAAGCGTTGGTTACCGGCAATTGCTGCGGGGCTGTCCGATCGGATGTCTGACTGCGGCGTATAACCAGGAGGCTCTCGGCAAGCGGTACATGCCCCAGGTCAATTCCGGGCACGACTGGGGGCTGTGGTTGGATCTCACCAGGGACGGGATCCGCGCCTGGAAGTATCCCGGTGTTGAGGCCGCCTACTCCAACGGCCGCCCCTCTCTTTCGAGTCGGAAGTTCCGGAAGGCTGTCAACATTTACCGAATCTACCGGGAGAGCGAAGGCTTCTCTCGGGCGCTGTCTGTTGTTCGCGCCGTTCAGCACTCTCTTGTGGCACTGGCCAAGAAGGCCGGTCTCTTATACCACTAGCATGCAATCACATCAGGCACTCCTGCGCGTAGACAATCTGCACAAGACGTATCGCCTCGGGGAACGCCGGGTGCGGGCGCTTCGCGGAATCTCTCTCGAAATCATGCCGGGAAGCTTCTGCGCGATCGTCGGGCCGTCGGGGTCGGGAAAGAGTACACTCCTCAACATCATTGGACTCCTCGATCGACCCGATGAAGGCACCATACGTCTTGGCAAGACGGATGCGGGGAAGCTTGGCCCGGCAGCGGCAGCGCGCGCTCGGCGGGAGCAGATTGGTTTCATCTTTCAGGACTTCAGTCTCATCCCCGTTTTGAACGCCTACGAGAATGTAGAACTGCCGCTGCGCCTGGCAGGCGGAGGGAGATCCCGTGGAGCCATCCGCGAATGGGTCATGCATCTGCTCGAGGGGGTCGGCCTTGACGATCATGCCCGACACAAGCCTGCACAGCTCTCGGGGGGGCAGCAGCAGCGGGTCGCGATCGCGCGAGCCCTGGTGAATCGGCCCTCACTGGTCCTGGCGGACGAGCCGACGGCCAACCTCGACTCGCAAACCGGTCAGGCGATCCTGGAGCTCATGCACCGTTTCAATCGTGATTTGGGAACGGCATTTCTCTTCTCCACTCACGATGCTGCTATTCGCGCCATTGCCGAGACCACCTTCCCGCTGCGAGATGGCGCCATCGTCGAATAATGGTGTCGATAGCCCTTCGCAATTTGCGCCGGCACGCCGGCCATACAATCCTCCTCGCTTGTCTTATTGCCCTCTCCTCCTTCCTCTTCATCTCCGGAAACAGCTTCCTGGGTTACACCAATCGAACACTGCGGGAGCTCTTCATCCGCAGCATTACCGGCGACTTCGCCCTTGCCGCGCGGAGCGACCAGTCTCTGAGCGTGTTCGGCGCGAACACTCCGGCCATTGGCGAATTGGTGCCCATCCCCACACTTCCGCAGTCTCGGGAGATCACCCAACGCATTCGCGAGCTGAGTGAAGTCAAAGCGGTTACACCTCTGGTCTCCGGCTTTGCCGTCATGGACGGTATTGGTCGTCGTCATTCGATCCCCCTCTTCGGCATTGAGCCGACCAGTTACTTCTCGGTAGTCGACGATATTACCCTTGTAAGAGGGCGGCGCCTGGACGCCGGCGAGCGCGGCATAATGCTTACCGAGTCTCACCTCGAGCGTCTCGAGGCTCAGGAGGGAGCGTCTGTGGAAATGGGACATGAGGTGCTCCTGACCACCGGGAGGGATACGCGCTTTCGAATTAGGGGGGTGCCCCTCGTGGGGGTGTTTCGCTACCCCGTATCGTTGGGACCCGTAGAGGATGTAGGTATTGTGGATGCCACGACTCTTCGGGCACTGAACAGCATTCAGGTTCGCATGACTGAGCCCTCCTCTGATGAGACCGGCCCGCGAAACGCGGCGGAGCTCGACTCGCTGTTCGGCGAAGACGCGGAGAGTGCGGAGCCCTCGGCGAGTGATGCGACGGCGGAGGCAGAGGACGGTGCCGGTATTTCAGCCGACGATGTCCTTGACCGCGTGCGCCGAACCGACACCGGACGCTCCTTCGAAGGTGGGCCCGCGCATTTTCTTCTGGTTCGTGGCGAAGAAACAGCGACTCTCCGTGCGATCGCCGCGGAGGGCGGGGCGGAGATTCTGTCGTGGCGTCAGGCGGCAGGACAATCGGCGCTGCTGGCGCGCTTGCTGCAACTGCTGTTCAACGGAGGCTACGTCCTCTTCGTGCTGGCGGTAACACTGGGTGCTACAAACATCGTCCTCATCTCCACCAACAGGCGTGCCCGGGAGATCGGGACGCTGCGTGCCCTGGGAACCGAGGATGGCACCATTCGACGACTCTTTCTCCTGGAATACGGCACTGTCTCCGCAACCGGATGGGCTCTCGGACTCTCGGGCGCTCTTGTGCTTTCCCGGAGTCTCAGTACGCTGGAGTTCACCGTAGACAATCAGCTCCTCACAATGCTGCTGGGTGGCTCGACGCTCACGTTCCCGGTGAGCTTGCCAGGCGGTATCCTTGCCCTCGCACTCTCGCTCATCATTAGTGCCGTCGCCGTTCTGTTCCCGCTGCGTCGAATCATGAGACGCCCCATCGTCGAGGCGATCCGTTACGGATGATGATGGACGCAATACGACTTGCCCTGCGCTATCTCTACGGCTATCGTCGCCGTTTCATATTCGTGGTTACGGTTGTAGCCCTCGGCTTCTCATTCATAACGGTGACGACATCCCTGTCCGACGGAATGGAACGCAGCGTAACGCGTGCGGCACTCCGCCACTATGCGGGCCACGTGTTCGTTATGGGACGGTCGAAAGGCGGTGCCTCGAAGATCGTGATGGATGATCCGGATGTCGTGCAAGCAGCGGTCCAACGGGCCGGCGTGCCGGTTGAACGGATCATTCGGCGGACCCATGAGCATACCGGAGCGACCCTGTTCTTCGCCGGTGACACGGTGCTGCTGAAGGACGTATTCGGCGTGGACTTCCGCGGGGAAGCGGATCTGTTCCAAAGCATGGAATACACTTCCGGCAGGTACGAGGAAAGCTGGGATGCCGAAACCATTGTTCTCTCCGAACCAACGGCGAGGCAGCTTAGGGCGAGGGTCGGGGATAGCGTCCTGATGCGGGCGGAGACCCGGGATGGACAGGTCAACACCGGAACCTTCACGGTGGGAGCCATCAGCGCGGACGACAGCATTTACGGATACGCACGCGCCTATGTCGCCCGAGAAACGCTAACTCGTCTGCTGGCGCTCGATCCGGCGGAGTATTCCGTCATGGGGATTCTTCTCCCTGATCGCTCGACGGCTCCCCACTGGGCACGGCGGATCCACCGGGAGCTTGCGAAGGAAGTGCCGGTTTCGGATCCTATCACGTCGAAAGAGGCGCTCACTGAGAGCATTCGACAGAGGTGGGATGGTGTGCGCTACTTCACCATTGCGCTGCCGGTGTACATCTCCGAAGTCACTGATCTCCTTGTCGCTATGGAAATCGCTTCGTATGCTCTTCTGACAATGATAATTCTGGTTATATTGGCGAGTGTTCTGGTTACCTACCGTCTTGTGCTGTACGAGCGACTTCGCGACGTGGGCACCATGCGGGCGTTGGGGTTTTCGCGTGGCAGCCTTGCAGTGGTTTTGCTGGTCGAAGCAGCGCTGGTTCTTGCCGCGGCAATGCTCGTCGGCGCCGCCGTGGCCTTCGTCGTCACGCAGGCGCTATCCCTTTTCTCCTTCGAGTGGATTCCGGGGTTTGATATCTTCATGGAGGAAGGGCGGCTTGCCGCGCGCTTTACCGCCTCCTCGGTTGGAACGAACATTGCGTTCATCTTTGCGGCGGTCTTGCCCATGGTGGCTCTCATGGTTTTCGCGATTGTACGGCGAGAGATTCCGCGTCTCATCCGCGGGGGGATATCATGATCATGCAATTCTCGCGGACCACTACTGCACCACGGGTTGGGGCGGTGGCCACGCTCGTTCTCGTGCTGAGTGTGTTCGTTGACAGCGCGGTAGCGCAGGCACCGGCTCCGGAGGAGGCTTTGTCCCGGCTGGAGCGAGCGGACGCCAACTGGACCTACCCGGACAGTGATTTCTCCGCAGAGTACCGGGTCGTGCAGGACGTTCCCGGGGAAGGCCGGTCTGTCACCCTGGCGGCGGTGTTTCGCCGTGACCGCCGTGATCTGTACACCATTGTCATACTCGAGCCCGAGGTCGATAGTGGACAGGGCTATCTCAAGCAGGGAGATACTCTTTGGGTCTACGATCCGGAAGCGGACCGGTTCAACACCACCAGCTCCCGGGAGCGTTTCCAGAATACGAACGCCCGCAACTCCGACTTCACGCAGTCAACCCTTGCTCAGGACTACGACATCCTCTCCGTCGAGGAGGCCACCCTTGGTCGCCACGAGACCTGGCTCTATGAGCTGGAATCCGACAAGGAGGGGGTCACCTATCCCTATATGAAGGCCTGGATCACCGAGGACGGTCGGATTCTCAAGACGGAAGACTACAGCCGATCCCGACAGCTCATGCGCACTACCGCCGTTCCGGAATACCGACGGATTCAGTCAAGGCTTGTTCCGCGGCAGGTGTATATCATCGACATGCTCGAAGGGGCGGAGATCGACGGCGAGTTTGTCCACGAGCGGACCATCATCACCATTACCGAACCGTCTTTTCAGGCCGTACCGGACTCGGTGTTTTCGAAGTCCTTTCTCGAAAGGATGAGCCGCCGATGAAGATGCTCTTCCACATGCTCGGGGTACTGAGCGTCGCTCTGCTCGTAGTGCCCCTACCGGCAGATGAACCCGGGTCCGCCGACGAGCCCTTGGATGTCGATGGGCTCTTTGACACCGAGCAGGAAACCGAGCAGGAAGATGAGGCGGATGACCCCTCGCAGGATGAAGCGCAAGACGAAACTGTTACCGTTCTTGATCGTCTGCAGGAACAAGACCCGGTAGACCTGGGGGCGAATACCCGTCTAGTTTTCGGCTACTCCCCCGGATGGTCGGCATCTTTGGGGACAGAAGGCAGTTACGAGGATCTCGTCCTTCTCAATCTGACTTCCGCAATAGACCTAACCCTCAGAATATCCAAGGTCTTGGAAGTGACTCAGGCGTTCTCATTCGCCTATCCAAGCTACGAATTTCGGGTAACAAAACTAGCGCTTGACTATGCGATTCAGGATGCGGTGTTCCTCAAACTGGGGCGCACCCGACTCAACTGGGGGCGCTCGCCCAACTTCGCGTACACCAATCTGCTTCACCGGCAGGCTGAGAACCCTCTGAGTGAGCCGGCTCCGGACCGTACTCTTGTTGGTCGAGTCTCGGTGCCGATTGGAATCGGCGGTGTCGAGGCCGTTATCCAGAGCAAAGCGGAGTATCACGAAGACCCTTCTTCCCCCTCACCGGATAGCTTCGGTTACGGGATGAAGTTCAACCTGGCGCGGGAACGAGTAGATCTGGACGTCGGTGCCTACTACCAGCGCGGTCTCAGCGGGCGTGCCTTCGTGTCGGGAACCACAACGGTATTCGATTGGCTGGAGCTCTACGGCGAGGCGCTCGTGGCCGATGAGAGGGTTCGCCTGGATCCGACAGGGCCCTATGCGGGAGAGGAAGAACCAACAACGGCCTCAGGCGATCCGATTGAAGACGGAGAGGTGGAGATCGCTCCAGATATGGTAATACCGACCAACAATCCGGACTACGCTGCCGGCCTTGGTATGGTGATCGGTCTATTCGACAACAATCTCGATCTCAACGCTGAGTATCTCTACAACGGTGAGGAGACGGAAGCAATCGCCGACGGTGCCCCGTTCCCGCTTTTCTGGGGCCACAACTTTGCGGCGAATGCGGACTGGTCCTTTCCAGACACCCCGCTGCGCTTGCGAATCGCGTATCGATACAGTCACACATTCGGGAGCAGCATGCTACTGCCGCGGCTCACGATAGATGCCTTCCGGCACACAACCGTTGATGTTGGCGGCGGAATGCTCTGGGGCGCCCCCGACTCCGGATACCGTGCCAACAATCCGGACACGGCGGATCGCTCCACCTTCTTTGCCGTCACCGTAACCTTGAACGGCAAGCTGTAGGTGTTTCGGCCGGCCTGCAACCCGGCATGAAGCGTGAGATGCAGACGTGAGCGAGAGGATTGCAGTCTTGGGCATCGGCTGCGTCGCCCTGGTCTCCGCGGTCGACCTTGCCGACCGCGGCTTGTCGCTCTACACCCGGAACGCCGTGACGAACCGACCATGACCCACGAAGAGCTTCATATGACCATCCTGGAAGAAGTTGCCGCCTATCTCACGGCGCGCTGCTTCACAGCTTACAACCCCCTCCTCAGCTGAACACCCCCACCTTCCTCCGTCCGCGGCTCACGAACCCGTTGACGGCGCCATTGCGACCTCGTACCTTCCTTGTGCAATGGCGGACAAAACACTCCCCTTTACCAGAGACAGTCTGGAGCGCGCCTTC
>CAZUVX010000110.1:0-8291 GCA_964623865.1 uncultured Spirochaetaceae bacterium | reverse complement strand
GCCGGGTCGGCCGCGGCAGGGTTCGGCACGTCCCGGGGAAGCTCGGTGGGCAGGGGCCCCGGAAGGGGACGATCCCGCCCCTCCGGGCGCTCCTCGCGCTGCCCGGGGGAACTACGCTCTACATTTGCTGCGCGGGTCGGTGAGTCCTCCGGTTCCGTCTCCGGCGCGTCGTCCGGGGATGTCCCCGGGTCTTCCGCAGCCGCTTCTTCGCCGACGCCATTCGCCGTCGCGGTGTCGCTCCCGGCGCGCTCGCCCCGGGGATCCGCCGGCGACGGAGACGAAGGCGGCGACTCCGGCGCATCCGTCGTCGATTGGGCGCTCTCACCGGCGGGAGGCTCGCGCCCTGAAGGTTCCGAGGCGGCAGGGTCGGGATCCGGAGCCTCCGGTTGCGGAGGGTCGGGACGGGGCGGTTGAGCGGGCTCGAGCGCCGCCATCCGCTCCGCCTCGGGTCCCGGAGGTGCGGCAATGGCATCCTCCACGGCGGGGTGCGTGTCACCGGACCCCGCCGCGGCGGATTCCGCTGCGGCGGACCCGGGTGCCGCGGCCCCCGGGGGCGCGGTGCGCCCCTCCTCGCCGGCCGCGGCGTTCCCGGCGGCCGCTTCCGTGCGGTCTCTTCCGTGACGAGGTGCGGTCGGTCGCGGCAGCGTCGTGGCGACCGTTGACATCGTCCCTTCCAGAGGCTCTTCCGGCGCGGGTGGCTTCATGCGAACGAAGGCGCCCGGTTCTCCCGCCTCCTCGGTGCTCGAGTCCGTTTCAGTACGTGTATCCAGTGAGGCGCAGGCGCTGAAGAGAACGAGTGCGCCCGCACAGAGTGCAATGAACCGCGTCATGTGTTCCCCCTCCCAGTCAAACACGGGTGACGCCAATGTCGTCGCCGCGCCGCCCAGTCGTTGCGCGGCGACGAATCCTACTCAGACACCCCCAGTATACTCCGAATCAACTCTTCGTTCATATCCTCGAGGGTCTCCTGCGCAACAATCCGTGGGTCGTACCAGTGGCGGCGAATGAGATCCTCCGGCCACGCCTCTCCAATCGGCACGTGCGGGCGCCAGGACCAGTCGGTTACGGCGCGGTTTGCCGGCGGGAGCATGAGGTCCTCGACGTCCGGAACGGAACCGCCGGGCGCACCTGGGGTCCCTGTGTCGCCGACGCGTGCCGGGGCAGGCGCCTGCTGCGGCACCTCGGAGGCGTAGTTGAAAGGCGGGAGCGAGTCGGGCTCCCCTCCCCCGGAAGAAGCAATTATGACGATGATAACGGCGAGGATGGTGATGATAAGCGTCGCGGCGGCGACAATCAGGAGCGACCGGCGGTTGATCTCCGGGAGTCTACGCACCAACCGGCTCCTGTTGCTCCAGTCTGACGGATACGACCTTCGAAACGCCTGGTTCCTCCATGGTCACCCCCAGGAGCGTCTTGGCGCCGGCGACGGTCTTCTTGTTGTGGGTAATCAGGATGAACTGCGAGTTGCTCCCGAACTCCTGAAGCATGGATACGAAGCGCCCGACGTTGCTCTCGTCCAGGGCGGCGTCGATCTCGTCCAGGAGACAGAAGGGTGACGGCTTGACCATGTAGGTCGCAAAGAGGAGTGCAACCGCCGTGAGGGAGCGCTCACCGCCGGAGAGGAGCGCAATGCTCTCGAGGCGTTTGCCCGGAGGCTGCGCAAGAATATCGATTCCGGAGTTCAGCACGTCGTCCGGGACGGTGAGGCGAAGCTCCGCGCGGCCGCCGCCGAAGAGGCGCCGGAACATGGTGTGGAAGTTCTTCTTCACCTTCTCGTAGGTCTGCGTGAAGAGCGCCGTCGACTCCCGGTAGATCTCTTCAGTCACCTGTCGCAGGTCGTCCCGCGCCTTCCGGAGGTCGGTCATCTCCCGGGAGAGAAAGTCGTAGCGCTCCTTCACTTCGGCGAACTCTTCCGGCGCCATGAGGTTGACGCTCCCGAGCTCCTTCATCTTGCTCTGCAGCTTCGAGAGCTCCTCCCGCTGGCTCTTCACGTCTACCCGGAGCTCATACGTGCGAGCCTCGAACTCGTCCAGGCGGCGCGAGTGGCGCTCTTCGTAGTTTGTGTAGACGTTGCGAATCTCGGTGTTTCGCTCGGCGAGCTTCACGTTGAGCTGCTCGAGCCTGGTTTGTGCCGCTCCCAGGGCGTCCATGCGCTCCTTCAGACGCTTCTCGTTCCCGGCCGCATCCTTGTTGCGCTTCTCGATGTTCGTCTCGAGGTGAGAGAGCTCCTTCTTGAGTTGCTTCTCCTGCTCTTCCAGGGCGGTGTCTTCCTCCTCGAGACTCTTGATGCGCTCTCGGGCCCCTTCTATGCGTTTCCTTGTCTCGACGATCTCGTTGAGGGCGTGCTCCCGGTCGCGCCGGCGCTCCGCCCTGCGCTCCTGTACCGCACGGATCTCCTTTCTGGTTGCCTCCACGCGCGCCTCCAGGCTCGCCTTGCTAACGCGGAGCTCCTCCAGGCTCTTGCGGTGCTCTTCGGTGCGGCTCCCGAGCTCCTTGTTCTGCTCCTGAAGCTCGGTAATGCGCTCCTTCGCCTGTGCAATGCGCCGTCCCGCCGCGTCGATGTCGGTCTCCAGGGCGCGCTTCCGGGTGATCACCCCTTCCGGGGCGACGAGCTCGTCCAGAAACCGGGGAACCGCGGTGCGATAGCGCTTGAAGAGCTCAGTTGATTCCGTCAGACGTCGCTGGATTTCGCGAAGGGTGCTCTCCAGGTACTCTCCGTACGCCGGGGTCTGAACCGCCTCCCCGCCGGTCGGACTCGAAAGACGCTTCTCGACGTACCGCACCAGGCTCTCAAGCTCCCGGTCGAGGGCGCTCTCCGCCTCCTGCCGCTCTCCGGAGGAGTAGCCGCTCCGTTTGAGACCCTCGTCCAGCTCAATGACAATGCGGTCGGTCAGCTCCCGGACCTCGCCGCGCTTCTCCTCCTGCTCCGCCTCGGCGGACGAGATGATCCGGCGCTGCTCCTCCAGGACGGAGCGGTTCTCCTGGATGCGCTCGGCAATGTCATGAATGCCCTGGTTGTGCTCGGCAATTCGGTGCTCTACGTCCTTGAGGTGGTCGGTACTGGTGGCCAGGTAGCCTTCCTGCGCCTCGATCTCGCCGTCCGCCGCGTGGATACGCTCTTCCAGCCCGGCGACGCGGCTCTCGTTGGCGCTGTTCTGGTCCTGGAGCTCGGTAATACGCTCGGTGAGCATGCGCACCTGCTGTTGCCGGTTGTTCCGCTCGACTTCCAGCTCGTAGAGCCGGCGCTGGTGTGAGCGGAGTCGCGATTCCATCTCGTTGACTGTATCCAGGTGGTCGTCCAGGGAGGCGTTAATGCCGTCGATCTCCGTCCGGATGGCGTCGCGCTTCTCGGTCTGCCCGGCGATCTGCTCTTCGAGCTTGTGCTTCTCTTCGAGATGGCCCTTCAGGCGCAGCAGGGAGAGATTCGTCTCTACCTCGAAGACGTGGCCTCGCAGCTCCCGATACTGTTCCGCCTTCGCAGCCTGGCGCTGCAGGGTGTCGTGGTTGCGCCTTACCTCCGAGATCACCTGCTCGATCTGCTTCAGATTCTCCTCGGTTCGCTCCAGACGGCGCTCCGCATCCTTGCCCCGCTGCCTGTACTTCGTGATCATTGCCGCCTCTTCGAAGATGTGGCGGCGGTCCTCGGGGCGGGTGGAAAGGATCTGGTCGATTCTGCCCTGCTCCATGATGGAGTACGCGGACTTGCCGATACCGGTGTCGTAGAAGAGCTCTCGGATCTCCTTGAGGCGGACGTTCTGGTTGTTCAGGTAGTACTCGCTCTCGCCGGAGCGATAGAGGCGACGCTTGACCGCCACCTCCGTGTATTCCAGGGGTAGCCGGCCGTCGGCGTTCTCCATGACCAGGGTGACCTCGGCCACGTTTACCGGCTTTCGGTCGTCGGTGCCGTTGAAGATGATGTCTTCCATCCGGTCGGCCCGGAGGCTCTTGGTTGCCTGCTCCCCCAGGACCCACTTCACCGCATCCACCACGTTGCTCTTCCCGCAGCCGTTGGGCCCGAGCAGGGCGGAGATACCCTGGGAGAACTCAATTACGCTCTTGTCGGCGAAGCTCTTGAAACCGAACAACTCTATACGTTTGAGAAACACGGCGACTCCCAGTTAGGCACGGTGCAGTCAGGCACGGCGGGGCGGGCAATAAGTTGCGAGATGTTAGCAGGTTACGCGAAGCGCGGTCAAGGTGACCGGTCGGCGAGGATCGCCTGGTACTTCCGGTACACCTGGGCGACGACGCTTCGCCAGGACAGATTGAGGCGCCGCCGCGCCTCCTCCCCCACCCGGCGGATGCGGTCCATGTCCCTGGACAGCTCGCCGAGGAGGCGGCCCATCTCATCTGCGCTGTTGCCGGTGAAGAAGGCCTCACGCCCATCTTCCATCCCTTCGGTGGCGCTGGAGCCTTTTACCAGGATGCTCGGAATGCCGAACGCCGCAGCCTCCCGCACCACGAGGCCTACGGTATCGTAGAGGGAGGGAAAGAGGAAGAGATCCGCCAGGGCGTAGAGCCCCTTGATGCGCTCCCGGTCGACGACAACGCCGACGAAGGCAACCTTCTCCTCCAAGTCCCGTCGCTGGACCTCCCGGCGAAGCTGGTCGACGGCGTACCCGGTACCCACGAAGATCATCCGGAAGTCGCCGCCCCGCCGGTTGAGATGGTCGAGGGCTTCAACGACGAGATCGAGATTCTTCTCCCATCGGTGCTGCCCTACGAAGAGGAAGACAGGGGCTTGGTCGAACCCCTCGAGGCGGAATCGGGGGCCCACGCGGCTCTTGAAGAGCTCCCATCCGGTTGCGCGATACTGCGCGAGCTCTTCGGCGCTGGGTGCGGAAATATCGGTACCGCTCGGGACAATGTCAATCTCTCCGCGATACCCATAGGACCGCAGCGTCTCGGCGGTAGACTTGTTCGGCGCCCAGACGGCATCCGCGCTCTCGTAGAAGGCGACGACCTGCTTCAACAGCTCCTTCACGATGGTCTGGGAGCGAAACACGCGACGAAAGTCCTCGTGGTACTTGGAGTGGAAGGTGCTGATATGCGGCACCCCCCGCTCCGTGGCGATCTTTCGCGCCATGAATCCCGTCACGAAGGGAGCATGGGAGTGGATGAGCTTGAAGTTGATGCCGTCCAGTTGTCGCTGAAAGATGGGATCCAGGAAGGGCAAACCGAGGCGAAAGGGCCGCATGGGCAGAAACGGCATGGATGCGAAGGTATACACCGCGAAGTCCTGGTTGTACTGGTACTCAGGGATGCCCGGGGTGATCACGATGGTCGACTCATGGTCGTGGTTCAGCCACTTGGCGTAGTTCTCCGTGCAGATGGCAACGCCGTCCATTACGGGACGAAAGGAATCGTTGAACTGGGCAATGACCGGCGTCCCCGGCTCCACGACGCCGCTTACCGTGCCGGTGACGCCGCGCGCTTCCGTCCTGCGCTCCTGGTGCTCCCGGCTTGCCGGCTCGTCCCGTTCCTCTTCACTCATGGTGTCGCTCCTCGATTGGTGCAGGTTGCGCAGCCCGTGACCCTCGCCCCGGGGCGCGCGAGTGTGCCGACGCAGCGCTTGCGTGCCCGGAAATGCCCGGGTAGAGTGCTCCTGTGTTTCAGTGTGGTATCGATGAGGCCGGCCGCGGTCCCTTGGCCGGACCGGTAACTGCGGCGTGCGCCGTTATTCGGGAGGATCTTCACGTGCCCGGGCTGGGCGACTCCAAGGCTCTCAGCGTGGCGCGGCGTCGGGAGGTCGCGGCCATCCTGAAACGCGAGCTCGCCGCATGGGGGCTCGGGTGGGCGTGGCCTGGTGAGATTGATCGGCTCAATATCCATTACGCAACGCTCCTCGCCATGCAACGCGCCTACGCCGAGGCAACGGCAGCGTGCTCGGAAGAGCTTCTCGGCGCAATCGCAGAACCGGTTCTGATCGACGGAAAGTTCATCCCGGAGTTGCCCGTCGCCGCGTCCGCCGTGGTCGGCGGTGACGCCACCATCCCCGCCGTCCAGGCGGCAAGCATCCTGGCCAAGACCGCCAGAGACGCCTGGATGATAGAATACGCCGCTCGGGAACCGCAGTATCTCTTCGAGAAGCACAAGGGCTACCCCACTCCGGAGCACAAGGCGCTGATCCGCACCTACGGCCCCTCCCGGATTCACCGTCACTCCTTCAAGGCCTCGCTCTGACCCGGGACTCACCGTCTCGAACGGACAAACTCCATGGCCTTCTCGAATGCGGAGGCGAACTTCTCAATGTCCTCTTGGAACACCATCACCTGGTGGCGCTCGAAGTCCGTCCCCTCGTGCTTCTTACTCTCAACAATACTGAGAAAGATGTCACCGCGCCGATTCTCCTTCACGTTGAAGAAATACGTTCGCTTCTCGTTGTCCGAACTTGCCCGCGTCGAAAAGAGCTCGCCTCGTACGCCCATGTTTGTGATTGCCTCCCGAGATGTCCGGTCACTCTATGAGATATCCGCCCGGGTATCAACACGCCGGCCGGTCGCCCGGCGCCGGTGCCACACGCGCCCACAAAGAACTTGACACCGCCGCAGCATTGCGTGCACTGTAAGGGCGAACCACGCGACCGTCGTATAATGGCTATTACCTCAGCCTTCCAAGCTGATGATGCCGGTTCGATTCCGGTCGGTCGCTGTTCTAAGTCCTTCCGGGAGAACAAAATAAAAGATTCGCTCAGATGAGCAACTCTTGGGTGATTGCAGAAGTGGTTGCAGCCTGTGAATCAGGCGGCTTCCTTGTAACGGCCGGCTGAATTCTTTCGAAGCCGGCTGCAGCGCAGCCTCCACTCCATCTGGGAATCACAAATAAGACCTTGAATCATAGCTTACAAGGCGGCTGAGCCGCTCCTGGGCGCCGGAGCCGGATAGTGCTCATACAGCCGTCACCGACCAGGTGGTGACACAGTGGGGGAAGTGAAATCCTGGCGCCAAATCTGGTGAAGCGTCATGTTAGACGTCCGATGTGGTATCGCTCTCGGGGAAGAACCAAGCAACCGCCTTCTTCTTTGTTCTCCCCGAGATCTTGTCCATATCCTCGGTTTCCCTAACGATTTCCGGCTGCGAGGTATCTGGATCGATGTCGTCGAAGAACTTCATCAGGCGCTCCGCCTCTGCGATATCGATGTCCAGCAAGCGTACGAAGAATGCGTGTGGCTTGCCGAAAGGTGACGGAACTAGCGGTCGATTACCCATCATGATATTCTTACGCCGCCTTCCGCAGAACATGAAGTCAGCCCCGGATATCGGAGTCCACATCGATTGCCTGTCTGCCGCCAACGGTCCATCCGTGCACGAGCCAACGCCAACTCACACGTAGAACTGTTCGCAGCGTGCAATCTGCTTTGCGATACCACGTGAGGCCATGGAGCATGGGCTCGGTTGCGCGATCCTTCGAGATTCTACCTCGGAAAGATGTTGCGAACGTGCTTGCCACCGTGTGTGCGGTATACGTCAAAGTCTCGATCGATGGAAACTACCTCGTAGACATGCAGGACATCTGCCGCGAGAACGAGTGTGGCGTCGGCGAGGTCCATCGGTCGATCCGCGTACCGCTCCATCAAGGTCACTATCTCCTGCAGATGGTGTTTCTCAACCTCAAACAAGGACAGACCACCGCGATCGACCCATCGTAGAAACCCAAGTTGTGCCCGAACGTCGAAATCCAGCATGTGGGATACTTCGGTGGCAACCGGCCATGTTGAAACCAGTGTGGCGGTATTGTCGCGAACGAACGCGAGTGCGGGCTTGTGGAAGTCATCATCCCTATCGAAGAGCGCGATGAGCGGTCCGGCATCAACGAGCATGCTTGGCATGAACTCGTTCCTTTACTCGGTTTTTGTACGTCCGTGAGCGGTCCTTCTCCCCTGATCCATACGTCCCGAACAAATCCTTGCCGAGGGCATAGGGTGAACTCTGTGGTTGATGATGCTCAAGGTACCTGGTGAGGGCATCGCGAACGATATCAGTTTTGGTCCGATTCTCGGTGGAAGCCAGCCGAGTGACCGCACGTTCCAAGTCTTCCGGTAATCTAACAGTCATCATAGAAGAAACCTTTTTGTAATACAGACTGTAATACGACCAACCCGATCGATCAAGGGGTCAGCCATAACATGTCAGGCGGCATAACAGTGAGCTCAGCTGCAAGGCGTGAAGCCGGCACGCGTTCTTGCGCACCGCAAGAACCGTGACGGTAGCCTTGACTGGTGAAGTGGTATGTTATCTCCCGGCCATCCGCGAGTTCCCTGCCTTTTCATTTGTTGGTTGTCTCTCGCGCAT
>CAZUVX010000109.1:5749-8347 GCA_964623865.1 uncultured Spirochaetaceae bacterium | reverse complement strand
TGGCTCTTCATCCTCTTCGATCTCAGGGAAACGCCCAAGCGGTTCAGCAAAGCGATTGTCGGTATCGTCGTCGTTGACTGCGCTTACCTCCCCCACCAGTACGTCACCTGATCCAGATAGGCCGTAGAATCGATGATATACCTTCGGAATGAGGGTTATGCTCTCGCCGGGGGCGAGCACAATCGACTCGCCGCCTTGGACGGTTCGCCGAACACCGTCGGTACGAACGGAGACCGAGCCGTCGGTCGGTGCCTCGTCGGCGTCCGACTGGAAGAGCTCGACCACGAGCTTGCCACCACCGCGCACGATAATGTCCTCGGTTTTGTTCCAGTGGAAATGAAGCGGTGTGAGCTGCCCCTCTCCCACCATCATGATCTTTTCTGCATAGGTGTGCTGCGCGGCAGCGGGGCATCCGTTGCGAAGGGTGAAGAGCAAGAGACCGGTAGACTCGAACGCTCCCTTGCCAAAATCGGTCACATCCCACCCGAGACCGCACTCCACAATCTCGCGAATATCCTCCGGTGACTTTGCGCGCCACTGCTCAGGCGACCACGCACCCCAAGGCGGCAGACGAAAATCGTGCCGTGCGAACAGCTTCTCTGCTCGGCGGATGGCTGCATTAATCTCGCTTCGTTTCATGTGACTACCTCCTTCGCCATGAACGCATGACCGGCACGGAGCGGGCCTCCGCGCAGTACTCCCTCAATACGTTCCGACTCTTCGCGCGCTCTCAAACATGTGCCGGATGTTCTCCGGCGGAATGTCCGCCTGCATGTGGTTGGCCGAGGTCAGAATGTAGCCACCCTCGCTTGCGAACGTCTCGATGCAGCGTCGGACGTCATTCTCGACGTCATCCTTCGAGCCGGTCAAGGCGTTGCGGAGATCCACACCGCCCATGAAGCAGAGGCGGTCTCCGTAGGACCGCTTGATCTCCGGCCAATCGTTTGCAGGGAGCGGCTCGAGGGGGTTGAGTACATCGATGCCTATCTCGACGAGATCCGGCACAACACTTTTGATAACGCCGTCGGTGTGAAAGACTACCGGAAGGTCGGCGCGGAAGGACTTCACGCTTTCTACAATGCGACGGAGGGCCGGCTTGAACATGCTCCGAAAGTGTTCCGGCGAGATCATGAGGTCTTCCATGCCGCCGTAGTCGTCTCCGGGAATCTCAAAGAAGTCGATGTCGGCGCCGACCTTCTCCAGATAGATCTCTTGTGCTCTAACGATGACATCCGTAACGCCGTCGACGATACGCTGGGCGACTTCGGGCTCGGCTATCATGTCCATGTAGAAGTCCTCTCTCCCGCGCAGCACCGAAGCTTGCTCGAATGGTCCGTAGGAGTTCACGGCACGGGCACCGATTGCGTGGTCCGGATAGTCGCGCTTCAACGTGGCCATGCGAGATGCCATGAGGTCAAAGTCGAGGTAACCCTCGGGGTCCGGCCAGTCGTACGCATCGACCTCCTCCTCCCCTGCGCCGGCCAGAGGCGGATTCACGCTACTGATGTGCGGCCCACTCCGCCGCCATTCCACGCCCCAGGCGTCTTTGCGATCGCCGTCCATTCGCGCGCCGCCGAGGTCGGTGAAGCCGCTCCAAACGTAGCGGACATCCGTGTCGAAAGCGTCGAGGACCCGATCGTCGTAGTAGTTGGAATTTCGCGGCATATGCTTGCGAAAAGGAGGGAGTGGCTCTCCGAGTCCCAGGTAGTCGAGCACCTGGAAGTAGGTGTCGTCGTTCAGTGTGTAGTAGCTGCCCCAGAGGGCAGTCGGTACGCGGTCGGGGATGTCGTGATTAAGGGTGCGTTGTACGCGCTGTTTGGGGGTCATTGTGCGTCCTTCTGCATGGATTTGCTCTTTTTTGCGTCTCCTTACACTAGACTCCCCATGCCTGGCTGTCAAGCAAATTGAAGAGCAAAGGGTCCGATGTCAGACAAGGGAAGCGGACACCCCAAGCTCGGAAACCGCCTCCACAAAGGCCGGGTCCGCAGATTCATCGGTAACGAGTACATCAACCTTCGAAATTTCAGAGAAGCTCACCAGAGCCCTGCGACCGATCTTGCTCGAATCCGCAACCAAGATGACACGCTGTGCTATCTCAACAAGAGCGCTCTTCACCTCCGCCTCCATCCGATTCGGCGTCATGATGCCGTGATCAAGGCTAATTGCGTTGGCGGCGAGGAAGAGGGTTGTAACTTGAAAGTGCTGCACCATCGATAACGTGTCCGGACCAACCGCGCTGTACGTGTTGTCTCGGATCAGCCCGCCCAGCATGATGCAGGTAAGGCTGCGAGAGTCGACCGCCGCCCGCGCTACGTCCAGACTGTAGGTCAGCACCGTCAGGTCGGAGAGCTCCGCGAGGAAGGGGATTACCTCGATCGCCGTGGTCCCGGCATCAATTGCCACCGTCTCCCCAGGCTGAATGTACTGCGCAGCTCGGGCGCCGATGCGCCGTTTCTCCTCGTGGTGCAGAACCTGACGTTCTCGGACCGGGCTGTCGGCGGCGTACTCACCCTGAAGGAGAATACCGCCGTGGGTCCGGCGTGCAAGGTTCTGCTCCGACAGCTTCCGGAAGTCCCGCCGGATGGTGTCCGCCGAGAC
>CAZUVX010000109.1:0-5649 GCA_964623865.1 uncultured Spirochaetaceae bacterium | reverse complement strand
GCTTCCGCCGAGCGGGCAGCTTGGCTCGAGGAGGCGCAGCGCGTCGCCCACGGTATCCGGAAGCGAGCCGTTGAGCTCACCCTAGCCAAGGACGGCTGCTATCTCAGCCAGGCGCTTTCCTCGGCGGATATCCTGGCAACGCTATATACCAAGGTCCTGAACATTGGCCCAAGTGAGGCGCCAATGATTCCCCCGCCCTTTCAAGGCGTTCCGGCGCCCGGAAGGCACGATCTCGGCGCGGACTACAACGGTCCTCGCACGGCGGAGTACGATCGCCTGCTTCTCTCGGCGGCACACTACGCAGTTGCGGTGTACGCAGCCCTCGTGGAGACGGGCCGGATGGCTCCGGAAGCGCTTTTCTCGTTCAACGACGACGGAAGCTCCGTGGAGATGATCGGCGCGGAGCACTCTCCCGGCATGGAGCTGACAACCGGTTCTTTCGGCCAGGCGCTGAGCCAGGCGGCGGGGATTGCCCTTGCTCGACGTCAAAAGGGGGAAACCGGCAAGACCTGGGTCTTCATGTCCGACGGCGAGTTTGAAGAGGGACAGACCTACGAGGCGGTCCAAGCCATGGCGCACTACAACCTCGACAGCGTCGGCGTGTACGTTGATGTGAACGGTCAACAGGTGGACGGTCCGACGAAGGAGGTCATGAACATTGAGCCGCTGACCTCGCGGCTCGAGGCTTTCGGTGCACACGTGGAAACCGTGAACGGCCACGACCTCGCCGCCCTCGAGAAGGCGAGCCGAGTCGAGCACGCCGGCAGGCCGCTGTTTATCCTCTGCTACACGGACACCGCCCGGGGCGTACCGGTCCTCGATGAGCGCAAGCCCTACCTCCACTTCGTTCGCTTCAAAGACGCGGCGGAGAAGCAGAAGCTCCAGGGATTCTTCGAGACCATGTAGCCCTGCGCCGCGACCGGCCGCGCGCACGGGCACCACCCCTAAAGGCCCGCAAAGGAAGGACCTTCATGCAAACAGTGACGAATGCACACATGCACAACCTGGTGGACTGGGCAAAGGACCGGCCGGAAGTGGTCGTTCTCTCCGGCGATCTGACCGGCTCCACCGAGATAAAGCTCTTCAAGGAGACCTATCCCGACCGCTTCTTCTCAATGGGAATGGCCGAGCAGAACATGATGAGCCTCGCCGGGGGCATGGCGCGGCAGGGCTACACCCCCTTCGTGCACACCTTCGCCGTCTTCATGTATCGCCGCGCCTTGGATCAGATCGAGATGTCCATTGCCTATCCCAACCTCAAGGTACGAATGTTCGGCTTCCTGCCGGGCCTTACCACCCCCGGCGGCGTGAGCCACCAGGCCATCAACGACATTGGGGTGTTCCGTTCCGTACCAAACATGGTGATCCTCGAGACGGGCGACGCCACCGACGTCGAGTCGGTCCTCGACGTAGCCGAAGGTGTTGAGGGACCTGTCTATGTCCGCATGATTAGAAAAGAGATACCTCGCCTCTTTCCGAAGAGCGAGCCCATGCGGTTCCGGCAGGTTCGTCGTATTGCCACGGGATCCGACATCACCCTGCTAAGCACCGGGATCTGTACCGAGGAAGCCATGCGGGCGACGAAGGTGCTCCAGGATCGGGGAGTCTCCATCGACCACCTCCACGCCACCACCCTTAAACCTTTTGACGATGAAGCCGTCGTGGACTCCGCAGCTTCCGCCCGATACGGAGTCGTAACCATGGAAAACCACACCGTCCTCGGCGGTTTGGCCACCGCCACGGCGGAACTCCTGGCCAAGCACGGCGTCGGCGCGCGTCTCTCTGCGATCGGTCTTCAGGACACCTACGCCCACGGCGCCTCTCAGCAGTATCTGGTGAAGGAGTATGGACTGGACGCCGTGAGCTTGGTACGCCGGGTTGGCGAGGTAGTCGGAGAGCGGTTTGATGTCGACGAGGAAGAGCTGGCGGAGGCCCGCATCTCGGACTTTGCCGCGGAGGGCCAGCTCGAGGCCCTCTAAGCCATATCAGGAGAAGCACATGAAGACCAAGGCAGTCCGGCTCCACGGGGAGAACGATCTCCGTCTCGAGGAGCTCGACCTCCCGCCGCTGAAGGATGATGAGATCCTGGCCCGGGTGATCTCGGACAGCATCTGCATGTCGAGCTATAAGGCAACGGTGCAGGGAGCTCGGCACAAACGCGTGCCAAACGACGTGGCGACGCATCCGATTGTCATTGGACATGAGACGGCGGGAGAGATCGTGGAGGTCGGTGCCAAGTGGCGGGACAAGTTCGCCCCGGGCGACCGATTCGGGCTCCAGCCGGCCATTGACCACCCGGCGATTCTGAACGGATTGGGCGCCCCCGGATACTCATATGAGTACATGGGAGGAGCCGCCACCTACGTAAACATACCCAAAGAGGTCATGGAACAGGACTGCCTGCTCCCCTACGACGGGCCGGCTTTCTACCTCGCCTCTCTGGCTGAGCCGATGTCCACGATCGTCGGCACCTTCCACGCGATGTATCACACTGAGAAGTTCAAATACGAGCACCACATGGGCATTCTCGAGGGGGGCAAGCTGGCCATCCTCGCCGGCGCCGGGCCCATGGGGCTCGGCGCCGTGGACTACGCCATCCACGGCGATCGCAAGCCCGGCCTCATTGTGGTTACCGACATAGATGGCGACCGCCTTGCCCGGGCGGAACGGCTCATTCCCCCTGCGGAAGCCGAGCAGCACGGGGTCACCCTCCACTACGTGAACACCGGTGGAGACGACCCCGGCGAAGCTGCTCGCCGCACCGGCGACCCGGTCGGTCACCTCAAGGAGCTGACCAACGGCCACGGCTTCGACGACGTCCTGGTCTTCGCGCCCGTACCGGCGCTTTTCGAGCAGGCGGACCGGATTCTTGCATACGATGGGTGTTTGAACTTCTTCGCCGGTCCCACAGATCCCACTATGAGTGCCAAGCTGAATATCTACGACGTGCACTACTCCTCCCACCACGTCATGGGAACCAGCGGTGGCGGTACCGAGGACATGAAGGAAGCTCTGGACCTCATGAGCTCCGGGCGCATTAATCCGTCCGCCATGATCACCCACATCGGCGGACTGGACGCCGCGGCGCAGACCACGCAGAACCTGCCGAGCATCCCGGGTGGGAAGAAGCTCATCTACCCCGGTATTGCGATGGAGCTCACCGCGATTGAAGAGTTCGCACAGAAGGGGAGAGAAGCCCCCCTCTTCGCCGAATTGGCGCGCATTACCGAGGGACACGCCGGCCTGTGGTCACCCGAAGCTGAGCGCTTTCTCCTTGAAAACGCCCCGGCAATCTAAGAGGGTACGAGGTATGAGCAACAACGACGCCGAACGGCGCATTGTCATCTGGGGCGCCGGCAAGATCGGCCGCGGTTTCGTCGCCGATCTCTTTCACCAGGGTGGATACGCCCTCACCTTCGTCGATGCCGCAGAGGATCTCGTGTCCTCCTTGCGAGCACGGGGTCGCTACACTGTAGTCAAGCTCCCGGCCGACGCGGCGGAGAGCCGGAACGAGATCAGCGGCTTCGAGGCGTTTTCCATCAGCGAGACGAGTGAGGTTGACCGACGCGTTGCGACCGTTCCTCTTGTCGCCGTCGTTGTCTTTCCCGCCATCTTCGACGCTGTCGCCACGGAACTCGCACGAGGGATCGAGCGCAGAGCCGTGGAGCGGCCCACCGAGCCCCTCGACATTATTCTCTGCGCCAATGCGGCGCATCCTGCAAAGGAGTTCGGTCCCCTCCTGCGGCAGAAGCTCACGGAGAGCGCCCGAAGCTACTTCGACGAGCACGTCGGGCTGGCCGAAACGGTCATCTTACGTATTGGGATTCCGCCCGGCGAAGACCACCTGCAGGAAGACCCCCTCGTCGTGGTTACCAACGGGTATCCGCATATGCCCATTGATGAGACCGCCTTCCGCGGCGGGTTTCCGAACGTCCCAGGGCTCGTTCCGACCGACCGTATTGAGGCGGAGGAGATCCGAAAGATCTACTGCTACAACATGGCACACGCGGCTCTCGGTTACGCCGGCTACCTCAAGGGCTACACCTTCGTGAGCGAAGCCGGGTCGGATCCAGAAGTAGCAAGTGAGGTTAACGGTGCACTCAAGGAAGTAGCCCAGGGGCTTGCGGCGGAATATCCCTTCTCAATCGAAGAGATGGAGGAGTTCATTCAGGGGGTGGTCCCCTATCTCAGCAACCCAGCCTTGCCGGACACCGTTGGCCGCGTGGCCGGCGACCCCAAACGCAAGCTGCGGCGCAACGACCGATTGATAGGGCCCGCCCTCATGTGTCGTGCCCACAGCATTCCTCCTATCCAGCTCATGCGTATCGTTGCGAAGGCGTTCCTCTTCGGCGACGACCGAGCATCGCTCCCGGACGACCCTTCGGCGGGGGAGGTGCAGCGCCTCCTGAGACTCAAGGGGATCGATTGGTGCTTGCAGGAGCTCTGTGGCCTCGCCGAAGAGGAGGACCTGAAGGCGATCGCCCGGGATCACCTGGCCGAGCTTCTTGGGGCCAGGCCCTCAGAGGAGGAGCGCGCCGCGGGAAGCGGTCTCGCTCCCACTCCCGCGCCCGAAGCCGTCGTTGCGGGGCACATCTGCCTGGACATTTCACCGAAGTTTGAGCGGGAAGATGCGATCCCGATTCAGGAGCTCTTTCGGCCGGGAACGCTCATCGGCATGAAGGGAGTTGAGCTCTCTCCGGGTGGGGCGGTATCCAACACCGGAACCAGCCTGGCAAAGTTGGGAGTGCCCACCGCCCTTTCCGCCAAAGTCGGCGACGACGCCTTGGCGGAAATCCTCCGGGCAAAGCTTGCGCCATTGGCGGATTCCACCGGTGTCCACGCAATTGGGGGCGCGCGAACTTCCTACACGGTAATCATTGCGCCGCCGGGGACAGATCGCGTGTTCCTGCACGATACCGGTGCCAACGACGAGTTCACTGCAGCCGATGTCGACTACGAGGCACTGGACGCGGTGCGCCTGTTCCACTTCGGGTATCCCCCGGCAATGAGACGGATGCACCTCGACGAGGGGAAGGAGCTCGAAAGACTGCTACGGCTTGCGAAGGAACGTGGCGTGACCGTTTCGCTCGATCTTTCGGTCCCCGCCGAGGGCTCTGAGTCCGGGCGCGCGCCGTGGCCCCGCGTCCTCGAACGCGCTCTGCCGTACGTCGATGTGTTTCTGCCGAGTGTCGAGGAGCTCGCATTCATGGTGGCACCGGAATTGCACGATCGGATACGTGCAGCCGCGGAGCGTACCGACCCGACGGAGGCGGTAACTCCGGATGATCTCATGCATCTCGGTGAATGGATCCTCGATCGCGGCGTCGCTGTGGCAGGTATCAAGTGCGGCGTGAACGGCTTCTTCCTGGCCACGGGAAGCGACCACGCACTGAGTCGCGCCGGTCGTGCAGCGCCACAAAACGCGTCCTGGGTGGAACGCCGACTCTACAGCGCATCCTACCATCTGGACCATGTTGCGTCGGGCACGGGGGCCGGCGACGCCAGTATTGCGGGTTTCCTTGCCGCGATGTTGCGAAACGCGGGTCCAGAGGAAGCGCTCAACATGGCGTGCGCAACAGGAGCCGCTGCTGCCACTGAGTACGATGCAACTAGTGGAGTCAAGGAATACGCAGAATTGCGAGCGCGCTT
>CAZUVX010000108.1:0-8417 GCA_964623865.1 uncultured Spirochaetaceae bacterium | reverse complement strand
TGCGGATCACCCCTTTGATGATGTTCTCGCCGTCCTCCATCTGCTTGGAGAGCTCCACCTCCTGCTCCGCAGTGAGGAGATTCTCCTTGCCGATCTCCCGAAGGTAGAGGCGAATCGGATCATCGATGGCGCTTTCCTTGTCGCCGACGACGATCTTCTTCTCTTTCTTGGGCTTTTTCTGGGACTCCCCATCCTCGGATGAGAGCTCCTCTTCTTCGAGTCGAACGTTGTGGCGAGCCAGTATCCCGATCACTTCCTCGATCTTCTCGGAATTCACAATGGAATCCGGGAGAAAATCATTCACCTCATCGTAACTGATGCTCGTCTTGTTCCGGGCATAGTCGATGAGGCGAAGCATTGCGGGATCATTTTGCAGTTCCGTCATTCACAACCCTCTTGCTCTTCGATAGCTCTTCTATCTTAGAAATCTCGTCGTTTATATGCATTTTCTCGTGGAGAAGCTCTTCCACCGCACGATCATCTCCCTCCCGCTGCTCCGCCTTGCGCAGGGCCCGATCGAGGGCTCGCTGTCGCGTACGAAGCTTCCGGAGGCGTATGGTGCGAATCGTTTCATCAACGGTTTCCTCCGAGCTCTCGGCAAAGACGCTTTCCACGAGACGCCGTGAGACCCACGAGCGCAGCTCAGGTTCCTCAATGCGGTCGAGAAACGACGGTATGTCGTTCTCTCCGCGGCGATAGGACTCCTCCAGCGCCACGTAGAGCTCACGAGCAGCGCCGTCCTCAATGTCGTCCACACCTACGTCTCTCCTCACACGACTGAACAGCGGAGGGTTTGCCCCCGCTGCGAGCATGAGAAACAGTTCCGGCGATTGGCGAAGGACCCCCTTCCTCTCTCGACTTACGGCGGTATCCGGGCCGCCGTTCGTCCCGGATTGCGCCTGCCGGTGGGAGACTCCGCGCGAGATCGCCGATTCGTAGTCGCTTCGTAACGCCCTCAGAGGTACGTCCAACCTATCTGCAAGCTCACTGAGATAGGTCTCGCGTCTGACCTCAGAGCGCATCTCCCTAATATATGAAAAAACACGATCCATTACCAAGCCCTTGCCGTAAGCTGTGGCGAGGTCCGCTTCTTCCGCCGCTTTGCGGAGGAGGTATGAGAAGGCGTCTTCCGCCTGATCCAGTGTGCTTCGCAGAGTCGCGAGGTCACCGGATTGCACCAAATCGGCGGGATCATTCCCGGCCGGCAACTCCGCAACGGCACAGGCGAGATCGTGGCGCTCGAAGACCGCGGCCGATTTCTCGGCGGCACGGGCTCCCGCTGCATCCGCGTCGAACACAAGGATTCCCTTTTGGGCGTATCTCCTGACCACCCTGGCGTGACCGTCCGTGAACTGCGTTCCCAGCGGGGCGACAGCCGTCTTGATTCCGGCCTGCCGGAGTGCAACGACGTCGAAGTACCCCTCCACGACGACCACAGTGCCCTCGTCCCCAATGGATCGGCGGTTGACGGAGAAGCCGAAGAGGGTATCGCGCTTGCGGAAGAGCTCGGATTCCGCGGAGTTAATGTATTTCGGCCCTCCCTGGCCGAGCTCTCGTGCACCGAAGGCCACGACATCCCCGGTAGCGGTCGCAATGGGAAACATGATGCGGTTGCGAAAGAAGGCCCAATCCGCCCGCCGCTTCGAGAACAGGCCACTCTCCGCCAGGAACTCCGGTGAGTAGCCCTTCTTCAGGAGAAATCGGTGCAGCCAGTGGGGGTCCTGCGGGGCGTACCCTATCCGGAAGGTCTCGATAGTCTCCCGGTCGATGCCCCGGTCATTCATGTATCGCCGCGCCTCCTCACCGCGATCTGCTTCGGTTAACAGGTAGTGAAAGGTGTTGGTCACCCTGTTGTACAGCTCCCGAAGGCTTGCAAGGCGTCGATCCGCCACTGCATCGCCCTGCCCCTCCGGAATCTCAACTCCCACCCTCTTTGCAAGGAGGCGTGCCGCCTCGGGAAAGCTTACCCGCTCGACCTCCTGGATGAAGTCGAAGACGGTCCCTCCCTTGCGGCTGCTGAAACAATAGAACAGTCCCTTCTCCGGCTCTACGGCGAAGGAGGGGGTCTTCTCATTTGTGAAGGGACTCAGTCCCCAGTAGCGGTTGCCGCGTCGCTGCAACTGAACGTATTGGCCGACAATCGCTAAGATGTCCGCCTTCTCTCGAATCTCGGCGATAGTAGATTTCGGGATTCCCACGCTGCTCCTGCTCCGCTTCATCAACCATTGCGACGAAGCCGGTTGGCGACTGCCTGGTTGCCTGTAAGGTAATTATCGGATCAGCACGAATTCAACCCGTCGATTCTTCCACCTGTTGTCGAGATCCGTATGGGGAACGATCGGTTCGGTGCCTCCCCGACCCGCAACGGACAGCCGTCGCGGGTTGAGCCCCTCCTCTATGAGGGCCTGTCGCACCGATTCGGCCCGCGCCTCCGAAAGTGGGCCAAGCTCCTCACGCTCTTCCCGGTCCGTCCCGGTGATGTTCACGGCGTGCCCTTCGATGCGAATGTCGTAAGTGTCGTACTTCGCAAACACCTCCGCAAGTCGTCGGACGATGGCGCGGTTCTTCGCTCCCCGCTCGGTAAACTCATCCGTGATGAGCTCCGCGCTGTTCGGCGCGAAGGTGATGTCCGCAATCTGCACTTTCAGGCGCCCGTTGTCCCGGACGACCAGAATGTCCACGGGAATTCGCCCTTCCGTGACCGCGGTGTTTCCCAGAACGTCGGTTACCTCGAACAGGTAGGGATAGTCCTCCGCCGAGATTACCAGCTCTCCGTCCTCGGCGCGACCGTTCCACGTGAGCTCGTCCGACGGAGCTCCGCGCCCGGAAAACTCGTTGAAGTACGCCCCGGTGCGATCGAGGATCCGGAAGCGCCACCGGGCAATATCACTGCGGTCGGAGACCGACAGGCCGATGGAAAGCTCGTCGTCTACGCCGTCGTTGTCCGGCGAGAAGGGAACGGGATCCAGGTCCACGTCGATCTCCGGCGGCGAGGCGTCTACGAGGAGCTGCGGTCCTTGTGCTCGAGGGCGATCGCCCTTCTCGTACCACACCGTCAATACCGGGGTGAACTCCCCTTCAACGATTGTGCCGTCGCCGTCGGTCCCGTCCCAGGGGAGCTCGAATTGCGGCCGGAGATCTTCGCCGGCGAATTCGCGAACCGGAGTGCCGGTTGCGTCAAGGATCTCCAGCTCCCACCGCTCGACCCCGTCGGTGAGGCTGACGTAGCTGCGTATTGCGGTACTATCCCGGTAGCCGTCGTCGTTGGGCGAGATCGCATCCGAGGTGGCCGTAACGAAGACGTCGGCGTCCCGATTGTCGACGGTAATGCCGTCGAGGGAGCGGGTGGTCCGGTTGCCTGCCGCGTCGCGGGATTCAACCCGGTAGCCGTAAACGCCGTTCGGTACGACGTTGCCCGCTGCATCGGTGCCGTCCCAGTCAAAGTCGGCCGGCTCTCCCTTCCAGAAGTAGGACCTGACGGTACTGCCGTCGGCATCGACAACAGTGCCTTCCCAGAGATTCTCGGCGCTCCCGTCCTGGCGAATCGATACGGTGTCGCGGCGGCCGTCGCCGTTGGGAGAGAAGAGGAGGTACTCCGCCGAAAGGGTGACGGTCGGTGCGGATGTGTCGACGGTGAGGCCGCCGATGGAGGTGGCCTCCACGCTCCCGTTGGTATACCGAACCGAGAGAGTGAGCACGTACTCTCCGTCGGAGACGCGGCGGCCGGCGGCATTGAAGCCGTCCCAGGTGAGGCGCTCCGGTACGGAGTTACCGGTGAGACGACGCACCTCCTCCTCCTCCTCCGAGCCGGCCGGCGTAATCGTGGCGGTGTATTCGGCAACCGCATCGGGGCGCTCTACCCGAGGAAAGACCGAGACGGTGTCGCGAACGCCGTCGGCGTTGGGAGAGAAGACCCGCTCTCCCGCGGAAAGGAGCACTCCCGTTTCTCCGGTGTCCACACGGACCTCGACCGGGGCGGAGGTGCGGCTGTTCCCGGCGCCGTCCACGCCGGAAAGGCGGTAGGAGTAGGTGCCGTCCTCAGCGAGGGTGCCCTCCTCGGTCGTTCCGTCCCACACGAGGGAGGGGGCCGGCGTGCGTTGCCACCGGTAGGTCCGAACCACTTCACCCGCTGCATCGACGATCTCGCCGTGCCAAACCTCTTCACTCGTGGCCTCATGGAAGAAGGTTACGGTGTCGCGACTCCCGTCGCCGTCCGGTGAGAAGACCCTCGTGTCCGCGGTGACGGCGGCTTCCGGGGCCACCGTGTCGATGACGAACTCCGGAGAGGTTGCTTCCGGCCGGTTTCCGTTTTCGTACGTAACCTCCAGACGCGCCTCATAGCGCCCGTCGGGCAGTCGCGCACCATCGCCGTCCAGACCGGCGAAGTCGAGCTTTGCCGGTGGAACGCCGCCTCCCCGGGCGAAGACGAAGGAGCCATTCCGCGATGCGCCGCCGGGGCGGGAGATCTGATGCACGGTGACGCGCCACTCCTCGGCGCCCTCCGTCGTCGGCACGTCCAGAAGCATTCGGAGGAAATCGGCGTTACCGTCTCCGTTCGGAGAGAAGGCCGAGCGCTCTATGGCGATCCCCACGGGAGTCGCTTGAACGTTCTTGACGATGTTGGGGACCGTGGTTGCAAAGGCGTTACCCGCTTCGTCGGTTGCTTCCAGCCGATAGGTGTAGACTCCGTCCGGGACCATGTCCCCCGCTTCGTTCGTGCCGTCCCAGACGAGTCGCTCCGGCGGTGTCCCGGACCACTCCCACGTGCGGACGGGAGCACCGGCACTATCCTCAATGGTGCCGAACCACTGCGCTTCCTCTTCGGCCTGCTGCTCGATTACGAGGACATCCTTGTTGCCGTCTCCGTCGGGTGAGAAGATAAGGTCTCCCGCGGGGGGAAGCTCCAGCGACGGTGTACCCACTCCGGTTTCGATCAGGCGGAGATCCGGGAGGGTTGCCGCCACAGTGTCCTCGGGCGTTGCGTCTCGGGCGGCGGCTGCACCGGCGGTCACGTCGGCGGTCGGTGCGGTGTTGTCAATGCGAACGGTCAGGGGATCGCTGGTGGAACGGTTGCCGCGGCTGTCCACGGCGGTGAGAATGACGGAGTAGCGGCCGTCGGGGACGATCTGTCCGGTATCATCGGTTCCGGTCCAGATCATGTACTCCGGGGCGGGGATGCCCGTCTCGACCGCGGTGATCCGGCTCCACAATCCCCCTTCGCTTCGCGTCTCTTCGCGGTTCTCCGGATTGCGAATCCTTCGGACGAGCTCTCCTTCATTGTTGCGCACACGGAGCTCGTAGCTCTCGAGGAATCGGTTGTCGGAGATGTTCACGGGAATGCGCAGATGGTCCTGGATCCCGTCGTTGTTCGGGGAGAGGGCAACCGTTTCCTGCAGCTCGATTGCGACCCGGGGCGGTTCCGCATCCAGGGTGCCCATGCCCGAGCGGAAGCTCGTACCGACCAGCCAGGTGTCGTAGAGACGCGACATGGACACCGCGCTTACGGGCCGGCTTCTCTCGCCGCCCCCGGCGGTCACGCCTCCGTAGCTTATGGAGACGCTGCCGCCCAGGTAACCGCGTTGCGTGCTGCCGTCTTCACCGGGGGAGGCGCCGAAATCGATGCTGGACCCCAGACGGCCGCTCACGTGGTCTCCCAGAGCTATTCGCGTGCCGAGATCGAGGGTAACGCTGCGGAATGTCGGAACGGATATCCCCGCATCCACACCGAGTGTGACGCCCTCGCCTTCGAGAAGGTTTGCCCCCGCCTCGAGACGCGGCGTGAGAGGCGCAGGGACGCCGCCGGCGCCGGCGACGGGGTTGTACGGCAGGCCCACGCCGGTGAGGGCCAGCCCCCAGCGCAAGTCGGTAAGCGTCCAGAGGCGTGGTATCCGATGGTGCACGCCGTAGGAAGTGGTGAGACCCAGGTCGAAGTTGCCGCCGCTGCCGCCCAGCGCCATGTCCACGCCGGCGCCGGCGGTAAACCGTGTGCCGAGCGGTTTCGACACCGAGCCGTGCATGGTCACCGTCGTGCCCAGGTTCATTGCGGCGGTATCCATCATCATGAAGGCGGTGCCCGCCGAAAGGGTGGCGTAGCGCGTTGGAATGGTCGCGCTCACTACCGCACTGTGGCCGCTATTCGCCCAGGACGAGGCGAACGCCCCCACGTACGAGCCGGAGAGGACCAGGTCCTCCTCGAGGGCTCCCAGGGCGGGGTTCAGCCGCGTCGCCGCGGGAGTTCCGCTGCTTGCCAGGGCGACCGCGGCGGGGACGAGGCTCGCGTCGAGGAGTCGAAGCGTATCCTGGGCCCCGGTGGGTGCGCCCTGACCGGAGAGCTGCGCGCTACCGGCCAGAGCGAGGAGCGCCAGTGCGGGAAGTCTCCGGAGCCAGGGCCAGGGGCCGCAACGGGCGCGGCGGCGCCGAAGAGACGACGTGAAGCGGTCTCCAATGGGTTGGCGAATCGATCGCGAGGATCGCGTGTGTGTGGTCGTATTCATGTGTCTCGTATACTGCCTGTTTTCGCGTACGCCCGGCGATGCGCGGTTCCCACGGACCCGGGGTTGGTGCCGTGCCGGACGGCGCGGCTAGGAGCGGGTGTCCTCATACAGTGCTTCAATCCGCTCCATCTCCTCGATTGAAAGTGCCGAGTAGAGTTCGTCTTCGAGGCGCTCTCGTGCCCGGCGCAGCACGGCGTCAAGGCTGCCTTCATGTTCGGTTAGCAGCAGGTACAACCCGATGATTTCTCTGCCGTGGAGTTTGAACTCGAGATCGTCTTCCATGTGTTCCGGCGTTGGGCCCGTCAGAGCTCGACTTCAGTGCCCTCTTCGGACAGATACACTTCCAGTTCGTGGTTTCCCAGTCGGTTTGCATACCATCGCGCCGATTGGAGGTTCTTGTACAACCTCTTATCACTATATCGCGGTTCATGGTGAAAAAGGTACAGTCGCTTCACCTTCCAGGCAGTTGCAAAATCAACGCCCAGGCTGAAAGAGCTGTGTCCCCAGTTGTACTTCTCAATCGCCTCGCCGAGGGTGTATTGCGCATCCAGGATCAGCATGTCCGCTTCGTTGAAGAAAGCGGCGTTCTCCCCGGTGCGCTCGAAGTCGGCCTCCTGAAGCTCCACGTCGCTTGCGTGGACGAACACTTTGTTATCCGCCTCAATTCTATACCCAAAGGCGCCGCCGGGGTGGTTCAAGGGGCGCCAGTACACGTCGGCGTCGCCGATGCGCACGGGCTGAGACTTCAGGACGTGAAAAAGTAACAATCCGTGCATCCGTTCGTCCATGGTTATGGGGAAGTACGGGTGGCGCATGTGGTCCTTGACGAACTGTTCGAACTCGGGGACCGGGCTGTAGAAGTGAATGCTGCAATTGGGGTTGTACGCCGGGGGGAAGAAGGGCAGTCCCTGCAGATGGTCGTAGTGAAAGTGCGTGAAGAAGATGTGGAACTCCCGCGTCTCCCGGTCGATTCTCCGCTGGAGCTGCGCGGAAAAGGGGACGATGCCGCTCCCGGCGTCTATGAGGATGGTGGTTCCGTCGGAGAGGGCTATCTCGATGCAGGTGGTGTTGCCGCTCGGCGTGCCGAAGAGCCACGGCGGCAGTCGGGAGAGAAAGCGCTCCCGCGCGTCCGGGGACTCGATGTCCGCCGGACGAATCCGCTGCACCACGCTGGCTATCTTGCTTTGCACCTCATCCGGTCTCAGCGGTACCGGATGGGACCCGCGGGCGCCCCAAATTCGGATCGTCATCGGTCCGTACCCGCTGTCGGGTCCGTACCCGGTGTCGGGTCCGTACCCGCTCGGGGCGTGCCCGCTCGGGGCGTGCCCGCTCGGGGCGTGCGAATGTAGGGCTCGCGCTCGGCGGCGCGCAGCCACCCCTCGATCTCGTCTCTGCCGTGTACCTCACCAATGCCGACGCCCGGGCAGAAGCTTCGAAGGGACTGCCAGGTGTACTCACTGAAGAGATAGCTCGGCCAGAAGGGGAAGCTCCGGCACTGAAGGGGACGCGCCTCGTACACGGTGCAGCCGCCTTCATGCCAGAAGACACAGTCGTTGTTGCTCTGCTCCTGCAGGCTGAGCCGAATGTGCCCGTCCATCTCCACGTGGCGGCAATAACGGTTTACCACCTGTTCTCGGGAGAGGTTGAAGTGGGCCATGAGTGCCGCGAGGTCGCGTTCGGAGAGAAAGACGTAGCCGGGATCGAAGCGACAGCACATTGAGCACCGCGTGCAGGAGAAGTGCAATCCCTCTTCGTAGAACGGTTTGCTATTCTTCATGGAAGATCAGAGCACGGCCTGCGAGGAAACCCGGCATCCCGAGGTGCCGGAGGAGATGCGTTCCTCCTCCGGCGCCACTCCGATTGGCGAGTGGGGAGTGAAGGATTCGAACCTTCGAAGGCTGAGCCAACAGATTTACAGTCTGC
>CAZUVX010000107.1:0-8569 GCA_964623865.1 uncultured Spirochaetaceae bacterium | reverse complement strand
TCGCCGGTAGAATGCGGGAGCGTCGGCAGCTGCAGAGACTGTCGGGCGGGGGGTAGCCGCCCGGCGCTCGCCCCGCCGCCCGTGCGCGCTCCGGCGCTCGCCCCGCCGCCCGTGCGCGCTCCCGGGGCTGACGCGCCCCGGGTTTAGCGCGCCGGGGGCCAGCGCGCCGCAGGCCTATCGCGCTCCGGGGCTGACGAGCCCCGGGTGATTGCGATATATCATTCCATATGACGACACATCCATCTCTGACTCGACGACGCGTCACGGCCCTCACAGTCGCCCTCTTCCTGCTCCTCGGTGCCGGCACCGCAGCCGCAGACTCCCGCGCCGGCGGCGCAGGAGGCCTCATCATGGGCAACCAGACCAGTGAATACCCCTTCCTCGAGGACTACCGGATCCAGAACAACAACCTGGGTCTGTCCTACATGGGAGGGTTCGGCTACGGCGTGACCCGAAGCGGCGGCATCAGCGGCGGCTTCGGCATCGGCATCTTCGATCCGTATGATTCCGACGGCGGGATCTCAGCCGGGTTCGGCGGTGTGATCGGCGGGTGGAGGATCCTGCGTCGGCCGATCTACCTGACCCTGACCAGCTGGACCGGCCTCGGCGGCATCTCCCTCGAGAACGCCGGCCGCGTCGGCACCGCGAACTCGTACTTCGCCATCTTCCAGGAGCTCAGCCTCGAGGTGGGGCTCCCCTTCGTGGAGTGGTTCACACCCACCGTATACGCCGGCTACCAGGTGATTGGTAACGTGCTGCCGGGAGTGATGTTCAGGGACTTTCTGTCGTATACCCCGGTGATCGGCCTCCGCATCGGCTGGGGCTCCTTCTAACTACTCAGAACCCTGTTGATGCGAGAGGCCCGACGCCTTGCGCCGGCAGACGTTGGCACCCAGCGGACACGGTACGATCGCATTCCGCCCGCAAGAACCCGGAAGCCTCTGTGCCACCGTAAGCTATCTGCTACGACATCAACAGGGTTCTGAGCAGGTCAATAGAGTCCCATTGACAGGTAGCGATCCCCCCGATCACAGATAATCGTCACGATCACCGCCCCACCGGAGCCCGGCCCCGCAGACTCGGGTCCGGCGACGCCCGCCCCCCCGGACGGCCTACCCTGCGGCCCTTCCACTTCGAGCTCCCGGGCCAGGCGCAGGGCAACCGCAACATTACCGCCGGAGGAGATGCCGCCGAAGATGCCCTCCTCCCGGGCGAGGGCTCGCATCATGGCCACGGCCTCTTCCCGGCCGACCTGGCGGCGCTCATCCAGGCGCGACTCATCGAAGATCCGCGGCTGGTACTCCTGTGGCCACTTGCGGATCCCCGGAATGCCGCCATCGGCGTCGGGGGTGACGCCAACGATTCGGACATCGGGGTTCTGCTCCTTCAGGTAGTGCGAGGTGCCCATGAGGGTCCCGGTCGTCCCGGTCGATGCGACGAAGTGCGTAATCCGGCCGTCCGTGTCCCGCCAGATCTCCGGACCCGTCGTCTCGTAGTGGGCGCGGGGGTTGTCCGGGTTGGAGAACTGGTCAAGAATCACCCCGCGGCCCTCCGACTCCATCTGCCGCGCGGTATCAATGGCCTCCTCCATGCTTCCCGCTGTGGAAGTCAGGATCACCTCGGCGCCGTAGGCGCGCATGACGGCGCGGCGCTCCTCGCTCATGTGCTCGGGCATGATCACAACCATCTTGTAGCCCCGCGCCGCCGCGACCATTGCCAGGGCAATGCCGGTGTTGCCGCTCGTCGCCTCGATCAGGGTGTCCCCGGGCCGAATGCGCCCCGCCTCCTCGGCGCGACGAATCATGCTGAGGGCCGGCCGATCCTTCACCGACCCGCCGGGGTTGTCCCCTTCGAGCTTGCAGAGCACCGTAGTGGCCCCTTGATAGAGTCGCTGCAGCTTCACCAACGGCGTGTTGCCGACACACTCTTCAATGGTCCTGATGTTCATGACTCTCAGGGTAGCCAATTCACCTGCCCCCACGCAAGTCTTCACTTAGTTGACTGATTAAGTCGATTTTAATATGAAGAGACCATGAAGGTATCACTCCACCGCGCCAACGACCGCGTCCACTTCGTCGCCCGCAACGCCGAGGGCGCCGAAATCCACATTGACGGCGCCCCGGCCATCGGCGGCGAAGGCGCCGGCCTGCGCCCCATGGAAACACTCCTCGCCGCCCTTGCCACCTGCGCCTCCATGGACCTGGTCGAGATCCTCCGGAAGCAGCGCGCCGGATTGGAAGAGATTGAGATCGATGCTGACGGCACCCGCCCCGACACGTCTCCCGCTCCCTTCACGGCGATCCACCTCCACTTCACGCTCAAAGGCCCCGTCGACCAGGCGAAGGCGGAGCGCGCCCTCGACCTGGCGGTGAACAAGTACTGCTCCGTCGGCGAGATGCTCCGCACAAGCGCCGCGATCACCTTCGACTACGAGATCCGCCCCGGCCGGTAACCCCCCTAAGGGGCCGGCCCGGCCCGACTGCGGACGATCCCCTGCCACGAGAAACGCGACACTGCGAGAAGCTCTTTGTTCTTCCGCATCCCTCCACTTTGATATATGCTCACGACAGGGCTATGATTGAAACACAGGAGAATAGCTCCAGGCCACAAACCCGGGGTACGAGGAGTTTTGTTGTGAAACGAATAGTGACGATTACAATAGTCTTGGCGCTTCTTGGCACGTCTTTTGCCGCCGCACAGGTGGAGGTGGATAGCTATCCGAGTGTCGATATCCTGCAAGAGGATGAGCTGACCCAATACCCGACCATCGACGCGAGTGACATAGCGACGTGGGAAGGGCTGATCAATGACAATCTTGAGAGTCAGATGGACGTTGCAAAGGATGCAGCGAACGCGGCACTCGGTGCACTTCCGGACCTGAGCGGTCTGGCCGGTGCCTTTGCAGATGCCGGCGTCTTCGCATCCAATGTCGCGACGTTGCGCTCATACACCGATTACCAGAGCTTCTATCTGGCGGCAGGAACCAACGTCGGCGCACAACTGCCCTCAGGCGATCTCTCCAGTGAGGAGGGCGCCGAGCTGCTCTTCGCAGAGCTGGCGCAAGGTGCAACCCTCGGCGCAGCGTGGCAGACCTGGGCGGCTTCCCTCGGCTTGAGCCTCGACTTTTTGATCGACGGGCTCTACCTCTCAGGGAAGTTCGGCGCCATAGACGCTACGGTGCCGATTGATGAAGAAACGAACGCGAGTATTGAGTCCGGCTCGATCGGCGGTTTCCTCAACTACCTGCTGGTGGGGAACCTTTGGCCGAACGGTCCGATTCGCTTTCGGGGCATCAGCATTGGCGCCGGCGCGGTCTTGCACAACAGCGGCATTGGCATTGGAATCCCGGTTGAGCAGATAGCGGGCGATCTGAGCTATGAGCAGGGACTGCACGAGGACGATATCTTTGTCGGATCCGAACTGGAGGACTTCAAAGGTGCGCTGCAAACCGCAGACGGCAACTATCCGAGTGACGGAAACCTCGGCACGGCGAGCATCGGTCTGGATCCGGTAATGGATCTCTCCGTCAGCAACTCCGCGTTGACGATCCCCATCGAGGTCGCCACGGCGCTTCGTCTGCTCTGGCTTTTCGACTTCAGCCTTGGTGCCGGCGTGGACCTCTCGATTGGTGGGGATTCGAGCATCACCCTGACAGGATCAGGTAGCGCGGATGTGGACGGGTATATTGCCGACAGCGACTACCTGAGCACATCTGGAGGGCAGATGACGCTGACCCAAGAAAGCTCCGGCCGGCCTTCCTTCATCAATCCGCGGATCACCTTCGGAAGCGCGTTCAACCTGGGGCCCTTCAAGCTGGACTTCCCCTTTGCGGTGTACTTCCCCATGGATCCGAACAAAGGACTGGGGCTGAGCGGCGGCATGAACGTCGGACTGCTCTGGTAGCTGGTCGCGCCTACCGGCGCGCCGCGAAAGGGATGTACAATCGAACCGGGCACTTCGGTGCCCGGTTTTTTGTTGTCCGGAGGGTTGCCCGGGCGCCGGCCCGGCGGGGCGGCTGGTGGCGCCCCTCCCCGACCGGGTACGGGACGCGCTCCTTCGTCTTCGAGGTTGAGGAACGCCGGGTGAGCGCGGCCGCACCAACAGACGGGGGGCGGCGTGCAGTCCGGTTCACGCCAGGCGAATTCCCGTCTCTTCCGATTCACCTTCCGCCGTGCCGGCGGGTGCAGCGGCCCCCGGGTCCGCGCCGGCGCGGCCGCCGGTGATGCTGTTCAGCTTCTCCTCGAACCCCTTGAGCTGCTCGACGTTGCGGCGGCCGATCTGCTCCAGGGTGTTGGCGGACTGCTCAATGCGCTCAACCTCAGAGACAACCTGGTCCACCTCTTCGAGGAGTTGCGTCGAGTAGGTGGTGAGCTGCTCAATATCCTGGTTGCTGTCCTTGATCTTGGCGTCAACATCGTCAATGGTGGAGTCCACGGTTCGGCTGCCGTCGACCAGGCTGCGCACCGCCTTGTCCATCTCCTCGGTGCCGGTGGAGAGCTCTCCGAGACCGCTGATCATCTCGTCAATGGCGTCCCGGACATCGAAGATCTCCTTCGTAATGCGCTGGAAGTAGCCGCCGGCGTCGCTGTTGGTCTCCCGGGTGTGTCGAATCTGCTCGACAATGCTGCGGATGGTTTCGCCAATGCGGTGGGTGTTTTCGCTGGTGTTCTCGCTGAGCTTCCGGATCTCCTCCGCCACCACCGCGAAGCCGCGGCCGTGCTCGCCGGCGTGCGCCGCCTCGATTGCAGCGTTCATGGACAGCAGGCTCGTCTGCTCGCTGATTCCCTCGATCACGCCGACCACATCCGAAATCTCGGAGACCTTGTCGGCAAGGCCGGCAATTGCCTCGACGGACTCGTCCATCTGGGTTTGCCCTTCCTGGGCCGTCTGGGCAAGACCGTCGGCCAGGCTCTTCTTGGAGCGCGCCACCTCGTCAATGCTGCGGATGGAGGCGGCCATCTCCGCAATGGATGCGGAGCTTTCCTCGGTGGCGCTGTTCTGATCCATTACGACGCGCTTCACCGTCGCGGTTGCCTCCGCAACGGTTTGGTTGGCATTGCGAATGCCGCCGTGCCGGGTGGCAAGATCGTGCATGCGGTCGCGGAGGGAGTGCATGGCGCGCTCGACGTGCTCAATGCTGGAGCGAACCGCCTCGATCTCCTGCTGGACCGAGGCCCCGACCCGAAAGCCTTCCTCGGAGGTCGAAACCAGATGCTGCATCTGTGCGAGCCGTGACCGGCTTGCGTCGCTCTCCCGCGCGGCGGTGCGCACCAGGCTCTGCGTCATCCACACCGCTGCAACCACGAACACCGTCGCAACGACCAGGTAGACCAGGGTAGAGCCCAGAGCGTCCGAGGCCGCCGCCGCATCCACGGCGGGTACGATCCTGGCTACGTGGAAGTAGAGATGAAGCCCCACCGCCAGTGCCCCGGTGACGATCACCTGATAGTACCGCAGGGCAACCACGGAGGCCGCAACCAGCGGGAGAAGCAGACCTGCAGCCATGCGATAGCTCGTCGCCGCACTGACCTCCGCCAAGGTGAGAACGGTCAGCGCAACGCCGACGGTAGTGAACGCCAGGAATACCGTGGTGGCCGGCTCGTAGTGCCCGCGCCACATCAGAAGCACGCTGACCGTGTATACGACAATCAGAGCGCTGTTCCCCAGAATGGATCCAAGGTCCGCGGTCTGCAGGGCCACCTCGCTGACGAAGTTGAGGATGGTCAGCACCGCAATGATGAACACCACAACCACGAACAGGCGTGCCCGGCGGTGAACCAGAATGTCCCGCTCCTCGTAGCGTCGGGTCAGGGCATTGATCATTCGTTTCATATTCTTTCCTCTCCTGCTACCACCGGTACGTCCCCCCTTCGCGGCCGCGGTCGAGATTCGCAAATGTCCTTCGGGCTTCCGCGATCATGTCGTCCGTGAGCGACGCGGCCGGGGGGAGGTGGACCAGCAGCACCCGGCCGCAAGCGGCACGCGCCGCAACACGGGCGGCATCATGAACGCTGCTGTGGTTGCCCATGGAACCGGTCGCTTCGTGTATGAGCACATCCGCATCCGAGGCAAGCTCGACAATGTCCTCGGAGTACTCCGTATCGCATGAGTACGCAATCACCGTCGGCGTCTTGCCCTCCTCTGCCTGATGCGCCACGCGCAGACCAACCACCGGCACGGAATGAACGCCCGGGCTCGCCGTCACGCTCCAGGGACCTTCGGACAAGACCGGCGCGCCGGGCTTATATGCCACCTCGTGACGGCGGATCTCCGGCATCCCCTCCCATCCGGAGGTGTCGAAGGTATCCAGAAGTCGCTCCGCCGTGCGCAGTGCAGATTCAATACCGTAGACATCCACCGGAGCGGTCCTCCCGGCAAGCCAGAGCTTCTCCATGAGGAGCGGGAACCCCGCCACATGATCGGGATGCTCGTGTGTAACGATGACGCCGCGGAGCTTCTCCAGGGGCGCGCCGAGGAGGAGGAGACGCTGCACGGCATCACCGCCGCAGTCTATGAGATAGAGGTCGTTCTCGTCCTCCACGGCGAGCATGGTTACCGTGCGATGAGGATCGCTCATGGCCGCGCCGGTTCCAAGCAGATGTAGGTAGGGCATGCAGGCTGCTCCTCGCACAGAGTTACGTGGATCCCCCATTCTACAGAGGTATCAGAGGCTATCCAAGGTATCAGAGGCTATCCAAGAAGCGCCGCTCCAAAGCAGCGAAGAGGCGGCGACCCACCTCGGTTTGCACCCGCGGCGCGGATGAATCCAGGAACTCCCGGAGCGCCCCATGACCGGGTGCAGCGTCCGCCTCCGCATAGATCACGGCTTGCAGGCACATGTCGATGAGGTTCATGTCGCGGACGAACTGCGCCGTGAGTGTCGCGCCGGCCTCGTACTCCTCCCAGAGTCGCCGCGCCTCATGGCCCTCGCCGGTGAGCTCCGCCATGGCGGCAGCTTCGCGCTGCGCCTTGTCCCTCCGGAAGCGACCCTCCCCCGCGTCGGCTCGTGCGTCGGCCCTCTGCCGCGCAGCCGCCCCGGGCCGGTACGGCACGTCGCCGGTGATCGCCTCCGGCAGATCGTGGACCACCGCCATGGCGACGGCGCGCTCCGGCGGAACCCCGGCATCCGCGGCGAACTCCAGCGCCAGCAGCGCGGTTCCCCAGGAGTGGTCGCCCACCGACTCCGGTTCCTCAACACCGACGCGGCGCCACCCCGCTCGGGTGGTTCCCTTCAGGGCGAAGGCGCGCAGAAGCCCCGCGATTCGCTCTTCAAGGCGGTCCCTGGGGGCATCGTCCCTATTCATAGTCTTCCTGATTCATGACTCTTCCTGTGACGACGTTGCGGGATGCTCGGCGGCTTCGATCTCCTGGTGAAACAGATCGCCGTAGATCTCCCACATCTTGACGAAGACGGCCATGATGATGGGCCCGAGAATGAGGCCGAAGACGCCGAATACAATGAGACCGCCCAACACGCTGAAGAGGACGAGTACCTGATGTACCCGGATGTCCTCCTCGATGAGGCGCGGACGGAGCAGGTAGTCGACCGCCGCAAGGAGGCCGCCGGCGAGGGCGACCATGAGGATGCCCCGGGCAATAGCGCCGGTGACAAAGAGATAGATGGACGCCGGCAGCCACACGAGGATTGCCCCGAAGTTGGGGATGGCGGCGAGAAAGAAGAGAAGCACACCCCACACCACAGCGCCGGGAAGGCCGAGAAGGAACATGACCAGTCCGCCGATGGCGCCCTGAAAGATCCCTATGACGATGGTGCCCTTGATGGTCGCACGGGTTACGGTGACGAACTTCTCCAGAAGCACATCCTTGTCCTGCCTGCGCATGGGAATTCGGTCGAAGACGCTCGTAAGGAGCTGCGGCCCGTCCCGAAAGAAGAAATAGAGGCTGTACACGTAGATGAAGACGTTGAGCGCCGTCTCTCCGATGGACTGGACCACCGATCGAACTCCGGTGAGGAGCTGGGCGTCCACGACGTTCAGGCCCGCCAGGAGGTTCACAACAATCTCTCCCGGGTCTATGTCGAAGCGTCGGAGGATCGGCAACTCCATGACCGCTTCCACGATCCGCCGAACCTCGTTGCGTACGGGGGTGCCTCCCTCCTGCAGGTTCTGCAGGAACGCGGCAACGGTGTCCACCGCCAGGTACCCGAACGCCGATAGGGGCACTACGAACACCACGATCACCAGAACCAGCGCAATGAGGGCGGCCAAGGGGGAGGCGGAAACGCGGCGATCGAAGAAGCGGTGGACCGGGTGGAACAGCGCGGCGGTGATCGCCGCCAGGAGGGCGGCCATGAGGAAGCGTCGCACAATGACCACGACGAGGGCGGTCACTGCAAGGAGCACGACAATGAAGAAGGTGCGGCCGAAGGAGCCGCGGGTCCGGTTGTCTCGATCAGCAGTCATGGGTGCGCATCCAGCCTGTGGTTTCGCTACTACGCTACGCACATTCTAACGTATCCCGAAGCTTGTTGGATGAAGCAGCAGAACACTTTCCGGCGTAGGGAGTTAGTATCCCCGAAGCGGGAAATGCAAGGTTTCCCGCTTCGCAT
>CAZUVX010000106.1:0-8594 GCA_964623865.1 uncultured Spirochaetaceae bacterium | reverse complement strand
GTGCGCGCCGGGCTGTCGCCGCCGGCGGCCACCCCGACGCCTACCCGCTCTTCCCCTGACTCTTCATGTGTGACACCGTCAGAATCCGCGAGCCCACCGTCTGCCCGTCAATGGAGGCGTAGACCGCGTACTTACCGGGCTCCGGGAACGCGGCGTTGAGGACCGGCAGGCTTACCTCGGTCTGGACGGTCTTCTCCTGAGCGTTGAAGGTGGCGCCCACCGAGTATACGTTGGCATCGTTCTCAATGCTCTGAATGTCCACCAAGAGCTTGTGCTCCCCGGCGACATTCGTGAAGGCAACGTAGACGTACCAGGGCGGGAAGGCGGCCGGGAACTGCTGTGCCCGGAAGTTGTTGAAAGTGCCGACGATGGTCTTCTTGTGGGTGCGCTCTTCGGTTATGACTCTGTCGGCGAGAAGTATGGCGAGAAGGACCGGTTCCATACGGCCATCTTGACGCCGGAACGTGGATTGTCAAGGCGGCGTTTGAACGGAGATCCGTCGCGCCCTCGACGGCCATACCGGATCAACAGGTCTATGCCGCTCGAAGACGGTGATCCGTCCCCGGCACGGGTCCTGAGAGAGCCCCGGATGCCGTTGCCACGCACCGGTCCGAACGGGCGGCACACCGAGTCCTGAACGCGCGACGAAGGGCCGACTACCTCCCGGAACAGCGGAAAACACGGTATAGTCGAATCCACGGAGTACAACATAATGGCGAACGCATACGCGGGAAGGGTGCTGTGGGTTGATCTATCGCACCGTCTGATTCGACATGAGCCGACGCAGCACTACGCCGAGTGGATCGGCGGGCGGGGGATGGGCGCCTACCTGGCGTCGCGAATCCCGGCGCTCTTCAGTGATGATCCGGCGGAGCAGCCCGTGGTTCTTGCCACCGGGCCCCTCGTGGCGGCCGGCGTACCCCTCGGCGTCCGCACGGCGCTGACCGCGCGCAACCAGCTTTCCGGAGGCATGTGCTACTCCAACGTAGGAGGCGACTTCGGCACGCGCCTGAAGATGGCCGGGTACGACGCAGTAGTGATTGAGGGGCACAGCTCTACGCCCGTGTATCTTCTGGTTACCGAGGGCCGGGCGGCGCTGCTCCCGGCGGAACACCTGTGGGGGCTGCTGCTTTCCGACTTCCGAGAAGCAATGCTTCACGAGCATTCCCGGGACGACCTCAGCTACATCTGCATTGGCCCGGCAGGTGAGCACCGCGCCGGCGTTTCCTGCCTCATGGTGGACCACGCCCACGCCACAGGCTGGGGCGGCAGCGGCCTGGTCTTCGGCGCCAAGAAGCTGAAGGCAATCGTTGCAATCGGGGATAACCCGGTCTCTGTATTCGATGCCGACGGGCTCGCGCGCAAGGGCCGACAGCTCGTCTGGCGCATCAACACCTCGGATATCGGGGCGACCCTTCTCCGCGGGGGCACCCACGCCTCTGCGGGCGCGGGGGGATTCAACGGCCTCGTTCCGACCGGGGTAAAGAACCTGCAGGATGAGTACCTCCCCCCGGAGGAGAACGCGCCCATCCGGGAAGAGCGCTTCAGGCAGTGGGAGACCGGCAGGGCCGGCTGCATGGACTGTGTTATTCGCTGTCTGCATCGATACAGAGTTCCCTCGGAAACTCACGGTGAGGTCTGCGCCGAAGGCATGCACGCAAACTCCGTGCGGGGCCTCGGCAACAATCTCCTGGTCGACACCCCGGACGACCTCCTGATGATGCACAAGCTCTGCAACGAGTACGGTATGAACATCGACGAGGTATCGGCGGCTGTCGCCTTTGCCGTGGAGTGCGCCGACTACGGGATCCTCCCCAGAGAACAGCCCGACGGTGTGCGCCTCGAATGGGGGGACGGACCATCCATGGTGCGATTGGTGCGCCGGATCGGCGAAGGCGACGGACTCGGAAGCCTTCTGAGCAAGGGCGTTGACCGGGCGGCGGCGACGATCGGTGAGGAGAGCCGTGAACACGCCGTCACCATCAAGGGCGTCGGCATCAACGAACAGGGCCTGCGCTCGCATCGCGCCTGGGCCCTGGGAGTCATGGTCTCCACCCGAGGCGGCGGCCACCTCGGCGGCTCCGCCCAGACCGAGAACCGCCGCGTCACCCCGGAGCTCGGCCAGCGACTCTTCAAGAACCCCGAGGCAGGCGTCCCGGAGTCTTACCACGGCAAGGGGGAGCTCGTGGCGTGGACGGAGAAGACCAAGGCGGTTGTGGACTCTCTTGGTCTCTGCTACTTCATTTACGGCTGGTACGATCTGAGCTTCGGCAATCCCGCCGAACTCGCCGAGATCCTCCACCTTGCAACCGGCACGAACATGACCGGCGACGAGCTCCACCGCCTCGGCCTGCGCATCCACACCCTGGAGCGCCACCTCAGCTACAGGCTCGCCGGCCACACCCGCACGGATGATGCCCTTCCGGACCGCTTCTATGACGTTCCGGTCGGCAGCGGCCCGTATGCCGGCGCCCACCTCGACCGCGACCTCGTCAACCGCGAGCTGGACGCCTACTACGCCGCCCTCGGCTGGGACGTCCAGACCGGCCTTCCAGGGCCGGACACTCTGGAGGAGTTGGGGTTGGGGTTTGTGGTGTAATCCGGGAAGGCCGAGAATCGGAAGGTGCTCCGGGGCATACGCATGCATTAGCGATTCATAGTCATGCACATCTTCATTGACGATTCGTAGTCAGCCAGATATAGTTGAGCGAATTTCTGCGCAGATGCAGACCAAGGAGGTATTAGTAATGCGTACCGTTATTCAATCAAGTCGGTGGACGCGATTCACCGGTCTCGTAGTGGCGCTCATGCTCGTGGGGACTGTGGCCTTCGCGACAGGCGCTCAGGAGGACCAAGAAGTCGAAGAGCCCGCTCAGGATCTGATAATCGTGGTGCAATCGGACGTGGTCAGCCTGGATCCTCACGGTTCCAATGACTCTCCGTCAAGTAACGTCCGGACCAAGATCTATGACAACCTCATCTACTTCGATGAGAACATGGAGCTTCAGGCGGGCCTCGCCACGGACTGGGATCTGATCGACGAGACCACCTGGGAGTTCACCCTCCGCGAAGGGATCACGTTCCACGACGGCACGCCCTTCACCGCCGATGCGGTAAAGGCCAACCTGGATCGGATCGTTGATCCGGAACTCGCTTCGCAGCGGCAGTTCCTGTTTTCGATGCTCGACGAGGTTGAAGTAGTAGATGACTACACGGTGCGGATCTCCACTGAGTTTCCCTTCGTGCCGATTCTCAGCCACCTGGCGCACGATGCGGCCGGTATCGCCAGCCCCAAGGCCCTCGAGGAAGCGGGCTATGATGAGGCCGAAGCGGTCGGAACCGGTCCGTACAAGCTTGTTTCCTGGGAGCCCGGAGACGAATTGGTTCTGGACCGCAACGAGGATTACTGGGGACCCGCTCCCAATCCGGATACGGTTACGTTTCGCGTAGTGCCGGAAGAAAGCACCCGTATGGCGCTGGTAGAGCGCGGGGACGCCCACGTCGCCGAGATTCTGCAGCCCGCCACCATGGGCCGAGTCGAGGCGTCCGATAACATGCAGCTCAAGCTGTTTGACACGCTCAGCCTCAACTACATCGGCTTCAACACGGAGAAGGAGCCGTTTGACGACTCCCGCGTTCGACGGGCGATCTCCATGGCGATCGACATCGAGGAGATGATCGACGGCATCGTGGAAGGCGCCGGCACACGGGCGATCGGGCCCATCAGTGAAGCGGTTGTTGGATTCCATCCGGAGCTGGACCCGCTCCCCCATGACCCGGAGAGGGCCGCGGAGCTGCTGGCCGACGCGGGATACGAGGATGGGTTCTCAACCACCATATGGACCAATGACAACCCCACGCGTATCGCGATTGCCGAGATCGTTCAGAACAACCTGGCCGAATTGGACATCGATGTAGAGATCGAGGTCCTCGAATGGGGCGCCTACCTCGACCAGACCGCTGAAGGCCTGCATGACATGTTCATCCTTGGATGGGTTACAGTGACCGGTGATGCCGATTACGGCATGTATGCGTTGCTGCACTCCTCCAATGTCGGTGCCGCCGGTAACAGAGCGTTCTACCGGAACGATGAAGTGGATGACTATCTTGATCGCGGACGGCAAGAAGCTGATACGGACGAGCGGGAGAAACTCTACCACGAGGTGCAGGAGATTCTCATCGAGGATGCTCCGATGGTTAACCTGTATCATCCGCAGTGGATGATTGCGGTGGGATCAAACGTCAGCGGCTACAACCATCACCCCAACAACGAGATGCTTATCTACGACGTGGTGCTTGAGTAGACCTTCATTCTTGGCCCCGTGATGGGGCTGTCAATTCTTCTATGCCCGGGCTTCGGAACGTTTCCGGGGCTCGGGCATATCTCTAAGAGCAGAGGCACCCATGCAGTCGACTACTGATAGCACTCAATCTGTGGCACCGCCCGGCGAACCCCATCCGGTTGTATCAGCCGCTGGAGGACACCGGTGGCGCATGTTGGGCAAGAAGCTCATGCGCAACCGGTCGGCAGTGGCGGGAGGGGTATTCATCCTCCTGCTCCTTCTGATAGCGATCACACCCTCCCTGTTCGCAACTCATCATCCCACACGATTCCAGAACCCCGGCAACCGCTTCGCTCCACCATCCGCGGAGCACTGGTTCGGTACCGACAACCTCGGGCGCGATGTATACAGTCGCGTTATCTACGGAACCCAGGTCACGTTGTCTGTGGCGTTCCGCTCAGTCTTTTTCGGCGCCATCATCGGGGTAACACTGGGTATCGTGGCCGGATACTACGGGAAATGGCTGGACGCGATCATCATGCGCCTCATGGACGTGCTGTTGGCCTTTCCGGGAATACTGCTCGCCCTGGCTATCGTGAGCGCCCTGGGAGCCTCCCTTAACAATGTGGTGATCGCGATCGCGATCTTCTCTGTTCCCAGCTTCGCAAGAATCGTGCGGGGCTCAACTCTGGTGGTACGAAATCTGGAATACGTGGAAGCGATCCGCGCACTGGGCGCTCGCGATTTCAAGATTATCTTCCAGCATGTACTACCAAACGTACTTTCTCCGATTATCGTCCAGGCCACACTCTACATTGCCACGGCAATTCTCATTGCCAGCGGCCTTTCCTTCCTTGGACTCGGCGCGCAACCGCCGACGCCGGAATGGGGGTTAATGCTCTCCTCCGGCCGCGATTTCATCTGGAACGCAATTCATGTCTCGCTCTTTCCAGGCCTTGCCATTCTATTAGCGGTTCTCGCGTTCAATCTGCTGGGGGATGGGCTCCGTGACGCCCTTGACCCCCGCATGCAATAGGATTATCGGTATGTCCCTTGGTGTTTATCTCGCCCGCCGTCTTCTTCAGATGATTCCCGTGCTGCTGGGAGTCGTATTTCTGGTGTTCATGCTGTTGCACCTGGTACCTGGTGATCCGGCGATCATTATGGCCGGCGAGCGCGCATCCCCCGAGCAACTGGAACGCATGCGCGACCGGCTCGGCCTCAATGATCCCCTCGTCGTGCAGTACGGCCGCTACCTGGGCAACGCGCTGCGCGGCGATCTCGGCGTGTCGGTACGCAATGATCGTCCGGTTACTCAGGAGATCTTCAGTCGAAGATACGGGATTACGTTGCAACTTGCCGGTATGAGCGTGCTTCTTGCGATCTTCATTGGAGTGACCGCCGGGGTCGTCTCGGCGGTGTGGCGCTATTCACTCTTCGATACCGCTATCATGCTCATTGCCCTCTTTGGACTCTCCATGCCGAACTTCTGGCTTGGAATCATGCTCATCTACTGGTTCAGCGTGCAGTTGCCGTGGCTTCCCGCCGCCGGCTGGGGCAGTATGACGGAAGCGATACTGCCGGTAATTACGTTGGGCACCGGCGGCGCCGCGGTCATCGCACGAATGACCCGCTCGAGCATGCTGGAAGTCATAAATCAAGACTATATCCGCACCGCCCGGGCGAAGGGTGTTCGGGAAGCCGTGGTCATTAATAGGCACGCGCTGCGCAACGCCTTGATTCCGGTGGTCACCGTAGTGGGTTTACAGTTCGGCTTCTTTCTGGGCGGCTCGGTGCTTACCGAGACGGTCTTCGCGATAAACGGCCTGGGCCGAATGATGGTGGGGGCGATCAACGCGCGGGACTTTCCCGTCATTCAGGGCGGGGTGCTGGTGGCGTCCGTTTCCTTCATGGCGGTGAATCTTGTCGTAGATGTGGCCTACAAATTCCTCAACAAGCGGATCGAGCTCAGCTAACGGAGTGCGCTATGGCAGCAAGGGCTAACACATCACAACCACTCTTGGACGTTCGCGATCTGCGCACCTCTTTCTTCACCGAGGACGGCGAAGTCAAGGCGGTAGACGGCGTGAGTTTTTCGATTCGCGCCGGCGAGACGTTGGGTATTGTAGGCGAATCCGGGTGCGGGAAGAGTGTTACCGCGCTTTCCATTATGCAATTGCTCAGCCCGCCCGGCCGTATCGTCGACGGCGAGATCCGGCTTCGCGGTGAGGACCTCCTGCAGCGCTCGGAACCAGAAATACGCCGGATGCGGGGTAAAGACATCTCCATGATCTTTCAGGAGCCCATGACCTCCCTCAATCCGGTGTTCACGGTGGGCGATCAGATCGCGGAAGCGATACGCATCCATGAGCACGTGGATAGACGAGCCGCCTGGCGGAAGACGATCGATATGATTCGTCTGGTAGGAATCCCCGATCCCGAGCGCCGCGCTCGACAGCACCCCTTTGAGTTGTCGGGCGGGATGCGACAACGTGTCATGATCGCCATGGCGTTGGCCTGCAACCCGTCATTGCTGATTGCCGACGAGCCCACCACGGCCCTGGATGTAACGATCCAGGCGCAGATCCTCTCGCTCTTACGCGGTCTCCAGAAGGACCTGGGACTGACCATTCTCCTCATTACTCACGATCTCGGGGTGGTGGCGCAAACCTGTGATCGCGTGGCCGTGATGTACGCCGGCCGCATCGTCGAGTCGGCTCATGCCCATACGCTCTTTGCACACCCACAACATCCATACACGGTGGGGTTACTCGATTCGCTGCCGTTGGCCGGTGATCAAGAGGGAGACCTGAAAGCGATTCCCGGGACGGTACCAAGTCCTTTCGCGATGCCAACAGGATGTCGCTTTTCGCCGCGCTGTCCCCACGCCCGGGAGATGTGCCGCGCGGAAGAGCCCACTCTCGAAGCGGTAACTGCTGCAGCTGATCGTCCGGAGGAGACGCTGGTGCGCTGCTGGATCTATACACCACGATGGACGGCGGAGCCCGTTTCCACCGGCGAGGGAGCCGACAACCCATGACTACGCAAGAGCCGATCCTGCAGGTACGGAATCTGAAGCAGTACTTTCCGATCCGCGGCGGAATTCTCGGGCGCGTACAGAACCATGTGAAGGCTGTTGATGACGTCAGCTTTGACGTACACCGGGGAGAAACGCTGAGCATCGTGGGTGAATCAGGATGCGGGAAGTCCACTACCGGCCGCTGCATTCTGCGCCTCCAGGAGCCTACCGATGGGCGCATCCTGTTCGAGGGTGAGGATATCACCGCGTTGTCCCTCTCCAATCTTCGTCGGCGTCGCAAAGACATGCAGATCATCTTTCAAGATCCCTACGCCTCGTTCAATCCGCGACAGACGATCTTCCAGCTCCTCTCGGAGGCGATGGCGATCCAGAATATCAATCCTCCCGGGGGACGCCGCAGTCACATCATCGAACTCCTCCAGATGGTTGGCCTCAAGGCGGAACACATCGATCGCTATCCGCATGAGTTCAGCGGAGGGCAGCGACAACGAATTGCAATTGCCCGCGCCTTGTCCGTGGATCCCAAACTGATCATTTGTGATGAGGCGGTGTCGGCGTTGGATGTGTCGGTACAGGCGCAGGTGATCAACTTGCTCATGCGGTTGCAGCGCGAGCTGGGGCTCACGTACATCTTCGTGGCCCACGATCTGGGTGTCGTGCGCCGCATTTCCGATCGAATCGTGGTCATGTACTTGGGGCAAGTTGCGGAAGTTGGGGAAACCCGCCAGATATTCGAGAATCCGCAGCATCCCTATACGCGCGCCCTCCTTTCGGCAATTCCGGTACCGGATCCCACCCAGCGTCACGAGCCGATCACCCTCGAGGGAGATGTGCCCTCCCCGATCGATCCGCCGCAGGGCTGCCCCTTTCATACTCGTTGCCCCTACGTAATGGACCGGTGCGTCACTGAGAAGCCCCCTCGGCATCCCCTGAGCGAGGGCCATGTGGCGGCCTGCCACCTCGTGGAGAGCGGGCCGGTTGACTACGACACGCTCACGCCGCATGCATAGAGTGCGGACCGCATGCATGGAATGCGGATATGAACAGTTCCCCGACATTGCTCCCGTAACGCACCAAATCATCCGGGAGCAACGTACCATTGCGGGGCCGTCCCGCCTCCTCCGCATAACATGGTGATGCGTTGGAGGGTTGCTTCCGTGATGAGATCCCCGACCACAGAGTAGGAACTGCCGGAAGTACAGCGCGCCCTTGATGGTCCCGAAGACCGGTTCAACGGCCCTCGCTCCCTTCCGGTAGATGCGCCGACCATC
>CAZUVX010000105.1:2656-8686 GCA_964623865.1 uncultured Spirochaetaceae bacterium | reverse complement strand
TACCCACCGCCGCCCCCGCACCGGCAACCCCACAACAAGCGCCCGATGCGGCCCCGCCGCCCCCGCCTGACACCAATCCCAACCCCGAGCGCGACAAGACCCGGCGGGGACAGAGGACCGGCGCGGAAGCAACCATCCCGCGGCCGACCCGTCGCGAAGACGACGGGAGAAATGAAGAGCGTAGTGACGAAGCGTAGTAGGGCCGATTCCGACTGAGTGATTCCGGAAGGGCCTGCTGGGTTGCGCGGCAGGCCCTTTCTTGTGGAGCGGCCTTGCCGTGAGGTCGCCGAATCGCTTCACGCGCTCCCGGGCTTCAAGTGGTCGATCCATGTTGCTGTTATCGCGCAGTGCCTCCGGCAACGCCGCACCGCGACGGCGCGTGACCATGCTACAGTGGCACGTGATCGGGTGCAGAAAACGTAATCATCGATAATTATGATCTTTATTGACTTATAGAGATAATAGCGTTAATATGACGGTGTAACGCTGAGCTGGGGCTGCGTGCAGTGGGCACGGAGCGCGGCGCGGCTGCGGAATCTGTGCACGACGGAGAGTCATGATGATAGATGTGCAGGGTGCGAACACGAAAGATGGAACCTTGCGGCTGGGCGAGTTCCTGGTATCAATCGGTGCCATGACGGAGGACCAGGTCCGTGAGGTTCTCGAGCGACAACAGGAGGAGCCGGACAAGCTCTTTGGTCAGATTGCCATTGAGCTCGGCATGATCAACGACGCGGCGATTGACCGCTACTTCGGCCGGCAACGGGAAGTCGCCAAGCCGGCGTAACCCCGTTGCGCCCATGGCGCGGGGCGGGCCGCTCGCGGCCTCCATTGCCACACGCGCCACACCCCTCGCAACCGCGAGGGATCCACGAACAATTGAATAGCCTTTGCAGCATAGCCTTTCTCCGGCGGCGCCATTCACTGCCTTGCCCCACACCCCCTACAACATGAATGGCGCCGCCTTTCTTTGTGTGATATAGTTTTACACATTCCATTCTGCGATGACCCTCCAAGCTGCAACCCGAGACACGACCATGCCACAACAAACAGAACGAAAGATCCTCCTCGTCGAGGATGAGGCCATTATTGCTCTGAAGGAAGAGCGGACTCTTCAGCGCTACGGTTTTGCCGTGGTCAATGCACACACCGGGTCCGCGGCGATTGAGGCGGTCCGCGCGGACCCCGACATCGATCTGGTTCTCATGGACATTGATCTGGGTCCGGGGATGATGGGGACGGCGGCGGCCCAGGAGATACTTTCCCTGCGCTCCCTGCCGGTGGTCTTCCTCACCATGCACGCCGAAAAGGAGATGGTCCGGCTGGTGAAGGGGATTACCAGGTACGGCTACGTTCTCAAGAACGCAGGAGAGTTCGTCCTGCTCGAAGCAATCAACATGGCCTTCGAGCTCTTCGAGTCGCACCGCCGCGCCGAGGAGTCCCGGCTCATGTACCAGCGCATCTTCGAACAGGCTAACGACGCTATCTTCATCGAGTCCACGGACGATCGCGTCCTGGATGCAAACCGCAAAGCCTGCGAGCTGCTGGGGTACACCAGGGAAGAGCTGAAGCACCTTACCATTCCCGACCTCCAGGCACCGGAGGTGCGCCGGCCACCGGGAAACATCATCCGGGACGAAGTGAAACGCTCCGAATCCGGCGTCTTCGAGAGCACGAACATCCGCAAGGACGGCACGCGCATTCCCGTCGAGATCTCGACGGCGCACCTCGACGACGACCGTGTCATCTCCGTCGTGCGCGACATCAGCGAGCGAAAGCAGGTGGTGGATCAGCTGAAGACACTTCTTGACGATGTCAACAAGGGTGTCGCCATCTGCGCCGCGGCGGAACGCGACGGCGACTTCGTTCTTCTGGACATGAACGAGTCCGCCGCCGCCCTCACCGGACTGGCCCCGGCGGATGCACTCATGAAGAGCGTTTCCGAAGCTGCGCCGAGGTGTCTCGCTCACGCTCTGCTCGACCTGCTCCGGGAGGTCGCGGCGACCCACAAGCGAGTCTCTGCTCCGCGGCCGGTACCCTGCACCGGCGGGAGCAGTCCGGACGTTGCCGTCTACGCCCACGAGCTGCCGTCGGGGCAGATTGCCCTGGTCTTCGACGAGGTTACTCCCGAGGGGCCGGAAGGGGGCTGACGGCTGCGCGCCGCCGACGTCAGCGGTTCGGCTGCCGCCGCTCTTGTTCCTCATCCTTCGGCCGAGCCTGCCACAACGCCTTCTCCGGCATGCTCAGACCGAACCCGTGAAGCTGACGCGCCGTGCCGAGTATGCCCGGCCGCCGCATGCGGGGCAGCACCGCGACGTCGAAGATCTCATCTACACTCTGGTGGTAACTGATTCGGCCAACCACGGTTCCCGTCGGGACGTGCAGGATGATGATGCCGGACTGGTTTGAGTCGTCGGCGATCTTCAGCTTCCGGAAGGACGAGGAGTTCTTGCGGATCTTGCTGACGGCGACGAAGAGGTGGTCCCGATGATACGCCATGCCGCGGGTGAAGCCCTGGAAGCGCCGGACGACCTCATAGGTGCCGGCGGCGGTGTCGACCCGGGCGAGCTCACCGGTAGCGGAGAAGAGGACGAAGAGGTTGTCATTGATCAGCCGGGCAGAGTGGGGCATGGGAAGATCCGCGGCGACTACCTCACTCGACTCGACATCCATGACGACGCCGCCGTCGGGGAGGGTCTTCTTCCAGGACTCACCGGTGTCGCCGGTGTTGAGGCAGGTGACGTACTTCGGCGTGCCGTCCTTCATGGCCAGGCTGTTGAGATGGCAGCGGTCCTCCGGCACAAGGTCGGTGACGAAGGGCGGACGCCACTGCGGGACGAAGCTGTACTCCCCTGAGAGCAGGACCAGGCTGGAGAAGCGCGTGTTCACCGCCCAGAGGCCGTCGTTTCCCCACTCGAGGCCGTGACAGTCGATCGAGCCGGTGTAGTAGGTGGTCCGGGGCATGAAGAGGGCGTCGTACGTATTCGGCTGTCGCGGGTAACCCGCTGCGAGACGCCGGTCGTTCCGCATGACCTCCACAGTGTTCACCGTCGCCAGCGCCAGGTTGTCGCCGTGCACGCCGATTGCCATGGCGCGGCGGAAGCTCCGGGGCAGCTGGACGAGCTTCTCATCGTCCAGGGCGCTGATGAAGACGAGCTTCCCCGCCTGATAGGTCGAGACCGCCAGGGTCATGTCGAGGAGCCGAATGAGCTCCGGCACGTTCGGCGTGCACGTCAGGTCGAAGGGCGCAGGCCCGCGCTCCTCACTCATGGATGTCCTCCCACGCAAATCATAGTCTTCGGCCACCGTTACCCTCCTGTCAATGCCGCCGGCGCCTCCGGGAGTATGGGGTCAATCAGCCGCTGCGCGGGTGGTAGTGCCGTGGTCATCATCTCCTTGTCGGCGAGACCGGGCGCTCAGAGCGACTCAGCACGCTCGGCGGTGCCAACACTCCAACAAGCTGCAGCGCAACGACTTGTCGCCGCCGGACCGGGCGCGGCACTTCGCGCTTACAGCCACGTTCACCGGCACAATTCTTGCTAATGAGGTACGCATGTCTTGCTAAAGAGGTACGCATGAGTGCATTGCGGGGAGACTTGCGTGTTGCGTCTTATCTACTAGTGAGCATGCGCAGCCAGTCGCCCGCGCGACCGCGGTCGCGCGCGCTGCCTTTCGTTGTCATTGTTTTCATTGTCCTTGTCCATCTGTTCGTGGCGGTCCAGATGCCTGCCCAGGATCGCCGTGAGGAGGGGGATCGGCGCCAAGAAGGACCGCTTGTCCTCTCGCCTTTCGCCGGTCCGGAAAGCGGAACTGCCGCGGCTCTCGCCGAGAACATCACCAGGAGCCTGGACGTCAGTCTCCGTCTCGCGGCGGACAGTTCCGTCGATTTTGCGGACTTCATCCTGCCGCACGTCGCCTTTGACCGCGCGGAAATCTACTACGACAAGGTCCAGGCCTCCCGCGCCGTTTTCGGCACCGTCACCGCGGAGGATGAGGGCTACGTCGTCCGGGCCGGTCTCTGGACTGCAGACGACGCCGGCCGGCCGGAAACCCGCGAGTACCGTGTCGAAAGCGCTCTGGAAGTCTTCGAAGTAGCCGACCGCCTTGCCGTCGAGATAGCCTCCGCCGTGGTCGGTCGGGAGCTCGCCTTCGGGACCGTCCGTGTAACAAATGCGGATGCGCTCCCCGCCTTCGCCGTCTACGTGGACGGGAACCTCACCGCCCGCAACAGCGCGGACGTCCGCGTTCTCGCCGGGGAGCGCCGGGTCATTGTCGCGCGCCCCGGCGAGCTCGGTGACGAGCCGGTGCAGCAGTTCGACCTTACGGTTCCGCCGGACGATCGCGTCTCCGTCACGCTGGACATTGTGGACCGTGACGACGGTGAAACCGCCGCGGCCACCGATGCGGCCGACGCATCCACCGGCGACGAGGCGCGGCAAGAGGCGCGCCCGAGCGATGGGGAAGCTGCCGCAGTTACAGGGTGGCCCGCGACCATTCCGACCGGCCGCCTTGTGGTCGAGAGCCAACCCGACGGTGCGGAGGTTCTTCTGGACGATCGCGTGATCGGCACCACGCCGCTCAATCGCTTCGGCGTCCCCGAGGGGCGCTACGAGCTCGTCGTCCGCCGGCAATGGTTCATCCCGGTCACTCAGGTCGTCGATGTCACCGCAAATCAGGACAACGCCGTGACCACGGACCTTGAGGTGGATCCGGACCACCCTGAGGTTGCCGAGCACCTGGTCAATCCCGGCGGCGCCAGCATTGCAGCCCTGGGCATGACGGCGCTGCAGGCGGGTCTCGGCGCACTCTCGCCTTTCGCCTTCCGGTGGCCCGGGGACGGCCGACTCACCTCCGTGGGCATGATGAACGCCTTGACCATGAATCTGCAGCTCGTGATCAAAGCGGGCCTGCTCCGGCCCGGCCACGCGATTGCGGCGCCATCCCGGGAGCGGAGAATCGTCAACGCGACGAGTGTTGCGCTGTCGAGTGCTTTTCTGGCGGCCCAAGTGGCATACGAGTATTGGAGGGAGAATCCTCCTGACGAGTACGAGCGTGAGAAGCCCATATGGGATGCCGTCTACAATGGCGCAATTGTCGCTGCCCTTGGTGTCGCCGCCCTGGAGCTGTACGACATTGCCTTCGTGCCGGCGGCGGGGCGTCGGCGAAACGCAGCGACCCTTGCAGAGATCGACCGGACCGGGTCGCTGCCCGAGGAGATGCGTCGTGAGCCCGGCGGCATTGCGGTGGAAGTTGGCGGAGGCGGTGTGGCGCGCGCGGGATACACCTTCGGCATTATTCGCCACTATCTCTACGGTCACGCCTCGGCTGGGGTAGCATTGACCGGCGTTGAGCCGCTGACCGTCGGTCCCAGCCTGCTTCTGAGACTGGATGTCTATCCCATGGGCGCGCGCAGCGGCGCCTTTCGCTCCTACGTCGGACCGGTGGCTCTTGGAGAAACCGACTTCCAGACGCTCGGCCTCACTGTCGGCTACGATTCCGGGGTGACCTGGCTCACGGAGGCCGCAAACGTGTTGATCGGGACCAGAACACTTTACGGTACGCAGTCCGGGGCAACATCGGTTTCCTTCTACCTGGGGACGGAGTTATGAAACGCAGCGCCCCCGTCCTCGCCTTGACTGCAGCCGCGCTTCTCCTCCCCTTCGGCTGCGCCGAGATGCCCGGCTTCATCTTTGGCGCGACCGATCTGCCGGTGACTACGGGCGCCGCGACCCTCGGGGTCTTTCCCTTCGACGACACCCTCGATCCATCCGAAGGGGATCTCCAGGTCGGAACCACCACCCCGGCGCTCTCCTACGTCAGTCCCGGCGGCGTCGGCCGCGCGGTCAGCGTGGCCGGCACTGTCGACGTGACGAACGAATCGGATACGGGAAGTTCGGAGTACATGGAGGGGCGGATCCTCGAGATCCCCCTCGGGAGCGACCGGCTTCCTGGAACCGTGGCCGTGTGGGTGAGGGTAACTCATGAACAAACCGACGCGTGGTACGACCTGGCATCGGTCCGGATTCTCGA
>CAZUVX010000105.1:0-2556 GCA_964623865.1 uncultured Spirochaetaceae bacterium | reverse complement strand
TGGAACCGATCGAGGTATGCTGCCGATCTGCACCTGCTCCTCGAAGCGGACTATTCGACGGTTTGGTCAGACAGTGGCGACCCGGGCGATCCCCTCTCAGACTACCAGCAATTCGAAACCATCGAGCCTTACGCGGCCTTCGATAACCTGCGCATCTACCGGCACGCGCTGACGGGCGGGGAGGTTGCCCAAATCTACGAGGAAGAGCTTGCGGAGTTTCGAGATGACGAGTAGGAAGAAGCCGCAGCTCAAGAAAGCCTGCAAGACTCGCAGTCGTCGCGTGAGCTTCACCGTTACCGCGCTCCTGGTCTTGTTTCCCGCCATGACGCCCCTGGTCCAGGGGCAGGAGCAGGGGGCCTCCGCGGGGCCAACCCTGGTCACGCGGTTCGTGGCAACGGGAACGGGGCCGGAGCAACTCGCCGAGGTCGTGACGGAGTCCCTGGAGCTGACCCTGCGGCTCGCGGGAGTTGAGCAGGTGGAGCGAGCGGACTATCTGCTCCCAACAGAGGCGCCGAGAGCCTCCATTCGCTACTACGAGCGGCGACGGGCGGCGGGAGCAGTCTACGGCGCGGTCCGCCGCAACGATACCGGGGGGTACGCTATCCAGGCGGGCATATGGTCCCCCGAGAAAGAGGGGTTCTCCCGCTTCGAGCAAGAAATCGAATCCGTATTCGCCGTCTTTGACATTGCCGACGAGCTTGCCCTGGACATTGCCAGTGAGGTGGTGGGGCGTGAGCTCTCCTTTGGAACCCTCGCAATCGAGAATACCCGCCACCTGGAGGAGTTCGGTGTCTACGTCGACGGTCAGTTGGTTGCCCGAAACGAGCGGCGCGTCCAGGTGGTCGCCGGCGAGCGCGCGGTAAGTGTAACCCGGTCGGGGCCGCTCGGAGACCAGCCGGTTGCAGAGTTCAACGTTTCGGTACCGGCAGAGGGTCGCGTGAGTGTTGCTCTGGACCCGCCGGAAGAACCTGCCGCGGCGACGAATGAAGAGGCGGATGTTCCGGAAGGACTCGCCGGGTCCGATGGCTCGGACACTGCTCAGACGGCTCAATCGGCGTCGGACCGGCCCCAAGAGGTACCGACCGGCTCACTTGTCGTCGAGAGCTCCCCACCCGGCGCAACGGTTTTGCTGGACAATGAAGCGATCGGCACCACGCCTCTGCGCACCTTCGGTGTGGAGAGCGGGCGCTACGAGCTGGTGCTTCAGCGTCCGCTCTTTCACGACTCGGTGGCCGCCGTGGACGTTGTGGAGAACCAGCGGGCGAGTCTTGAACAGGAGCTACGAGTCAACGAGGAGGCGCCGGCCATTCAACGGCATCTGATCCGCCCCCTGGCGCCCGGCGCGGCCAGTCTTTCGGTCACGGCACTGAAGGCGGGGTACCTCGCAGGTAGTGCGCTCGCATCCACGCAGTTCTTCACGGAGGCACTAAAGCATGGTGACCCGCTGCTCGCCGCAATGGACTTGATAGTGCTGAACTCCCTCTACGGCGGCTCCCTCGTCGCTCATGAAACGCCGGGCCGTCGCGTCATGTCCTGGACGGGCATGGGGCTGGTGGCGCTGGGTCCTGTGGTGTCGATTGCCGCCGACGAGATAGGTGGCTCGGCGACCGGACTGGAGGACGAATGGGACGAGGTCCTCGAGATACTCCCGTTTGTCCAGGTGATCGGTAGTATGGCCTTGGGAATCGTGGACGTCGCACTCACCCCCGCGGCCGCGCAGCGGCGCAATGAGGAACTCCTCGAAGCGGTCCGTGAGACAGGAACGGTCCCTGAGCTGCGAGAACTTCGACCTCGCCGACTCGTGATGGAAGGAGGCGCGGGAGGTGTGGCTCGCCTGGGCTACGTCGGGGAGGTCTTCGCGCCGTACGGCCGGATCGAGGCGGCCGCGGGCACAGGGTTCGTTGCGGGTTCCGACCTCGGGTTCACACCAGTTGCCTCCGTCCGCGCCGCGGCCCGCCCTCTGGCCGAATTCGCACCGGGTATACACCCCGAGGTTTCCGTCCTGGTACAGGGCGAGACCGACTTCAGGGAACTCGGCGTCAGCGTGGGCGGGGCCTTCGGTGCCGTGTTCTCATTCGAGCGCTTCGAGCTCTTCTGGCGCTCCAACTACCTGTACGGTATACGATCCCGCCGCGACCGCTTCGTATCCTCCTTTGGAGTGAGCCTGTGAGACGCCGACGGATCAAGGTTGCCCTCGCCGCAGTGGTGGCGAGCGTGCTTCTCGCTCACACCGGCTGCGAGTATGTGGATCTCTTCCAGTTTGGAGCCAACGACTTGAGCTACGCAGATCACGCCGAACCGCAGCTCCTTGCCGGCTATCTCTTCAACGGCGCCGTGGTGGATATTACCAGGTCCACGGAGCCGGAATTCTACCTGAGCGACGACCGTTACTACGACGACTCAGACGATCCCGATCCCTCAGTGCCGGAGGACTCCGCTCGCTACCTTCCCGGCCGTAACGGGGGGAGCTCCTTCTACATGCCGGGCGGCGGAATTGCCATTGCCTTGCCCGATGTGGCGCCTCGGACCCTCTCCTTCTGGACGCGGTTTCCCCAA
>CAZUVX010000104.1:0-9106 GCA_964623865.1 uncultured Spirochaetaceae bacterium | reverse complement strand
CCTCCGTGCCGCCCGTCTTGTCGCCGGGGCCGGCCGCACTGGTCGCGGTGCCCGCGGGCGCACCGGCACCGCCGCCGGCAGGTGCAGCCCCGCCCGGGGCTTCCTTCGCCGCCCGGAGGGCATCTTCCTTGGTTATCCGGCCGTCCTTGCCGGTCCCGTTGATCGATGCGGGATCGAGGTCGTGCTCCGCCACAATGCGGCGCACCGCCGGGGAGAGGTCGCCGCCGGCCTCCCGGGCGCCTGTCTCCGGAGTGCCGCCTTCCGCGGCTGTGCCGGTCCGGCCGCCCGTCTTGTCGTCGCCGCCTTCCCGGCCGGCTCCGTCCGCCGCCGCGGAGCCGCCGGATTGACCGCCGCCGGCACCGGCACCTTCCGTATCGATGTATCCCACGGTCTGGCCCACCGAGACCTCGGCGTTCTCCTGGACGGAGATCTCCAGGGTGCCCGCCGCGGGACTGGGCACCGCAAGGGTGGCCTTGTCCGTTTCCAGCTCGAAGATCTCGTCGCCCTCTTCGACGGTGTCGCCGCTCTGCTTCAGCCAGGAGGCGAGAATGCCGCCGCTGACGGACTCACCGACTTCCGGAACCTGCACTTCCTGTTTCATCTGCTACCTCAAAGCTCTGCCGTTATTGTGCCTTACCGGAGCTACCTTCGGGAATGGCCTCCGCGAGGAAGGCCTCGAGCTCCTCGAGATGCTGCTTGTGAGATCCCGCCGCCGGGCTCGCGCTCGCCGGTCGCCCGACGTACCGAACTTCCCGGGAAGTGGGAGCCAGGATGTCGTTCAGGCGGCCGCGGACAAAGCCGAAGGCGCCGCGGTTCTGCGACTCCTCCTGACACCAGATGACCTCGGCCTTCTTGTTGAATTGCTCCAGGGCTTTCCGGATCTCCTCCCACGGGAAGGGGTAGATCTGTTCGAGCCGGATGATGACGACCGACTCCGCACCCAGCTTCTCCCTGCGACCGAGCAGATCGTAGTAGACCTTGCCGGAGCAGAAGATGATCCGATCCACCTTCCTCGCGTCGGCCTCGTCCACAATGACCGTGCGGTAGTGGCCCGTCGAGAGGTCGTCCAGGGTCGATACACAGCGCTTGTGCCGGAGCAAGCTCTTCGGCGTCATGGTGATGAGCGGCTTGCGGAAGGGCTGCTTCAGCTGTCGCCGGAGGAGGTGGAAGTACTGTGCAGGAGACGAAGGATTGACCACCTGCATGTTGTCCTCCGCGCAGAGGGTCAGAAAGCGCTCCAGGTGCGCGCTCGAGTGCTCGGGGCCCTGACCCTCGTAGCCGTGGGGGAGGAGCATGACCAGGCCGGTGGAACGGAACCACTTGGTCTCGCCGGCGGCAATGAACTGGTCAATGATGACCTGTCCTCCGTTTACGAAGTCACCGAACTGCGCCTCCCACATGACCAGGATGTTCGGCTGCGCCAGGGAGTATCCGTAGTCGAAGCCCAGGACGGAGAACTCCGACAGGGGGCTGTCGTAGACGGAGAAGGAGCCCTGCTCCTCCCCGACGTGCTCGAGGGGCGTGTAGGTCCGCGGCACCTCGGCGCTCACGTCCCACCACACCGCGTGGCGTTGTGAGAAGGTGCCGCGGCTCGAGTCCTCGCCGCTCAGGCGAATGGGGAACCCTTCGCGCAGGAGGGAGCCCCAGGCCAGGCTCTCCGCCAGTGCCCAGTCGATGTTCCGGCCGCTCTCGATTCGCTCACGGCGATCCTTGACGAAGCGCTTCAGCTTGGGGTGGATCGAGAACTCCTCCGGCACGGTGACCAGGGTTGAGCCGATCTCCCGCAGGGTCTTCTCGTCGACGCCGGTCTCCACCGGCTCATGGGTGTACTCCCTGTGTACTTGCTGCCACTCGCCGCGCTGGTAGGCATCGTTCAGATTGGGCTTCTCGCCCCCCTTCGCCTTGTCCAGCTCATCCTTCAGGACCCGCTTGTACCGCTCGCTGAAGCCCTCCTGATCCTGCGCCGAGTAGGTGCCCCCTTCCGCCAAGGTGCGGCCGTAGAGCGTGCGCACCGAGTCGTGATTCTGAATGAGGTCGTACATGATCGGGTGGGTGAAGGAGGGCTCGTCCGCCTCGTTGTGGCCCAGGCGCCGGTAGCAGAGAATGTCCACCACCACGTCGTAGCCGAACTTCTGTCGCCACCGCATGGCAAGGTCGATCGCCCGGACCACCGCTTCGGGGTCGTCGCCGTTGACGTGGAAGATCGGGACGGGCATGGACTTCGCAATGTCCGTCGCAAAGAAGGTGGACCGAGCGTCGCGGCTCGCGGTCGTGAAGCCGATCTGATTGTTGAGGATGATGTGTACGGTACCGCCGGTCCTGTACCCCTTGAGCTGGGAGAGGTTGAAGGTCTCCGCTACGACTCCCTGACCGCTGAAGGCGGCGTCGCCGTGAATCAGCACCGGCATCACCTTCTTCCGGTTGCGGTCCTTCCGGCGCCGCTGAATGCCCCGCGCCTTTCCCTCGACGACCGGGTCCACCGATTCCAGGTGGCTCGGATTCGCCACCAGGCTTATGTGGATGGTCGTGCCGTCCCCGGTGTCGTAGTCGAAGCTGTGGCCGAGGTGGTACTTCACGTCGCCGCTGCCGCCGTAGGTGTGGGGCTTGTAGTTATCAATGAAGCCGGCAAAGGTCTCGAATGCAGGCTTCCGCATGGCGTTGGTGAAGACGTTGATCCGGCCGCGGTGCGCCATGCCCAGGACGATCTCGTGGAGCCCCCGCTGCGCCGCGGTATCGATCAGGTAGCGCAGCGCAGGTATCAGCACCTCGCCGCCTTCCAGGGAGAAGCGCTTCTGCCCAATGAAGTTGGAATGGATGAAGTGCTCCAGCTCCTCGGCCTTGATGAGGTCCTTCTGGAAGCGGATCTTTTCCCGCTGGGTCCACTCTCGCAGACCTCCCGGAGTTTCGATCTTCTCGATGAGCCAGCGCCGCATTGGCTTGTTCTGGATGTGGAGGATCTCCGCACCCATGCGGCCACAGTAGGTCGTCCTGAGCCTCTCCAGAAGGGTGCGCAAAGGCGCCCGCTTCGGCTCGAAGTAGCCGCCGGTGTAGAACTCCAGGTCCAGATCGTCTTTGGAGAGCCCGAAATCCTCAATGCGCAGGCTCTCGTAGTTCCCCTCCATGGTGATGTACATGTATTTGAGGTCGGGGGTGGAGTAGTCGCGCAGCGGGTTCAGGTCGGCGTAGATGTAGCCGACGTCCCGGTACGCCCAGATCAGGCTGTCCACCCGGGACTGCTTGTACACCATGTCCGCTTCGGTCCCGGCCTGGGCGCGCACCGCCCGGGCGGCTGCAGCGGGGGTGCTGTGCCCGTTGTCGAGCTCCTTGAAGAAGGCGTGCCACTTCTCCGGCACGCTCCCGGGACTCTGCCGCCAGGTCTCGTACAGTTCTTCGAGAAACCCAAGGTTGGATAGATCGAGAAGCTCCTGTTCCACGGTGAGATCACCTCTCTTCACAATGTACAATGTCGGGCCGGTGGCGGCCGCTGCGGCCGCGGAGGGCCGCGCAGGCGGCGGCCCGCGCAGGCGGCGGCCCGCGGGGCTACCGGTCACGAGCCGAGGCGCTCCTTCAGGAGGCCCGGAATCTCGTCGGGCTTGTCGGCAACGCGTACCCCCGCGGACTCGAAGGCTTCCACCTTGGCCTGGGGCGTGCCCTTGCCGCCGGAGATGATTGCACCGGCGTGGCCCATGCGCTTGCCCGGAGGGGCGGTGCGCCCCGAGATGAATGCGACCACCGGCTTGGACATCTCGTTCTTGATGAACTCCGCCGCGGCCTCTTCGTCCTCGCCGCCGATCTCGCCGATGACGACGACCCCGCTCGTGTCGGGGTCCGCCTCGAAGAGCTTCAGCATGTCAATGAAGTTGGACCCGATGATCGGATCACCGCCTATGCCGACGCAGGTCGACTGGCCCATGCCGTTGACCGTCAGGTTGTAGACGACCTCGTAGGTCAGGGTGCCGCTGCGGCTGATGACCCCGATGCTCCCTTCCTTGTGAATCCGCAGGGGCATAATGCCGATTTTGCACTTACCCGGGGAGATGAGCCCCGGACAGTTCGGTCCGATCAGGCGCACCCCCTTCTCTTTGACGTACTTGTAGTTCGTCGCCATCTCGAGGGTTGGTACACCCTCGGTAATGCAGATGACCAGCGGAACACCGGCATCGGCGGACTCCCGGATGGCGGCGGAGGCGAACTTCGCCGGGACGAAGATGACCGAGGCATCCACCTTGTTCGCCGCCTGCGCCTCCTTCACGGAGTCATAGACGGGAATGCCCTCCACATCCTCACCGCCTTTGCCCGGCGTGACGCCGCCGACGACTTTGGTACCATCGGCAACCATGGTCTTCGCGTGGAAGGAGCCGTCGCGGCCGGTGATTCCCTGGACGATTACGTTTGTGTTCTCATCAATCAGTATGCTCATGGATTTCCTCTACGCAATGGACGTGACTTGATCGACAGCCTCGCTGAGGCTCTCGGCGACCGCGAAGCCGTGCTCCTTGAGCATCGCCCTGCCTTCCTCTTCATTGGTCCCGATGAGGCGGATGACCATCGGCAGCTTGATGTCGATCTGCTCCATGGCCATGAGAATGCCCTTGGCAATGTCGTCACACCGGGTAATGCCGCCGAAGATGTTGATCAGGATCGCCTTCACCTTCGGGTTCCGGGTTATGATGCGTAGGGCGTTGAGCACCTTGTTGGGGTTGGAGCTGCCGCCGACGTCCAGGAAGTTTGCCGGATTGCCGCCGTACAGCTTAATGATGTCCATGGTCGCCATGGCCAGACCGGCGCCGTTTACAATGCACCCAATGTCGCCGTCCATGCTGACGAAGCTCAGCCCCGATCGGCGCGCTTCGATCTCGTCCTCCGAGTACTCTTCGGGATTCTTGAGCCTCTCGTATTCCGGATGCTTGTAATCGGCGTTGTCGTCGAAGTTGATCTTCGCATCCAGGGCGTAGAGCTTGTTCCCGTCGATCAGGGCGTAGGGATTGATCTCCACCAGGCTGCAATCCTTCTCCATGTAGAGCTTGAAGAGCTTGTGGACCACGTCCTCGGCTTGCTTCACCAGCTCCGGCGTGTCGAATACTTCCTCCAGAGCCTTGCGGAGCTCGATCTCATCAATCCCGTCCACAGGGTCGATGTGTACACGGATGATCTCCTCGGGGCGATTCACCGCCAACTCCTCAATGTCCACCCCGCCGGCCTTGCTCATCATGAGGATGAGCTGCTTGGCGGTGCGATCCAGGGTGAGGCCGACGTAGTACTCCCGCTCGATCTCCGCCGCACTGGTAATCATGACCTTCTCGACGGGAATGTCCTTGATCGTGAGGTTGAGGATGTCCTTCGCCTTCGCTTCGGCCTCGTCGGGGCTCTCGGCGAGCTTCACGCCGCCGGCCTTCCCGCGGCCCCCCACCAGAACCTGCGCCTTCACGACCACGGTGCCGCCGATCTTTTCGGTGGCGGCTCGGGCGTCCTTCGCATTGTCCACGACAATCTGTTCCTGGATGGGGATTCCGTACTCGGCAAAGAGCTCCTTCGCCTGATACTCATGAATCTTCATTACGCATCTCCCGGCTCTGCCGTCTTTTCTCCCCGCGCTTCGCGGTACTTCTTGATCTCACGCTTGGTCAGGTTGATGAGCTTGGTCACCTTGATGTCTCGGGGGCACACCTTCGTACACATGAAGTGGTTCTCACAGGGCCACACGCCGTTGAGGGTATCCAGAACATCGAGCCGCGGTTCCAGGCCCTTGTCGCGGTCGTCGAAGACGAAGCGCGCCGCCTGGACGATAGCCGCCGGGCCAATGAACTCACGGTTCTTGTCCAGCACCGGACACGCCGAGAAGCACGCGGAACAGTTGATGCACTTCGTCGCATCATCGAACTGGGCGCGGGCATCCTGGCTCTGAATGTGCTCCTTCTCGGCGGGCTCCTCCTTCGGAATCAGGAAAGGCTTCACCGAGCGGAAATTCTCGAAGAAGGGTTCCTGGTTCACCATGAGATCGCGCTGCACGTCGAGGTGCTTCAAGGGCTCGATCTGGATCGTCGTGTGGCCGTCCGACACGACATCCTTTATGAGGGTCTTGCACGCCAGCCGCTCCGTCCCGTTGATCCGCATGGCGTCCGAGCCGCACACGCCGTGGGCGCAGCTCTTGCGGAAGACAAGAGTGCCGTCCTGGTTGCGCCAGATTTCGATCAGGGCGTCCAGGACGCGGTCGGTCGGCTCCGCAGTCACCTTGTAGGACTGGACGTACGGCTTGGCGTCGACCTCCGGGTTGTATCGCTGTATCTCGAGGGTTACGTTCATCTCATTCCTCCCACGCTAGTACTTCCGGGGCTTAGGCTCCCAGATGCTGGTGTCTACCTTCTTGTAGCCGATCTTCACATCGTCCCCGTCGAGGGTGGCAAGGGTGTGCTTGAGCCACTGTTTGTCGTCCCGGTCCGGGTAGTCCCGGCGGGAGTGGGCGCCACGGCTCTCGGTGCGGTTGAGGGCGGAGACAGCGGTGACCAGAGAGAGGTCGAGGAGATTCTCCAGCTCCAGTATGCTCAGGACCTCCTGGTTGAAGCTCCCGCTCTTGTCCTGGACGCGGACGTCCTGAAACTCCTTGCGCAAGTCCTGCAGCTCATTGACGGCACTCTCCATCTCGCCGGCGTCGCGGTACACGCCGATCTTCTCCATCATGACGGTCTGCATGGAGTCGTAGACGTGACCGGGGTGAGCGCCTTCCTCGTCCTTGAGCCTGCGAATGCGCTCCTTCATCTTCTCGCCCGCACCGGTGGGAGCGGGAGGCATATCGGCACCTTTGACGTACTCCGCAATGTGGCGGCCGGCGCGACGGCCGAAGACGACCAGGTCGACCAGGCTGTTGGTGCCCAGGCGATTGGCGCCGTGGACGGATACGCAGGCGCATTCGCCGACGGCGTACAGTCCCTCATACGTGGTGTCGGCGGTCTCTACCTGCCCGTTGATGTTGGTAGGAATACCGCCCATGGCGTAATGCGCCGTGGGCTGGACCGGCATTGCCTTCTCCGCCGGATCAATATCCAGGTAGGTCTTACAGAAGTCGGCAATGTCGGGAATTTTCTTGTAGACCGTCTCCTTCCCGAGGTGGCTTGCGTCGAGCATGACGTAGTCGTCGATCTTCTTGTCACCCCGCATGCCGCGGCCCTCCTGTATCTCACTGAGGATGGCTCGGGAGACCATATCCCGCGGCGCAAGATCCAGGAGGGTAGGGGCGTAGCGCTCCATGAAGCGCTCGCCCTGGTTGTTCAGCAGAATCCCGCCCTCGCCGCGAACGCCCTCGGTAATGAGGATGCCCATGCCGCGGATTCCCGTGGGGTGAAACTGGAAGAACTCCATGTCCTCCAGGGGGATCCCGGCACGCGCCAGAACGGCCGGGCCGTCCCCGGTGTTCGCAATGGCGTTGGATGTTATGCGGAACATTCTGCCGAAGCCACCGGTGGCAAAGAGTACCGCCTTGGCCCGGAAGACGTGGAGCTCACCGGTCGCGAGCTCGAAGGTCACCACGCCCGTGACCTTGTTGCCGTCCATGAGGACCTCGACGACCTGGAATTCGTCGTAGAAGTGGACGTTGTTCTTGATGCACTGCTGATACAGGGTCTGCAGGATCATGTTCCCGGTACGGTCGGCGGCGTAGCAGGAACGGTGAACCGGCGCCTCGCCGAAGTTCCGGGTGTGCCCGCCGAAGCGGCGCTGATCGATCTTGCCCTCCGGGGTCCGCGAGAATGGGAGGCCCCGGTTCTCGAGGTCGTAGACCGCCTGGACGGCCTCTTCCGCCAGGATCTTGGCGGCTTGCTGGTCGACCAGGTAGTCGCCGCCCTTGATGGTGTCGAAGGCGTGCCACTCGGGACTGTCTTCATCCACGTTTCCCAGGGCGGCGCCGATTCCACCCTGTGCCGCACCGGTGTGACTCCGGGACGGGTACAGCTTCGAGACGACCGCGGTCTTTGCGGTCTTGCTCGCCTCGAGTGCCGCATACAGCCCGGAACCTCCTGCTCCGACCACTACTGCGTCGAATTCATGTGTCAAAACTCACTCCTCCTGTACAAGAGGCGAGCCAAAACGCCCGCGCTCCGATACGTGTTCGCTGAGAGTTCCGGCCGCCGAATCGGGCATTCGTCCAATCGGGCGATCGACCGGCAAACGATCTCATGACGATGTTTCTCAAGTATATTGCCGAGCATGCTCCGGCGCAAACGAGCGCCGGGGCACCCCGGTACGGCCTCTCACGCGGCCTAACCGCCGTAGCTGAAAGATTGACCGGGCTCGAGCTCTTTGACTTCGACGCCCTTCGGCGTGAAGCCCTCGGCGCTCTGCGCCAGGAGCCCGAAGGTCTTGTAGTGGATGGGAATCGCCACCCTGGCGCCGGTCCACTCGGCCGCCTTGCTTCCCAGACGGGCGTCCATGGTGAAGCGGTCACCGATCGGCACTGCGGCAACATCGGGCTTGTAGATCTCTCCGAGCATCTTCAAGTCCGAGAAGAGGCCCGTGTCGCCGAGATGGTGGAAGGTCATTCCGCCGATCTTCACGACGAGCCCCATGGGCATGCCCATGTACTGCCCTTCGTAGGAGGATGAGTGGAATGCCTGGGTAAAGGTCACCGACCCGAAGTCGGTGCGAATGGTGCCGCCGGGATTGCCCGGCTCGATCTTCTGGTAACCCTTGCCGCCGAAGTAGTTGCAGATCTCGAAGGAGCTGATCAGCGTCGCCCCGGTCCGATTGAGAATCGCCTCGGTGTCACCGACATGGTCGGCGTGCCCGTGCGTCAGAGCAAGATAGTCACAGTCGATGTCTTCGGGTTTGTGTTTCGCGAGCTCGTTTCCGGTGAGAAAGGGATCAATGCAGATCGTTTTCGATCCGTCGGACAGCAGAAATCCCGCGTGTCCAAGAAACGTGATTGTCGTAGCCATACCCGCCTCCTTAGATAGCGTGTTGTGCCGCTATAGTGTGTACCGGAGAACTCATGAATTCAACCGGCCCCGGCGGTGGTTCCCCGGGCGGGCGGCCGGGCGGGGGTATCCGTGCGCGCCCTGCCGACGGGATTCGGCCCGGCGGCTCCGGCGCTCGAAGACTCGCGAGGTCGCCGCCG
>CAZUVX010000103.1:5850-9150 GCA_964623865.1 uncultured Spirochaetaceae bacterium | reverse complement strand
CCCCCCCGACGCCGCGCCTGCGGCGGGGGAGAAACCTTGATGGGTTGACCATTCGACGATATTTTGCAGTATTGCCGCCTGTTGAGCGGTGAGAGGTACACACACCTATGTCTGAACGCGTTCTTGTGATAGTCGAGTCGCCCACGAAGGCGAGAACCATAAAACGTTTCCTTCCGAAGAATTACGAGGTGGAAGCGAGTATCGGCCATGTCCGTGACCTTCCTCAGAAGGCGTCGGACGTGCCCAAGCATCTGAAGGGCGAAGAGTGGGCGCGCCTCGGCATCGACATAGAAAACGGCTTCAAACCTCTCTATATCACCCCGAAAGGCAAGGGGAAGATCATCACGGAGCTTCGCAAGAAGGTGAAGAATGCGGATGCCGTGGTGCTCGCAACCGACGAGGACCGGGAGGGTGAGAGCATCTCCTGGCACCTCCAGGAGGTTCTGAAGACCAAGGTCCCCGTCCGTCGGATGGTCTTTCATGAGATCACGAGGACAGCCATTGAAGAGGCCATGGAGAACTACCGTGCCGTCGACATGCGCCTCGTGAAGGCGCAGGAGACACGCCGCATCCTGGACCGACTCTACGGATATACCATCTCGCCCCTCGTCTGGAAGAAGATCGCCTACGGCCTCTCTGCGGGTCGTGTCCAGTCCCCGGGGCTTCGGCTTATCGTCGACAGGGAGCGGGAACGCATCACCTTCGAGAAGTCGGTCTACTGGGACCTGAAGGCAAGCCTCACCTCCCCTGCCGACGACGCCTCTCCACCGTTCGAGGCGCGCCTGCAGTCCGTTGAGGGGGTGCGCATTGCCGGGAGCAAAGACTTTGATTCCACGAGCGGTGAGCTGAAGAACTCCAAGGTCCGAGTACTGAACAAGGACGATGCCGAAGCGCTTGCCGAGCGACTGCGCAAGGGAGCGTGGAAGGTCACCGAGGTGACCACGAAGGACTCCACCTCCCGGCCGGCGGCGCCCTTCATCACGTCGACCCTGCAGCAGGAGGGCAACCGCAAGCTCGGCCTCTCGGCGCGGGACACCATGCGGATCGCCCAGCGCCTCTACGAAGAGGGACTCATAACCTACATGCGAACCGATTCGCCCCACCTCTCCGGCGAGGCAATCGGCGGTGCCCGCCGCGCCGTCGAGACGCGTTACGGTTCGGACTACCTTTCGGAGTCACCGCGCCAGTACACATCCCGGAAGGATGCCCAGGAGGCACACGAGGCCATCCGCCCCGCCGGCGCGAACTTCTTGTCGCCGGATGAGACCAACTTGACCGGTCGGGACCGCTCCCTCTACGAGATGATCTGGAAGCGCACCCTGGCCACCCAGATGGCGGACGCGAAGAAGAAGTCGGTGACCGCGCGGATCGAGGTGGAGGACGCCGTCTTCACCGCGACGGGGACCCGCATCATCTTTCCGGGGTTCCTCAGGGTCTACGTGGAGGGCAAGGACGACCCGGATGCCGCACTCGACGACAAGGAGGTGTTCCTGCCGGAGCTCCACGAAGGGCAGACGCTTGCCCTCGATCACCTCGACAGTCTCTATCACGAGACCAAGCCCCCGGCGCGCTACACCGAAGCCTCACTCGTCCAGACCCTGGAGAAGCAGGGTATCGGCCGTCCGAGCACCTACGCCAGCATCATCAGTGTCCTCTACGAACGCAACTACATCCGCCGGCAGGGCACCGCCCTGGTGCCGACCTTCACCGGCGTTGCGGTGGTGCAGTTGCTGGAGGATCACTTCGGAGAGCTCATCGACTACGGGTTCACCTCGGACATGGAGTCGGCGCTGGACGAGATTGCCGAGGGGAAGCGGGACAGCCTGGAGTATCTGCGCTCCTTCTACCTCGGCGACGACGGCCTCAAGGCGCGGGTAGACCACCGGGAAGGTGAGATCGACCCCGACACCTGCCGGACCATCCACTTCCCGCAGCTGCGAGAAGACACGCAGATCAAGGTGGGCCGCTACGGCCCGTATCTGGTGAAACAGGAAAACGCCGGCGAGGCGGTCCACGCCTCCATCCCGGAAGAGATCGCACCGGCGGACCTGACGCGGGAAGAGATTGACGAGCTCATCGAGCTCCAGAAGAAGGGACCGGAGCCTGTCGGCACCGATCCCGAGACCGGCAAGCAGGTGTACTGCCTGGTCGGCCGCTACGGCCCCTACGTCCAACTCGGCGAGAAGACCGAGGAGGAGCCCAAGCCGAAGCGCGCCGGCCTGCCCCGGGACGTGAAGCCGAGGGACGTCGACCTCGAGGTCGCCCTCAAGCTCCTGAGTCTCCCGCGAACCCTCGGCACCCACCCGGAGACCGGCAAGGAGATCGTCGCAAACAACGGCCGCTTCGGCCCCTACGTCGTCCACGACGGCGACTTCCGCTCCCTGAAGAAGGAGGACGATGTCTACACGGTCACACTGGACCGCGCGCTGGAGCTCCTGGCAGAGGAGAAGAAGGGCCGAAGGTCATCCACGGTCCTCAGGGAGCTCGGCCCCCACCCCAAGGACGAGAAGAAGATCGCCATCTACGACGGCAAGTACGGCCCCTACATCAAGCACGGCTCCAAGAACATCAGCCTGCCCGACGACAAGAAGTCGAAGGAGGCGGCGGAGAAGCTCGAGCTCAGTGAGGCGGTCAAGATCATCGACCAGTCGAAGAAGGCGAAGGAGTAGGCGCCGCCTCCACATCCGTTCGCGCCGCGACCTCGTGGATACCGCGATGGTCCCGGCGCAGCACCGTCGTGCCGACGTACGCACCCACGAGCATGATGAAGCGAGCCATGATCTGCGGTACCCCCGCGCGCCGCGCCCCTTCACCGACAATGCGGAAGCGCAGCAGCATCATTCCAAGGCTCTGTCGCCGCGGCAGCATCGGCAGGAGGAGGAGGTCGATGATGACGGCCCCGCCCCCGACCCAGGGCTGTACCGCCCGCGGGAGCGGCGGGATCAGCATGGCGGCGACCACCGTAGCGAACACGAAGAGCAGGTCCGCCCCGAAGGCGAGGGCGCGGCGGCCCAGGGCAACGAAGGCGGGACGCGTGGTGTAGCTCGGCTTCGGGGACGGGATGATATGCGCAAGCAGAGGTGTCGCCGCGTACCCGAGAAGTCCGCCGGCGGTGTTGAGCATGAGGTCGTCCACATCGAAGAGTCGGTACGGCACCGGATAGAGGCCAAGCAGGCCGGTGAACTGCAGCAGCTCGAAGCCCAGGGTGGTGGCAACCAGAATCGCGGCGCTCTTCACCAGGGGCAGCCGGAAGTAGTAGCGCAGGTAGAAGCCCAGCGGCAGAAGCAGGAGCAGGTTGAA
>CAZUVX010000103.1:0-5750 GCA_964623865.1 uncultured Spirochaetaceae bacterium | reverse complement strand
CGGCTGCAGCCGGCCGAAGCGACGGTAGTGCGAAACCATGATGGGAGCCGCCCCGGCGGCGGCAACCGCCGGGAAGACCTGTAGGGCCGTGCGAATGGGCTCGAAGTACACCTGCATCGTCCTCTCCCGGGGCCTCACTCGGTCATGCGAATGCTTTCGACAATATTCATGGCGCCGATCCGCTTCATGGGCGCCGCGGCGGAGAGAACCGAGATGCCGACGACGGCCATGAAGGCGGCAACGAGGCTTTCCCAGGGGAAGTTCCACGGGATAGCCTGAAGCGAGTTGACGTTGTTGAACATGAGACGCGTGAGAAGCACTCCGACCGCGGCGCCGCCGACCCACGCCCAGATTCCGTAGAGCACCGCTTCAATGCGCACCATGGCGCGCATCTGCACACCCGACATCCCTACCGCCCGAAGCGTTCCGAACTCGCGAATCCGGATGATCAGGTTCGTCGTAATGGTGTTCACAATGTTCAGGGCACCGATCAGGGAGACCACCGCGACCAGTCCGTAAAGCAGAATGGAGAACTGGAGGCGGATCGCTTCCTGGGTGTCCTGCATCTCGCTTAGGTCCACGACGACCACGTCCGACCTTTCGCCAGTGAGCGCTTGAATCGCGCGCACCACGTCGGCGGCAACGGCGTCCCGGGTCAAGCGAACACGGAAGCTCGTGTACCCGCCTGCGCCGCTCAACTCCCGTGCGGAATCCAGCGACGTCACGGCCGTGTCGGCATTGGCATTGCCCACGGGAAGCGTAGCCGCCACGCCGGTTACCGGGAGTTCTGCGCCTTGACCGTCAATCACCAAGGTCATGGTGTCGCCCACTTCGTAGTAGCCCTCAGGAACGTAGACACCCCGTCCGCCGGACTGCTCCTGCAGAAGCATCTCGCGAACGCGAGAGAGTCCCTGGTCATCTAAGCCCAGGACCGAGAACGATGCCACAGGCCCGCGCTTCCCGGTCACCTGCCGAACCCGGTCGGCAACATCGGTTTCTACGGTGTCTTCCACACCTTCGTATCCCTCGGCCGGGAAAGCGACGTAAGCAGGCACTTCGTGCAGTCCGATCACCGTCTGTACACCGGGCAACTCTTCGATGAGAGTGCGCTGCCGCGGTGACAGCGGTTCAGACTCCCCGGACTCTTCCTGCCGGGTGTACACGTTGACATCCGTCTCACCAACCTCGCCGGAGATCGACGTGATGGTGGTACTCAGAATGTTGAAGAAGCCGGCGAAGGTGATGAAGAGCGCCACGCCCACGCCGATCGAGAAGACGGTTACCAGAAAGCGCCCGCGGTGGCGCCGCAGGTTCTGGGTGGCCAGGCGACCGGAAATGCCGAAAAGACGCGACAGAATCGGACTCCGCCGGGCGCGCACTCGATCCTTCACGAATCTCCCTTCAGCCAGAACAGCCTCCAGCGGGCTTACGCGTGCGGCGAGGCGGGCGGGCGCAATTGCGGAAACGAACACCGCGGCAATGCCGAGTAGGGGGCCGCCGATTAGAATCACCGGCGGATAGGTCATTCCCACCCCGGCAAAGCCAATGTCGAGATCGAGGCCGTTGAAAATCGCCACAACAATTCGCACCGCCGGCAGACCCGCGGCCAGGCCGAGGGGCGCCCCAATGCCGGCGATCACCGCGGCCTGGCGATACACCAGGCGCCGCATCTGTCGGGGCGTCGCACCGACGGTGCGGATAATCCCGAACTGTCGGATCCGTTCCGTGACGGAGATCGCAAAGGAGTTGTAGATCACCGCAATCGTAGCCACCAGGAGAATGCCGGCGACGATACCTTGCACGGTACGCAAGGCGGCGTCCGCGCGGTCCATGCCGCTTTCGCCCATGGCTGCGAGGAGGGCGGTATTTCGAGAGAGCGCTTCGGGAGTGCGCCCAATGGAAGCGGCCACTTCCGCAATAGCCTCTTGCGGTGCGTACGCTTCCTTCGTCGTGAAGCCCACCACCGCGGGAGCGTCTTGCCCACGCACGCTCCTCGCCTCCGCCGGACTCACAATTGCTTCCGCCACACCGCGGCTCACGCCCGTCGAATTCGGTGTCAGGAAGCCCACCACGGTGAAGGTGCGTTCGGTCGCGGGCGGAGGTTGCGCACCCTCAGGTCGGCCGGCCCCCTCCCCGGCCGCGCCGCTTCCAACCGCGCCGTCGTCGGACTCGGCGCGAATGGTCAGCGTCACCTCGTCGCCGACGGCGACGGGGCGCCGCGCCGCGGAGAAGACCCAGCGCTCCACGGCGATTTGACCCGGCGCGGCGGGGTAGGAGCCCTCGGAGAGGGTGTAGCCCTGCAGGTCGAGCCACACCTCGTCCGGGGCGTGCACGAAGCTTTGAAGCTCCGCGGTAAGCGGCGCGGAGCCCAGGTAAACTGTCGATCCGGCCTGGTCGGTCATGAGATGGCTCGCAAGACGCTGTTGCTCCGCCGGGGTGACATCCTCCAGAGTGGCGTAGAAGCCGCCGTGAAGCGACCGCACGTTCTCCACGCCGAGCTCACGAATCCCCTGGGCGAACACACCGGCCGCGGTAATGAGCGCTACCGCAAGAATGACCGCGAAGATGGTCAGGGCCGTGCGGCGGCGCTGCCGGCGCAGGTAGCGGCCGGCCAGGGCGGTGTAACGGAACATGGGTCGTTCGGCCAATGAGGTCATACCGCGGCCCCTTCCGGCACCGCCAGGACGCCGTCCTCGATCGAGAGCACCCGATCCGCCTCCGCGGCGGCATCCAGGTCGTGAGTTATCATGACCAGCGTCTGATTGAAGGTGCGCACCGAGAGGCGCAGGAGATCCAGAATCTCCCGGCCGGTGGCGGAGTCCAGGTTGCCGGTCGGCTCATCCGCCAGAATGATGGAGGGCCGCGCCGCCAGGGCGCGGCCGATGGAGACCCGCTGCTGCTGACCGCCGGAGAGCTCGTTCGGCATGTGCCCGCTCCGATCGGTCAGCTTGAGGTGGTCCAACAACTCGCCGATGCGCTCCTCATCGACATCCTTCCCGTCAAGGAGGAGCGGCAGAGTGATGTTCTCCCACGCCGTCAGGACGGGTATGAGGTTGTAGAACTGGAAGACGAAGCCGATGTGGCGCCGCCGGAAGCGCGCGCGCTGCGTCTCGGACATGGCGTACACATCCTGGGTGCCGATGTGAACGCTCCCGGAGGTCGGTGCATCCAGACCGCCGGCGAGGTGGAGTAAGGTGCTCTTGCCCGACCCGCTCGGTCCGACAATCGCCACGAACTCACCTTCTTGCACGTGAAGATTCGCACCCTTGAGGGCATCTACGCGGGTCGCCCCGCTGCCGTAGGTTTTCCAGAGATCCCTGGTTTCGAGTATCGTCATTGCGTTCTCCTTGTGCGGAACGGTACCGACGGAAGGTGACGCTCCGGTGACAAGGCGTCTTACAGGTTTGTAAGCTTTGCCCGGCCCGCCCGGGGCAGGGTAATCGTGAAGCGCGCACCCGTGCCCCTGCTACCCCTCGTGCCCGTCGTGGCAGAGATCACGCCGCCGTGGCGCTCGACGATAGCCTTTGCCAGGGCAAGGCCAATGCCGGTGCCGCTCCTGCCGCGTGGGCTGCTCCCCCGGTAGAAGCGCTCGAAAAGATGCGGCAGGTCCTCCGGTGCAATGCCGGGACCCTGGTCCTCCACCACAAGGCGGAGAAAGACTTCGGTAAACTCCACGTCGACGGAGACGCGAGCACCCGGGGGGCTGTGCTCGAGAGCGTTCTTCACAATGTTGGACACCGCCTCCGCGAGCCACCGCGGATCGTGCGGGACCGGCGGACCCGCGTCGGCGCCGGGTTGGACGACGAGCTCGACGCCTGCGGCTTCTGCGGTCGCCTCGAAGGCGCGCACGGCGTTGCGGATCGTATCGGCAACGGCGCGGTCTTCCTTCTGAATCGGCAAAACCCCCGCCTCAATGCGTGCCAGAGTGAGGAGGTTTTTGACCAGCCATTCGGTTCGGTCGAGTTGGGCAAGGCTGCGTTCCAGGAACTCGCGTTGCGTGCCGCCTGCACTCCCTGATCCCTCTTCATACTGCAACAAGAGATCGTGATACATCCGCACCGACGAGAGCGGGGTCTTGAGTTGATGCGAGACATCCGAGAGGAAGCGCCGGAGCTTCTCGCTGGTCTCCCGGCTTGTCTCGGCGGCGCGCTCGAGGCGATGCGCGGTTTGGCGGATCTCATGGCTGAGCCGGCCGATGCTTCCCTCCTCCTCTTCGGCGGGATCGAATCGAAAGTCTCCGCCTACGATTCGACCGGCGAGGAGCGCCAGCTCATCCACTCGACGAAGCACACCGGATACCGCAGCCGCGGCGCAAATGAGAACCACACCCACAGCCGGCAGGGGTGCAAGGATCAAGAGGAGCCGCAGTTGCAGGAGAGCCGAGGGTACGCCGAGGTCCAGGGAGGCCGCTCCGTTTGCGCCACCGGCGCCACCGGCCCCACCGGCGTCACCCGCGGCGCGCCCACGGGCAATCGTCTCCGGACGCAACCCGTAGCCTTCGAGGATTTCCCGGCCGCGGCGGACAGCGGCTTCATCGGCCTCGCCCTGCACGAGCTCCACGATGACCGGTGCGGCTTCCGGATTCTCCGCGACCACGGCGGCCGCCGCGTCCACGTACCACACTGCGAGCCGCTCCTGCAGCACGGTCTGCAGGCCCCAGGCCAACGCAACTCCGGTGATCACGAGAACCACCGCCGCCGCGGCGCCGATGAGCAACAGGCGACGGCTTTGCGCATCGTCCAGCCTGAGAAAGCTCATCTTCCGTTTCGTCGCCTTCTTCACGACGATCCCCCGTACGCTGAGGGCTCCGTGCCGTCCTCATACCGGTAGCCGAGTCCGCGGACGGTAAGGATCCGCCGCGGATGCGCGGGGTCTTCTTCAAGCTTCTCCCGGAGGCGGCGAATGTAGACCGACAGGGTGTTGTCGTCTAGCGCCGCATCATCGATTCCCACAAGGCGGTCGACGAGTCTATCCCGGGTCAGGGTCTGCCCGGGGTTCTCCACGAGGGCGAGGAGCAGTCTATATTCCGTTGCCGTCAGAGGCACCACCCGGCCGTGCCGCAGGACCTCGGCGCGGCTCCGGTCAATCGAGATCGGCGCAGTACCGGAATCACCTCCGTCCTCGGAGCTGCGGGGCTCGTCGGCGTCGGGAGCGGCCTCCCCGGCACGCCGCAGACGCGCCTGCACCCGGGAGAGTAGCTCTCGAAGGCGAAAGGGCTTGGTCACGTAGTCGTCTCCCCCTAGATCGAGACCACGGACCACATCGATCTCATCGTCCCGGGCGGTGAGGAAGATGACCGGCGCGCCGACGTTCCGGGCGGCCGCGCCACCGAACCCGCCGGGCGCCCCACCGGAGGTGCCCGCGCCGCCTGGCGGGGCCCCTGCGGTCGGCCTCACGGAGCCTTCCGTCGGCAAGCCGTCCCGGAGTCGGCGGCACAGGTCGAAGCCCGAGCCGTCGGGAAGCATGACGTCCAGGATCACAAGGTCGACGGGCTGCGTCGAGAGATGCGTCTCAGCCTCGGAGCAGGTGGCCGCGACGGACACGGAGTATCCCTCGTGCTCGAGGGCGAAGCTCAAGCCCTCACGGAGGTCCTCATCGTCCTCGACCAGGAGAATCTGCGGGGTGTGCGCCATTGCCCGGAATTATATCAAACGGCTGGAGATTCTGGGAAGAATGGCCGGCACGTCGGCCGAGCGGCACGGGGGGCACGGGGGGCACGGGGGGCACGGGGGGCACGGGGGGCACGGGGG
>CAZUVX010000102.1:0-9311 GCA_964623865.1 uncultured Spirochaetaceae bacterium | reverse complement strand
CCCTCCGTACCGCCCGTCCCGTCCGTACCCTCCGTACCGACCCCGGGGGTGGATACACGTACGTGGAGGTCGGGCACGTCGACGGTGAAGCCGCCCCTCCCGTGCCGGTTGGCCGCGGCTTCCCTTCCGGACAGCGTCCACTCTGCGGCGGCCACGCTCGCCGTGGCGCTGAACTCGGTGACGGTCACCCGGTCGACGGCGCGGCGGACCGCCCGGCCGGACACCCCGTCGCGCAGGAGCCTTCCCAGCGCCGCCGTATCCACGACGATCTCTACGAGGGAGGCGCGAGCTCCCGCGAGATGGGGCCCGGCGGCCGACGGGATGGTCTCGGGACGGTCGTCTCCGTCACGCGCGTCGACATCGTCCAGGAGTATTCTGAGTGGGAAGATGCGCAGTCGCGCGTCGCGGTACTCAAGCGGCACCGGCAGAGCCGCCGTCGCCGCCTCGATTCGGGCGAAGACAAGTCGCCGGCCGCCGAGTACGAGGATGGTTACGAGGAGGATGCCGAGTACTGCTGCGCTGATGAGACGGCGACCGCTCATTGGCACCGATCATAGCCACAACCGGGGGAGTGCGATAACCCGCTACGGCGGCGAAAAAGAGCCTGGCTTCCTCAACAGGGACACCGGGTCCGGCCGACCTGCCCGGCCCGCACACCCTGGATCTCCGGACGACTTCCTCGGCGCGGTGGCTTCCCGCAGCACTACACCCGCAAGCGCACCGCCGTCTTGCGGTAGAGGATCTCCTCCCGGTCGAAGTCGAGCTTGATGCGCCACTTTTGCATGGTGGTTGCCCCGATGATTACCTCCTCGGAGCACTCGTCGAAGACAATGAACTCGTCGGAAAAGCGAGCCTGTGAGTCGTCGAAGCGGAACTCCAGGCGCACGCTCTGCGTCGCCTGAATGGTATCCCCGGGTCGGGCGGTTTCGAAGACGTAGTTCTCCGGGTCGGGGATCGGCTCGAGCCCCGACAGCGCCTCCGCCAGGTCTCGCCGAATGATTGAATAGCTTGCGCCGGAATCAAACAACGCCGACCGTCGCGCCGTGCCCTTGGAGCCGACAAGCAGGATCTGTTTTTCGAGAATGCTCACAGTAGCCTCCTGCCTGGGGATACTGGGAACTTTGAGGTGTTGCTTCAAAGAAGGCCTCCTTGCGGGCGGGGTTGTTCCGGACGTCCCAATAGCTTGACGCCGGAACACCCCGAATTATGACGGCGTTCGACGCGTAAGGAAAGGTACGACAGTGGCTGACCACCGTGGCAAGGCGGGCATGGGTGAAGGGCGAACGTGACAAGAAGCTCACGGGGTACCTTAACCAGAACCAAGAGGCGTTTCAGGAGATCACCGATTCGGCTGCAGATCCAGGCTTCTACTCGTATGCCGCGCCTCGACGGCTTACCTTTCCACATCAACTGCGGCGTATGAGAACGGTTGCATCGACTTCATGACGAGATTGTCTTTATCCGTCCCGATCATCTCGCCGGTAGCGCAACTCTTGACGCGGGCGTCACCGAGACCCAGTGGTATTTCAAGGGGCCGTTCGACCCGGCTGTTGTTCAAGACAACGACGGTTGTCTCATCGCTGGACGCGCGCTCGATCGCAATGACTCGATCATTCGCCCAAAGAACCCGAACCGTGCCGTCACGGAGGCTGCTTCGGCGACGCCGCAGTTCGACCATGGTGGCAATAGAGCCGCGTATTGTAGTTGACCACCGCGAGGGGTCCCAAATCATGGGACGCCGACAGTCGGGATCATCACCGCCATTCATGCCGTTCTCGTCGCCGTAGTACACCATGGGCGCGCCCGGCATGGAAAAGAGGAAGACGTACATCAGGGCCGCGAGGCGTTCATTGCCGCCACAGGCGGTGAGGAGCCGCACGGTATCGTGCGTGCCCAGGGTGTTCATCATACCCGCGGCAACTTCCGTGGGATAGCGATGCAGAAGTGTCGAGAGAGCCCGGCCGAAAGCCTCCGCGGTGAGCGCGTTGGTGACGAAGAAGTCCATGGCAAGGTTGCGGAGCTCGTAGTGCATAGCGCCGTCGAATGTATCTCCCTGAACGTGCGGTGTCGCGTCCCGCCACTCCTCGGCCACTAGGTAGGCCTCGGGGTACTGCGCCTTCACTGCCGACCGGAAACGCTCCCAGAAATCGGGAGCGATCTCGTACGCCACATCAAGGCGCCACCCGTCAATCCCACGCCCCAACCAATACAGCGCAACGTCCCGGATGAACGTTTCCACTTCGGTGTTGTGTGTGTTGAGTCTCGGTAGATAATACGCGCCACCGCAGGTCGCGTAGTTGGGTTCGGGATGGTGACGCACAGGCCAGGCGTATACATCGAACCAGTTCTTGTACCTGGAAGCGGGGCCCCGGGTGCATACGTCCACGAAGGGTGCGAAGTCGAGGCCGCAATGATTGAAGACGCCGTCAAGGACTACCCGCATGCTCCGCCTGTGAGCCTGTTCTACAAATGTGTCGAAATCGGCATCATCTCCGAGGCTGGGATCGATTCGATAGTAGTCGGCCGTATCGTACCTGTGATTCGAGGCGGCTGCGAATATCGGATTGAGATACAGCGCGTTGAAGCCCATATCGGCAATGTAGTCGAGCTTTTCAGTGATTCCCGAAAGATCACCGCCGAAGAAGTTCGTACGCGTCGGCGGCACATCCCATGCAACTACCTCCGGCGGGTCGATGCGGGGATTGCCGTTGAAAAAGCGATCCGGAAAGACCTGGTAGAAGACAGCGTCACGCACCCATTCTGGAGCAATCATGTTCAACCTTTTAGCCCGCTGGAAGTAATGCCTTCAATGAAGCGAGTCTGTGCTACGAGGAACGCGATGATGGCCGGTAGTGTGACCAGAACGGTCGCGGCCATGAGCAGGGTCCAGAACGTGCCGTACTGCCCCTGGAAGAATGCCAAACCTACCTGAACGGGTCGCATCTTCGTGGAATTGGTTACGATAAGCGGCCAGAGAAAGTCGTTCCAGGCGAAGAGGAACGAGAAGATGGAGCTTGCCGCTACGACGGGCCCGGACAACGGAATGATCACGCGCAAGAAGACACGGACGCGGTTCGCCCCGTCCATATACGCCGCTTCCTCCAACTCAACCGGTATCGTCATGAAGAACTGTCGAAACAGAAACACTGCAAAGGCGCTCACCACGTGTGGCACAATGAGCGCGAGGTAGGTGTCGATCCAACCAAGCCCCGCGACAATCAGAAAGCTCGGTATGATGGTGACGGGAAAGGGAATCATCATGGTGCCCAGGACAATGAGGAACAGAACGTGCCGACCTGGAAAGGCGATCCGTGCAAAGGCGTAGCCCGCCATTGCGGAGAATACCGTCTGTCCTACCGTAATGCCCGCAGTCATGATCACGCTATTCAAAAAGAACCGTGGGAAGGGAGCTGCCTGCCACGCTTCAACGTAGTTGTGCCGGTCGAAGTGAGTCGGAATGAGCAAGGGGGCCTCGTAGAGGACGCCGTCCGGCTTCAATGAGGTCGTAACCATCCACATGAAGGGGAGGGCGGCGAGCAGGGCCCCTGCAATCAGAAGAACGTGCACCGGCAGAAGCTTGATAGACCTAATCACCGGCGTACCCCCGGCGACGGATGCGGTACTGAACAAGCGTCGCGACGAATATCAGAAGGAACATAACGTAGGCGATCGCCGACGCGTAGCCCAACTCGTAGTAGCGAAAACCGTAGCGGTAGAGGAAGAAACCGATTACATCGGTGCTCTTCAATGGGCCGCCGTTCGTCATGACGTAGACCAGGTCAAACGCTTGGAACGAGTCGATGATCGATGTCACGGCGAGGAAGAACGTGGAAGGAGCTACCAGCGGGACGGTGATGCGGAAGAAGCTCTGCACCGGTGTGGCACCGTCAAGGGCCGAGGCCTCGTAGTACGACCGAGGGATCCCCTGCAATGCCGCGAGGTAGATCACCAGGTTGAACCCTAGGCGCTTCCAGATCCCGACAATGATCACAGCCCAGAGGGCCCATTCGGGGGAGGTCAGCCACGGAGGGCCGGGCAACTGGAGGAGCTCGAGAAAGCGGTTCAACACACCCTGGGAGGGATCGAAGAGGTATTTCCAGATTACCCCGGCCGCGACGGTGGGGGTGATTACCGGCAGGAAGTACAGCAACCGGTAAAGAGCGCGGCCGCTCACAGCGCGGTCAAGCAATACCGCGAGGACCAATCCAATGAATAGCGCGACGAGGGTAACCCCGGCCGCGTAGATCACTGATACGCGAATGGAGTTCCAGAACTCCGCAGAGCCGAGAAGCTCGGCGTAGTTCTGCAAGCCGACCGGTGTGCGCCCCTGCCTGAGGCCGTCCCATTCGAAGAAACTGAGAAACAGCGAGTAGATGGCCGGAAAGACCTTGAACGTCCCCAATATGACAATCGTTGGCACAAGAAAGCCCAAAGCTGAGGGCAGTGTTCGCAGGTGATAGAAGATGGCCGGGCGGGTGGCCCGGCCAAGAGAGTGCGTGGTAGCTTGAGGCACTGTGCCGTCCTACCGCAGGATCGTGTCGACTTCGGACGCCGCCGTGGACAGAGCTTCCTTGGGCGTCATTCGTTGATGGAGCGCCTCCACAATGTGCTCCGCCAGAACATCCGATATTTGTGAGTAGCTCTCAACCGGCGGGCGCGGGTTGGCGTGCTCCATGGACTCGACGAACGGTTTCAGCAGAGGTCGCTCGGACTCAACCCAGGAGAGGTATTCGCCGCTATCTGCCACAGACGCGCGGATGGGCATGAACCCCGTACCCTTGTTCCATTCCACCTGTGCTTCCGTGCTCGTGAACCATTCGATGAAGTCGAATGCGGCCCGCTGCCTGACGTCGGTGCCTTCGAAGATAAAGATCTGCTCACCGCCCATGTTTGTTGCAGCCTCGCCATTTGCCGGATGAGGGAACTGCCCGGAGCCCAGCTCGAAGTCCACCTGCATGGGAAAGAACTGCGTCATCCATGAGCCGTCCATGACCATTGCGGCTTCCCCGCGACCGAACAAACCCCAAGGGGCAATGGTACTTACTTCGTGTTCGTGCACCAGGTCAACCCAGAACTGCAAGGCCCGTTCGCCGGCTGCGGAGTCGAAGGCGGGTTGAGAAAGGCGCGAGGAGAGAACGTCCCCACCGGCACCCCAGAGGTACACCTGCCACTGCCAGCTTGTTCCCTCTCCGCCCTCGGTGAACAGCTCCATACCCCATACACCGGTCTCCTCCTTGATTGTTTTCGCCATGGAGACCAGCTCGGACCAGGTGGTCGGGGGGGTATCCGGGTCCAGACCAGCCTCTTCGAAGAGCTCTTTGTTCCAGAAGAGCCCGAGGTTCGAGGCACTCACCGGCAGGCTGTAGCGTCGGTTATTGTACTCCCCGTATACAAGCGGACCTGGGAAGAAGTCCGACAGATCGATGGATGAGCCGGGAATGTAGTCGTCCATCGGGACAAGGGCTCCACTTTGCGCGAGCCGTGGCATCAATACCAGGTCGGCAATAGCCATGTCCGGTGTCTCACCGCCGACAATCGCGGTCTGGAGCTTTGAACCCAGGTCTGAACCGGGCACGAATTCCGCCTCGACTGTGATATCCGGGTTCGCCGCCTCATACTCATCGATCAGGCCCTCAAGCACTTCTCCGTTGGCTCCATCCCAGTAGTGCCAGAACGTCAGCTCTACCGGCTCCCGGGCCTGCGCGCCACCCCCTCCTTGGTCCTCCTGTGCCCCGGTGGCAAACGCCGGCGACGTAGCGAGAATCAGAACCACTGCCATGCGCAGAATCTTACTCATAGTTGCCCTCCTCCATTGGATAGGATTCCTAGTGTTGGTGCGGACCACTTCCGCACGATGCGACTAACTTGAGTCCCGGATTATCAACTCCGGCTTGACTTCCTGGTGAATCGTCGATGCGTCCGGCTCATTCACGCGTTTGAGGACCAACTCCGTTGCCATGGCGCCCATCTCGTCGACCGGTTGCCGGACTGTCGACAGGCCAATCGCCTCCGCCCACGGCTGGTCGTCGAAACCGACGACGAAGATGTCCCGGCCGACAACGCGTTCCGTTGCACCAGCCTCATCCAGGACCGCCCGCGCAAAGAGGTCACAGGACGCGAAGACGCAAATCGGCTCCGGGTGTGCTTGCAGTAGGCTTCGCGCCGCCGTTCGTGCGGGGCCCGCTGCGAACTCGGACAGCACAATCGGCTGTCCCACGGGTGATTGAGCGTGGTCCTCGATGGCGCGCCGAAACCCTTTCAATCGTTCGAGAAAGACGCCGCTTGAAAACGGTGTCTCGTCGTATCCTTCAGCAAGCATGATGTAGGTGGGGAGCCTGTGACGGAGTAGATGCTTCGTGGCTTTGTAGGCGCCGCCGGCATTGTCCACGGTAATGGTGTCGTAACGGGCGTGATAGGCATCCACCAGGACGGTCGGCAGCCCACCAGGTACCTCGGCATCCTGAAACAACCAATCCGGATTGAGGGAGGCGAAGATCGCGCCATCCGTTTGATACGGCAGTGCCTCGGGCGAGCGGTACCGGGCAAGTCTGTGCTCGTTGAGAAGCGGAAAGAGCGCAGCGTCATACTCATGCGCCGCCAGCACTCCATCGATGGATGTGATGAGCCGGTCATAGAACTCGGTCCCTATCTGGGGCATGAACACGGAAACCGTCTGGGTTTTCCCGGTGCGAAAGCTCCGAGCGGCCCGGTTCGGCTGGTACGAGAGCTGCTCGACTGCACTGAGGACCCTGTCACGGGTCTCAGTGGCCACGTCTCGGTACCCGTTTAGGACCTTTGAGACCGTGCTGACACCCACACCTGCTGCTTGTGCGACATCCTGTATGCCGGCTACGGGCTTCGCCACTTGCCACCTCAATACCGAAATCGTTTTCGAAATCGATTTCGGTAACTTTAGACCGGAATGGCAGAGGTGTCAATGATGATTTTGTGCCGTCTATGTGTGTATGGATGCGTCCGCCGGTTCCTGATTGCGACCATGCTACCGGCGAGCAGTACGGAACTGGACCACTACAGAGTCCGAATGCTACTCCCGTCCGACAAGTGGTGGAGGCCTCTCTCGGAACTGTGCGCCCTACACCCGCAAGCGCACCGCCGTCTTGCGGTAGAGGATCTCCTCCCGGTCGAAGTCGAGCTTGATGCGCCACTTTTGCATGGTGGTTGCCCCGATGATTACCTCCTCGGAGCACTCGTCGAAGACAATGAACTCGTCGGAAAAGCGAGCCTGTGAGTCGTCGAAGCGGAACTCCAGGCGCACGCTCTGCGTCGCCTGAATGGTATCCCCGGGTCGGGCGGTTTCGAAGACGTAGTTCTCCGGGTCGGGGATCGGCTCGAGCCCCGACAGCGCCTCCGCCAGGTCTCGCCGAATGATTGAATAGCTTGCGCCGGAATCAAACAACGCCGACCGTCGCGCCGTGCCCTTGGAGCCGACAAGCAGGATCTGTTTTTCGAGAATGCTCACAGTAGCCTCCTGCCTAGGGATACTGGGAACTTTGAGGTGTTGCTTCAAAGAAGGCCTCCTTGCGGGCGAGTTTGTTCCGGACAGGCTTGTTCCGCGCGGTGCGGGGCGCCGGGCGCTATCGCACGCGCACCACCGAGCGTCCGAGGGGCGCAAGCTGAAAGCCCGCCATCTTGAAGCACTGCCTGGCCCCGGGAATGCCGATGATCGTCACCCCCCAGAGGATACCCGCGACGAACCAGGCGATGGCCGCCGGCAGCCCGCCAATGAGGAACCAGATGATGTTGCCGATGAGCGCCATGGAACCTCCGGTGCTCGGGTGGCGTACTGCACGCTACCACGGAAAAGGGTGTCTGGGAACGGGCGTGTCCCGGCCTGCGAAGGGACCTCTACGGGCGCTCTCGAATCTCTTCGTGCGACCCTTCGACGTCATCGCCCAGTGAGAACGCCACGCCATTCAGACTTGCCCCGGCGGGCTAGGGGGCTATGGTGGTCGATAGGCAAGGTCGCGCAAAGGAGCGAGTCGCGTGAAGTTCAGCGGTGTGGGATACTCAGTTGAGGATTGTCTCTACCAAGCACGATGGGGAATGGAAGAGCACCTAGAGCTTCTCCGCCGGAAGGGTTTCCCAATTCCCGACCCGCCGGATGAGCCCACCGTACTGATCCGCAACGAGCGAGCCCACGCAACTACGTAGTGTCTGCGCCCGCGGGATTCTGTTTCCCATGACCAAGCGACAGCGGGGGATCCTGCCAGGCCTTTCGGGGGCGCGCCGCTACGGCTCTCGTGGTCGCTAAGGGTGGAAAGACGTGGCGCATGATAGCCCGCAATGCTACACTATGCACATGAAACGTACGAATCTTGTGTTGGATGAGAAGAAACTGGACGCAGCCAAGACCGTTTCCGGCAGTCGTACATACTCGGAAACGGTGAATCTGGCACTGGACGAGTACATCCGCCGGCATACTTTTGCGCAGATCGACGAGTACGACACATTCTGAGGGCGGCTCAGTTTGTAGAGGACCCGACGTAGCTCAATCTCTTCGAAGAGGCAGCTCAGCTCTACCGCCTTGCGCGAAGACAGGGGGTTGCCGTTCGCTCTGCCGTGGATTGTCCGATCGCGGCGACGGCGCTTCGGCATGATCTTGTAGTTCTTCATTACGACAGGGATTTCCCGCTTCTATCCCGTGTTTCAGCGTTGCGGGAACGGCAGGTGTAGTTGCCATGAGCTCAATAATAGACAACGCCAGGTCATTCCTTGGTCTCAGCCTTGCGGAGACACAGAAGGCTCTGGGTGAGACGGCACAAGTGGTACGGGGCGACGAATACGGACAGATGAAAGACCTGACTTCCGTGGAGGCTCCAGGGGTTTCTCCGGGAACCCTGTACCTCAAGGACGACACCGTCGAACTCGTCCGCATCGGGCCGCAGAACCTGACAACGGTAGCTCCCGAGACTCTCCGGGCGTATTTCGACGCCAGCGTCGTTCGGTTGGCGTCGCGGGCCGGCAAGACAGCCAGTCTGTGGGTTTGCGCGGAACGCGGTATTGCCTACTCGTCACAGAGGGAAGCGGTCCATTTCATCGAAGTCTTCAGGCCGCGCTCTCAGAGGGAGTACGAGGCGGAGATATACAAGAAACCTGATCACTTCCTCCGGTGAACTCCGGGCGTTCGGCGGCGGTTGCGCCCACATCGGCCCCGGCTTATAGTGTTTGCCCATGGAAGCGAGCCCGTATATCCATTTCTTCAGCTGGGCGACGAGAGTATCGATTGAGTTACCCGTAGGTTTTGAAGAGCAGATGGAAGACTCCAACACGAACAGCGCGATCTACGCGGA
>CAZUVX010000101.1:0-9630 GCA_964623865.1 uncultured Spirochaetaceae bacterium | reverse complement strand
AACCCGCAACAACCAGAACCACAATCTGGTGCTCTACCATTGAACTACATCCACCATGAAGGAGCTGCGGATGAGAACAATGCTAAAAGATACCCACTTTGTCAAGGTCTCGTGGTAGTGCCCGGCACCGCCACTGCGACGTTCCGGCGCCGAATGTATCAACAGCAAGGCGAGGTGTCAAATGGGCGAACCCGGCGGGACAAGCGTGTTACAGCAGGCACACCAGGAGCGAGTATACTCGCTCCCAGGACACGTGGCGGCCCCTCAGGTACTCTACGACCGACCCGCTGCACCGCCTCCAGGCGCCGTCATCGGCTGCGGTGGTGCCCGCGCTTCCAACTGCTTGTTCATGATGACGTGCTCGGAGGGAGTCGAGCCACCGCCGCACGGTCTCCTCCCGCATTACCACCTCCTGCCGGGAGGTGTGGAGTCGAAAGGAGGCGCCGGCAAAGCCCGCCTCCCGGGCGGTTGCCGCTGCGGCGGAGGGGTCGAAGCGCGTTCGGGTATCGTCGCCTTGAGCCCGCGCCTCTTCGGCGCGGCGGATGAACGCGAGGCAGTCCGGATCGACGCCCGAGCCGGAGGCGGCGCGGGTGGCCGCGCCCCCGAGCAGATCCGAGAGGCGTGTGGACTGCGACGGAACCGGATCAATGAAGACCGCCCGCCCCGCCGGAGAGCGGCCCCCGGGGGAAAGTGCGGCGGCCACGGTAGAGAGCACGGTTGCCGGGGCACCGGCGGAGTAGAGGAGGCCGCGGCCGAGGTAGGCGTCGAAGCGATCGGGAAGATCGCCCGTCTCGTCTGCGGCGCCGGCCGTGGCGGGTCCCGCCGCGCTCTCCGGGGCGGCTCCGGCAGAGGAGTGACCGGCCGTCGGCAGGAGGGCGTCGGCATCCACCTGAAGGTGCGGACGCTGGATGGGCTCCAGACGATCGGCGTAGTGGAGGGCGGTGTCGTATTCGTCGCGGCGGCGAAAGAGGGCGTAGACCTGCCCTTCCGGGGTACGGCGGCGCGCCTCCCAGACCAGGAAGCCGATGCCGTTGCCGCATACGACGACGGTGGCGTGGCGCGGCAGGGACAGCGCGTCGAAGGCGGCGTCGCGGATGTCGGCGAGGACGGTCTCCGAGGTGCGGCGCAGCCAGGCGTCCACGCGCCGGTCGGCAGGCGTGTAGGTGAGAATCTCTCCAGGTGTTTGCGCCGTCCCCCCTTCGGAGTCATCGGTCATTGCCTGGAGTTGCACCTCCCGCCGGCGCTCCACCTCCTCCCGCACGCGCGCCTCGTGACCCTGGTCGGAGGGTTGATAGAAGACGCGACCCTGGAGGCCCGCCGGCAGGTACTGCTGGGCGACCCAGTGGTCCCGGTACGCGTGGGGGTAGAGGTAGCCCTCGCCGTGGCCGAAGCCCTTTGCGTCGCGGTTGGCGTCCTGGAGGTGCCGCGGCACCTGGTTCGGGCGCTCGTCCCGGACCGCCTGGAGGGCGTCGAAGTAGCCGAGGGTCGAGTTGGACTTCTTCGTCGTGGCCAGGTAGAGCGCCGCCTGGGTAAGGTGGAACTGCCCCTCGGGAAGACCCACCCGGTCAAAGGCCGCGGCGGCGGACTCGACCACGCCAAGAGCGTGTGGATCCGCGAGTCCAACGTCCTCGCTCGCCAGGATGAGCATGCGCCGGAAGAGGTAGTGGGGGTCCTCCCCCCCCTCGATCATGCGCGCCATCCAGTAGAGCGCCGCGTCCGGGTCGGAGCCGCGCAGCGACTTGATGAAGGCGCTGATCGTGTCGAAGTGGTAGTCACCCTCCTTGTCGTAGAGGACCGCCCGGCGTTGAATGCTCTCTTCGGCTATCTCCCGTGTTATGTGAATGGTATGACCGGAGGGAGGCGGGAACTCCTCGGGAGTCGTTTCGACGGCAAGCTGCAGGGCGTTCAGGAGGCTCCGGGCGTCGCCGTCGGCAACCGACACGAGGTGCTCAAAAGCATCCTCATCCAGGTCGATGTCGATGCTCCCGTACCCGCGCTGAGCGTCGGCAAGGGCGGCGCGGGCAACCCGGCGCAGGTCGTTCTGCGAGAGCGTTTTCAGCTGGAAGATGCGCGACCGCGAAACCAGGGCGGAGTTCACCTCGAAGAAGGGGTTCTCCGTCGTCGCACCAATGAGGATGACCGTGCCGTTCTCCACCCACGGCAGCAAGGCATCCTGCTGCGCCTTGTTCCAGCGGTGCACTTCGTCGACGAAGAGGATGGTGCGTCGGCCGTAGAGCTCCCGCGTCTGCCGGGCCTTCTCGATTGCCTCGCGGATGTCCTTCACGCCGCTCAGCACAGCGTTGAGGGAGACGAAACGGCTCTTCGTGGTGTTTGCAATGACCATGGCCAGGGTGGTCTTGCCTGTCCCCGGGGGACCCGAGAAGATCACGGATGAGAGCATGTCCGCCTGAATGGCGCGGCGCAGCAGGCGCCCCGGCCCGACGATGTGCTCCTGACCTATGAAGTCCTCCAGCTTGCGGGGACGCATCCGTGCGGCCAGGGGCTGCTCGCCGGCGCCCCCTCCCGGCATACCGCCGTGAGCGTGGGAGCCGCCGATGCCCGCGGCCTGGGCGAAGAGAGGGTTCTCGCTGCTATCGTCGGGCTGGGGGGTGCGGCGTGCCATGGTGGATCGGTGACCGGGAGGCCGGCCCTATTCGGTCAGATCCTCGATCTTCCCGCGCGTCTTCACGAGCTTCCTGCGGCGCTCGTCATCCTCGGCGAGCTCCTCCTGGATCTCGTTGATGCGTTCGTCAAGCCGCCGGCGCTCGGAGCGCAGCTGCTCGATTTCGGATTCCTTCCGGTTGCGGTCGTCGTCGACCTCAATGATCTCCACCGCCGCGTCCAGGCGGCGGCGGGTGCGCTCACAGTCCTTCCGCTCTTCGTAGAGCTTCTCCAGGGCGTCCAGGGCTTCGCTCACATCGGGTTCGACCCCGGGGCGTGACTTCGCCACCGCATAGCTGCGACCCAGCTCCTTCAATGCCTGCTGAAGCTCCCGCTCGCGGTTGCGCTGCATGGTCATGAGCTCCGCCCGCCGCTCGTTGACGCCCTTCCCGTCGAGGAGGGTCATGCGCTCCAGCTCCAGGTTCTCCTCTTCCTGCTCCAGCTCCCGGAGCTTCGCTTCGGCCGTCTGGATGTGGCGCCGCGCCTCGAAGTACGGGGCGGTGGTCTGGTGGAGCTTGGGATCGTCGAGACGGTCGATGAGACCGGAGGTGCACACCTGTCGGCCCGCCGACGCGTAGTGTTGGGCCATTCCGCTCTTGCGTAACTGCTGTTTTCCCCGTTCCAGCAAGAGTTTTCCGCTCTTGACGATGCGACCCATTGGGTTCCGGCCGATTCTGCGTTCATCGTCGAGACGCGCCACATCGCGGTCGCCGCTCTTGATCTCGTTGAACTTGTCCAACAGCGGTGAGAAGATCTCCTCGGCGGCGCTGTCGACGACCGGGTTGGTTCGGTACACGTCGAAGGCGCGCCTGCCGATCTCTTCAAAATAGGGCTCCACGTCGCTCATGGCCTTGGCGATGTGGCGTTGCAGCTCCTTCTGCTCTTTGACGATCTCGTCCTTGCGCCTCTGCGCCTCTTCCAGGCGGTTCCGGGTGATCTTCAGGTCGTCGAGCTCGTGGCGGAGCCGCTGGGCGTTTGAGAGCTGGTTCTGGACGCGCGTGGACGGGTTGGCCTCCCACTCGGCATCCAGGAGCGCCTCTCCGACGTCTCGCTGGTAATCGTGAATGGCGTCATCGATCCTTCCCATTTCGGCGTCGACTTCACGGATCTTCGCCGTGAGTTGCGACTTGTTCATCCTGTTCCTCCCGAACGTCCCGGACGTGAGAGACATGGTAGGCCTAGAGCCTTGCACGGTCAATCCGGCGGTCTCGCCGCTTGTTCGTACCTCATCGGCGGCGTTACCTTTTGCCGCGGAGGAACGGGAATGTCCACGGAGAAGAAGATAGAGAAGAGCGATGCAGAGTGGCGCGAAGTACTGACGCCCGAACAGTTTTCCATAACGAGGAAAGGCGGTACGGAACGGCCCTTCACGGGCAGGTACTGGGATAATCACGAGGAGGGCGTGTATCGTTGCGTCTGCTGCGGCCGGCCCCTGTTCAGCTCCGACGACAAGTTCGATTCCGGGAGTGGATGGCCGAGTTACGTACGCCCCGTCGAGAGCGATGCAGTCGATGAGCACACGGACCGCAGTCTCGGTATGGTGCGTACCGAAGTGCGGTGCTCCCGCTGCAATGCCCATTTGGGTCACCTCTTTCCGGACGGTCCGGAGCCCACGGGCCTGCGTTACTGCATTAACTCCGCGGCGCTTCAACTGGACACGAGCGGTTCCGACGCGTAGCGTGGCCCGCCGCCGCCCCTGGAGTCAGGATGCGGGCGTGCTCCCGGGGAGTGTTGACGTTCACGAAGCTCGACAGGAGCGGATCGATGCGCCGAAGCCGCTCGGCGGGGACGCGTGTAACCTGAACGTCTCGGAAGAAGCTGGTCACCTTCACGCGTCCCTCTTCCAGGGCCGCCGTGGCCGCCGGCAGGCAGGACTTGCGATAGACCGCGTGCACGCATTCGGGGCGGTCCCCACAGATGGTCGGAAGGACCACATCCGCGGCGGGTGCCGGCGGGAACGGCTGTGCCAGGCTTGCGAGATACTGAAGCAGTGCAGGGTTGAGGAAGGGCATGTCCACGCCGACAACAATGCACACCTCGTATCTGGCGGCGGAAAGTGCGCCGAGGATCCCTGAGAGGGGGCTGCGGGGCTCACCGTTGTAGTCCGCGACAAAGCGCACGCGCTGCGCCTCCCACGCATACACCTCCGGCTCGCAGGTAACACACAGGACATCATCGGTGAGCTTACCGACGCGGTCGATGATCCGCGAGATGAGGGGGCCGTTCGCCACTGGAAGGAGCCCCTTCGGCACTCCCATGCGAGATGCGGCGCCACCGGCGAGGATTGCTACGGAGACCGGCACCACTGTCTGCCGTCCGGTAGATCCAAAGACCCCGTCGCCCTGCGCGCCCGGTCGCGCACCGGCGCGATCCGTGTTGTGGTGGTGATGTACCACGACTCGTCTCCGCAACGGCTCTACCCGGTGGCCCGGGCTTCGACGCGGCGCCGCGCTTCGTGCATGGCGCTGCGCCGCCGTTCTACATCCGCCTGGATGTCGCTGAGCCTGCCGGCGTAGATGGCGTTGCCGGGACACGTGGAGACGCACGCCGGTTGAAGTCCCGCGGCGGTTCGGGCGCCGCAGAGGTCGCACTTGACGGCAACGTCCCGCTCATCATCCATGGTCATGGCGTCGTATGGACAGGCGTCCACGCAGGCGCCGCAGGAGATGCACCCCTCCTCGTAGAGGACGACGCGCCCGTCGTCCTGGATGACGATCGTCTCGGTGGGGCAGACCTCGGCACAGGGGGCGTCCGAACAGTTGCGGCACGCCTCCGCGGCCATGCGAAGGCGTGGACCCTGGGCGGTGCTCTCCTCCGTTATTCGTATGACAAGGGGTGTCGTCTCCTTCGAGAGGCCCCGAACCGACTGGCACGCTACGGTGCAGCTCCGGCACCCGACGCACATCTCCTCGAAGAGCCGGACGCCGTATTCGAAGTGTCGATGCTCACTCACTACTCTCCTCCTTACAGGTTCGCCTTGGCCAGGCGGCAGAGGCCGCCGCGAATCATGGGGGATCCCGTCACGGGATCGTACGGGGCCTGATCGGTAATAATTGCGTTCACGTTGAAATCCAGCCCGCGCGACTCTCCCGGCTTCTGTTCCGGGTAGTACCAGTGCGACATGGCGTGAACGATTCGGGGATGCATGGTGGTGCTCAGAGTTGCCCGCTGGCGAATCGGCGGAATCTCGTTCTCCTCGCTGAAGGGTGTGCTGATCCACACCCAATCCCCCTCGCCGATGCCGAGCTCCTTCGCGGTATCCGGATGGATGGTTACCTGCGGATCGTCGGTCATCCGCCGGCAGTACTTGAGGTTCCGCTGCATACTGTGCAGGAATTCGATCTTGCGCCCACCGGAAATGAAGATGAGCGGAAACTCTTTCGCGTGCTCGGACTCCAGGCTGTCCGACGGCGGCGAATAGGAGGGTAGTGGATCGTAGCCGTTCTTCTCCATCAACGCCGAGTGGAGCTCGACCTTTCCGGAGGGGGTTGGGAAGCCGTCCTTTTCCCACTTCCGATACTCGAGCTCCCAGGGTCCGACACGACCCTCATCCTTCAGCTCGTTGAAGGAGATGCCCACGGGCTTCATGCGCCAGTCGTTGTACGCCTCCACGCTCGAGAGCTCCACGAAGGAGTTCACCTGGAGGGCCCGGGCGAGGCGACCTGCTATTTCTCGCTCGTCCAAAGCTTCACCCCGGGGCTCCACGACCCGGCGGGCACACCCAATGAAGTTGATGTAGTGCTGATCGTGGATGCGCTCACGCTCGAGCCAGGTGGCGACCGGGAGGACGTAATCCGAGACCTCGGCTGTCGGGGTGAGCACGAAGTCCATGACCACCGACAGATCGAGCGCCTTGATCGCCTTCACCACCTTGCGGGAGTTCTGCAGGCCCATAACCGGATCGTGCGACCACACCACCGCTTTTATCCTTCCGTCCAGGAGGTAATCCATGGCCATGTGGGGGTTCTCATCCACCTTCCAGGAGACCGGAGAGGCGGGGTCGTAGTTGAGGGGGTACTCCCGCGCTCCCGGCCGTTCCATGCACACCTCCTTTGGAGGCGCCCAGCTTATGGGTTCGTCGCTTACCTGGAAGGAGAAGAAGCTGATGGGGCGCGGTTTCGCCGACGGCGCGTGGAAGAGGTTACCCCCCTTGACGTCCAGTCCGCCGAGGATCGCGAAGAGGCAGTCGATTGAGCGGAGGTTCTGGACGTTGTTGGTATTCATGTTCGTGCCCATGCGGTGGTACACCGCGGCGGGACGGTAGGCCGCCAGGAGCTCTGCGGCGGCCCTGATCTTCTCTTCGGGCACCCATGTGATCTCGGCAACCCGGTCCAGGGGATACTCTGCCGCCCTCGCCTTCAGCCCCTCGAAGCCGACGGTGTAGTTTGCCACGAAGTCGTGGTCGTAGAGGTCGTGCTGAATGATGTGGTTCAAAATGCCCAGGGCGAGAGCGGCGTCGGTTGCGGGACGCAGCTGGAGCCACAGGTCCGCCTTGTTGGCGGTCTTGGTAAAGACCGGGTCCACCACGAGGAGGCGGGCACCGTTCTCCAGGCCCCGCAGGAGCTCCCGGCCCTTCGAGCAGGAGTGCGCCTCCATGGGATTCGATCCCCAGCACACCGCGAGCTTTGTGTTCTCAAGATCGGGACCCATCTCCCAGGTGTTGTGCTGGCCCCAGGTCAGGCGCGTGGAAATGCACCCCGGGCGCAGGCAGTACGCGGCGTCGCCGCCGATCTGATGAGGACTCCCCAGAGCGAAGAGCCATCCGAGGTTGCAGAGATTGTTGTCCCGGTCGCCGTCGCCCACTCCCCAGGCAATGCTTGTCGGGCCGTGCTCATCCGCGAGGTCGCGCATCCGCCCGGCGATCTCCCCGATGGCCTGCTCCCAGGAGATCCGCTCCCACTTGCCCTCTCCGCGTTCACCGACGCGCTTGAGCGGGTGGGTAACCCGGTCGGGGTGGTTCTGATACTCCACGAAGGCGTAGCCCTTCGGGCAGAAGGCGCCCCGATTCTGAGGATGGTTGGGATCACCTTCGAGGTACACGACCTTTCCATCCTTGACGTAGGCCAGACAGCCGCACTCACAGTGGCAGCCGCCGCAGGTGGTCTCTACTACCTGCACGTCCGGATCGTTCATCCATCCCATCTCGGCCATTCCTCAACCTCCTCTCGTCACGGCAAGACGACGCCCTCCGCCTGGGATGCGGGGTCGGTCGAGCATACGGAAGACTCGCCCGACCCCAAGCGGCGTGCGCCGTACAACGACGCAGCCCTCCCTGGAGGTACGCGACTCGGGTGTTCGCTTGTCCTAGATTGTGGGTCAAGGATAGCACGTCGGGCGCTCGAGTGAAAGGAAAACCTCAGTTAAAGAGGTAGGAGAGGTCGCCCTTGGTCTTGAGGACCTCTTTGAGGTGCTGGAGAACGCGCCGGCGTTCGGTCACCTGCTTCAGCGAGCTCGTCAGCACCTCCAACCGTCGCGCCGAGGAGGTGAGCTCCAGAAAGCTCTGCCGTTCCTCCAGGGTGAAGACGCCGGTGGAGCCCACCAGGAAGGAGACGCTTTCCGGGTCCAGGCTCCGGAGGGCGGAGATATCTACCTGGGCACGGGTGGCATGGGAGAGCGCCTCCAGTGCATCCAGCGCTTCCGTTGCCAATTCGGGCAGCTTGTCGGCGTGTCCCGCGTTGTCGTCCTCGAAGAACTCCACGTCCGCCTGAAGATAGGGGCGCTCCTCCTTCACCTGGACCAGGCGGAAGCGCTCCTCCCCTATGGTCAGTATGTCCGAGCGGCCGTCGTCGTAGCGCTTCAGGACGCGGTCGATCCGGGCGGTGCACCCGGTGCGCTGGAGCTTCGTGCCGGATGCATAGACGATGCCGAAGAGCCGATCCGAACCGAGACAGTCTTCCAACATGACGCGATACCGCTCCTCGAAGATGTGGAGCGGCAGCGGCATTCGCGGCAGCAGAACTACGCCGAGCGGGAAGAGCGGGATCGTCCTCTGGTGTGTCATCCATGTCCCCCGTGTCTGGATCCCGGTAGCGGGAACTACACGCAAAAATACTAAGGATTCGGCGGCGCGTTAACCCTTTCGGCGTAGGTGCATGCCCGTGTGCGTCCCGGAGTCCCCCCGGGGACCGCGAGTCTCAGATGATGCCCAGGCGAGGTCCCGTGGGAAGGGCGCCGTCAGCGGCCGTCGGCATCGACCTCGAGAGAGATGCGGACAGGGGCGTGATCGGAGCCCGTGACGTCGGCCATGATATCGGATGAGTGCACGGCGTCCCGGAAGCGCTCGTTGACGGTGTGGTAGTCGATGCGCCACCCGATGTTCTTCTCCCGGGCGTTGAAGCGGTACGACCACCAGGTGTAGTGGCGCGGCTCCGTCGTGAACATGCGAAAGGTGTCCACGTAGCCTGCGCTGGTGTACTTGTCCATCCAGGCGCGCTCCTCCGGCAGGTAGCCGGCGTTCTTCTCGTTTGCCTGCGGGTTCTCCAGGTCGATGGGCTTGTGGGCAATGTTGAAGTCTCCGCACACCAGGAGGTTGCGCCCCGCATTGGTGAGGTCGTCGCACATGGACAGCAGCGTGTCCAGGAAGTCCAGCTTGTAGTCCAGGCGCGTGCCGCCGTCCTGGCTGTTGGGGAAGTACCCGGTCATGAGGGTGAATGCTGGATACTCGAGGATCAGGAGCCGCCCCTCACTGTCGAAGCGCTCGACGCCCATGCGATGGACCGCCCTGGGCTCGACCCTGGTGTATACCGCGACGCCGCTGTAGCCCTTTCGCTCGGCGGAGGCCCAGTAGCTGTGGTAGCCCGAGGGCGAGATGAGCTCCTCGCCCAGTTGCTCCGGCTGCGCCTTCGTCTCCTGAAGACACAGCATGTCCGGCTGTTGCTCCTGCAGAAACTCCAGGAGCCCCTTCTTGGCCGCAGCGCGAATACCGTTCACGTTCCATGAGATGATGCTCGTCATGGCTGCAGATCCTAC
>CAZUVX010000100.1:0-9638 GCA_964623865.1 uncultured Spirochaetaceae bacterium | reverse complement strand
CGCTCAATGTCGACGATGCCGTCGCGGCCGGCCGCAACGGTCGCGGTGATCCGATTCGGCCGGCCGAAGGTGAAGTCCCCGAGCTGCATAACCGAGAGGCCGTTCACCTGTCCCGCCGCTGAGGCATCGGTGTCAATGAGGAGTGTTCCCCGGTCTATCAGCTCAACGATCTTTTCCCTGATCATGCTGGAACGGTAGATCTTCTCGTCGATTGCGCGGCGGACGTCACCACCGGAAATCAACTCCGCGCTTCGCCGGGCGCACCAGTATCCCGCCTCCCGCAGGAGGTCGGAGACTTCGGCGAAGCGGGTGGAGAGCTTGTTCTTGTGTTCGGCCGTGCGGGCGGCGTGTTCCAGCATCCGTGCGGCGCCGTCGGCGTCGAGGTGGGGAAGCCTCTCCCGGTTGACGGTAGAGGCGAGGAAGCTTACGAATCTGCGAGTGTTCTCGTCGGTTCTCTCCATCTCGACGTCGAAGTCCGCCTTCACCTTGAAGAGCTCCTGGAAGTCGGGGTCGAGGCGGTGGAGAAGCTCGTAGATGATCGGACTGCCAATGAGGAGGACTTTCACCTTCAGGGGTATGGCCTGCGGCCGCAGGGTCTTGATCGACATCAGGCCGAGCTGTTCCTGGACCTCCTCAATGCGCAACTCCGCGCTGCGCAGGCCACGCTTGAGGCCTTCCCAGCTGTAGGGGTTGCGGAGAACGTCCTCGACGTTCAGGACCAGGTAGCCGCCGTTTGCCTGGAGAAGCGCGCCGGGCTTGACCAGCGTGAAGTCGGTGCTGAGCGCACCCATCTGCATCTCCTTCTCAATGCGACCGACGAGATTGTTGTAGGTCGGGTTCAGCTCCGTGATGACCGGCGCGCCGTTGCGGCGTGAATTGTCAACAACGACGTTGACCTGATACTTGTTGAAGAACTGCTGCTTTGCGGCCTCTATCTGCTGCTTGAGCTGAGGCGGCACCTGTTGCCCCTGCTGCTCCGCACCCGATTTCAGCGTATCGATGTTCTCCAGGACATCCTCCTGCACATCATCCAGGTAGCCGTGTACCTCCTGGTTGTCTTCATACTTCTCCTTGAGGTCATCGATGGGCCCCTCAATCCGGCGAATGACAACGTTGCGGTCGAGCTGCCGGATCTTCTCCCGCGCTTCCCGGTCGAGGCGCCGGTATCGCTTCTGGATCTCCGCGATCTCCGCCTGCAATTCCCGTCGCCGTTTCTCGATATCCTCCTGTTCCTCCTGGGAAAGCTGTTGCAGGTCTTCATCCCGGATTGGCTGTCCGTCCTTGACCGGGACCACGGCCGTCCCCATGAGCGACTGCTGCATGACGAACCCTTTCTCCTGGGCCTTCTCGCGAACTTCCTGGTTGAAGTTGTGCCCTTGCTTCTGGATGTCCTCCAGGGTCTTCTCTCGCCGCCTCGTGTACTCGTCGCTCTCGAATATGCCCGGGATGTCGCGCCGGATTAGCTCGCGGAGCTCCTCGATGTCCTTCCGGAACTCGCGTCCCTGCCCGGGGGAAAGGCGAATCACCCGCGGCTCATACGGTTCCTGGTGGTTGTGGACGAAGCACCAGTCATCCGGTGTCGGTTCCCGCGCTGCGAGGTCTTCAACGAAGCCCTTGACGGATGTGCGTTTGCCGATGCCCGGAGGGCCCGCGACGTACACGTTGAAGCCGCGTCCCGCAACGTGAAGCCCAAACTGGAGCGCCTTGATCGCCCGGTCCTGGCCAATGATGTTGTCACTCGCTTCCGCCTCCGCGGTACCGCTGTAAGGGACCTCCGCAGGATCAATGCGGAGTCCCGCATCGACATGTGTGAGCTCAGTCGTCATATTGTTCTCCCTGTTGCTCCGCGTTAGGGCCGTGCGTTCCCGATTGTCGCATCCTCGCGGTACCGGGGTCGCGTCCGGCTAAGCTGCATCGAAGGCGTCCGGGGCGATCTTGTCGGCGCGATCGAGCCGTCGGCCGAAGGAGACGGCCTCGCCGGTCCTGCCCATGGCGGCTACCGCTGCAAGGGAACCACCCTTGAAGTACCCGGCAAGGAAGTCGCCGGCGACGACATCACCGCGGAATCGAATCTCGTCGTAATCCGGGGCGTAGCCGATGAAGACGAAGGGTGTCTCGTATTGCATGGTCCAGAAGAAGGGTGCGTAGGGAAGGGGATCCGTGTTGCCGAGCATGCTTCGCGCCGCGTGCTGGCCCTGACGCTGCGCCGCCACCCAGTGCTCCACCCGAACCCGCTGTGTGCCGTCGCCGACATCAGCAATGTCGCCGGCGGCAAAGATACCCTTCACCCCGCTCTCGAGGTGCCGGTTCACCGGGACGGCTCCATTGCGGACCAGTGAAGTGGCGTCCAGATAGTCGACGACCGGGTCTACACCGACTCCGAGGACAACGAGATCCGCCGGCAGAGACGTTCCGTCTTCCAGATCGACACGCTCCACGCGCTTTGCCCCATTGATGCGTGTCACCCTGGTCCCCATATGCAGGTGAACCCCATGGGACTCGTGAAGCTCGGCGAAACGCGTACCCACCGCCGAGCCGAAGACACTCTCGAGGGGTGTCTCCTCCATGGCAACGAGCCGGACATTGAGGTTCATCTGCCTCAGGGCGGCGGCAACCTCGGTACCAATGAAGCTGCCGCCAACGACGACCACGTTCTTCGACTCCACCGCTTCGGAGCGAATGCGGTTGGCATCCTCCGGGGTTCGCAGGAGGTTGACCCCCGGTACATGTGCTCCTTCGACGGGAAGCGTACGCGGGCGCGCCCCCGTCGCAAGGAGGAGCGCATCCGCCTGCACGCGGGAATCATTATCCAGGATTACCGCGGGCGGATCCTCTTCAACACGGACGACGCGGTATCCCTTCCAGACCTCTACGCCGAGACGCTCGTAGAAGTCGCGCTGCCGGATGATGACATCGTCTATAGACATGTCTGAGTAAAGATACATCTTGGAAAGCATTGTACGGTCGTACGGGTAGTGCGGTTCCGGCGTGATCATCACGATCCTCCCGGCGAAGCCTTCCCGGCGCAGTTGTTCCACCGCGGCGCCGCCGGCGGCGCCACCGCCCGCGACAAGGAAGGTCCTGTCGTCACTGCCCTGGGGTCGGATGATCGGCTGCTCCCGCGGTTCCCCGATCATGATCCGGCCATCCTTCTCTTTGACGTCGTACGAAGGCAGGTCGTCCAGGGATGGTGCGCACAGCGCCCGTCCGTTCGTAAGATCGAACCGCGCGTTGTGGCACGGACAGACCGCCGTGGAGCCGTAGACGGGTCCCTTGGATATGTTGCACCCGATGTGGGGACAGGCGTCACTCCAGGCGCGAAGCGTTCCGTCGTGGCGATAGAGCAGTACGGTGTCGCCGGAATCGAGCGCTCTGGCGACGGGTTGATTCTCCGGTACCTCCTCGGATCCACCAATATCCAGCCATTCGTTCTGCGCCATCTTCTCCTCCTGCCTTGAACGTACGTCCAAGTGGGGGAGGGATACATAACCACTTTGGATTGTCTTCCGCACAACAGTGGGGTGGGGAAAAAAAGGGGCCCGACGCGTGTCGGGCCCCTATCCTCCGTTGAGGGGTGATTTGTATGCCTACAAATCAGTCCCCCTGGACTGTGGTTTCTGTACTTCGCTACTCATTCGCACCTCCTTTCTCTGTGGAAGGTCTCCGCATGCCGCCCCGGGATCTGCACCGCTCAGAATTTCTGAGGTCGATGCCTACGCCCCCCGGTCGCGCACGCACCCAACGAGCACGCACGCCGGCGACTACAACGGGAAAGGGTGGAAGAGGCAGTCCGCACGGCCGCTCGCTCCAACGCCACGACCTGTGTGCCCACCGGGCTCCGACGGCGCTTACGCGGCCGTCCGAAATGCCTCTTCCCGTGCAATCCAATGCTGAGGCATTTTGCCTCAGAGGTCAACCGTTCGCGATTACTGAACTACGGTTAACGCCGCCCCATGATGCCGCGAATGCCTCTCCTGATGACGCGTCCAACCCCCTGGGAAGCCTCCCTGCCGATCTCCCGCTTCACCCGGCCGAGAAGCTGATCCTTCAGGGAGCCCTGCATTCGGCCACTGTCGGGGGAGGCCTGGCCGGTCTCGGGCCCTCCACTGAGCCGGTGGAAGGTATGCTCACTCTTCCATCCATCCCGACCGGCCGCGGCTTCGACGAAGATCCGGGTCACCGTCGCGACGTCCAAATCACTCCGATCGCTCTCGTACACTCCGGATCCATCACCGTACTGCACAAGCAGGCCCGACGCGTCACCGGCGCTCTGCACAAAGGCTTCACCGGCCAAATGCAGGACACAGTGATCCAATGAGACTCCGATCTGTTCCAGCGTCGCCGCTATCTCCGCGTCGGACGGATCATTCCGGTGTTTGCCGTTGGAATCCTCGAGAAAGACTGCCATGCCGCTATCCTCCATGATGCTTTCTTCAATTGTAGTATGGATTCACCGTTTTCGGTGGTTGTTTATGCCGCACTTGTGAAGACAGAGAACCCGTGCACGGAAGAGGACGAGCTCACCCCCCTCGAGACTTCGGCCATACCGACTGAGGCAATTGCGCTTCGGGGATGAACACGTTGGAAAGCAGCCGTCGGTATGGGCGCGTGGAGCAGGGGAACGGCGCCGTATTGAGCTTGTTTCCCGGCAGTAGCCATGCGGCGGACTGGAACAGATCCGTTGAACTCCATATATTGGCTCACCTATGGAACGACCTGTGGAACGATTAGAACGATTGCGAGCAATACGGGAGACCGTTGGGGAACGAATTCTGTTCCTCGACGGCGCGATGGGTACCATGATACAGACCTACGAGCTCGACGAGGCGGACTTCCGGGGCGACCGCTTTCGCGACTTCACCGGTCCGGACGGTAAGGAGATCAACCTTCGCGGGAACAACGATCTGTTGAACCTCACCCGCCCCGACGTCATATCCGAGATCCACACCGGCTTTCTCGAGGCTGGTGCCGATATTGTGGAGACCAACACCTTCAACTCGACATGGATCTCCCAGGCGGACTACCACATGCAGGAGCTGGTATATGAGCTGAACCTCGAGGGTGCGAAACTCGCGCGGAAGGCGGCGGACAGTGCCGGACCGAATGTCGCAGCGGAACAGACCGCACGCGGTCACGAAGGCGGCGGGTCGGGTACCGGCGGGTCCGGTGCCGGCGGGGTCGGCTTCCGGCCGCGGTGGGTTGCCGGTGTCCTGGGGCCGACCAACAAGACCCTCTCGATCTCACCCGACGTGAACGATCCCGGGTACCGCGATGTGACCTTCACACAGGTTGCGGATGCGTACAGGGAGGCGATCCGCGGCCTGGTCGACGGTGGCGCCGATCTCTTGCTCATCGAGACGGTCTTCGACCCTCTCAATGCCAAGGCGGCGATCTACGCCGTGAAGCAGTTCGAAGAGGAGAACGAAGTCGAACTCCCGATCATGATCTCGGGAACCATTACCGATCAGAGCGGGCGCACGCTCACGGGGCAGACCGCTACCGCGTTCTGGTATTCCGTGGCGCACGCGGAGCCCTTCAGCGTCGGGCTCAACTGCTCTCTCGGAGCCGACCAGCTCAGGGAATACGTCGCGGAGATCTCCGAGGTCGCCTACGTGCCGGTGTCCACGCATCCGAACGCGGGCCTGCCGAATGAGTTCGGCGAGTACGACCACACTCCGGAATTCATGGCGAAGGTCCTCGGCGGCATGGCCGAGGAAGGACTCCTCAACATTGTGGGTGGATGCTGCGGCTCCACCCCCGAGCATCTGAAGGAGATCGTCGCCGCATGCTCGCGCGCAACGGCGCGGAGAGTGCCCGAGCGTCCCGCGGAAGTCACCTTCTTCAGTGGCCTGGAGCCGGTCACGCTCAAGGAAAACAGCCTCTTTCTCAATATCGGGGAGCGCACCAACGTGGCGGGGTCGCGGAAGTTCAATCGCCTCATCCAAAGCAAGAAGTACGAGGAAGCGTTGGAGGTTGCCCGCGATCAAGTCGAAAACGGCGCCCAGATCATAGACGTCAACATGGACGATGCAATGCTCGAGTCCGCCGTGGAGATGGAAACCTTCCTGAACCTTGTGGCGACGGAGCCCGACATCAGCCGCGTGCCGATCATGATCGACTCTTCCAAGTGGGAGGTGATCGAGCGGGGCCTTCGCTGCGTCCAGGGCAAGTCGATTGTGAACTCGATCAGTATGAAGGAGGGCGAGGAGGCCTTCCTCCGCCAGGCGCGGGAGATCCGCAAGTACGGCGCGGCGACGATCGTTATGGCCTTCGATGAGAGGGGTCAGGCGGACTCGAAGGAGCGCAAGGTCGAGATCTGCGAACGAGCTTACAAGCTCCTGACGGAGCAGGTCGGCTTTCCCCCCGGAGACATCATCTTCGATCCGAACATCTTCGCCGTCGGCACCGGGATCGAGGAGCACGCCAATTACGGCGTCGACTTCATTGAGGCCACCCGGGAGATCAAGGAGAAGCTCCCCGGGGCGCGAGTTTCCGGCGGCGTGAGCAACGTCTCCTTCTCGTTCCGCGGCAACAACACCGTCCGCGAGGCCCTGCACGCAGCGTTCCTCTACCACGCCATCAACGCCGGCATGGATATGGGAATCGTAAACCCGGCTCAGCTCGCCGTATACGACGAGATACCGAAGGATCTCCTCGAGCGTGTCGAGGACGTGCTGCTGAACCGGCGAGAAGACGCCACCGAGCGCCTTCTCGATCTTGCCGAGACCGTCGAGCAAAGCGGCGGCGCAAGGGAGCAGGATCTCTCCTGGCGTGAGGGAAGCGTCGAAGAGCGCATAGCGCACGCCCTCGTGAAGGGGATCACGACCTACATTGAGGACGATGTGGAAGAGGTCCGCCGGCAGCGTGACGCCGCACTGGACGTAATCGAGGGCCCCCTCATGGACGGAATGAACGTTGTGGGTGAGCTCTTCGGCAGCGGCAAGATGTTCCTCCCGCAGGTCGTCAAAAGCGCCCGGGTCATGAAACACGCCGTCGGCTATCTGGAGCCCTACATTGAAGCCGAAAAGACGGACGACGGGTCCGACCGCGGCAAGGGGCGCGTGCTCCTGGCCACGGTGAAGGGAGATGTTCACGACATCGGGAAGAACATTGTCGGGGTAGTGCTTCAGTGCAACAACTACGACGTCATTGACCTTGGTGTCATGGTGCCCACGCCGGACATTCTCCAGGCCGCCCGTGACCATGATGTCGACGTCATCGGTCTGTCGGGCCTCATTACACCGAGCCTGGACGAAATGGTGCACGTCGCCCGGGAGATGGAGCGGGAGGGCTTCGAGCTGCCGCTTCTGATCGGCGGCGCCACCACCAGCGAGATACACACAAGCGTCAAGATTGCCCCGCAGTACTCCGGCCCGGTAGTCCACGTTAAGGACGCTTCCCGTGCCTCCGGCGTTGTCTCGAAGCTCCTGAGCAGGGAGCAGCGTCGGGCCTACGAAGAGCAACTCACTGCCCATCACGAGAAGACACGGGAGAAGCGACGCAACCAGAGCTCCGGCGTCGAGTACCTCTCGATCGAAGAGGTGCGGTCCAAGCGTTTTACCCCGGACTGGGCGGCCTACGAGCCGAAGGAGCCGCAGTTTCTGGGGGCGAAGGCGTTTACCGACTACTCGATAGCGGAGATCGCCGAATACATCGACTGGGGCTTCTTCTTCTACTCCTGGGAGATGAAGGGGAGGTTCCCGGACATTCTGGACGACCCGCACCTCGGCGAGGAGGCACGGAAGCTCTACGCGGACGCGCAGTCGCTGCTCGCTCGCATCATTGAGGAGAAGCGCCTCCGGGCGCACGCCGTGCTGGGCTTCTGGCCGGCAAACTCCACGGAGAATGACAACATTGAGCTCTACACCGACGACACGCGCAGCGAGGTCAGGCACGTGATCCAGACGCTCCGCCAGCAGAAGGTCAAGAAGGAGACTCCGTATTACCTCTCGCTCTCAGACTACATCGCACCGAAGTCGAGCGGAGTGGACGACTACATGGGCCTCTTTGCCGTCACCGCCGGGGACGGACTGGACTTCTTGGTGTCGGAGTTCAACGAAGCGGGCGACGACTTCAAGGCGATTCTCTCAAAGGTGTTGGCAGACCGTCTTGCCGAGGCCTTCGCCGAGTGCCTCCATGAGCGCGTGCGAAAGGAGTTCTGGGGCTACGCCCCTGAGGAGAACCTCGACATTGAGGAGCTGCTCCACATTCGCTATCAGGGGATTCGTCCCGCCCCAGGGTACCCCCCATGCCCGGACCACAAGGACAAGGAAATCATCTGGGACCTCCTCGAGCCGGATGAGTACGGAATATCGCTCACCGAGAGCTACATGATGGTGCCCCCGGCCAGTGTGAGCGCGTACTGCTTCATGCACCCGGAAAGCAAGTACTTCTCCGTCGGCCGCATTGCCCGCGATCAGGTCCAGGACTACGCAACGCGAAAGGGTGTTCCCGTTTCCGAAGTGGAACGGTGGCTCCAGTCGGTGCTGGCGTACGAGCCGGAGCCGCCCGAGCGCGGGGGTGGATGAGGAATCCACCTACTCGCGGAACCCCCGCGCTCTGATGTCGCCGCTCTGATCATCGGCAAAGACGACCACCGGGTTGTCGCTGTCGTCGTACTGGACGGCGACAGTGAGGCTCGGGTAGTTGGTACTGGGGCCGGCGGCAATATCCGGCCCGATCTGCTGCCACGCCGAACCGTCGTAGTGCCACAGCTCCACCCGCAGATCGGCGTCGTCCTGGTAGCCTGCGGCAACGAGAACGCCGTTGCCCGAGGCCGCGGGAATCATCGACAGGTCATGCACCGAGCCCTGGCTGATGTTGATCTGGGTCGGCAGATCCAGCTCCTCCCACGCCGAACCGTCCCATTTGGCCAACCCGCAGCTCGCCTGTTGGCCCGACTCGTGGTAGTTGGAGTACGCCACATAGGGAGTGCCACCGTCGTCGTAACGGAGGCCGTACAACTCCAGCTCATACTCGCCGGTGCTTGGCGTAAAGGTGGTGAGGTGCGTCCCCCAGCCGCCGGCGTTGCGATAGAAATGAAGGTCTGTCTGGTCCCGGCGGACAGCCACCACCGGATTGTCGCTTCCGTCCAGGTCGAGGGCGATCCTGATCGAGCTTATTACTTCGTCAGACCAATACTCGGTATCGTAGTTGTTCCAGTTGGTCCCGCTCCCGGCATACTTCCGTGATCCCAACAACCCCGAAGACGACCCGGGGTAGACCATGTACAACAGGTCGGTGCCGTTTCCGGCGAGCCTTGGTCGGTGGCCGAAGGAGGAGTCGCCGATGGTGCTCCAACTGGACCCGTCAAGCTTCTTTACAAAGATCTTTGACGACCCGCCGCTGGTAACCGAGTCATCGGTATCCGCGTAGCCGGCGTACAGATCACCGCCGATCTCGGTGAGGGTGAGCTCATTCCAGTATGCGGCGCTCAGAGAGAGGTGATCGCCGACGGCACTCCAGCTTCCGCCGTCGCTGCCGTCGTGTTGCATCACCTTGATGCGGTTGTCGGAGTCGCTCTTGTCGGAGAATCCGACGTAGAGAGTGGATCCTACCGTGGCGGCGGCAAGCTCGTCCGATGCGCTCGCAAAGCCGTCGGTGCCGAGGGTGACCCAGCTGCCGGAGCCGCCGTCGCC
>CAZUVX010000099.1:0-9731 GCA_964623865.1 uncultured Spirochaetaceae bacterium | reverse complement strand
GGGTGGGCAAGTATATCGATCGCCCAATTCGAATGTCAACTCGCGGGGACGTACTCAGAAGCTTGTTGATGCCGGGAGCTTGATTTGCCTGAACGTCCGCGATTATGGAACGGCCCGGCAGGCTACGCGGATTCTGCCGCTTACGGTGGTTCAATGCTCTGCCGCTTCACGGTTTATCCCGGTTCTTGTCACGAGGCTTGCGGGCAGACTGTCGGTGGCCGCGTTCCTCCAGATCCTCCTTGAGACGGCTCAGACTCTCCCTGAGACGCGAGCTCGGAATACCCTTCACCTCGGCATCATCCCCCTGGGGAGACGTTGCGGCTTGATCGGCTTCGGCGTCGGCTTCGGGGTCGGCTGCAGGGGGGGCCGGGTCGGTCGCGGGGTCGGTCGCGGGGTCGGCCGCGGGGCGCGGTCCGTCGGCATTTGCCGAAGGCTTTCTCTCTCCCGCCCGGCGCTCCCAGGTTGCCTGGTCGACCAGGCGCAGCGAGAGGCGCTCCACGCCCAGGTCGGGGAAGCGCGCCTGAATGGCGCGAAGAATCTTCTGCTCTTTCATCTGCAGCATCTGCATCCAGCCGGGATGATCCATTTCTACAATGGCGGCGCCGTTCTGAATGTCCGCGACGCGGCTGTGAGATGCCAGATCGACGCCGACGATCTCCTGCCAACTCTCGAAGAAGGAGACGTACTCGGCGCCGTCCTCGAGGTTGTACATCCGAAAGAAGGCGGAGAGGATCTCATCTGCTTTCTTCATACGGCATTACCGACCCGTTCTCGACTCTATACAGCAATGTATCCGCTTTTCGGAAGCGCGTAAAATGCTCATCAGGCAGAAACGTGAAGAAGGCCTGCTCATATGCGGGCAGGACGTCGAGAAACCGTGCCCGCCGGGTCGGATCCAGTTCCAGGAGGACGTCGTCCAGGAGGAGCACCGCCTTGCGGTCGGTCTGCACGGAGAAGAACTGCGCCTGTGCCACGCGCAGAAGGAGGGACGCCAGCCGCACCTGCCCGGTGGAGGCGATGCGGGTGAAGTCTTCACCTCCCCAGAGGAAGAGGAAGCGGTCGCGGTGGGGCCCGCTCGTCGTTGTACGCATGTACTGATCGTGCTCCCGGCGGCGTTCGAGCTCGTTGTGGACGGCCTCGGCGGTCGGGGTGTTCCCCGCCGCGGTCCAATCGACGTGGTTGCCGGCGACCCCGGGGTCGTCGAAGGCGCCGGCGCCGGACCTGCCGCCGGACTTGCCGCCGGGCGCACCGGTGGGGCGCCGCCATGACGGGCGGTAGACTATTTCCAGCGTACCGGGCAAACCCGACACCTCACTGAAGAGGGTCGAGAAGGTGCTGCTGAAGCGGTTGCTCGCTTCTGCGCGGCGTTCCTGTACCGCGATGCCGTGAGCGGCAAGATGCTCGTCGTAGACCGGCAGGAGCTCGAATTCCTGGCTCTTCAGGACGGCGTTGCGCTGCCGGAGGACGCGCCGGTAGGAGCGCAATACATCAATGAAGTAGGGATCGTAGAGGCTGAGGGTCTGATCGAAGAAGAAGCGCTGCATCTCAGGCGGACCCTGGACGAAGTTGATATCATCGTGGGCGAAGGGAATGCACGGAAGGAGCTCAACTAGCTCCTTGCGATCCCGCACCGGGCTCTCGTTGAGCTCGATCTGTTTCTTCCCGCGCTGCCAGACGTACTTGATGCGCTGCACTTCCCCTTCCGAGGAGGATGCCTCGCCGGCAACGGCGACCTCGTCCTCGCCGGTGCGGCAGATTTCGTTTTCCCGACGCGTGCGAAAAGAGGTGCCGTAGCAGAGCACGTAGATTGACTCGATGAGATTGGTCTTTCCCTGGCCATTCTCACCGACCAGAAAGACCTCAGGTGCGTCAACATCGATTTGGGCGTTGCTGAGGTTGCGAAAGTTGTAGTGGCGGATCCGCCTGAAACCCATGCCGGTGACCCCGCGGGCGCCGGTGAGCCCGACCAGCCCGAAAGACTAGTCGAGCTGCATGGGCATGACAATGTGAAAGTAGTCCGACTTCGGCACCGACTCAATGGTAAGGGCCTTGCCCGGCTCCGTGAAGAGCAGCGCCACCGAATCGGTTTCGATTACCCGAAGCGGTTCAGTCAGATAGGAGTAGTTGAGAGCTATCTTCGTCTCGGGCCCTTCGAAGGAACAGGAGATCTCTTCGGAGGCGTGGCCGACTTCGCTCTCCTCGGAGGTGAGGGTCAGGCTGTTCTCTGCAACTGAAAGATAGATCCGCCGCGACTTCTCCACCAGGAGAGAAACGCGTTTCAAGGCCTCGAGAAGCTCCTCCCGACTTACTTCAAGGCGATGCTCTTGGCTATCCGGTATGACCCGGCGGTAGTTCGGGAATTGCCCCTCGATCAGTGCGGATGAAATGCGTTGATTCTCGAAGCGGCAGAAGACGTTCTTCTCCCCGACGGCGAGGGAAATACTCCCTTCGCCGGACGCGAGCTTTCGCACCATCTGCAGTATCTTCGGCGGAATGATCACGCCCTGGAATTCCGGTATGCCTTCGGATGAGCTCTTTCGTATGAGGGCAAGGCGCCGGCCGTCGGTGGCAACCATGACCACCTCGCCGTCGCTCTGCTCCATGTAGACGCCGTTCATGAAGTACCGCGTTTCATCGTCGGAGACGGCGAAGACGGTCTGCGAGATCATCTCGATGAAGTCGCTCTGGGGCACGTCGAAGTAGGCCTGGTCCTCGGCGAGCTGGATCTCCGGGTACTTGTCCGCATCTATGCTCCGGAGCTGGAAGTCGATCTTCTTGAAGCGCGGCCGGATAACGAAGGTCGTTGAGTCGGTCTGCTCGAACTCCACTTCGCCGTCGGGGAGACTCCGCAGGATTCCCAGGAGCTTGTCGCAGAAGACCGTCGTCTTGCCCGGAGAGGCGACCTCGACAGGTACCCGTGTTTCGAAGCCCACCTTCAGATCCGTAGCGCGCACCGTCAACGTGTCCTCGGCAACGCTGAGATAGACGTTCGAAAGGATGGACATGCTCGTCTTGGAGGAGATGACTTCCTGAGCAACCTGGATCTCTCTGAGAATGACGTCCTTCTCACAATTGAACTTCATGCATCCGCTCCTGCTCTTGGCTCCTGAATTTACATACTAGAAGTACTAGTAGTAGGCTCCGTGGATTTGTGGAAAAGCCACGCAATTGCCGATGACGACAGGACAAAGCGCATGCACAACCCTGTGCAGGACAGGACTCTTTGTCCCCAGTATCCCCAGGCCGTGAGGGCCCTGTGGATAGGTACCCGACTTACCCCGAGCGTGTCCACAGGTTACTTGCCCTTTGTTCCTTGGTCCTTGATGGTTCGCACGAGGAACTGAATGGTCGGCTCCAGTGTCGGATCGGTGCGCATGCGGCTGTCGATACGCTGACAGGCGTGCATGACCGTAGTATGATCGCGTCCCCCGAACTCCAGGCCCACCTCCGTGGTGGAGTATTCCGTCATTTCCCGCACGATGTACATGGCGAGTTGCCGGGGAAAGGCGATGACTTTTGTGCGCTTCTTTCCCTTGAGCTCCTGGCTCGACAGGCTGAAGTAGTCGGCGACGACCCGCTGGATGAGATCAATGGTGATGTTGTTCTGCTTCGGGCTTGCGAAGAAGTCCTTGAGTTGTTGCTGGGCGACTTCCAGGGAGATGTCCTTGTCCACCAGGTCGGCGTAGGCAACGAGCTTGGTAAGCGCCTTTTCCAGATCCCGGACATTCGTCGTGACGTTGTTGCAGATAAGCTCGATTACGTCTTCCGGAATGGAGATGCCCGTGTGGTCGATCTTCTTCTTGAGGATCGCGTAGCGCGTCTCGTAGGAGGGTGGTTGGAGATCGACGTTCAATCCTCGTTCGAATCGGCTTCGCAGGCGGTCGGTGAGGTCGCGGATTTCGGAGACGGGACGGTCACAGGTGAAAACCATTTGCTTGTTTGCTTCGTAGAGAGCGTTGAAGGTGTGGAAGAGCTCTTCCTGAGTCTCCGGTTTCTTCTGCAGGAAGTGGATGTCGTCGAGAAGAAGGACGTCGGCGTAGCGGTACTTGTTCTTGAACGACTGGGTCTTTTTCTCCCGGATGGACTGGATGAAGTCGTTCGTGAAGGTCTCCATGGTAACGTAGACGACCTTCAGATTGTCGAACTCCTGGTGTACCGAGTTGCCGATGGACTGGATCAGATGCGTCTTTCCGAGGCCGACACCGCCGTAGATCAGACACGGGTTGTATCCGGTGCCGGGGTTCTTTGCGATTGCCATGGCGGCGTTGGCGGCGAAGGAGTTGTTCTGGCCAATCACGAAGTTGTCGAAGGTGTACTCCTCCCGGAGGTTCCCGTGGGGGCGCTTTCGAGGGGAGGAAGGGTCCTTATTGGTCTTCGTGACGGTGGCCGTGTCTCTGGTTGCCGTTGCCGTTGCGACGCCCTTGCTTTCGTTGTTCTGACGCGTGGTAGCGGACTGGACGGATCCGGACCCGTTCCGGGCTCCGGTTGTCTTGTCTACATCCAGCTCCAGCGAGATGGGCGTGCCCGTGAGCTCATGAAGCTTCTCCTCAATCAGCGGGAGGTAGCGTTGCTTGACCTGGTCACGGTAGAATGAAGACGGGACCGAGACGTGGATCTCCTGCTTCTCCGAGAAGGCGTATTCCATACGGTTGAACCACATGGAGTACTCCTGCTCGGAGATCTCGTCTTCGATTTGCTTCATGGCTTCGTGCCAGAACACGCTGTAGTCCCAGGAACCATTGCTCATAGCGACTCCGAATTATCCACATTTTATCCACAAAAAAGCCGTTCACAGTTCCCCCCCAGCGTCTTGCCGCTTTACGAGGCGACAAACGTCGATAGTAGCATAGATGATCCATGAGACCAATATGTCTCCGCCGAATTCCGCGGTTTGGGCGCATTTTGCCGGCCCGCGCCGCGTCCGTATACCAGATCGTACATGGAGTGGTTGAGTTATCCACAGGGAATTGGTATTTATCCACAACCAATGCACAGCTAGCCGGGGGCGACGTCTGTCAAGGATAAACGTCTGTGTAGGAGTCGTGCCGCCGCGGCCGCCGCCCATGGGGGTGCCCTCGGCACCGAGGTGCGACGGGTTGGGCGAGAGGGTTGGGCGAGAGGTTCCGCGGCGCGTCGGGCGCCCGGAATGAGGCGCGGCGGCGCCTAAGTCACGGCAGCTGCTTGCTTTACTTTCGCATGGCGAATCGGTATACTGACTTGGCTCCGCACCCCTTGTCGAGAGTGCACACCGCAAAGGAGTAAACAGGTTCTCACAATGTCCGATAGCTATTCTGCGCAAAGTATCCAGGTTCTGAAGGGCCTGGAGGCCGTGCGACGCCGTCCGGGTATGTACATCGGCTCGACCGGATCCGACGGCCTGCACCACCTCGTCTACGAGGTTGTCGACAACAGCATTGACGAAGCTCTCGCGGGCTACTGCAGCCACATACGCGTGCTGATTGAGCAGGGCAACCAGATCCGGGTCGAGGACGACGGGCGCGGCATTCCCGTCGATATGCACACCGAGGAGAACATCACGGCGCTGGAGCTCGTCATGACACGGCTCCACGCCGGTGGGAAGTTCGACAAGAAGAGCTACCAGGTATCCGGAGGTCTCCACGGCGTCGGTGTCTCCGTGGTGAACGCCCTGTCGGAGTGGTGCGATGTCTTTGTCCATCGCAACGGCACGATCTACCACCAGACGTTTTCTCGCGGTCTCCCTTCATCGCAGCTCGAGACGCAGGGCCCGACCGACCGCTCCGGGACCATCGTGGTCTTTCGTCCCGACCCGGAGATCTTCGACACGCTTGATTTCTCCTTCGATGTCCTCTCGAAGCGGCTTCGGGAGCTTGCCTTCCTGAACAAGGGTATTCGGATCGAAATCGAGGATCGCCGGCTTCCGACGGTGAAGAGCCACGACTTCAAGTTCGAAGGGGGCGTTCGCGAATTTGTTCAGTACCTGAACAAGAACAAGGGCCCCATTCAGAAGGAGCCGATACATCTGGAAGCGACCAGGGACGATGTGATCATGGAAGTGGCCATTGAGTACAACGAGGGCTACAACGAGAACATCTTCTCCTTCGTGAATAACATCAACACGCGGGAGGGAGGAACGCATCTCATTGGATTCAAGTCCGCCCTGACCCGGACGCTGAACGACTTCCTCAGGAAGTCGAAGCTTGCCAAGAAGGTCGACGAGAGCTTGACCGGAGAGGACGTCCGGGAGGGTCTGACCGCGGTGGTTTCGGTGAAGGTGCAGAATCCCCAGTTCGAGGGCCAGACGAAAGCGAAGCTCGGTAACTCCGAGGTGAAGGGGATCGTCGAATCCCAGGTCAACGAGAGTCTGACGGCGGTCTTCGACGAGAACCCCAAGATGGTGGAGCGTATCCTGGAGAAGTGCGCGCTTGCGGCGAAGGCGCGGAGCGCCGCGCGAAAGGCGCGGGAACTGACCCGACGGAAGAGCTTCCTCGAGAGCACGGGTCTGCCGGGCAAGCTCGCCGACTGCAGCGAGCGGGATCCCCGCAAGGCCGAGGTCTACATTGTGGAGGGCGACTCCGCCGGCGGATCCGCCAAGCAGGGGCGGGACCGTGCATTCCAGGCCATCCTGCCGCTCTGGGGGAAGATGCTCAACGTGGAGAAGACCCGTATCGACAAGGTCCTCACCAACGACAAGTTGCAGCCCATCATTTCAACTCTGGGCACCGGGATCGGGAGCAGCTTCGACCTCACGAAGCTGCGCTACCATAAGATCATCATCATGGCGGATGCGGACGTCGACGGCTCGCACATTCGGACACTCCTGCTCACCTTCTTCTACCGCTACATGACCGAGCTGATCGAGAACGGCCACGTCTATCTGGCCATGCCGCCGTTGTACAAGCTCACCTACAAGAAGAAGGATTACTACGTCTTCAACGACGCCGAGCGAGACAAGCTTCTCGCCACCTTTGACGGTGATTCCGAGCGAGCCGCGCAGCAGCGATACAAGGGTCTCGGCGAGATGAATCCGACGCAGCTCTGGGAGACGACCATGAACCCCGAGACGCGCAACATCATCCAGATTCGCCTGGAAGATGCCGTCGAGGCGGACGAGATTTTCACCACTCTCATGGGTGAGCACGTTGCGCCGCGGCGAGAGTTCATTGAGCAGAATGCGCTGTCCGTATCCAATCTTGACGTTTAGATAGGTCGATAGCCTGTTTTTTGCTGGTTCGTTTCTTACACGTACGAAGGAGTGATTTGTGTCCGACCAGGAACGCTTTGGGCGGGTGATCCCCGTTGCAATCGAGGACGAGATCAAGGAGTCCTACCTCAACTACGCCATGTCGGTCATCGTCAGTCGCGCCCTGCCGGACGTGCGGGACGGGCTGAAGCCGGTGCACCGGCGGATCCTCTATGCAATGAACGAAATGGGGCTTCGTTCCGACCGGCCCTTCAAGAAGAGCGGCCGCATTGTCGGTGACGTCCTCGGCAAGTATCACCCCCACGGAGACCAGAGCATCTACGACGCTCTGGTGCGTCTCGCCCAGGACTTCAGCATGCGCTACCCCATGGTGAACGGCCAGGGGAACTTCGGCTCCGTCGACGGCGATCCCCCGGCGGCCATGCGCTACACTGAGGCGCGTCCGACCAAGCTTGCCGAGGAGATGCTCCGGGACATCGGCAAGAACACCGTCGACTTTGCGCCGAACTACGACGATGCCATTGAAGAGCCCACCGTGCTCCCGGGAGCGGTGCCGTACCTCCTGGTAAACGGCGCCACGGGCATTGCCGTGGGCATGGCAACGACCATGGCACCGCACAACCTCACCGAGGCCGCCGCCGCAATCGGAGCGGTGATTGATGATCCCGATATCCCGGTGGATGAGCTCATGAAGCACATCACGGGACCTGACTTTCCTACGGGGGGGATCATCTACGGTCGCAAGGGAATCCGCGAGGCGTACCGCACCGGGAAAGGACGCGTTGTTGTGCGGGCGCGCTTCCACCTCGAGGAGACGAAGTCCGGGAAGGACGTGATCATTGTCAACGAGATTCCGTATCTGGTGAACAAGGCGACTCTGATCACGCGGATTGCCGAGCTCGTCCGGAATCACAAGATCGACGGCATCTCCGACCTCCGGGACGAGTCCGACCGCAACGGTCTGCGCGTTGTCATCGAGCTGAAGAAAGGGGCGAGTCCCAAGATCATCCTGAACCAGCTCTTCACGCAGACCCAGATGCAGGTGAACTTCAACATCAACGCCCTGGCTCTGGTTCACGGCAAGCCGAAACTGCTCACGTTGAAGGAGATAGTCGAGCACTTCATTGCCCATCGCCGCGACGTGATCATCCGGCGGACCAAGCACGACCTGGCGAAGGCGGAGGAGCGGGAGCACATCCTCGAAGGGCTCAAGGTAGCTCTGGACAACATCGACGATGTGGTTGCTCTCATCCGCGGCTCAGCCAACGTGGATGAGGCCAGGAGCGGTCTCATGTCGCGCTTCGAGCTTTCCGAGCGCCAGGCCCAGGCGATCCTGGATATGCGCCTCCAGAAGCTCACAAGCCTGGAAACGCAGAAGATCGTCGACGAGCTGAAAGAGGTGGGGGCCCTGATCCGCGAGCTCAAGGAGCTCCTGGCAAGCGAGGACAAGATCAAGGGCGTGATCAAGGATGAGACGAACCAGCTGGCCCGGAAGCACGGCGGCGAGCGACTCACCGAGATCGTGCCCGACGAGGTCGAGCAGATCGACATTGAGGATCTCATCCAGCGCGAGGACATGGTGGTGGTCATTTCCCACCGCGGCTACATCAAGCGCGTACCTCTCACGTCCTACCGCGTGCAAGGGCGTGGGGGAAAGGGCGCCTCCTCATCCAACCTGCGGGATGACGACTTCGTGGAGCACCTCTTCATTGGGTCCACCCACGACTACGTGCTCTTCGTAACGAGCGAAGGGAAGGCGTACTGGCTGAAGGTTCACCAGATCGGCGAGGCCTCCCGAACCGCCCGGGGCCAGCACGTCCGCTCTCTCCTGGACCTCTCTCCGGACGAGGAGATTACCGCCGTGGTGTCCGTGGCGGAGTTCACCGACGATCGCTTCGTCTTCATGGCCACCGCCCGCGGGGTGGTCAAGAAGGTCGCCGTGTCGGACTTCTCCAACGCCAGGACGCGCGGGATTGCCGCGATCAAGCTCGATCCCGGCGACAAGCTCCGTCGGGCGCTGCTCACGCGCGGCGAGGACGACGTTATCCTGGTCACGCGGCGAGGCAACGCCCTGCGCGTGCAAGAGTCGACGGTGCGGCGGATGGGACGCGCCAGCCGCGGGGTCCAGGGCATTCGCCTCTCTCAAGCGGATGAGCTCGCCGGGGTCGTCTCCTCCGGTGACGCTGCGGAGATGTTCCTTATCACCGAGAACGGCTACGGCAAGCGCACGACCTTTGATGATTTCAACATCCACGGGCGCGGCACCAAGGGCCAGATCGGCTACGCCGTGAGCGACCGCACCGGTGAGGTGGTCGCCGTCCAAGCGGTGAAACCCGAGGACGACGTGGTGGTCATCACATCCCAGGGTAACGCCCTGAAACTGAACGTCGGCGGCGTCGCGGTGCAGTCGCGCACCGCCATGGGAGTGCGCGTGGTGAACATTGAACGGCCCGACTACGTGGTGAGTGTTGGTCGCGCCGCCGCCAACGACGACTAACGTATCACGCAGCTTGTTGGAAACCGGGAGCCAACACGCCCTGGTGAAGGT
>CAZUVX010000098.1:4699-9803 GCA_964623865.1 uncultured Spirochaetaceae bacterium | reverse complement strand
CTTCACCAGGGCGTGTTGGCTCCCGGTTTCCAACAAGCTGCGTGATACGTTACTCACAACCGGTAGACGTACACCGGCGTGCGGAAGGGGTCGTCGACCTGATACGTCACCGCCGGGGTGGCCCCCGGTAAGGCGAAGGCAACACTGACGAGGACCGGCGGAAGTCGGTCCTCGATTTGCTTGAGCCGCTTCATGTGACCCGTCGATAGATAGGTGATCAGCACGTCAACATCTTCCATTGGCTCGCGAAAGAGATCTCCACAACGAACCGAGATCCGCGGCCGGGAGCCTACGTAGCCGCGCGCACTCCATCTCCCGCGTCCGCGTCGAGGCTCGCCCGCGCCGACGAGCGGCGCAGCGAGCCCGAACAGCGCGGACCGGACCTTCGCGTAGAGGCACGGCACGAGGGACCGCTCGACACCCCGAGCCTCGATCTCCGGGATGGTTGCGGCAAGCGCCATGACCAGGGTGCCCCAACCGCAACCGGCGTCCAGGACAACTGCGCGTCGGCGTGACTGCGGCGGTTCCGGCGGAGACTCCGGCAGGGACCGGCGAACTGCCGCCACCACGGTCGGCAGGACCACCGGGGAGGTCGGCATGGGAGGCGTGCCTGTGATCAGCGTCTGGACCATGACGCTTCCCACCGCGCCCAGGAGCAGGGTGAGGATTAGGAGCAGGATGATGGTAGTCGTCACCTTTGCCCGACCGGAAGCTGGAATGCCGACATGGCGGCCATGATCCCTGCCGCCGGTCCGCCGGAGCGGGCCGTCGCGGCGATTCTTCTCAATCGTTCACGCTGGGTTACCTCCCGAAGCGCGGCTGTAATCTCATCAAACTCTTCCTGGGCGTGTTCGGAATAATCCTTGCTCGAGAGACGCACAAAGAGACGGTTGAACTCCGTTGTGTCGAGTTCCAATCGCGTGGCCAGGTCGTCCCGCACCCGCTCCGGGGCCGCCTTGCTCCGGCGAATGATCTCCTCGGTCATGATGCACGTTCCTCCTTCACAACGTTGAGGGCCCCGCCGGCGACGAGCATGCGGCGCTGTCGCGGTGAAACCGCAAGCCGCGTCGTGATGGTGGTACCCCCCAGGGAGACGGGTATCTCCTCTGCCCCCGACTCAACGTGGTGCCGGAGATCGGGAAACTCAAGGGTATCACCAGGGGTGATCTGCTCGTAGTCGGCGGGATCGGCAAACTCGAGGGGCACAATACCGAAGTTCACGAGATTCGCCTTGTGAATCCGGGCAAAGCTCTTGGCAATCTTCACGCGAACACCCAGGTATCGCGGGGCAATGGCGGCGTGCTCCCGGGAAGAGCCCTGCCCGTAATTGTGACCGCCCACGATTGCGCTCTGTCCATAGCTCTGGGCGCGCTCGGGAAAGTCGCCGTCCAGGATGTCGTATACAAAACCGCTGATCGCAGGGATATTGCTGCGGTACGGCAACACGCGGTTGCCCGCCGGCATTATGATGTCCGTGCTGACGTTGTCTTCGACCTTGAGGGAGACCTTTAGCTTGAGCGCATCCGGAAGGGGATCAAACTCGGGGAAAGGTTTAATGTTGGGGCCGCGGTCGATCTCGACGCTTCCCCGGTCCTCAGGCGGCGGCATGAACCACTTCTCGTTAAAGGCAAAGCGTTCGGGAAACGGGATGGTCGGAAACTCGCCGATCTCGCGGGGATCCGCAATGTACCCGGCCAACGCAGAGGCGGCAGCGGTTTCCGGCGAGCACAGGTACACAAAGTCCTCCTTTGTCCCGCTGCGCCCCTTGAAGTTGCGAGGGAAGGTCCGGAGAGAGTTCGTTCCCGTCGCCGGAGCCTGGCCCATGCCGATGCACCCCAAGCAGCCGGGCTCGTGAACCCGCGCACCTGCGCCGATCAGCTTTTGCAGGCCCCCGTGCGCAAGGAGGTTCACCAGGGTCTGGCGACTTCCCGTGTTGATCTCGAAATTGGTGTGGTCCGCCTTCACCTGACCGTCGACCATGTGCGCTGCGACCATGAAATCCCGGTAGCTTCCGTTGCAGCTGGATCCGATGATCACCTGGTGAACCGGTACGTCGGTCAACTCTCGCGCCGGCTTGACGTTGTCCGGATTCGACGGGCAGGCAACCAGCGGCTCAACGGCGCTCAGGTCGAGCTCGGTGATCTCGTCGAACTCGCCGTCGGGGCGCTGTGGGCGTTCCACCCACTGCTCTTCCCGTCCGTTCAATCGCATGAACTCCCGGGTTATCTCATCCGAGGGGAACATTGCCGCCGTGGCGCCAATGTCGACGGCCATGTTGGCAATGGTTGCCCGCGCGGCCATATCCAGCTTTTCCACCCCGGGACCGTGGAATTCCATGACCGTGCCCAGACCGCCTTTCACGGTAAATCGGCGCAGAAGCTCCAGAATGACGTCCTTCCCCGAGACGAAGGGCTGCAACTCGCCCTCCACGTATATCCCCCAGACCTTGGGCGTAGTGATGTAGTACGGCCTCCCCGCCATGGCCATGGCGACTTCCAGCCCGCCGGCGCCCATGGCGAGCATGCTCAGACACCCACCGGTTGTGGTGTGACTGTCCGATCCCAGAAGGGTCTTGCCGGGAATACCGAAGCGCTGTCGGTGCACGTGATGCGACACGCCGTTCCCGGCCGGCGAAAGTGTTACGCCGTATCGAGCGGCGCTCGACTGCAGGAAGCGATGGTCGTCGGCGTTCTTGTAGTCGGTCTGGATGATATTGTGATCTATGTAGCTGACGGCGATTTCAGGCTGCGCCGTGTCCATGCCGAGGGACTCAAACTCCAGGTACACCATGGTACCGGTTGCGTCCTGAGTGAGGGTCTGGTCTACCCGGAGGCCGATTTCCTGCCGCGGCTCCAGGCTGCCCTCAACGAGATGGTGCTCCAGGATCTCTTCAGTCAGGGTATTTCGCATTTTGACCTCCTATCCGTGCCCTCTCTTTCAAGCTAACCCGTACGATCTCGAAGTCAAGGAATGGGGTTTAGCCTTGCTTTTTGGAGGGACGCCTCCCCATACTAGGGGAAACTACGCGCAGAAGAACGCGCGCCGAGGAACGTGAGTGGCAGCAACTACGAACCACACCAATACTTCCGATCTCCTGGCCGGAAGCGACATCTTTGCCGAGTTAAGCGCGGAAGAGCGCTCGGCGGTGGAGCGGCACAGCACGTACCTCACGGTCAAGGCGGATCAATCAATCTTCACGGAAGGGGACCGCGGAAGCAATTTCTACGTCATCGAGCGAGGTGAGGTTCTCATCCGGCAGCAAGAGGATGAGAGCCGATCCCGCGACGTCGCACGCTTCATTGCCGGCGAGTCCTTCGGCGAGCTGGACGTGCTTCGCGGTTCCGACCGCAGCGCTACGGCGGTGGCAACCACGGAGACGCGTGTTCTGGTCTTCCCCGCCCCGCCGGACCGGTTCGAAGACGTTCTCGACCGGGAGCCGGTGGTATTCGCTCGGGTACTGCAGAAGTTGATCGCCTTCCTGGCGGGCCGGATTCGCTCGACCAATCAGCTCCTGAGTGAGAACAGCTCATGGGTGCGCGAGCTCCGTCGCCAGGTGTACTCAGACAAGCTCACCGGGCTGTACAACACCGCGTTTCTCAAGGATTCTATGAAGAGCTTCCCTGCCGCTGATGCCGAGGCGTCCAGTATCCTCATGCTGAAGCCGGACGGATTCAAGGATATCAACGATACCTACGGCCACGAAGTAGGAGACAAGACAATCCAGATCCTTGCCCGAGTGTTTCAAAAATGGGTCGATGCACAGGGCTCCGCGATCCGCTACCGCGGGAATGAGTTCGCCGCGCTGCTGCCCGGAATCGATCGCCGGCGTGCCCGGGCGCTCGCCGAGGAGCTGCGCAACCATGTCCACGCTATCGACATCTCCGGTATGACCGGTACCGCGATCACGCTCACGCCGAGCATCGGGATTGCCTGTGCACCGACCGACGGCACCAACGGCGACGACCTGCTCCAACTCGCCTACGACAGGCTCATGCACGCTCGAAACGACGGAGGCGACCGGATCTACACGGAGGGGGAAGGAGAGACCCGGCAGGAGGCGGCCCCGGCCGAAGGCGGCCATGGAAACGGCCACGGAGGCGGCGGCCACGGAGGCGGCAATGGTACGTGAGCTCTCCTTCCTGCAAGAGGTCGAGATCTTCTCCGAGCTGAACACCACCGAGTTGGAGGCCATATCCCAGATCCTGAAGGAGGAACGGCTTGCAGACGGGCAGGCCCTCTTTCAGCAGGGTGATCCCGGTGATTCACTCTTCATTGTGATCGAGGGGCGCGTGGCAACGAGCGTGAGCACCGAAGATGGTGAGGATATCACCGTTGCAGAGTTCGGTCCGGGCGACTTCTTCGGGGAAATGTCCATCTTCGAGCACGCACCCAGGTCGGCAACGTGTCGTGCCGACGACGACGCCGTGGTCTACCGCCTTCATGAGACGGATTTCTCGACCCTTCTGAGCAGCAGGCCCAAGGTAGCCATCAAGATCATGCACAAGATGCTCGGGGTCATTGCGGGGCGTCTGGACAACACGAGCTCCTTCCTGTCGGACCTGGTTCAGTGGGGAGAAGAGTCCCGTAAGCGTGCATTCACCGACGATCTCACCGGCCTGTTCAACCGACGCTTCCTGGACGAGAGTCTGATGGACCAGTTCGCCCACGCTGTTTCCACCGGGGAGCCGATGTGCCTGGTCATGATGGACCTTGACCGCTTCACCGGCATCAACAACGAGTATGGCCACGAGATCGGAGACCAGCTCATTGCAGCGGTCGCGCCGGCGATCAAGCGCAACTTCCGGGAGTCCGACATCCTGGCGCGGTACGGCGGCGACGAGTTCACCTTCATCCTGCCGAACACGACACCGGATGTAGCCGGCGAGATCTGTGGCCGGCTCCGGGAGGATGTGGAAAGCCTCGATTTCCTGGCGCAGCTCGGCGGCACAATCACCAAGGTGACGACGAGCCAGGGGATTGCCTGTTATCCCCTGCACGCCGCGGATGCCGAGGAGTTGCGGGAGAAAGCCGACCAGGCGTTATACATTGCCAAGGAACGCGGTCGCAATTGCTCCGCGGTCGCCCCGACCGGGGATGACGGCGG
>CAZUVX010000098.1:2583-4599 GCA_964623865.1 uncultured Spirochaetaceae bacterium | reverse complement strand
GACTGAGCCCACAGGGGACTGAGCCCAGACGGGATTGAGCCCACACGGGACTGAGCCCACAGGGTACGCCATACGGAGGGACGTTCATGCTTAGTCCGGATGCCAACACAATGCGGAAGCGGGACATTCCCACGATTGCTCAGAAGAACCGCGTCGTTGACAATATCATCACCGCGTTCGCCCGACGCGAGAACTTCCTGATTGTCGGGCACAAGAGCCCGGACGAGGACTGCGTCTCCTGCATGGTCGCAGTGGCGCTTCTCCTGAGCAAACTCGACAAGAAGGTCACCCTCTGCACCATCCCGGATCTTCCGGAACACTTCGAGTACCTCATCGACATTGCCAGGTACAACTCGATCAACGTGAACGCCGGGTGCAGTGATGATGAAGACCACATTGATACCGTCATCTTCTGCGACAGCGCCAAGCCGGACCTCGTGTACATTGCGCCGGGGGTGGAGGCGATCGTGGGCCGTGACGACGTTCTCCACATCGAGTTCGACCACCACGTCGCATCCGACAGTCACTACAACGCAGATCCGAACTACGCGCTGGTCGCGGAGGCATCCTCCGCCTGCGAGCTGGTAGGCCACCTCGCGTGCAAGATGAGCGGCAAGGATGAGCTGCTTCGCGAGTTCGCCGTAGAGGAGGTGTTCTCTCGGAACGTCGTACTCGCGATCATCACCGGCATAGTCGGTGACACGCAGATGGGCAGCTTCATCAAGAGCAAGAAGGAGGCGCGATTCTACCGCATGTTCAGCAACATGTTCGACCGCCTCCTTACCGCAAAGACGACCAAGCACACCAACTTCACCAACATGGAGGAGGTGTACTCCGAGCTGAGGAAGCTCTCGGTGAAGGAGTCGAAGTGTCACGCCTTCATCATGGAGCATCGGCAGATCCGCGGCCCCGTCGGCATTGCGGCGCTCGACGAAGAGGCGAGCGCCGAGGCGGCGGAACGTTTCGACGTTGACACCCTCGTATCGGTTGCCCGGGGCGTCGCAGATGAGCTCGCCGAGGCGAGCGGCTACGTCAGCCTGGTGTGCTTCTACGATCCTCCCGACGTCTCCAATCTCATTCAGCTCCGGTCCCGGCGAAGCCGCGCCTTCAAAGCGGTGGATCTCCGCTCAGTTCTCGAGGAGTTGGATATCGAGAACGGCGGCGGTCACGCCGGTGCCGTTGGATTTCGCATTGAGAAGAGTGACGTATCCGATTTCGACGCGCTGGTCGACCGGATCACCGAAACCCTTACCCGACTCATTGCCGAAAGCGGCGACGCCGAGTAGGCTGCAGAAACATGTTCACGCACCTCACTCCCGCCGACCTCACCCCTCGCGAAGTCTACAAGCTCATGATCGGCTGTGTCGTACCCCGACCGATAGCCTGGATCACCTCCCTCAACGACGCGGGTGTAGTCAATCTGGCACCCTTCAGTTACTTCAACGGTGTATCGTCCCAACCCGCCGTCGTGTCGGTATCCTTCAGCTACCATCCGGAGCGGCCGGAGAAGGCCAAGGACACCCTGCGAAACATCCGCGCTACCGGCGAGTTCGTGATTAACGTTGTGAGTGAGCCGAACGAGGTCGCCATGCATGGCACCTCAGGGGAGTACCCGCCCGAGACGAGCGAGCTCGTCCTCTACGGGCTTACGGAAGCGACCTCCAGGAAGGTCCGCCCTCCTTCCGTGGGAGAGAGCCCTATACGCCTGGAGTGTGCACTCTACGACACTGTCCAGGTCGGCTCCGGGCCGGGCAGTGCCACACTTGTTCTCGGTGAGGTTGTCAACATCTCCATACGGGACGATCTTATTAACGAGCGGTTGCACATTGACCACAAGGCCATGAAACCTGTCGGCCGCCTTGCCGGCAGTAACTACGCCTTCATTCACGAGATCGTGGACTTGGGCCCGCGGCCCTGACCGCTTGCAGCCCTGATACGTTGCAGCCCCGACACCGCGAAGTTGTACAATTGCGGGGTCCTTATGGTGCACCGCAGGGCATACCGGTGCGCCGCCGG
>CAZUVX010000098.1:0-2483 GCA_964623865.1 uncultured Spirochaetaceae bacterium | reverse complement strand
CGGCCATACCGGTGAGCCGACGGGCGTGTCCTCCCGCTGCCGGGCGTTCCACGACCGGGACGACCGAGCCCAACGCTTCGAGAAAGCCATTGCCAATGACCGACACCACAACTACCCTTCGCGGATTCAACCCCTTTCCCGTTTTGTTGCTGACCGGGACGGTATATGTGAGCTTCCTCGGCCGCCTGGTCTTCAGCCCTCTGCTCGTCGAAATCGGAGCCGATCTGGGCGTCGGCCACGCGGTCACCGGAGGCCTGTTCCTCATCATGGCGGTAGGCTACAGCGCAACCATGCTCCTGTCGGGCTTCGTAGCTCCCGCCATTGACCACCGCGCGACCATCCAGGTCGCCTCTCTGGTGGTAGGCGTGACCCTCCTGCTCATTTCGGTGAGCCCGAGCCTCCGACTCATCCAGATCGGCGTGTTCCTTCTGGGCGGAGGGGCGGGCCTCTATGCACCCTCCGGAATCGCAACCCTCACCGAGATGGTACCCCCGCGGAATTGGGGCAAAGCCATAGCACTCCACGACCTGGGGCCGAACCTCGCCTTCGTTTCGGCACCTTTTCTGACCAATCTGCTTCTGCCCGTAACGTCCTGGCGTGGTGTCGTAGCGATCCTCGGCGCTGCGGCGCTGGCAATGCTGGTCGTCTTCTCGCTGACATCCAGGGCCGGTCGCTTTCGCGGCGAGCCACCGCGCTTCTCCACGGTGACCGGGCTTCTGCGGCAGCGGCGCTTCTGGGCTGTTGCAGCGTTCTTCGTTCTGGCCGCGTCGGCGACTCTGGGGGTGTTCTCCATACTGCCGACGTACCTGACCTCCGAGCGGAACTTCGACCAGTCTACGGTGAACACCGTCGTCGGCCTGTCACGGCTATCAGGCATCGTCATGGTCTTCGTCTCCGGAGTGCTCCGGGACCGCCTTGGCGAGCGCGTCCTCATTGGAGCGGTGGTGGGTCTGGGCGGTGTGCTGACCCTGCTCTTCGGTATTCTGCGAGGAGGCTCCCTCGTCGCGGTCGTCTTCCTTCAGCCGGCGGTAGTAGCAGCGTTCTTTCCCGCAGCTCTGTCGGCCCTGTCGCGAATTGGGACGGCGACCAGTCGCAACCTGGTTGTGAGCCTCATGATCCCCGCGGTCAACACCGTGGGCGCCGGCGTCTTTCCCGCCGGCATGGGCCTTCTCGGCGACCTGGGGGTCTTTTACCTCGGCTTCATCGTTCTGGGAGGCCTCATGTTGGGCAGCTTGCTCCTCGTGCCCATGCTCGATCCGAAAGTTGCACCCCACGAGCCGGTGGATCACTAGGCACGGAGCCGCGAAGCGGCGGTCCAGCCCTGACCATCGGGGTTCACTCCCCCGCCGCGCGCAACCGGTTCACTCCTTCGGCGCGGCTCGCCGGAAGGCCGGTCGGCCGTCGGCGGCAGCGCCGCCCTCCCGCCGACTCTTCAGCGTGGCGAGGAGACTCTCCTTTCGGGGAGCGGGGAAGCCTGCGGTACTGCCGGGGAGGTAGACCAGAGGTGCAACCAGACGAAGCATATCCGCAACATCGGGCCCGAAGGTGTCTTCCAGCGATCGATACCCGCTCACGGCGACGACCCCATCCAGCGTCCACCATACCGCCTGCTCGAGGCTCTTCACCTCCGCCATTTCCCGCACCCCTATGTCTCCAACCGTCTCGACGCCTCCGCCGAAGAGCCGAGGGAGCGTAACCACGGTCAGTCGGTCCCAATCATCTCCGACGACGAGGGCGGTGAGGTCTGCAGCGGGATTTGCGGAGTCTTCCGACGTTGCTTCTGAGGCGACAACGCGCTCGTAGCGCCGGCGCAGGGCGTCTCTGAGAGCAATCACCGCCGCAGGATACTCATTCGACCGGACGCGCCGTCCATCCAGAGTCTGCACTGCGAAGAGGTGCGTAAACGGCGCTCCCCGGAGCGCCCCCACCAGCGGCGCCTCGTTGAGGATCAGTGCCTCCGCACCGCACACGCCGAGCTCGACGGATACCCCGGCACGTCGCAACGCCGTCGCCAAAGGAGTGGTCGCAGCACCGCCGCCACGCCCCGCTCGACTCGCCTCTCGGCTCAGCCGACTCAAGGGCGGCATGGCAAGGCGAACCGCGGCAATCCCCGCATCCGCAATGCGCCGGGCAAGCGATTCCGGGTCGTTCTGTTCCAGCGCAGCGACACTCTGCAGCGTTGGCGGAAGATCAAAGGGGTCCACCGTCATGAGGAGGGTACCCCCGTCGGCGCCGCCACTTGCCGGCAGCAGGCTCACCGGGAATGCGGGAATGCGCCCCAAAGCGCCGGCCACCTCCGCGAGAACCGTGCCGTCCCGGGCGGCAAGGCGTGCCGCGACGCGAATCTCCCCGGGACCGGCGGTGATCTCGGCGGCTCGGCGCAGTGTCTCGGCCATGTGCGTACGACTCATAGCGGCCCCAATCATACCGCGCATCGGCAGGTTTGGCAGCGGGCGGCGGGCATGGTATGGTACAGAGCGTAG
>CAZUVX010000097.1:0-9840 GCA_964623865.1 uncultured Spirochaetaceae bacterium | reverse complement strand
AGCACGCCTCCTCAACGGAATGGGTAACCAGCACGACGGTACACCGGGTGTCCCGGTGGATCTCCCGGAGGAGCACGTTCAGACGCTCCCGCGTCAACAGGTCCAAAGAGGAAAAGGGCTCATCCAGGATGAGCAGGTCGGGCTCGGTCACCAGGGCGCGGGCGAGCTCGACGCGCTTCTTCATGCCGCCGGAAAGCTCCCCGGGAAAGTAGGACTCGTAGCCCGCCAGGCCCACCATCTCCAGCATGCGGCGGCCGCGCTCGCGGATCTCATCCCGGCCGGCGCCGCCGTTGCGGTGCACATCAAAGGGGAGGAGCACGTTCTGCAGCGCGTTCTTCCAGTCCAGGAGTGAGTCCGCCTGGAAGACGAAGGAGAGATGCTCCGAGCGCACCGTGAGGGAGCCCTCGTAGGCGCGGTACATGTTGCCGAGGATGTGCAGGAGGGTGATCTTTCCGGAGCCTGAGGGGCCAATGAAAGTGACGAAGCTCCCGCGCTTCACCGTGAAGGTGAGGTCCTGCAGGACCGGCGGCCCCCCGGCGTAGCGAAACGACAAACCGGTGGCTTCAATCATCGGAGGAGCGTGAGTTGAGGTGGTGTACTGTGCAGCCGCTGCCACTGAGCCCATGATGACGCCAATCCAGGTTCCAACGCGTCACTGCGAGGGTCTCGCGGGCAGGCGTGCGGCCACGGCGGGTCGCGCAGGTTTCTTCTCCCATCCAGACTTGCACTGTCGGTGATGGAATTCCACCATCTCCACCCAACCGGGACGAGCTCCCGGATTCAGGGTTGCGGACTGTTACCGCCGGTCGGGCCGAAGCCCTCCCTCGAAGAAACGCGCTTGATTGATTGAGAAGATACTATGGGTCGATGTCACTTGCCAAGACAGAAGGTTCCGAACATGGCGTCCAGCACGTCCGCGCTCGTAACCTCGCCGGTGATCTCCCCCAGCGCGGAGACGGCGTCCTGCACGTCCACCGCCACCACGTCCGCCGGCATGGTAGCATCCATGGCCTCCTCCACCGCATCCAGGCAGCGAATGGCGCGGTCCAGCAGGTCCCGCTGCCGGGCCGAGTCGATCACCGCCGGCGCCTCGCCGGAGGTATCCGAGCCCCGAGATGGTGCGCCCGCCCGGCGGGCGCCCGCCCCGGAGGCGCCGGCATCCGGGACGGCGGCGTCCGGGGCGCCCGTCCGGCGGGCGCGGACGACCGCCGCAATGGCCGCCGGCAGCTCGTGGATCCCGGCACCGGTGACCGAGCTCACCTGATGAGACGCCACATCGCGCGGCCGGGGGCTCTCCCGCCGGGTAACGAGGTCCTCCTTCGAGACGACGACGACAACCGCCCCGGCGAGCTCCGCGCGGAGGCGGACGATCTCCGCCTCGTCCTCGGAGGTTGGGCCGACCTCACCGTCGACGACGTACACGGCGGCGTCGGCCAAGGAGAGGAGCTCGCGGCTGCGACGGATTCCCTCACTCTCAATGCGCTCGCCGGAGTCCCGGAGACCGGCGGTGTCCACCAGGCGCACCGGAATACCCTCCATGGACACCGCCACCTCGAGGTAGTCCCGGGTGGTGCCGTGGACCTCGCTGACAATAGCGCGCTCCTCCCGCAGAAGAGCGTTAAAGAGAGACGACTTGCCCGCATTGGTGCGCCCGGCAATGACCACGAGGGCCCCCTCCTGGTAGAGTCTCCCCGTGGCGTAGGTCCCTCTCAGCTCGGTGAGATCGCGACGGACCTCGCGAAGGGTCTCCATCTCCATGGGGATCTCACCGGTCTCATCGTCAGGATAATCTATCTGCGCCGCCAGACCGGCCATGACCTGGACCAATCGCCCCTTTGCGCGGTCAATGCGGTCGAAGACAGCCCCTGAGAGGCGATGCATGGCCAGCCGCTGCGCCGCCTCGGTGCGGGCGTTGACCAGCTCATTCACCGCCTCGGCGCGGGTCAGGTCTACCTTGCCGTTCACGAAGGCGCGAAACGTGAACTCCCCGGGCTGAGCGGTACGAACGCCCCGACGCCGCAGCAGTTCGAGGATCGCTTCGATCCCCGGCGGGGAGCCGTGGCAGTGGATCTCCACGGAGTCCTCACCGGTGTAGCTCTTCGGCTCCCGGAAGACCAGGAAGAGCACCTCGTCCATCACTTCGTTGGTGTCGGGGTCCACGACGGCACCGCGGTGAACCGTGTAGCCCTCGGCGTTCTCCAGCGCCGCGGGGACGGAGCTCACCGCCGCAACGAGGGATACGACGCCGCGGCCGGAAGCGCGGATAACCCCAATGGCACCGCGCCCCATGGGGGTGGCAATGGCTGCAATCGGCTCGTCCGTGGTGTACGCTGACATGACGGCAATGACTTCCTAGTCCAGGATGAAGTCGGACAACTCCTCGATGCTATCGAAAAAGTAGTCGCAGGCGGAGCGCATGTAGTCGCTGATCTCCGGGACGCTGTGGCCCCATCCCGCCCCGCCGACGGCCACACCCGCGCGGCGCGCCATGACGACGCCGGGCTTGAGATCATCAACCACCAAAACGTCTTCCTTCGAGACGCGGAGACGGCGCGTCGCATCCTCTACCGGGAAAGGGGCGGGCTTGCGCTTGTGCGGTTCCTGGGACCATCCATAGATGAGGTGTGGACCCACTCCTTCCCGGTCGGCGTGGCGGTAATCGCGCTCAATGGTGTCCGCGGCGGAGTGCGAGACGACGACCAGGTAGCCCCCGGCGGTAATGAACTCCTCGAGGAAGTCGAGCATTCCCGGATAGAACTCCGGGATCCGCCGGGCGGTGTATGTCCGCCAGATGCGATACTCCTCGTCAATCTCCTCGGTGGTCATGGCGAGCTCGTTTTCCAGGTACTCCATGTATCCGGGATGGAAGTTGCGTCCGAAGAAGCCCTCCAGGTCCAGGAGGGGCTTCTCCGGGCGCAGCCGGCTCATGACGTCAAGGTAGGCGGGGAAGTGAATGTGCCGCGTACTGTCAACGGCGGTGTCGTCGTGGTCGAGGACGAGGGTCCGGAATCGCATGGTAGAGAACTGTAACGGTGCGCGCCGCGTCCCGCAACCGCCGAGAATTCTGTCACACTCCTCTTGACACCTTTGGGCCGCCGCGCTACATTCCTACTGTACTATTTAGATAGTGCACTACTACACCAAGGAGCAAACACATGGTACAGCTTGACGCGGTAACCTTCTCCTACCACAAGAAGAAGCCGCTCTTCGACGCGCTCTCGTTGAGCATTGAGCCCGGCGGGATCTACGGCCTTCTCGGAAAGAACGGCGCCGGAAAGACCAGCCTGCTTCGAATTGCTGCGGGCCTTCTGGCACCTGACGCCGGAAGCAGCATGGTCCTGGGGCGAGAGTCGAAACTCCGCCACCCGGACACCCTGGCGGACATCTTCTTCGTGCCGGAGGAGTTCTACCTTCCCCCAATCACGGGACGGAGCTACGTAGCGGCGCACGCCCCCTTCTACCCCGCCTTCTCGAAGGAGATCTTCGACGACTGCGTTCGTGAGTTCGACATTGACGTCTTCGTGAAGCTCACCACCCTCTCCTACGGGCAGCGAAAGAAGTTCCTCGTTGCCTTTGCCCTAGCAACCGGGGCGCGGTTGGTCCTCTTCGATGAGCCGACGAACGGCCTGGACATCCCGAGCAAGAGCCAACTGCGGAAGCTGCTACTCACGCACCTGACGGATGATCGCGCCTTTCTCGTATCGACCCACCAGGTCCGGGACCTGGCGAGCGTCATCGATCCGCTCGTGATCATTGACGATGGACGCATTGTCTTCGAGTACAGCGTCGCCGAGATCGACGGTTCCCTGCGCACCCGGGTGGTCCGCACCCTGGACGAGTCGCTTGCCCTCTACCACGAGGAAACCCTCGGGGGCTACGCGGTGCTGGAGCACGCTCCCGCATCCGGAGACGAGCAGGTCGACGTGGAGCTGCTGTTCAACGCGGTCATGCACCGGCCGGACGCCGTCGCCCGAGCGATCGCGGGCGCGACGGCGGGCGGCACCCACGCGGCGGGCGGCACCCACGCGGCGGGCTCCGATACGCAGCCTGCGGCATCTGAGAACACCGAAACGGAGGAACACCAGTCATGAATGCCTTCACACAGAGCCTGAAACGGCTGGGCAACCTGGGCCGGCTCTTTGCGGTCACCCAGGGGCGCTCGGTACTCATCAACCTGGCAGCGGCGGCGGCGGTGCTGCTTGCAGCCTACATCATTGCCGTCTTCTCGGGAGGAACCACGGGAACCTTCGCTTTTCACGAGGTCTTCTTTCCTATCTTCTTCCTGGTGGCGGGCTTCATTTCCACGAGCAACTCCTTTTCTCCCATGCACAAGGCGGACCGGAGCTACGCATATCTGACCCTTCCGGCGTCCCACCTGGAGAAGACTCTCGAGAAGCTCCTCCTCACAACGGTGGCCTACATCATCGTAGCCCTCGTGGGCTACTTCGCCTTCTCAGGCGTAGCCCTGGGCGTGAGCGAGGTGATTGCGGGTCGATCCTTCCCGATCTTCAATCCCTTCGCGGCGTGGGTGTGGGAGCTGGTGCGCTTCTACGTGATCGTTCAGTCGATCTTCCTCTTCGGCGGGGCGTACTTTCGGAACAAGTACTTCATCAAGACGCTCCTCGGCGTCGCGGCGGTCTTCTTGGTCGTCGGGGCCGTAGCGAGCGGTGCGACATGGCTCTTCTTCGGTGACATCTTCCGAGCGCTACGGGAAGGGACCATAGACACCTTCCAGAACGTCACCGTCGGTCAGGCGGAGACCTTCCAGCGCATCGCCATGATTATCCGGACCGTGGCGGAAGTCCTGTTCTACTGGATCATGGCTCCCCTGTTCTGGGTCATGACCTGGCTCCGGATTCGAGAAGCGGAGGTATCGGATGCAGTTTAGCGGCAGCCAGTCGATCTACCTTCAGATCAGCGACTACATCTGCGAGAACATTCTGCAGAAGACCTGGGAAGAGGGAGATCGGATCCCATCCATTCGAGAGATGGCGGTGTCGGTGGAGGTGAACCCCAATACGGTCTTGCGGTCCTACGCACACCTCCAGGATCAGGGTATTATCGAGAACCGCCGGGGCATCGGGTACTTCGTGTCCGACGGTGGCTATGAGGAGACACGGAGAATGAAGACGACCGAGTTTGTGGAGCAGGAGCTGCCTCGAATCTTTCGGATCATGCAGCTTATCGACATGTCTATTGAGGACCTCATCCGCGAGTACGAACGATATCTGAAGGAGCACGAGAATGAAGCAGTCAACTAAGATCCTTCTCGGCAGTGTTGCCGGAATCCTTGTCGTCGTTGTGGCCATGGTCATTACCGCCCGCACCATGGTCGGCAACATCATCTCCGGCAGCAGCCGCGACAGCGCCCGCATTGAGCTCAGCGGAAGCCGGAGCACCGAAGAGTTCGCCCTCGAAGGCTTTGAGCGAATCGTGACCGAGGGGGCCTGGCAGGTGGAAGTCATTCAGGACGATGCCTACGGCGTGAGCATTACGGCCGACGAAGAGGTGCTGCCGGAGCTCGTGGTAGAAGAGCGGGCCGGCAGCCTCTTCCTGGACATGCCGGGTAGGCTCCCCTTTGGGGGCCTGGACGTACGCGCCGAGGTGCGCATGCCCACCCTCGACCGCATTGAGACCAAGGGCGGCGCGGATGTCCGCATGGTCGCATTCGACCTCGACACGCTCCGCATCCAGACGGAAGGTGCCGTCAACGTCGAGGGTGAAGACAGCACCATCGACATGCTCTACCTGGAGGTGGCCGGGGCGTCGAACATCGACTTCAAGGACAGCGACGTCGTAAACGCCGAGCTCGCCGTCGAGGGAGCCGGCAACGTCTCCCTCAACATGGCGGGCGGTCGCCTGAGCGGCTATCTCGGCGGGGTCGGCCAGGTCGGCTACAGCGGAGAGGTTTCCCGGGAATCCGTGGAGGTCCGGGGTCTCGGATCCGTGGAACGGCGGGGCAATTAGCGCGGCAGCTGCAGCCGGAGCGCGGCACCGGTGTTCGCACCGGTGTGCTCGTCGCCGGCACCGTCGGCACCCAGGAGCGCATGGAGTACACCGTCATTGGAGATACGGTAAACGTGGCCTCACGGATCGAGAGTCAGACGAAGGTCTATGAAGCCGATCCTCCGGCAAGCGCCGACACGGTAATGGCCGTTGCCGAGGACGCTCGGGAGGAGTTCTCTTTCCAGGCCACCGAGCCCATTGCGCTGCGCGGTAAGTCGGAGCCCGTGGTCCTGTACCGGGTGGAATAGCGGGGCGGCGGGGTGACCGCGGGATGCAGGGGATGGCCGCGGCGGGTGCGGTGGCCCTTCCGCGGTGCGCCGCGGTATCATCGACACAATGAAGTACGAGCTGCAAACCATCCCCATCTGGAACGCCTACAACAGTGGTGACGACTGTCCGCTCTGTCACCTCGAATCGAATCTGGAGCAGGACTACCAGCGCTTCTTTCTGGGTAACTCCGTCATGGCGCCGGACGTTCGCGTGGAGGTGAATGCGAAGGGCTTCTGCCGCCACCACTATCGCCTGCTCTACCGGGGTGAGAACAAGCTCGGCCTGGCGCTTCTGGCGCAGACGCGCCTGGAGGAGCGGCGACGGACCTTCACCCGGGTGGCCCGGCAGACCGGACACGCCGGGCACGGCGGGTTTGCGCCGCTGGAGTGGATTCGCCGCCTCCTTCGCCGGGTCAGGGGTGCGGCGCCGGGCTCCCCGGGGCGACTGAGCCGGGCCGGCCACGGCACCTCATCTCGGGCAGACGAGGTGCGGCGCGGTGGGGTTCCTGCCGGGCGAGCGGACGGACTCACCAACGGTCATCGAACGCCCCTTGACCGCGCAGCCGAAGAGATCGAAGTGGGGACCGAGACCTGTCTCATCTGTGATCGCCTCGAGCGCTCCCTGGCCAACTACGCCTTCTCCATCGTCTCCCTGTACAAAAAGAATCCGGAATTCGAGAAGACCTTTCGGGAGGCATACGGCTTCTGCTTCCACCATCTGCCGCTCATGCTTCGGATGGCGGAGATGGTTCTGGCGGCCGGTGAGCTGGACCGCTGGACTGAGGACCTCGTGGCCGCCCAGGAGCGCCACCTCCGCACTCTGGGGACGGAGCTCGAAGAGCTGACCTCCCGCTACGACTACCGGAGCACCGAAGGGGTCACGCCGGAGCTGCGCCGGGTGCTACCCCGGGCGTTGGGGACGCTCGGGGGGTCCATGTGAGGGCAAGAGAAGTGGCGTCATAGGAGGACACACCTTCGTGGGCGACAACGGCGCCTACATTTGGTACGATAACGCAGACAATGACGCTGAAAAAATCCCGAATCTTTACGTCGCTCCGGCAGAGCTGTTGCGAGCTCCAGGGCGGCATGGATGCCTCGCAATACAAGGACTACATCCTCACCCTCCTGTTCCTGAAGTACGTCTCGGACAAGTACGCCGGGGAGCGCGGGCTCCTTCGCGGACCGGGAGGATTCGGCTGGTGAAACCGACGGAGGTTGAGGCAGGGTGAGTGAGAACCAGAGCGTCGAGTATAAGCAGACCTGGCGAAATGAGTACCTCAAGTGGATCTGCGGCTTTGCCAATGCGAACGGCGGCGTGCTGGAGATCGGGAAGGACGACCCGGGAACAGTGGTCGGGCTGGAAGATGCCCAGCGCCTCCTCGAGGAGCTCCCAAACAAGGTTTTGAGCGGGCTCGGGATTGTGGTAGATGTCGATCTCGTTCCCGAGGGCGGGGTGTCCTTCATCCGGGTGACCGTGGAACCGTATCCGTACCCGGTGAGCTATCGCGGAGCGTACTACTTCAGGAGCGGCAGTACCAATCAGCAACTCACCGGAGCCGCCTTAGACCAGTTCATCCTCCGGAAGCAGGGACGCCACTGGGACGACGTGCCGCAACCCGGACTCACCGTGGACGCCTTCGACCCCGGCGCCTTTCGTGCCTTTCGCGAGCGCGCTGTTGCGAGCGGCCGAGCTCAGGTCGAGCAACAGGCCGATAATGCAGCTGAGATCCTGGACGGGTTGAGGCTCCGCGAGGCCGATCGGCTCAAGCGCGCGGCCGCGCTCCTCTTCCACCCAGATCCCGAGCGTTTCGTTCCCGGCGCCTTCGTCAAGATCGGCTACTTCGTGACCAAGGACGACCTGCGCTACCATGACGAAATCCACGGCCACCTCTTTGACCAAGTTGAGAAGACCGTCGACGTGCTCTCAACCAAGTACCTCCGCGCCGGCGTGAGCTACGAGGGGCTTCAACGCGTGGAGCGCTACCCGCTGCCACTGGAGGCGATGCGGGAGGCGCTTCTCAACGCCCTCGTTCACAAGGACTACGCGAGCGGAGCCCCGGTCCAGCTCAGCGTCTACGAGGATCAAGTCATCTTCTGGAATGCCGGGCAGCTCCCCGACGACTGGACCGTGGACCGACTGCTCTCCCAACACCCGTCGCTCCCTGCGAATCCCCTCCTCGCTGACGCCTTTTTCCGCGCGGGCTACATTGAGGCGTGGGGGCGCGGCATTGAAAAGATGCTCCGGGCGTGCCGCGAGTACGGCGTGCCGGAGCCGCAGCTCCAGGCAGACGCCTCCGGGGTGCAGGTCACCTTCCCCACCGACACCAGGTTGGCACTAAGTCGGCACCAAGTCACGGTGCTCCGTAACTCATTGAGAGATAGCAAGTTAGTTAGCCTTATGGCTGCAGTTGACCGTGCGGACCGCACCAAGTTCAGGCACCAGGTGCTCGATCCCCTTCTCGAGGAAGGCCTGATTGAGATGACGAGGCCCGACAAGCCCAGAAGCAGTAAACAGACCTATCGCATTACACCGCTCGGTCGAGGCACGCTCGCGCGGCTCGACCGAAGAGAACCATAGTACCGTCGGCAAACGAGAGCGAACGACGCAGTGGGGTTCCTGCAGAAAGAACGGAGGGGCTCACCAACGGTCGGCGAACGCACCTTGACCGCGCGGCCGAAGAGCTGACCTCCCGCTACGACTACCGGAGCACCGAAGGGGTCACGCCGGAGCTGCGCCGGGTGCTACCCCGGGCGTTGGGGACGCTCGGGGGGTCCATGTGAAGACATCATAGGGCGAAGCGCCATTATGCCGGTGAGGCGCAGGAGCTTGCGTCCTTCATTCAACACATCCTTTCTGCGGAGTAGCTTGTGAAGAGCAACAAGATCCTGGTAACCGGCGCGACGGGAAACGTCGGCCGGGAAGTGGTCAAGTGTCTGGCGTCCATGGGCGCCCCTGTTGTGGCAGCGGTCTCCAACGAAGACGCCGCCGCCCGAGTTCCGCAAGGAGTCGAGGGGCGCGTCTTCCGTTTCGGCGATGAATCTACCTACGCCGCGGCGTTCGAAGGGGTGGACCGTCTCTTTCTTATGCGGCCGCCGCAGATCGCCGACGTCCGGCGCCATCTCTTTCCGGTCATCGACGTTGCCCGGGATGCCGGAGTACGACACATCGCCTTTCTCTCCCTCCTCGGCGTCGAAAAGAACAAGATTGTGCCGCACTACAAGGTGGAGCAACATCTGCTCACCGCCGGGGTGCCCTACACGTTCCTGCGCCCGAGCTTCTATATGCAAAACCTGAGCACCACCCACAGAGAAGAAATTCTTGAGAACGATGTCATCAGCGTGCCCGTCGGTAGAGCCAGGACGAGCTTCGTTGATGTCCGCGACATAGGTGAAGTGGCGGCGCGGGTTCTCACCACCGAGGGTCACGCAGGGCGTGCATACGACCTTACCGGTCCCGAGGCTCTCGAGTACGGGGAGGTTGCGCAAATCTTCACGGAGGTTCTGGGACGACGGATCGTCTACACGAATCCTTCACCGGTGCGCTTCTATCTCGAGACGCGCCGTC
>CAZUVX010000096.1:0-10216 GCA_964623865.1 uncultured Spirochaetaceae bacterium | reverse complement strand
GCGGCGCGGTACTCCGGTACGCCCGCGGCGCGGATTACGGACGCCGCCCGCCCGCGCCGAAGATGCGGCGAAGGAGGCCGGGAGCGGCCGGGACCTGCCGGGGAAAGCTGTCGAGGTTCCGGATTCTCCGGGAGCGCTCCGCCAGCAACGTCTCGATGCGCTTCCCTGCAAGCTCGTGATAGTGACGGAGGACGCTCCGCTTGATGCGGCCGGCGGCGTAGGCTGGGTCGGTGTGGGCGCCGCCGGGCGGTTCGGGAATGACTTCATCCGCAATGCCGAAGCCGTAGATGTCGGTGGCGGTCAGCTTCATGAGCGACGCCGCGTACTTCGCCTGTTTCGCATCGCGCAGCAGGATCGAGGCGAAGCCTTCCGGGGAGATAACCGAATAGACGGCGTTCTCCAGCATGAGAACGCGATCCGCCACGGCAATTCCCAGGGCTCCGCCGCTGCCCCCCTCCCCGATGATCACGCTGATGACCGGTGTGCGCAGGATGGAGAGCTCCTTTATGTTGCGGGCAATCGCCTCGCCGATGCCGCGCTCCTCCGCCGCGAGGCCGGGATAGGCGCCGGGGGTATCAATGAACGTGAGCACCGGCCGACGGAACTTCTCCGCCTGCCGGGCCAGGCGGAGCGCCTTTCGATACCCCTCGGGGTGTGCCATGCCGTAGTTGCGCCGCAGGTTCTCCTTCATGTTCCGGCCCTTCTGGTGACCAATTACGGTGAAGAAGATCCCGTCGATCCGGGCGATGCCGCCGACCAGGGCAGGATCGTCGCCGAATGCGCGGTCCCCGTGGAGCTCCAGGAAGTCATCCGCAATGACCTCGAGGTAGTCCAACGTCGTCGGCCTCCCGGCATTTCGGGCGAGGGTCACCCGGTTCCAGGCGTCCGGGGGCTCCTCGTGATTGCGCAGGAGCTTCTCCGAGAGGCGGTCGAGGTCCTCCCCGATATCCGGGCGTTCCGCCGCCGCCAGCGACCTGAGCTCATCCATCTTCTTTCGGATCTCATCCGATTTCATGTGACCCTCGCCGTTGAGCGCAATGGGGGCCCCGTCGGGCGGCCGGCGTCGATCAGAAAGGCCAGCGTCTCCTTCATCCGGTGCCGACTCACCACGGCATCCACGAAGCCCTTCTCGAGCTGGAACTCGGCACGCTGAAAGCCTGGGGGCAGCTTCCGGCGAAGGGTACCCTCGATTACCCGGGGCCCGGCAAAGCCGATCAACGCCTTCGGCTCGGCCAGGGTAATGTCGCCAAGCATGGCGAAGGAGGCGGTGACACCACCGGTCGTTGGATCGGTAAGGACGATGATGAGGGGCAGCCGGGCCTCATCCAGGAGGGTCGCTGCGTGGGAGGTCTTCACCATCTGCATGAGGGAGAAGATGCCCTCCTGCATGCGCGCCCCTCCCGATGCGGTGAAGACGATCACCGGCAACTGCCGCGCCGCTCCCTCCAGCATGGCGCGCATGACCCGCTCCCCGACGACCGATCCCATGCTGCCGCCCATGAACTGAAAGGACATCACCGCCACCACGGCGGGACGCCCGTGGATCGGACCCACCCCAACGGTCGCCGCCTCGGAGAGGTCGGTCTTCTCGCGAGCTGCGACGACCTTGGCTTCGTAGTCGGGGAAGTCGATTGGGTTCACCGCGGGCGGATCCCCGGCGAGCTCGTCGAAGACTCCGGAGTCGATGGTCATGCGGATCCGCTCGAGGGCGCTGATCCGGAAGTGGTGCTCGCAGGAGGGACACACGTAGAGGTTCCGGATCAGGTCCTCCTCCTCGATGTGATGGCCACAGTCGGGGCATGCGTGCTGCTTGCGGACGTAGGATCGATCGTCGATCTCGCCCAGGTTCCGCACGGTGCTTCGGCTTGCAGGTAGCACGCGCCGGAGCCGGCGTCGAAGTCGCGTCGGCATTATGCCACCTCGGTTTCGATCTCCGTCATGAAGGCGGTTCCGTAATCGCCACGTCGAAAGCGCTCGTCCCGCAGGATCCGGAGCTGTTCCTCGGTGTTGGTGGGAAGTCCCTCGATTTCCAGCTCCTCCAGAGCGCGAATCATGCGGCGGATACCCTCCTCCCTGGTACGCCCCCAGCAGAGAAGCTTTCCCACCAGGGCGTCGTAGTGGGGTGGCACCTGGTAGCCCGTGTAGAGGAAGGAGTCCATCCGAACTCCGTAGCCACCCGGCGGCAGATAACGCATCACCGTCCCCGGCGCCGTGGCATTGATTCGGCACTCCACGGCGTATCCCCGGACGTGGACCTCCGCCTGGGTAACCGTCAGCTCCTCTCCCGCCGCGGCCCGCAGCTGCTCATGGATGATATCGACACCGGTGACCAGCTCCGTGACGGGGTGCTCGACCTGGACGCGAGCGTTCACCTCCATGAAGTAGAAGTTCCCGTCGTGAACCAGAAATTCGACCGTTCCGGCGCCCACGTAGCCAACCGCCTCGAAGAGTTGCACCGCGGCGCCGCCCATCCGTTCCCGCATCTCCGGTGTAATGGCGGCCGACGGACTCTCCTCGATCAACTTCTGGTGGCGGAGCTGCACCGAGCAGTCGCGCTCCCCCAGGTGAATCACGTTGCCGTGCGCATCCGCGAGAACCTGGATCTCAACGTGGCGCGGATTCGTCAGGTACTTCTCCAGGTAGACCGTGCCGTCGGAGAAGGCGCTCTCGGCCTCATGGGCGGCAACTCGGAGGATCCGCTCGAACTCCTCCTCGGCGCGGACCACGCGCATGCCCTTTCCCCCGCCGCCGGCGGCCGCCTTTATGATCACGGGGAAGCCCATCCCGGCGGCTGCCCGGGTGGCCTCCCCCACATCCTCCAAACTGCCGGCTGAGCCGGGAATGACGGGAACGCGGTTCTCCGCAGCCACGCGCTTCGCCGCAACCTTGTCCCCGAGCAGCGCGATGGTTTCCGCATCAGGACCGACGAAGGTCAGTCCCGCCTCGGTGACGCGACGAGCGAACTCGGCCTTCTCAGAGAGGAAGCCGACACCGGGGTGGACGGCGTCGCACCCCTTCAGCACGGCGGCGGAAATGAGGCGCTCCTGCCGGAGGTAGCTGTCCCGGGCCGGGGACGGGCCGACGCACACCGCCTCGTCCGCCAGCCGCACGGCCAGCGAAGAGCGGTCCGCCTCGGAAAAGACGACGACGCTGCGGATGCCGAGCTCCTTGCAGGCGCGTACAATCCGCACGGCGATCTCGCCGCGGTTGGCAATCAGAAGCGAGGAGATCATAGGCGCCTCACCTGGAGAATCGGCGTGCCGTACTCCACCATCTCGCCGTTGTCGACGAGGACGCCCTCGACACGGAGATCGAAGTCCGCCTCCAGCTCATTCATGACCTTCATGGCTTCAATGATGCAGAGGGTTTGTCCCTCCTTCACCTCGGAACCCTCCTCGACAAAGGGCGGCGAGTCCGGAGCGGGAGAGCGATAGACCGTCCCGACGATGGGTGAAGTGATCTCTTCGAGCTCCCCCTCCGTCGATGCCTCGGCCGTAGGCCCCTCGCCGGCCTGCGTCCCCGGCGCACCACCGGCGACGCCACGGGCGTGCGCAGAGTCGCCGGCGGCGGCGGTCCCGGCGACGGCGCCGGAGCCGGTTGCGGAGGGAACGGCACCGTGGTGCGGCGTTCCGGCGACGCTTCGCCGCAGTGTAATGGAGTAATCCCCGTCCGAGACGCGCAGCTCCGAAAGTGAGCTCTTATCTATGCGATCGATCAATGCGATGATCTCATCGAACGTCATATGTACCCCCGGGTCCGGTGATCGATTCAGAATCGCCCAGGACAGGCCCGGCGCCGACGCCGCCGGAGCCACCGGATTATTCGGTCGTTGACCGATAACCGAACCGAGGCTACATTAGTACATCAATCTCCGCATTGCAAACGGTGAGGGGTCGAAACATGAAAAACGTTGAAGAACTGCTTCCGCACCGCCCGCCCTTTCTCTTCGTCGATCGAATTGAAAGCGCCACGGACGAGCAAACCGTCGCCTATACGACCTTTCCCGGCGACGCCTTCTTCTTCCAGGGGCACTTTCCCTCCTACCCCATTGTCCCGGGGGTGCTCTTGGTCGAAACGATGGCCCAGGCGGGGGGAGCCGGAGTCAGGTCGCTTGGAAAACTCGGCGACGAAGCATTATTCTTTCTTGCCTCAGTCGAGAAGGCGAAGTTTCGACGCCAGGTTCGCCCGGACGAGGAAGTTCGCCTGGTAATCGACAATCAGCGCATTACGCCGCGGATGATCAAGCAGCGTGGGGAAGCCTACGTGGGCCGGGAGCTCGCCGCCGAGGCGGAATGGCTCTGCCTGGTGGGCGGTGCATCGGATCTCAGCGGCTGACGGGGCCGACCGCGGCTCGAGGGCCGCCACAGTCGCCGGATCAAGGGAGAACAGATTATGGCAATTGTCGAGGAAACGGTACCGAAGCGGGTAAAGGCACGGGTGGATGAGTTCGGCAACTCCGTGGTGTCCTACACCAAGGACGGAAACGGAGAGTTCCAGCCGGAGACGTATGCACAGATGTGGGAGACCGTGCGCAAGATCGGCACGGCTCTATTGGACATTGGGGTGAGCCGGGGCCGGCACGTCGGCATTATCAGCGACAACCGCGCCGAGTGGATGCGCCTGGACCTGGCTACGCTCGGAATCGGCGCAGCCGATGTTCCCCGCGGAGCGGATGCAACGGAAGGCGAGATCGCCTACATCTTGGGCCACGCCGAGTGCAAGACCGTCGTGGCGGAGAATGGCGCCCAGGCACAGAAGATCCTGAACCACATTGATGAGCTGCCGGAGCTCAAGACGTTGATTCTCATTGACGACGACCGGAAGATCCACGCCGCAGCGGGGAAGCACGGCATCGACGTCTTGACCTACGCAAACCTCCTGGAGCGCGGCGAGGAGAAGCTGAAGAGCGGCAGCACGGACTTCGACACCGAGCTCGCCGCGGGGAAGACAGACGAGATTGCCACGTTGATCTACACCTCCGGAACCACCGGGGAGCCCAAAGGCGTCATGCTTCGGCATGGTTCCTTCATCTTCCAGATGGATCGGATCAAGAACATTCTCTTCCTGGACAACACCGACATCTTCATTAGCATTCTGCCCATCTGGCACTCCTTCGAGCGGGCGGTCGAGTACGTCGTCATGAACTACGCGGCGGCGCTGGCGTACTCCAAGCCGATCGGACAAATCATGCTGGACGACATGGCAAAGATCCGACCGACCTGGATGACCTCGGTACCCCGGATATGGGAGGGCGTCCGCGCCGCAGTCTACCGGAATGCCGGCAAGCAAAGCGTCGTCAAGCAGACGCTCTTTCACTTCTTCGTGGGAGTCGGGCAGATGCACGCCGTGCTGAGGAACATGTTTCGCGGCCTCATTCCGCAGTTTCAGCGACGATCCTTGATCCTCGACAGGATAATCAGCATTGTGCCCCTCATCCTGCTGACGCCGTTCAAGGCGCTCGGTGACATGCTGGTCTTCAAGTCCCTGAAGGAACGACTCGGCGGCCGCTTCGTCGCCGGTGTCTCCGGCGGCGGCGCGCTCCCCCCTCATGTGGACAACTTCTTCCAGGCCGCCGGCATCAAGCTCCTGGAGGGCTACGGGCTGACTGAAACCGGCCCCATCCTCGCGGTGCGGCGGCAACTCGCCCCGATTGTCGGCACCGTTGGGGAGCTCCTTCCGGACATTGAGCACAAGGTGCTGGATGCGAGCGGCCGGGAGTGCCCTCCCGGAGAGAAGGGTGTCCTCTGGGTCAAGAGCGAGCAGATCATGGCCGGCTACTACAAGAATCCGGACGCAACCGCCGAGGTGCTCAAGGACGGCTGGCTCAACACCGGCGACGTCTGCCTCTTCACTCACACCGGGGCGTTCCGAATCCTCGGACGCGTCAAGGAGACCATCGTGCTCCTGGGCGGGGAGAACATTGAGCCCACGCCGATCGAGGATCGCCTGGTGAAGTCGGAGTACATTGATCAGGCCATGGTGGTCGGTCAGGACCAGAAGTTCCTCGGCGCCCTCATCGTTCCCAATGAGGAGAAGATGGAAGAGTTCGCCGTTGCCAACAAGATCGACTACATAGAGAAGGAAGAGCTCTTCGACCACGAGGAGTTCCGTGAGGTGGTGCGCAAGGAGATCGAGAGCCTCATAAACGCCAAGAGCGGTTTCAAGATCTACGAGCACGTCTACCGCTTCAAGATCCTCCCGCAGCACTTCGAGCAAGGCAAGGAGATGACGAACACCCTCAAGCTCAAGCGGGACGTCATTACCGAGAAGTACAAGCGCGAAATTGCCGAGCTCTTCCGGTAGCGGCTCCGGCCGCCTGCCCACGCCGACAACCGCGACGGACTCCCCGGGTGTGAGCGCCGACCGCGGTACGCGTGCGTGCGCCGGCGACACCGGCGTCGGCGCCGGTGTGCGCGCCTTTCGGAACGATCTGGAGGGAGATTTCGTCTCTCGGCCCAATCGCTTCGTGGTGATTGCCGACACCGGAGAGGGCCGCATCCGGGCCCACTGCCCCAACCCGGGGCGCCTGACGGAGCTGCTCATCCCGGGGCGACGTCTCATCTTCGAGCGTCCCACGAACGCCGGCGCAGCGGGTACGCCCGGGAAAGGGGGCACCGGCGCGGGAGCCACTCGGCGCACCGACTACACCCTGGTGGGCGGCTACTACCACGGCCAAGCACTCTCCCTCTATTCCGCACGGGCGAACCGGATCGCCCGAGACCTGGTGATTCCTACCCTCTTTCCCGACGCCCGGCGGGTTCGGCCGGAGCCGCGCCATGACGGGGGCCGATTCGACTTCGCCGTGGACACGGGGTCGGGGGAACACCTCGTGGAAGTGAAGGCGTGTACCCTCATTCACAACGGAGTGGGCATGTTCCCGGACGCAGTGAGTACGAGGGCATCTCGCCACCTCCGGGAGCTCGCAGAGGCGGGCGGCAGGGGCCACGTTGTCTTCGTGATCATGAGGCCGGCGGCGGAACGGTTCGTCCCGGACCTGCATACCGACCCGGTGTTCGCGACGACCCTTCGAGAGATCGCCGATCGGGTGCACCTGCACGCCCTCTCCGTCGCCTCAACGCCGGATGGTTGTGTCACCGTCGCCGATCCTGAGGTTCCGGTGGACCTGGATCCGGTTCGACTCGTGGATGCAGACGCCGGTGCCTACATGCTGGTGATTCACCGGACCGCGGCGACGCGACGCGACGTGGGGGCCCTCGGGGAGCTGAAGCTCCCGGCCGGGCATTACGTCTACGTGGGCTCCGGGAGACGCAACCTCAAGGCCCGGGTCGATCGCCACCTTCGGCGGCGAAGACGTACCCACCGGCACATTGACCACCTGACCCGGGACGCCGACACGATCAGGGCACTTCCCATCTACACCGATCGCGACATCGAGTGTGAGCTTGCACGGAGAATGCGGGAGGTGGCCGAGAGTACCGGCGGCGCAGTCATTCAGGGGTTCGGCAGCTCCGACTGCGGCTGTCCCGGCCACCTGGTCCATCTACCGGAGAACCCGATGCGCACCGAGGGCTTCATCGAGACGTTGCTCGACTACCGGATGAACGCGGTCACGTGAGCGGTCGGTCATGGCACCGGCCGATACCGCGCCGGCGACCCGTGATGCGCTGCGCCCTCTCGGGGTGCGCCGCCGCCCTACCGGGCCGCCTCGCCCTCTACGGCGGTGGCGAACATCTCCTGCTCGGAGCCGTCGGCGTTCATGGTGTAGAGCTCAATGGTCCCGGCACGATCCGAGACGAAGAAGATGCGGTCCCCTGAGGGAAACCATTCGGGTTGTGCGTCCACGAAGTCGTTATCGGTGAGCTTGGTGAGGTTCGACCCGTCCACACCGACGACGTAGATCTCCGGGTCACCATCGTGGGTCGCCGTAAAGAGGACCTTGCTGCCGTCGGGCGACACCGCCGGCTCGCTCTTGAGCGTCTGCTGCTGAGTTCCGGGAAGACCACCGAAACAGCCGGATAGCAGCAGCGTCACGGTGGTGATCGTGACCAGCACCCGTACGCATCGTCCTATTCTCATGATTATCTCCTCGGTGAAGGCTACTAACGAGGTGACCGACGTGGACACCCGAGGCCATCACTATAATCGGATAGATTCCAGCCAACAACGCATGCGCCGCGCCCGATCCCGTACCTTTGAAGGCCTTGCACCGCCCGCCGTTACGCGAGAGGATGAATCATGGCCACAGAGAAACCACGCATTGTCGTTCTGGACGGTGAGAAGCTGAACCCCGGGGACAACCCCTGGACCGAGGTCGAGGAGCTCGGCGAGGTCACGGTGTACGACTGGACGGAGCCGGAGCAGGTCGTCGAGCGTGCCCGGGATGCCGATATCATCCTGACCAACAAGTCCCAGGTCAGGGAAGAGATGATGGAGCACTTGCCGGTGCTGAAGTTCATCAGCGTCCTGGCGACGGGCTTCAACGTTGTGGATGTCGCGGCGGCGCGAGTGCGCGGCATTCCGGTGTCCAACGTTCCCGTCTACGGGACCAACTCGGTGGCGCAGTACGTCTTTGCCCTCATCCTGGAGCTGTGTCACCACGTGGGGCTCCACTCGGAGGCGGTGCACGCCGGCGCGTGGAGCGGCCCGGGGAACTGGTCCATGTGGAAGACGCCTCTCGTGGAGCTCCACGGAAAGACCATGGCCGTTGTCGGGTTCGGCCGGATCGGCCGGCGCGTCGGTGAGCTCGCCCACGCCTTCGGCATGGAGGTCCTGGCGGTGGATATTCGCACGGACGACCCACCCGACTACGAGCCTTTCGCCTTCGTCCCCGCGGCGGAGGCATTTCGCCGCGCCGACGTCGTGAGCCTGAATGCCGCGCTGACCGCGGAGAACGAAGGCATGGTGGACGCCGCGCTCCTGGGGAGCATGAAGCCGTCGGCATTCCTGGTAAACGCCTCTCGGGGGCAGCTCATCGTTGAGGAGGACCTTGCGGCGGCGCTGAACGACGGCACCATTGCCGGCGCCGCCCTGGACGTGGTCTCATCCGAGCCCATCAGCCCGGACAATCCGCTTCTGAGGGCGAAGAACTGCTTCATAACCGCGCACATTGCCTGGGCGGCCCTGGAGGCGCGCCGGCGCCTCATGCACACAACCGCGGAGAACATCCGCGCCTTCCTGGCGGGGAAACCGCAGAACGTGGTGAACTGACCGCAGGGCGGCGGCGACTGCGCAGGGCGGCGGCGCCCGCGCGGATCGACCAGCCCGGCATCGCCGGCGTGCACGGGGCCGGCCTGGCCGGCCGGCCGGGCCGCGTGCGGCGGGTCGCCTACGTCGTGCTCGAGTACGTCGCCGGGCGCCCGCTGCTGGAGTTCGTGGAACGGCGTTGCGGCGGCGACCCGGCGGCGAGGCCACGGCTCGCCCTCGAGCTGGGCCGGCGACTCGCCGACGCGATCGCGACCGCCCACGCCAGGCGCATCGTCCACCGCGACCTCAAGTCGTCCAACGTCCTCGTCCGCGACGACGGCTCGCTCGTGGTGGTCGACTTCGGCATCGCCCGCGTGCTGCGGGACGAGTCGGAGTCCACGCGCGGCGCGGGGGCCGGCGGCGACACGCTCGTCACCCACGTCTCGGCCGGGCTCGACGCGGCCGGCACGGTGGGCGCGATCAGTCCCGAGCGGGCCCGGGGCGGAACCGGTGGACCGCAGGAGGACGTGTGGGCCATCGGGGTGCTGCTCTTCCGCATGGCGGCGGGACGGCCGCCGCACGAGCTCGACGGGCTGCCGACCTTCGAGGCTCTTCGGCAGGTGGCCGACCGACCGCCACCGTCGATCCGCTCCGCCGCGCCGAAGGTCCCGCGCGACCTCGCGACCGTGATCGACCGCTGCCTGTCGTTCGAGGCGGGGGACCGCTATCCCGATGCGGCGGCGGTGCGGGACGAGCTCGACCGCGTCGCCGCGGGCGTGGCTCCGCGGGCACGCCCGGTGGGCCCGGTCGGACGGCTCGTCCGGCTCGCGCGGCGGCATCCGGTGCCCGCGGCGCTGGTGCTGGTCATCGTCCTCGGCTCGCTCGCGGCCACCGCCGTGCTCGCCCGGCTTGCGGGCGTTGCGGGCGCCCAACGCGAGCTGGCGACCCAGCGCGAGGAGACCGTTCGCCGCGTGGCCGACGAGCTGCTGCTGGACGTCGCCGATCTGCTCGAAGGGCTGCCCGGCGGCCTTCCCGCCCGCATCCGGCTGCTGGAGCTCGGCCTCGCCTACGT
>CAZUVX010000095.1:4894-10419 GCA_964623865.1 uncultured Spirochaetaceae bacterium | reverse complement strand
TTCTTCTTCTTCTGGCCGTACAGGTAGGAGGCGTCATGGCGACGACGGTGCTTGCCCTCACTCTATTCGGGGCGGTGATCATTCTCATGGCGGCCTACGGCTATCGCATCTCCGCCAAGACCGCCGAAGACTTCATGCTGGGAGGCCGGACCATCGGGGTGGTGGTCATGTTCTTCTTCGTGCTCTTCGCGATCTCCTCGGCGTGGACCTTCTACGGCTTCCCCGGACTCCTCTACACGCAGGGTCCCGGCTACGTCATGTTCATCTGGGGAAGCGTGGCGGGCTTTGCGGCGCTCTACATGTTCCTGGGACCGCGGCTCTGGGCGCTGGCCAAGATCAACCGGTTTCTGTCGCCGGTTGAGGTCCTTGGAGAGCGATACCAGTCGAAAGGACTGCGGCTCCTCCTGTCGCTGAGCATCCTGGTGTTCATTGTCCCGTACGTCGGGATTCAGCCGATCGGCGTCGGCGCCGGATTCGAGGCGCTCACCGGGCTGCCGGCGTTCTGGGGCGCCCTCTACACGACGGTGATCCTCGTTGTTCTGGTGCTCCTCGGGGGCATGCGGATCGTCGCCTGGGTCAACATATTCCTGGGCACGGTGTACGTGACCGCCCTGCTGGGAAGCCTCATCTGGGCGGTGGTCGCACTCTTTCCGGAGGGCGGGCTCGTTCAGGCGGTGGGGATCCTGGAGGAGCGCGCGCCGGCCTTGCTTTCCTCTCCGGGACCCACGGGCGAGTACACCGCCGTGGTCATGGCCGGGACCTTCATAGTCGGGCTCCTCGCCTTCAGTTGGCCTCACGTCACGATCGGGTGCATGACCGCCCGGGACAAGTCGCTCTTCAAGTGGTTCCCCCTGCTGATCTTCGTCTTCGGCGGGCTCTTCTTCTACATCATTCCCTTCATCTGGGGCTCCATTGTCGCCCCGGCGGCCATGCCCATGGCGGAGCTCGAAGCGCTGGCGGCGCAGAACGGGGTGCCCCTCCAGGAGGAGGCGGACCGCGTGGTCCAGACCATCATTACCCGGACGCTGCCCGGCTGGTTCGGGATCTTCGTGCTGCTCGGCGTCATTGCCGCGGCGGTAAGCACCGCGGCGGTGCAGCTCATGACCTCCAGCGTCATTATGAGCCGCGACGTCGTGCAAGGGCTCTTCCGCCCGGATGCCACGGACCGGCAAATCACCCGGTGGGCGCGCCTGGCGGTCATTGTCATTGTCATTGCAAGCCTCATTGTCAGCGTTCTGAGCCGGGGCGCCATGGCGCTCTATCTCACGGACGTGAGCGTTCCCGGCTTCGCCCAGTGGGCGCCGGCGCTGGTGGGCGGGTTGCTTTGGAAGCGCGGCACCAGAGAGGGCGCTTTTGCCGGCACCCTCGTCGGTGTCGTCTACCTGGTCGTGAGCCTCCTTCTGGTGGTGAACGGAGAGCGCATTCTGGTGGTCGGCCATCCCGTCATTGCGAGCCTCCTGGTGAACACCATCGTCTACGTAGTGGTGAGCCTGGCGACGCGGCGACCCTCCGAGGAGATCGAAACGCAGTTCTTCGATGAGGTCGAGGCCTATCTCAAAGCCGAAGCGGGGAGTTGATCATGGCACAGGAGAAGAGGTGGCGACTGATCTACAATCCCGACGGCGACCCCGCCGACATTGTCGCGTACGGCGCCTCCATTGCGGAGGGGAGAATTGCCGGGAAGTATCAGCTGTCCAACGTCCGCGTGCCGGACACCGTGGTGGTACAGCGCAGCCGGGTGAAGGGAATCATTGCCGGTGCCGATGTTGACGTCGACGATGACGCCGCGGCGAGCGCCGGCATTCAGGTGGCCCGGGCGCCGCGGCAGGGGCGGAGCGCGGGGAAGACCGTGGGTACTCTCTCCCTGGACGAGGTGACCGCCAAGGCGTCGCGGAGCTTCGCCGCAGTCGAGGTGGAACCCGATGATCCTGCGGTGATTCTCTATACATCCGGCACCACGGGGAACCCGAAGGGGGTGACCCTCACCCACCGGAACTTCCACTTCCAGTGCCACACCGTGGTCGAATCGATGATCCCCTTCACCCACGAAGACCGCGTGATCGGGGTCCTGCCCCTCTACCACGTCTACGGCCTGGCGAACGCCCTCGTGGCGGCGGTCAGTTTCGGCGCATGCATTGTGCTGATTGGCCGGTACAGCCCGAAGGCGCTTCTCAAGGCGATCGAAGACAACAAGGCGACGATCATGCCTGCGGTGCCGGCCATGTATCAGCACCTGCTGACACTGGCCCGGGCCTCGAAGACGAGCATTCCCAAGAGCCTGAAGTTCTGCGTCTCCGGCGGCGCCCCCCTGCCCGTTTCGTCATTACAGAAGTTCATGGAGGTCTTCGAGACGAAGATCGTCGAAGGCTACGGCCTGACGGAGACCACCTCAAGCGTGTGCTGCAACGGCCGGAGCGGCGAGTTCAAGGAGGGTAGCATTGGGCCGCCGGCAGAGGGCGTGGAGATGGTCGTTCTCGACGACAAGGGCAAGGAGCTCCCTCCGGGAGAGGAGGGAGAGATTGCCATCCGGAGTCAGACCGTTTCACCGGGATACTGGAACAACCCCGAGGCAACGGCGGAGGTCTTCACGGCTGAAGGGTGGTTCCTCACCGGCGACCTGGGCTACCGGGACGAGGACGGTGCATTCTTCATCACCGATCGCAAGAAGGACATCATCATTACGCGCGGCTTCAACATCAGCCCGCGGGAGGTCGAGGAAGTGGTGACCCTGCACCCGAAGATCATGGAGGCCGCCCTCGTAGCAACGGCGTCCCAGCGCGGAGAGGACTCGATTACCCTCTTTGTGGTTCCGGAGGAGGGGGAGAGCGTCACGGAGAAGGAGATTCTCGAGCTCTGCGAGCGGGAGCTCGCCACCTACAAGCGGCCCCGGTACGTCCGCTTCGTCGACAGCCTCCCCAAAAGCGCCACCGGCAAGATCCTCCGGAAGGAGCTTCGCGGGGAGAGCGAGGACAAGCGGCTGATCGAGCGCGCCGATGTGGGCCGGTCCGCGGGAGCGGTCGTCGCGGCGGCGGGAGCGGGCGCCCCGGGCGAAGCGAGCGGGCCGGCCGCGGCGGGAGGTGCATGATGCCACTGTTCAAGAGCGCAAAGCAGAAAGAAGCAGCTGAGACGCCCACCGGCCTGGGCGCCACCCTTGAAACGATCGCCGGACAGTTCAAGCGGCGGGAGGCGATCCGCTTCGACGGCAAGGTGTACACCTACCAGGAGGTGAATGAGCAGGCCAACCGCGTCGCCGGCGGCCTGGCAAACCTTGGTATTGCCAAGGGTGACCGGGTGGCCATGATGCTTCCCAACATCCCGGAGTTCATCTTCTGCCTCTTCGGAATCCAGAAGCTCGGCGCCGTCGCGGTGCCCTTCAACACCATGTACAAGGGGCGTGAGATCAGCTTCATCCTCCAGGATTCGGCGGCCCGCGCCATCATCTGCCTGACCAACTTTGCGAACCTCATCAACGAGATCAAGGAGGACTGCCCGGACCTGGAGCACGTCATAGTGACGGGACAGCGCACCCTGGTCTTCGTTGAGCCCGACGCCTCGGTGAACGTGCAGATGGTCTTCGAAAGAGGCACCTTCGGGTCTCACGATGAGGCGTTCCACGCCGTCGGCGCCATGCTGGTCGACACCCTCAGGGAGCTCGGCGCGAAGGACGCCTGGTACAAGCACCAGGGGGCCGTTCGGGCGCGGGGCCGCAAGTTGGCTACGATTCTCCTCCGGGAGGTGGAGAATCTCTACGTGGTCAACGCCATCACCTATCTCGAGGAGATGAATGCGGAGCCCCTCTTCAAGGTGATCTACGTGCCTCTGGAGATCAAGGAGCGCGCGCTGGAGCCCATGACCGGCATCAAGGAGGAGTCGGGCGGCACCGTCACCCTGGATCAGTTCAAGGACACGTTGGTGGGCAAGCTAGGGGAGCACTTCGGCGTAACCGTTGAAGAGGGCAAGCTCACGCGCGACGAGTTGATCGCCTACGAGAAGAACCGGGCGCTGGCCAACCGGGTGTAGGCTGCGCTATCAGCCGCTCGAACTCCGACCGGATGTAGCCGGTGATCCGGTCCACCCCCTCCTGTCGCGAGGCGGCCGGGCTCGCTCCCCGGACGAGCTCGTCCAGAGATGCCGCCCTGCCGGCGGTGACGACAGCGTGACGCCCCTTCACGCGCAGGCGATTGGCGATGGTGCCGCCGCGCATGCGGTTGATCACATCGTGGAGGTCGACTGCGTGCTCAATGAAACGATGCATTGGGGCCTCCGGCCCGATGCTTCCGGGGTCGACATACTCCAGGACGTCGACCAGCTCCATGTGACGCGTGGCAACCTTTGCCTCCTCGGCCCGGGTGTCGGCGTGAGCGCGCTCCAACGGCGACAGCCGCTCGATGTCGTCGCGGAACATGGCGCGCCACCCGGCGTCCCGCAGGCGGAAGATCCGGTCCAGGAAGCTTCCCGACGACGGCAGATGGTGAACGAGCTCGCCGGCGCGGAGGGCGGCGTCGCAGACCGCCCGGATCCGGGCTCGCAGGGCCCCGGGATCTTCCGATCCGCCGGTGGTGGTGCCGGCCGGCAGAAACGGCGCGTAGAGGCCCTCGAGTTGTGCGACCAGATGCGCGGTGAGGGTCATGAGGTAGTGGTAGGTCGCAGTCCGGTCGAGGGCGCCGTGAGCATCGATCTCAAGGTCTGATTCCAGGCCGACGGCGGCGGCGACTTCCCGGAGCACCTTCGGCAAGATGTCCGCGGCGGTGTCCGGATAGTGGTAGGCGACAGATAAGGGGAGCAGACGGACCGGCTCGGTGCAACCGGCCTTGTGGAGGTCGTCGCGGCACCAGAGGGCAATGCGGCCGGTACCGCCTTCCAGCTCCCCGAAGGTGTCGTTGTGGTAGGTGACCTGCCCTTCCGGGGCGAGGGCGAGGGGGAAGCGGCCGGCGGCGGCGGCGGCGCGGACGGCGTTCATGCCACGGGAATCCGCCCGGCGATGGTAGACCGGAACGGCACAGAGGCGCGGCAGAATCCACCCCACGGGGCGGCCCGCCCAAACCGGGACGCCGCGGCCGTACAGGAAGTGAACGAAGCTGCGGGCGCCGAGGGGAGTGCCGGCGCGCCGGGCAAGACGCGGAACTCGCCGGGCGAAGAGGTTGCCGAGAAGCGGCGCATCGGTCACGGAGGGGTGGCGGAAGGCAATGATCAGACGCGTCTCCCCGGCGAAGAAGCGGCGGAACTCTTCCACCAGGGTTGCGGCGCCGTCCACGGTGACGGCGGCGACGCCTTCGCCGAAGCGCAGGTACACGCCCGAGCCGAGCCGCACGATCTCGTGGGCGAACCGGGAGAAGCGCGGCTCCAGGAAGGCCAGTCCGCCGGCGGCGCCGAAGGATCGACCGGTCACAGCGGCACCCCGTCGCTCAGTTCGGCATGCCCAAGCGCGGCGTCGCAATGCTCCTTCGTCATGGGACGGTACAAGCGAACCACGGTGCCGGCGATCCCGAAGCCCACAGGGGCTCTAAAGCCCACAGGGGCCTTCA
>CAZUVX010000095.1:0-4794 GCA_964623865.1 uncultured Spirochaetaceae bacterium | reverse complement strand
GCCCACAGGGGCCTTCAGGGGCGGACTCTGCTGCGTTGCCATTGCCGCGTGAATCTACCCGGAAACGGAGCTTGTGTCGACCCGCGTGAGGTGGTGCAAGAATTGTTGGTGGCGGCGGGCACAAACTGAAATAAAACTCTTGCCGAAAGCATTAAAAAAGATATAAACTCCATTTACTCTCCAAACGCGAATGTCGGCGCCGTGCCGGTGGGTGAGAGAAACTGAACAACGTGAGCCAGGAGGACTAGGAAGATGCTCAAGAACATGAAGATGGCCGGGAAGCTGATCGTCGGCTTCGGCATGGTAATCATTCTGGTAGGGATCGTCGGCGGCATTGCGGTAGTCAATCTGACAACCATCCAGGGAGACGCCGAGGAGCTCGACCGGGCATACGTCCCGGAGGTCCGCATTGCCAACGACCTCGAACGAAATGCGCTCTTGACCATGTACAACATGCGTGGTTACGGCCTCACCCTTGAAGACAGTTACTACGAAGAGGCGGAGGAGTATCTCGGAAGGGTCGACTCCTATCTCAACGAGGCCGAGGCCCTGGCTGAACGTTTCACCTTCCTAACGACGCTGAAGACAGCGGTAGCGGAGGTGGAGTCGAACGTTGCGACGTACCGCAGTCTTTCCGAGGAAACCCGCAGCGCGGCGCAGGAGGTGGACGACCTGCGGGAGCGGCTGGACGTTGCGGCGGCAAGGTACATGGAGAGTGCCGAAGCGTATCTGGACTCCATGAATGCGAGCATGACGGAAGAGATAAACGGCAACGCCTCCAACGCAGTCTTGCGCGAGCGTCTGCAGAAGGTCACGCTGATCAACAACATCATTGACACCGGTAATGAGGTTCGGGTCGCCAACTTCACGGCGCAGGCGGAAAACAACTACGAGAGCCTGGAGAACGTTGCGGCAAGCCTGGACGAGGTGTTCAATAATCTTGTCGAGCTGGAGAGCATTACCTACAACGATGAGGATATGGCGCAGCTCGCCGCCATTCGTACGGCCGGGCAGAACTACCAGGGCGCCATTCGTGATATATCGGACGCCATGCTCCAGATCGCCGACCTCGGCCGGCAGCGCGAGGCAGCGGCCGACGTTGTGCTCGAGGCGACGAACAACGTCGCAACGGCGGGCATCACCCTGATGCAGGACCGCATGACGGAGACCGTCGCGTCCGTGATAGCATCGCGGCTGGTCGTACTCATCGGCCTTCTACTGGCATTTTTGGTCGCAGTCGTCATTACGATCTTCCTCACCCGCATGATCACGCAGGCGCTGAAACGCGGGGTGCGTTTTGCAGAGGAGCTTGCAGCAGGCAATCTGGCGGCGGAGCTGAAGGTCTATCAGAAGGACGAGGTCGGGCGACTGGCGGACTCGCTTCGAAACATGCAGGAGAAGCTGACGGATGTCGTAGCGAGTGTGAAGTCGGCGAGTGACTACGTTGCATCCGGCAGCCAGCAGATGTCCTCGAGCGCCGAGGAGATGTCCCAGGGCGCTACCGAGCAGGCGGCTAACACTGAAGAGGTCTCCTCTTCCATGGAAGAGATGGACTCGAACATCCAGCAGAACGCCGACAACGCCCAGGAGACCGAGAAGATTGCCCGCAAGGCCTCCGAGGACGCACAACAGGGCGGCCGCGCCGTCCAGCAGACCGTGGAGGCCATGCGGAACATTGCCGAGCGCATCACCATCATAGAGGAGATTGCGCGTAACACTAACCTACTTGCGCTGAACGCCGCGATCGAGGCCGCTCGCGCCGGTGAGCACGGGAAGGGCTTTGCGGTAGTTGCCTCGGAGGTGCGCAAGCTCGCCGAGCGAAGCCAGACTGCGGCGGGTGAGATCAGCGAGCTGTCCACAAGCAGTGTCGATGTTGCCGAGGACGCGGGGCGGCTCCTCGAAGCGCTGGTACCGGACATTCAACGCACCGCCGAGCTCGTCCAGGAGATCAGCGCGGCCAGCGCGGAGCAGCGCTCCGGAAGTCAGCAGGTGAACAAGGCGCTGGCGCAGCTCGACCAGGTCGTGCAGCAGAACGCTTCCCAGGCCGAGGAGATGTCGAGCATGGCCGAAGAGCTCTCGAGCCAGGCAGAAGCGCTCCAGGACACCATGGCCTTCTTCAAGATCAAGGAAGGTGAGCTTCCGCTTCTGACATCCAACGCAGGTATGCGGTCGGGAGGCGGCGCCGCGTCCGTCGGTCAACGAGGACACGCCGCCACGACGGTCGGCGCAGGGACGCACAACAGCGGCGGGTCTACCGGCGGCAACGGCCACGGCGGCGGCAACGGCCACGGCGGCGGCAACGGCAGTGCGACCACACGAGGTGGTCGGGCCGGCTCGGCGGGCACTGCGCGTGGCGGCTCCGCCACGCAGAGCGCGCAACGGTCCGAGCACACCGGCATTACCCTGGCAATGGACGGTGAGGGCGGAAGAGGTGACGTCCGCGACGACGAATTCGAGGCGTACTGAGTCCGCAGGCCGCGTGCGGCCGCACGCCGGGCCGCCCTTGGGGGGGCGCGCGGCCGCGTCACCGCCGACAACGGATGGATGAAGTTGCGGCGCTCCCGACGTTGAGTCGGCGAAGGAGAAGCAAATGGAAGAGTCTTTGACGAATCAGTATCTGACCTTTGCGCTGGATTCCGAGCGGTACGCTCTGAACGTCACTCAGGTGCGTGAGGTTCTGGAAGTGGCCACCATCCACCGCCTTCCGCATATGCCGGATTACGTGCGAGGGGTTACCAACGTGCGGGGCAAGGTCCTGCCGGTGGTGGATCTTCGCCTGAAGTTCGGCATGGATGAACGCGAAGACACGGTGGACACGGCCATCATTGTGGCGGACGTGGGAGTGGGCGCGGATGCGATCACCGTCGGCTGCCGCGCCGACGCGGTAGACCAGGTGATAGACATCCCGGCGGAGAGCATTGAACCTCCGCCCCGCCTCGGTACCAGGGTGAACGGCGAGTTCATCCAGGGGATCGGCAAGGTGGACGAGACCTTCGTCGTCATTCTGCGATTAGACAAGGTATTCGGTGACGGCGAACTGAGCGCGGTGACGGCCCAGGCCGAGACCACCGCGGCCGGCGTGTGACAATCGGGCGGTGCGCCTCCACAGCCGTGGGGCGCACACACAGCCGTGGGGCGTACCTGGACGACTCGCGCTGCGACACGGAGAGGAACGCAATGGAACAGGTAGAGACTCACGGCAGCGGTCGATCCACACTTCGCCTCGGGGAGTTCCTGGTGAAGACCGGAGCAATGACTCCCGAGCAGGTCCAGGAAGTACTGGAGGCCCAGCGGCGAACACCCTCGCGTCTCTTCGGACAGATCGCCATATCCAAGGGGTACATTGGCCCCCGGGCGATCGACCAGTACTTCGGCCTGGTCAGGTGCGAGGCCGCGACGCGGTGAGAGCGGCCATTGCGCCGGGCGGAGCCGCCCCTCGGCGGGGTGCACCCGGTAGCGCGGGCGAATCGAGTTGTGTGAGGTCGCTCTGTTAGACGCGTGCGACCGGCTGTGGGAAAGCGGCATTACTCGGCTGTTAAGACGTCCAAGGGGACGTCCAGGCAGAACAGTTCCGGCACACCCGCGGCGTTGCGTGTTACGCTGTGGCTCGAACGAACCCGAACTCGCGAGCCGTCCTTGTGCAAGAGTGAGAGCGTCTCCGGTGGATGAGGACGCTCCGTTGTTAGCATCCGGAACACCGACTCCTTGACCTCCGCAACCATCTCAGGGGGGATGATGAGGTCCCAGAGTTTTCTGCCGATCGCTTCTTCCGCGGAATAGCCATACACCAGCTCCGAAGCTGCGTTCCAGTAGTTTGTGGTACCGTCGGCCGCGTACCCTTGAACCGCCACCTCCCGGACGTGCGAAAGAACACTTTGGAAGCGTTGCTCGCTGTGCCGGAGCCGCAGCGCCATCTTGATGGCGGCAAGCAGCACAACAGAGCCGGATCCTTTTACGACATACCCGTATGAAGTGATGTTGTCGGTCTTTTCCACGATTTCGGGCTCGGTATGGCCCGAGAGGAATAGAATCGGGATCTTGTGTGTCTTGAGTATCTCCCGGGCGGCGTCGGTTCCATCTATACCCGGGCCGAGATTGATGTCCATGAGGATCAGATCGATGGGCTCAGGCCGAGTGGAATCACACACCATTTCGATCGCCATCTCCCCGGTGTGGGCTTTCAGAACTACGTACCCCGCGTCCGTCAGGGTGCGCTCCTCATCGAGAGCGATCAAGGGTTCGTCTTCCACCAGCAGAACTCTAATTTCAGCGTTTTTTACATTGGGATTCATGGTTCTCAGTTTATGCCGTACGGATTCTCTTGCAAACTACGCAGCTGGAATCCCCGGATTCCCTTCTCCTTCTCGCGACGTCTTCGCCTGAGTGAACTCGGCCAATCCGTTCCGCGGTAATCGACCATGAGCCGTCCTTTGCATCTAGGGGTGATCTACACCACGCCGCAAACGAAAGAGCCCCGGCCGTTGCAGAGTCGGAGCTCCATATCGACCGCATCGCCGCCGACTATGTGATCTTCAATGACGAGGAGCTCGCCGATCTCATCGACGAGAGCCACAAGCTCGTGGACCATCCGACCAGATGTGAGCTCAATGAGTTCATGCAACCAAAGAAGAATTGACCTGCTATCCTTCCTGCTATCTATCCCAGCCGTGCGCGCGCCGCGCATCGGCGTGGCCGGGTGTTTAGCTACGGTTCCGGTTGGAACAAGCTCGGATATGTTCTTCGGCAATACGTCAGGATTTCTTCCCAAATCCACTCGGCATTGCGGAGTGTCTC
>CAZUVX010000094.1:0-10498 GCA_964623865.1 uncultured Spirochaetaceae bacterium | reverse complement strand
AGCATGGAGGGCAACCTGGATACTCTGGCGGCAATCGGCTACGACGGGGTGGAGCCGGCGGTGCGCGATCCCTCCCTCATTGAGGCCGCGGAGATTCGGCGGCTCACCGAGGCGCGCGGCCTCGAGGTCCCAGCCATCGGTACGGGTCAGGCATGGGGGGAGGAGGGGCTCTCATTCACCCATGTCGATGAGGATGTGCGCAAAGCTGCGGTGGAACGGGTGCACGGTCACATTGACCTTGCAGGGGAGCTGGGGGCGCTCGTCATAATCGGCCTGGTCCGCGGCGTGCACTGGGAGTCCGTGAGCCGGGAGCAAGCCGAAGCGTGGCTCGATGAGGCGCTCGAGCCCCTGTGCCGGCGGGCGGAGGAGGCCGGCGTCGGCGTTGCGGTGGAGGCAATCAACCGTTACGAAACCTCCCTGGTCAACTGCGCCGCCGACGGCCTGGCGCTGATCGACCGCGTCGGCTCTCCGGCCCTGGGACTGCTCCTCGACACCTTCCACATGAACATTGAAGAGGCCGACATGGCCCAATCCATCCGCGACGTCGGTCCGCGCCTCTTCCACTTCCACGTCGCCGACTCCAACCGCTGGTACCCCGGCGCCGGGCACATCGATTTCAACAAGCTTCTGAATACCCTTCGGGAGATCGGCTACCACGGCTACGTCTCCGGAGAGTTCCTCCCGAAGCCCGACGCGGAAACGGCGGCGCGGGAGGGCTGGAGGTTTGTGAAGGCGATGGTGTAGGGGGGCTGCCGGCCCCCTATGTGTCGGGAGCGGCCTGGTCCCCGTTCTGATGCGCTTCCAACTTCGAGATATCGTCTTCCGCCATTTCCAGGTGCGCATGCATGGCGTTGTGGGCGGCGTCCGGGTCTTTGTTTCGCAGCGCCTCAATGAGTCTCTTGTGGCCCACCAAGGCGCGGTCAACTCCGGTGAGCTGGAGAGTTGCCAAGCGAGAGGCTTTGAGGTGTTGGGCGACCGAGTCGAGCATGGTCTTGAAGACGGCGTTACCGGTGAAGGTTACCAGCGCGTCGTGGAACTTCAAGTCGCAGTCGACGCAGCAGAGGAGAACGTCATTGTGAGCCTCCATGTCCCGGGTGTTCGCTTCGAGTCGGTCGACGAGCTCCCTGTCCGCCTTGCGAGCGGCAATGGCGGCAATGTCGCACTCCAGGCTGATTCGCGCGGTAATGAGCTCGGACAGGCTCACCTTTGAACGCTTCATGGCTATGCCGAACACCTCCGTTACGGCATCGGTGGAGGGTAGACTGACGCGGGGTCTCTTCCCCTGGCTGAGCGTAATCAGTCCGTGGGCCTGCGCGGCCCGGAGCGCCTCCCGGAGGCTGTAGCGGCTGACGTTCAACTGGGCGGCGAGCTCCCGTTCCGGCGGCAACTCGCTGCCGGGTTCGAGCTTCTCCTCAATAATCAGATCCTTGAGGACACCGACGATCTGCTCAATCTTGTCTCCGGATTGGATCGGGGAGAAGTGCTTCAACGCCATAGCGTATCGTATGGTAAGATATCCATATAGGTCAATGTTTATCTGTTGAACCGATGCCGTCGTCTGGGCTGCGGCGGTCCATTCCCACGTTCGAACCTTACCCGTTTCGTCCCCAAAATGTCCACTAATCGGTAAAAAAATAGTCGTTGACAGGTCCGCCATCCGTGGTACCCTATCCACATATCTTACCACGAGGCGGCGAGGTCGCAGCTTCGGGCTGGAGTGCGGGGGCGTGACGGCGTGGTTGTGGTGACGGGTGCGGAAAGCGGAATTGGATACGCCGTGGTCACCTTGATGCTCGAACTTGGACATCGGGTGCTTGGGGCGGACCTTAGGCGCAACTGCGGGCTTGGGACTGCACACGCCGACGCGCCATATACCTTTCGCCGGACCGACGTCACGAAGAACGACCAGGTGCAGCGACTTTTCGACGCGGTGGCGAAAGATGACGAACCTCTGGACGTGCTCTTCAACTGCGCGGGTGTGACGAGTTTGACACCAATCCCCGAGATCTCTCTCGAAGAGTGGGACCGGATGTTCGCAGTGAACCTACGCGCCGTGTTCCTCTGCAGCCAGATGGCTCTGGACATCATGATTCCGCAGGGTCGCGGGAAGATTATCAATGTTGCATCCAACGCGGGGCGCGGGGCAGGTAAGCGGGTAGGTGCCCACTACTCCGCTTCGAAGGCGGGCGTAATCTCGTTAACGCAGTCGTTCGCGCTGTACGCGGCCGAGCACAGGATTACAGTGAACTGCGTCGCGCCGGGGCCGACGACCACTCCAATGACCGACGGGTGGACCCCTGATACGGTCGAGCGCCTGAAGAGTGCGATCCCTCTCGGGCGCTTTGCCACTCCAGAGGAGGTGGCCGAGGCGATGGTCTTTCTGGCCTCCAACAAGGCGGATTTCATTACCGGCGAGACGCTCAACGTAAACGGCGGACTCCTGATGTACTGAGCTGAGAGAATGTGATGAGCGGAAGTGACCAGGTATTCCTGAGAACACACGGCATCTCCAAGACGTTTAGCGGCGTCGAAGTTCTCCGAGACATTGATCTGGACTTCCTCCGCGGAGAAGTCCACGCGGTGATCGGCGAGAACGGTGCCGGGAAGTCCACCCTCATGAACGTTATCGCCGGAGTTTACCGGCCGACCCGCGGTCACCTCTCCATGGGCAACGGTGATGTGGCTTTCAAGAATCCTCACGAGGCGATTCAGGAAGGCATTGCCCTGATTCACCAAGAGCCGTTGATCTTTCCCGACCTCGACCTTGCGGAGAACATATTCATCGGCCACACGCGCAAGGACTACAAGACCGTAATCAAGTGGAAGGACATCTACCGGCGCTCAAAGAAGTTGCTGGAGTCCCTGGAAGTCGACTTGCAGCCGCACCAGAAGATGGCGAACATGTCCACGGCTGACCAGCAGATGGTGGAGATCGTGAGCGCGCTCTCCCAGAACGCAGAGCTCATCATCATGGATGAGCCGACGGCATCGCTCACGCCCGGCGAGGTTGCCAAGCTGTTCATCATTGTTCGGCGACTCAAGGAGCAGGGAAAGTCCTTCGTGTTCATTAGTCACCGCCTGGATGAGGTTCTCGAGATTTCGGATCGGATCACCGTACTTCGCGACGGCGATTTCGTCGGGACATATGCCCGAGAGAAGGTCGACAAGGGGATTCTCATCGAGAAGATGATCGGCCGCGCCATGAAGGACCACATCCACCGTGATCCTTCGGAAAAGGGAGAAACGGTGCTGGAGGTCCGCGGGTTGTCCTCGCGAGGAGTCTTTGCCGACGTGAGCTTTACCGTACGCCGGGGGGAGATCCTCGGGGTCGCCGGCCTGGTGGGTGCAGGACGAAGCGAGGTTGCCCGCGCAATCTTCGGTATTGATCCTTTCGACTCCGGCGAGGTCCTCGCCTACGGAAAGCCGATTGCGATTTCGAATCCCATGGATGCCGTGAAGCAGGGGCTCATCTACTTGCCCGAGGACCGCCAGTACGAAGGTCTATTCCTTCCGTATCCTATTGCCACCAACATGACCTCCGCAGTGCCGGACAAGATTTCGAAGCGTGGCTGGCTGGACCTCAGGAAAGAGGACCAGCTGTGTGAACGGTACCGGAGAATCCTGAACATCCAGATGCGCAGCATGAGACAGGCTGTTCAGGAGCTTTCCGGCGGCAACCAGCAGAAGACAGTCCTCGCTAAGTGGCTGCTGGCTGAGCCGGAGATTCTCATCTTGGACGAACCGACTCGGGGGATCGACGTGGGCGCAAAGGAGGAAGTCTATAAGATCATCAACCAGCTTTCCCTGGATGGAAAGGCGATTGTGATGATCTCCTCTGAGCTTCCGGAGATTACGTCTCTGAGTGACCGGGTCATGGTTATGCGGGAGGGAGTGGTCACGGGGATGTTCGAAGGCGGTGAGATAAGGGACAGCGCAATCATGGGGGCCGCCACCAGGTCGATCGCCGGGACGAGAAGCGTATGATGGCCCAGGACACAACGAAAGCGCGGCCGAAGCGGTTGAACCTCTACCGCATCAAAGAGCTCGGCGTGCTTGTTACGGCTCTTGCGGCATTCGGGATCGTAGCTGCGATCGAGCCGCGGTTTCTCCTACCCGCCAACATACGGAGCGTTCTCCTCTACGTTCCGCTGATCGTGATTGTCGCCATGGGTGAGATGATGGTCATCATTACTCGGAACATCGACCTCTCTCTTGGCTCCATACTCGCCTTCAGCGGGATTGCTGTCGGGATGCTCTTCATTCGAATCGCGGACTTTCCGGTGCTCCCGGCATTCCTCCTGGGAACCGTGATCGGCGGGGGGCTTGGTCTCTTCAACGGTCTCTTGATTTCGAAGCTGAAGATCCCCGCCATAATCGTCACGCTTGGAACACTGAACGCCTACCGCGGTCTGCTTTTCATCGTCAGCGGCGGGCGGCAGATCGATCCGAACTACATTCCCGAGGATCTCATTCGCCTCTCGCAGACCTCCTTCGTCGGCATTCCGGCGATCATCATCTTCGCGACGCTTATCGCCGTGGGCGCGCACCTGTTCATGAAGTACTCCCACATTGGCCGCGAAATCTACGCAATGGGGAGCAACCGAAAGGGAGCGGAGTTGCGCGGTATCAATACCAGCCGGATTGTGCTTGTTGTCTACACAATTGCAGGGGCATGTGCGGGCTTTGCCGGGATCGTGTACGCCTCTCGCTTCGGGTACGTAAATCCGGGCATCACCGGTGTGGGATTCGAGTTCATTGTCATTGCGGCGACGGTGATCGGCGGTACAAGCATTTCCGGAGGCACCGGGTCGGTGTTCGGCGTGGTTATAGGCTGTTTGCTACTTGGGATCGTGAACACCGCTCTGGCCGTGCTGGGAGTCTCGGCGTTCTGGCAGCAGGCCATGTACGGATTCATCATCCTGCTCGCGCTGATCCTCGACAAGGTCGTGCAGAACAAGAGCGCACAGGCGTAAGGAGATGGGAATGGCGAGAAGCGCTCCAGGTGAGACCGAAACTGCAACGAGGAATCGAGCACGGCCGGAGGTCCCACAGGCTGCGTGGTACAACCGCTTTCTACGTCCCGAGTACGGGACCATCCTCATGCTCATTGCGGCGGTGATCCTCGGTTCGATCCTCTCGCCCTACTTCCGGGATTTCCTCTTCATTCTCGATTCCTCATCGCTCTACATTGAGTTCGGGCTCATTGCGCTTCCTCTCACCTTCATCATACTGAGCGGACAGATAGACCTCTCAGTCGCTTCTGCCATGGCTCTCGTTGCCACGACTACGGCAACCTTCTACGAGCTGGGGGTCCCCTTCGGGTTTACGCTTGCAATCGGATTGCTCATCGGACTGGGGATAGGACTCTTCAACGGCTTCATCGTAACGAGGTTCGCGCTCCCGTCCATCATCGTGACCATTGCAACACTGTCACTGTACCGTGGAATCGCTCAGATTCTACTCGGGGACCACTCCATTGGGCGCTTTCCGGACTGGTTCGTCGGTGTGGATATGCGCTACGCTTGGATCTTCCCGCTACCCCTCATCTTCTTCATCGTCGTCTTCATCCTCCTGGCACTCATTCTTAACAAGACCATCTTCGGCCGGCAGGTCTACGCGATCGGCACAAACGAGAAGGCCGCGATCTACTCCGGCATGCACGTGCGCCGGATCAAGATGATTCTATTTGGCATGACAGGGGTGTTTGCGGCAATAGGGGGCCTCATGATGATGTCGCGCCTCGGTGTCGCCCGGTACGACCTCGCTAGGACGGGCGAGCTCGAGATCGTGACAATAGCGTTGTTGGGAGGCGCCGACATAAACGGCGGCCGCGGGAACGTGATTGGAACCTTTATCGCCTTCTTTGTGCTGGCTTCCCTCAGAACCGGGATGACCGTTGCGAACATCAAGATCGAGAGTCAACTGACCGTTCTCGGCGGCCTGCTGATCTTCGCGATCGTGCTGTCGAACTTTATATACAGTAAGCGGAAGTAACGTGTGCAATAGCGCGTAACGTGGGGCGTTGCCCCACCATCAATAACGCAAGGAGGTGTGTCATGAGACACAAGTTCATGGTGCTGATCCTCGTCTTCCTGGTTGGGCTCGGAGGCGTGTTCATGGCGAGCGCCGCCGGACAACAGGGCGAAGACGCGGAAGAGATGGAGGAAAGGACGGCCGAGGATCTCGAGATCGTCTACATCCCCAAGAACACCGGTAACCCGTACTTCGACTCGATCATCGGCGGGTTCGAGAAAGCTGCGGGGGAGCTGGGATTCAACTTCACGACTGTTGCGCCGGCAACCGCGGAGGCGACCTCGCAGCTGCCTTTCATTCGTACGCAGATCCAACGGGGTGTTGACGTCATTGCAATTTCTCCCAATAGCCCGGATGCTCTCAACCGGGTCTTCGAGCAGGCAATGAACGAGGGCATCAAGGTAATCGTCGTCAACTCGGACATTCCCGGGAGTGAGGACTATCGGGACGTAGCCATCTTGCCGATGGACTTCGAAATCACCGGGTCGAGTCAGGTCGAGCTCATGGGTTCACTCATCGACTACGAGGGCAAGATCGCGATCCTCAGCGCGACGACCGATGCTCCCGACCAGAACTACTGGATCGAGGGAATGAAGGAAGCACTCGAGGAGTCGAAGTATCAGGACATGGAACTCGTCGAGGTTGCCTACGGCGATGACGACCCGCAGAAGAGTACGACTGAGGCGGAAGCACTCCTGACGAAGTATTCCGATCTGCGCGGCATCATCTCTCCGACGACAGTCGGCGTTGCGGCGGCCGCCCAGGTTGTTGAGAATGCCGGCCGCGCACCTGAGTTGCAGGTCACCGGCCTCGGCACTCCCAACCAGATGCGTCGCTTCATCAAGAACGGCACTGTCGAGGCATTCGCCCTCTGGAGCCCCTTCGATGAAGGCTATCTGGCAGGTTATCTCGCCACAGAACTGGCGCTGGGTGAGATCGAAGCCGCAGAGGGTGTCGACTTTGACGTGCCCGGTCTCGGGAGCCGCACCATAGGCGAGAATCGTGTTGTAATCACCGGACCTCCGACCGTCTTCACGGCGGAAAATATCGACGATTTCAACTTCTAGTACAACCTGTTGAAGCGTTCGTGGAGACGCCGTGGATCGGCGTCTCCACATTTCGAGCTCGTAGGTATCTATACCATGCACGTTACACAAGGAGTTCCCATGACCGGTCGCTTTGACGGCAAGATCGCCATTGTCACGGGAGGATCGTCGGGTATTGGGCGGGCGTGTGTCGAGCGACTCTGCAGCGAAGGGTGCTCCGTCACGTTTTCCGGTATCAGCGACGTCGGCGAGAAGACGGAGAAGGAGTTCGCCGGTAAGGGCTACAAGGTTCAGTTCGTTCGCGGCGACATGTCCAGGGAAGAGTTCTGTAAGGAGCTCGTGGACACGGCTGTGCAGAAGTGGGGCACGCTCGATTGCCTCATCAACAATGCCTTCTCATTCATTGCGAAGGGCATGGATGCGACCCGGGATGACTGGGAACGCATGTTCATGGTGGGTCCCGTGGGGTACGCAACAATGGTTCAGTTATGTGCGCCTCATATGCAGAAGCGGGGTGCAGGAGCCGTTGTCAATATGTCGAGTATTTCGGCGTACATCGCGCAGCCGAATCGCTGGACCTACAACGGGGCTAAGGGAGCCGTTGTTCAGTTGACTCGTTGTATGGCAATGGATCTTGCCCCATCGATCCGGGTGAACACCTGCAGCCCCGGATGGATCTGGACCCGGGAGGTGGACAAGGCTGCGGGATTCGATCGAAAGAAGTGGGAACCCGTGTGGGGCAAGTTCCACCTCCTCCGCCGTCTCGGTCGGGTCGAGGAGGTAGCGGCTGCCGCCGCCTTTCTTCTGAGCGACGACGCGAGCTTCATAACCGGTACCGACCTCTTTGTCGACGGGGGATACCTGGCAATGGGAAGCGAAGGGCTCGGGGAAGCCTCGAGCTTCGCCGGCAGCGACTGAGCGGCCGGCTGTCGAATAGACGGACGGGAGACGAGGAGCAAACATGATCGATTTTCCGATTGTCGACACACACCTCCATATCTGGGACACCCGCGAGATCCGGTACTCCTGGCTGGACGCCGTTCCTGTGTTGAACAAGCCTCACTTGATCAGTGATTACCGCACCGCCTGCGGTGACATTGACGTGGAAAGTATGGTCTTCGTTCAGGCAGAGGCCGACTTCGATCAGTACAAGAAGGAAGCGGACTGGGTGGCGGAGGTCGCGAAGGATGACACACGCATACAAGCGATGGTTCCCTGGGCGCCGCTGGAGAGGGGCAAGGCAGTGGAGCGCGAGCTCGCCGCGTTGGCGGAGATTCCCCTGGTTCGAGGAATCCGGCGGATCATTCAATTCGAGCCCGATCCGGAGTTCTGCCTGCGCCCCGGCTTCATCGAAGGCGTCAAGCTCCTGCCGACGTTCGACATGACCTTCGACATCTGCATCAATCACGCGCAGATGAAGAACACCCTTCGCTTTGTCGAGCAGTGCCCGGAGGTGACCTTCATTCTGGATCACATCGGTAAGCCGGACATCAAGAACCACGTCATGGAGCCCTGGAAGAGTGAGCTGAAGACCATGAGCGAGCTCCCGAATGTCTGGTGCAAGATGTCGGGGCTGGCCACCGAGGCGGACTTCGAGAAGTGGACCAAAGACGATCTCAAGCCCTACATCGATCACGTCCTGGAGTGTTTCGGTGTGGATCGTGTCATGTACGGTGGCGACTGGCCGGTTGCCGCCCAGGCCACGGACTACCCGCGGTGGGTGCAGACCCTCGACTGGGCCCTTGGGGGCATGAGCGGGGCGGATCGCCGGAAGATCTTTCGAGAGAACGCCATCGAGTTCTATCGGCTGTAGGGGGATAGAGCGGGTATGCGCCGCCCCCAGCGCAGATCCATTGACGCCGATCCGCCGGGCCCGGCGGAGGAACGGAGCGCCTCCGCTCCGACTGGAGTTACGAATGAACAAGAGCAACAAGTACGCATGGGTGTGGACCGTCAAACCGGAGAAGCTCGACGAATACGTTGACATGCACCTAGACCCCTGGCCCGAAGTCCTGGAGGAGCACTCCCGGGCGGGAATCCGTAACTATTCGATCTTCCAGAACGGCAACCAGTTCTTCTACTGCTTCGAGTGTGACGACATCGACAAGGCATTCCAGTACCTCGATCAGAGCGAAGCGTGCCAACGGTGGAACGCCATTACCAGCAAGATGGTCGAGGGCTCCTTCGACTTCGGCGAAGCGGAACCCATTCACTTCCTCCGGGAGGTGTTCTACCTGGAGTAGCTCCGCACCTGCGCGCAGCGGGTCAGGGAAAGGACCGCGATGAACAACGACACCAAGCTGAAGATTCACGAGATCATGCTTACTATCCGGAAGTTCGAGGAGCGTGCGCTGCAGCTGTTTCAGGAGAACAAGCTGCGCGGCTCGGTGCACCTCAGCATTGGCCAGGAGGCGGTGGCCGCTACCGTCGGGGCGCATCTGCGCCCGGAGGACTACATTACGAGTACGCACCGCGGCCACGGGCACTCCATTGCCAAAGGCGCGACCCCGGACCGCGCCATGGCCGAGCTCATGGGCAAGGAGACCGGCTACTGCAAGGGGCGCGGCGGGTCTATGCACATTGCAGATTTGGATCAGGGGATCCTCGGAGCCAACGCCATTGTGGGCGGCGGGATTCCCCACGCCGTCGGGGCCGCCCTGAGCGCACAGATGCGCGGAACCGATCAGGTCGCCGTGACCTTCTTCGGCGACGGCGCCGCGAACCAGGGCATCTTCCATGAGTCCTTGAACATTGCGGCCATCTGGAAGTTGCCGGCAATCTTCATTTGTGAGAACAATCAGTACGCCCTGAGCACGCCGGCAAAGAAGACGACCTCTGTTCAGGACATTGCCACTCGCGCCAAGGCCTACGACATGCCGGGCGAGGTTGTCGACGGCAACGACGTCTTCGACGTCGACAAAGCGCTGACGAAGGCGATCAAACGTGCACAAGAGGGAAAGGGACCGACTCTCATTGAGGCCAAGACCTACCGCTGGTACGGCCACTGGACCGGCGACCCGGAGGTCTACCGAAGCCGCGAGGAAGTCGAGGAGTGGAAGAAGAAGGACCCCATCCTTCGGTTCGAGAAACACCTGCGAGACGAGGGCCTCCTCTCGCAGGATCAGATCGATGCGAAGCACCACGACATTGCCGACCTGATTGAGCAGGCTGTGAAGTTCGCTGAAGAGAGCCGCGAGCCCGATCCCGCGAATGTGCTTGATAACGTGTATTACGAAGAGTAGGCAATGCAACATTGCCGTACCGGCATGTTCCCACGCCGTACCGGTATGCTCCCGCCGAGGTGAGGCCCTGGCCCGTGCGGCTCGCTCCGTCGCCGGCGAGTCATCCGTGCGCCATGACGCAGAACCCCCACCGCCCGCGCGCCGGCGCCCGGCGGCGGGGGGGAACGTTTACATCGC
>CAZUVX010000093.1:6110-10931 GCA_964623865.1 uncultured Spirochaetaceae bacterium | reverse complement strand
TACGAAATCGGCGATGCCGCGGGGAAGTTGTCCTCCCCCTCCATGACGGCGGTCATGATCGGCGCCTCGCCGCCCTTTGCGCGCTCGAAGGCCATCTGGGCGTCGACGTCGTAGACGCCGCTCAGACCGACCCAGCCGCAGAGCTCCGCGGGGGAGTGGTCGTGCTCGGCGAGCCAGGATTCGTCGAAGGCGACCAAGCCGCTCAGGTGCCCCCCGGCGGAGTGGCCCGACAGGACAATGCGGTCGGGGTCGCCACCGTAGGCATCGATACGATCAAAGGTCCAGGCCACCGCCGCGGCAACTTCCCGGCTCATTTGGCGGTACGTCGCGTCGGGGTAGAGGGTGTAGTCGGGGATCACGACCACCATGTCGCGCGGGACGAGCTGCATGGCCACCGGGGCGAAGAGTTGCTTGTCGTACTTGTCCCAGCCGCCGCCGTGGACGAAGATCAGCACCGGGTGGCCGTCGCCCTCCACGGGGCTGTAGACATCCAGCCGGACGTCGCTCACCTCGGTGAAGGCGACGTCGCGCTCGCCGGGCTCGTAGTTCCGGTAGAAGCGGTCCCCGGCGCGGGAGGCGCGCCACAGGTTGAAGTAGTAGCCGGCGTCGCTCACCGTGGCGCACCCGGAAAGCCCAATAAGAGATAGCAGGACGATGCCGACGGCCGGCACCAACGGCCGGACGCGGGAGCGGTGGTCGAGGCGTGTTGTCATGGCGGGGGGCTCCTTCTGGAGTGCGCGGAACTCCGATGTTTCGACGGTTGTACCACCGGGCGCGGCGGAGCGGCAAGTGCGACGAACCGCGGCGTCGCCGACGGGGTAGGTTGCTCCGGGCTCAATGGTATCCGCCGGCGCGAATCCGCGGGGCGCCTCCAGCTTCGGGCAACCGCGTCGGGCAATCGGTCTATTGCCGACCCGGTGAAGCCGTGCTACCATTTCTCGATTCGTATGAGAGATGATTCACTTCCTGATGTCCCCGGCCGCCGCCTCGTGATCCCGCTGATTGTAGCTCTGGTGGTGACTGTCGTTCTTTCAGTTGCCGTTCTCTTCGTCGGTGCTCCCGCCGCCACCGTCGGTGGAATTGCCGTGGTGGTTGCGGCCGTCGCCGCGCTGGTTTCGGCAATCCGTGCGCTCCGGCGGCTTCACAGGGCGGCGGCGCGGATCGAGCCGTCGCAGAGGCAAACTGCGGGTGACCCGGACGGAGGGCGGCACCATCCGCACGCTCTGGAACCCGAGGCGGGCCTTGCGGCGGAGCTGCGCTATCTGGCGGAGGTTGCCGACGGGTTGGTCCGGGAGGAGGACGGTGAATTGACCGTCGACCTCCAGGAGCGCTTCTCGAAGGATATTGATTCCGACCTGGGGCGCCGCCTGGATTCGGTACTGGATGCGCTCTCCAGGCTCGTGAAACGCGCAGTGGATCAGACCGAGGAGCTGGCCGTCGCTTCCGCCGGTGCCACCTACTACACGCGATCCGCCGAGGAGAAGGCGCAGAGTCAGACCGAGCACGCCCGGGAGATCGTGGCGGTGGTGAATCGCTTCCTGGAGTCCTTCCGAAGCATTGTCGAGCAGAGCCGACGCTCGTCCGAGATCGTGGACGAGGCCAACCGGATCTACGAGTCCGGCATGGAGAAGATGGACCGCGCCATGACGGACGCAGAGAGTCTTCGCGCCTCCAATAGAGCGACGACGGGGTCGGTGAAGGAGATCGCCGACTTCGTCCGGCAGACCCGGGAAGTGCTCTCCATGATCGCCGACATTGCCGAGCAGACCCACGTCCTCTCTCTGAACGCCGCCATTGAGGCGGCCCGTGCCGGCGAAGCGGGCAGGGGCTTCGCCGTTGTCGCCCAGGAGATCCGCACCCTGTCGCAACGCACCGGGGACGCCGCAGGGGAGACCACGAACAAGCTCCAGGCGCTCCACCGGAAGATGACCTCCAGCAGTGAGCTTGCCTCCGAGAGTGAGCGTCACGTTGATCAGCTCACCCACGCCCTGGATGAGCTGCGCGACACCTTCGGCGGCTTCTCTACGCGCATTGCCGAGTCCCGGAAGGCGACCGGGGAGATGCGCGACATCGCCCAGGGCGAGCTCGACGAGGTCTCCGACATCGAGTCGCGAATCAGCGATCTGGAAGGAACCATTGAGTCCTTTGCCGCGGACTTTACCACGCTGACGCAAAACTCCGAGACGCTTACGCACCGGTCGGAGGCCATTGCCCGGACCGTCGCCGCCTTCCGCGCCGACAGCTATCAGCACGCCGCCGAGGCGGAGCTCACCGCGGCGGTGGCGGAGGTCGCCCGCGTCTTCGAAGAGCACCTGAATGCCGGCGACTTCACCGATGAGGAGCTCTTCGATCCTTCCTACCGCCTCATAGAGAACACCGAGCCGCAGCAGTACCACACCGCCTACGACACCATCGTCGAGAAGGAGTTGCAGGACGTGCTGGACGGCCTTCGGCATCGCTTGAAAGAGAAGGGGAGTGAATATGGTCGTACTTTCCTGGCGTGCGCCGTCACCGATCGCAAGGGCTACGCGCCGACGCACCTGCCGGAGCTGTGCGAGGAGCAGACCGGCGACCCCGACCACGACTTGCGCTTCTCCAAGGACAAGCGCTTCTATGCGGACCCGGTGAGCCGGAAGGCGGCGCAGCACCAGGAGTCCATGCTGCTCCAGGCGTACCTGCGGGACGATGGGACCCAGAACATCGATATCTCGGTGCCGGTGCGGATCCGCGGCCGGCACTGGGGCGGCCTGCGAATGGGGTACGCCGTCTCGACGTGATTGAGTGCGCGCCTCGCGGCGCCGCGGCTACTCCGGCGCCGGGGCGCCGCCGGGAATTGTGAGCTCGACGACCAACCCGCTTTCGCCGCGCTCCCGGGTCGCCCGGTTGTACGCCCGCACGCTCCCGCCGTGGAGCTTCACAATGCCCTCCACAATCGAGAGGCCCAGGCCGCTGCCGGAGGAGCGGTTCCCCGGGGAGCGGTAGAAGCGCTCGAAGAGCCGCTCCAGCTCCGCCTCAGCCACCCCGGGGCCGTCGTCGGCAACACGGACAACGGTGGCTGCCGCCTCGGGAGTGTCGGTTGCGCCGCCGGGTGTGCGTGCCGCGCCGCCGCTCGCCCCTTCGTTGTCCGCGGAGCCGCGCCTCCGCCGCTCCGCGGATACGGTAACCGTCGCGTCCGGCCGGGCGTGCAGGGCGTTCTCGAAGAGGTTCTTCAGAGCAGTGGTCATTCGGTCGCCGTCGCAGGTCACCGGCCCGAGGGCGTCCAAGGATGGATCAACCACCAGGCGGCCGCGTTCCCGGACTTGAGGATCCAGGCTCTTCCAGGCGGCTCCCGCAAGGGCCGCCGGTTCCTGCGCATCGCGCCGAAGCTCGACCACCGAGCCGTCCAGGCGCGTCAGGCTGAGAAGATCGTCCACCAGGTGCTGAAGCCGGTCGATCTGGCCGCGGCTGTCGGCAATCAGCTCTCTGAGGCGGTCACGGGCGGCCGCGGCGCCGCCGTGGGCCGCACCGCCGTGGGCCGCACCGCCGTGGGCCGCACCGCCGTGAGCCGCACCGCCGTCGGCAGTGTCCGCGGCCGCGGCGCCCTCCAGGAGATCCACGAAGGTCGACAGGGCGGTGAGGGGAGTGCGTAGCTCGTGGGAAGCGTCCCCGGCAAAGCGGCGAAGCGTGTCCCGCTCCCGGGAGATCTCCCGGAAGCTGCCGGCAAGGCGGTCCGCCATGGTGTTGAACTGCCTGGAGAGGTCGCCGATTTCATCCGAGCCCCGCACCGCGCTGCGCACCGAGAGGTCTCCTTCCCCCATGCGCCGCGCCTGCTCGGTGAGGTGTATGACCGGAGCGGTGAGGCGACGGCCGATCCAGAGGCCCGCCCCGGTCGTGGCCGCCAGAGCGGCGACGGCGGCAATGGCGAAGACCCACGCCGCCGGCGTGAGGAAGTCTTCCTCGAAACCGGGGGCCCCCATGAGCTCCAGGTGCCAGGTCGCACCGCGGATCGACACGGGCCGCCGCAGCTCCGCCCGGAAGGGTTCTGCAGGCTCACGCGGCGGCTCGGTTTGCTCGGCTTCCCGCCGGGAATCGGGTGGTGTGACTTCAGAGGGTGCCGGGTGGGGGACGACCGGTCGAGCGCGAAAGCGGAACATGCCGCGTTGCCGCTCCGCCATCTGCTTCCGCATCATCATGACGTCGCCGGGCACATGGTCCTCGGGGGTGCTACGACGGCGGGTAAGGAAGTCCTCGATGATGCGTATGTTGAAGGCGATTGCATCCGGGCGACCCGACTGGTAGCGGACGCGGCCCTCGGAATCTACCAGTCGCATCCGGACGTTGTTGAAGAGCGATGTTGCATCCAGCGCCCGGCGCAGCGCCGGCTGCGCCGCGAGGGTGGCAACCTCGGCCTCCGGGCGCTCCAGGGTGCCGGCGACGGCGTCGGCGATCTGTTCGAGCAGTGCGACTCGGGCGCGGTCGGAGATACGGTGAATCACCACGAAGAAGATGGCACCGACCGTGACGACCACGAGGAGAGCAATGGCAACGTATGAGGCCACAATGCGTGTTCGAATGGAACTCTTCATGAGTATTCGGGGCCGACGGTAGGCGCGTCTGGTCGGCTGACAACGGCGGCGCGGCGGCGAGCGCCCCCTTCACCGCCCGCCCAACCGCGCAGGTTTGTGTCTACCTCGGTCCGTGTGACGCCTGGAGCAGATTCTACATCTGAGCGGCTGTCGAGGAAAGCTCCCGGACAAACCGATCTGCACCACACCTACAACCGGGGAGCGCCGTTCCAGGCGCCGCCTCTCGACGGGGCGCCGCCGCCGCGCATCCCTCCCG
>CAZUVX010000093.1:0-6010 GCA_964623865.1 uncultured Spirochaetaceae bacterium | reverse complement strand
CCCGGGCCGCCGCGCATCCCCGGGCCGCCGCGCATCCCTCCCGCGCCACCGCGCATCCTCGGGCCGCCGCCGCGGCCCTGTGTCTCGTCGAAGCCGCGGTGCTCGCCCCTGGTGAATCCGAAGCTCGCCCTCAGCGGTACGTAGCGGACGCCGACGTAGGCGTTGCCGTCCTCTTCGCCGACGGTGAGGGTGGTTGTCTGCACCTCCGGTCCATCAAGGCTATCAAAGCGAGACGCCCCGGCGAGCGACTCCGCGTCGATATACGAGACGGTGACGGTCTCGCCCGGTGTAATCTCGCCGTCGATGCCGGTGATGACGTGTCCCGGCTCAATGCCCGCCTGGTCTGCAGGGCTGCCGTCGGCGACCTCCAGAATGCGAACGGCGGTGCCGAAGCGCCGCATTGCATCCCGGCGGGCGTTCGGCGTGGCGGCGCCCCGAATGCCCAGGGGCGGCATGGCGTAACGGTCGTCCAGGGTGACGGTAACCGTCTCCACCTGATCACCCGATTCCACGCGCAGGTCGACCTCCTGGCCGGCGCGCATCCCTGCGATCCGGGCATGAATGCCCGCCACGGTCGATACCTCGGTCCCATCTATGGAGAGAATCACGTCTCCCCGCTTCAGGCCCGCCGCTTCGGCCGCGCTCTCTTCCAGGACGGCGGTAATGAGGACGCCGTCGGCATCGACATAGTTCTGTGACTCGGCGAAGCCCAGGCTCATGGCGTATCTCCGCGCGGGGCCCATGCCGTAGGCAAGGCCGAATCGCGCTGCCGGCGCGGTGCCGACCGTGTCGCCGCTGCCGGGGGTCGTCTCCGCTGCAGACTCCTGATCGCCGCCGGCGAAGGCCATGCCCGCCGCAGCCACCATTACGACAAGTACCGTAAGAACTCGTTTGGTCATTTCGCGACCTCCTTGCGCTGTTTCTGCGTCGGAAGATAGATCACGGAGTTTGTGACGCTGTTGCGGTGAGATTAAGACTTCTTAATGTTCCGGCGGCGAGAGCACGTACCCGACGCCGCGCACCGTGCGGATGTACACCGGCTCCGCCGGGTTGTCTTCCAGCTTCTCCCGGAGGTGGCGAACGTGAACGTCCACCGTCCGGGGATCCTCCAGGATGTAGTCGTCCCCCCAGACCGCCGCCACGATCATGTCCCGCGTCACCGGCCGCTCCGGGCGGTCCAGGAGGTACAGCAGAATCCGTAGCTCCGTCGGGGTGAGAAAGACATCCGCACCATCCTTCGTGACGCGCAGGCGTTCGCGGTCGACGGTCACCCTCCCCAAGCGCGTTCGCCCCTCCGGCAACGCACCGGCTCTGGCCGCACCTTCCGGCTTGTCGCGACCTGCGGCCAGCTCCCCGTAGGTGCGCCGGAGCATTGCCTTGATCCGCGAGGTCAGCGGGCGCAGCCGAAAGGGCTTGGTCACGTACTCGTCCGCCCCGAGCTCCAGCCCGAGCACCGTGTCCACCTCGTCGTCGCTCGCCGTGAGGATCAGAATCGGCACCGTGTTGCCGTCGCCGCGAATCTGCCTGGCCACGTCGAAGCCGCTCATGTCCGGGAGCCTGAGATCCAGGATTATGAGATCGATGTTTACAGGCCCATCCCCGCCTTTCGACGCCGCACCGCCGCCGCCCGTGCGCTCGCCGCCTGAGCGCGCGCCGCCTGAGCGCTCGCCGCCTGTGCCGGGGCCGTCCGTGCCGGGGCCGTCCGTGCCGGCGGTGGTTGCCCCTTCGCGCGCCGCCGCCAGGCCGGCGGCGCCGGTGTCCGCCCAGGTGACCCGGAACCCCTCCTGCTCAAGGCCCGCAATCAAGCCCTTGGCGACGGAGGCATCATCTTCAATGAGGAGGAGGTGGAAGGGTGTCATTGGTCCTGGATGCTCTCCGTCCTCGACCGGGTGTTACGGCGTCGGTGCCGGCGTTGTTTGACGTCATGTTTCGTCGTTGCCGGACCGGGCCGAAGTGCGGTCGCGTTCCACGAGTTGCCCTGTTACGTACTTGTGCAGAACCATGGTCACGAGGGTCTGATACTGGACACCCTCTTCCGCCGCTCGGACTTTCAGATTCTGCAGGTCCCGTTCAGTAACGCGGATGTTCATTCGCCGATCTTTGCGCAGGGTAGCTTCCGCGTACCGGCGCGCTTCCATTCTCGCATCCTCAAAACCGTCGACGGTCTGCCACTCACCTCGCTCGAGACTCTCGCTCAGCTCACGCTCTTCATTGTCCATGTATGTGTTCTCGCTGGAGTTCTTGCGCTCATTCATCATTGGCACTCCCCTTGGCATGTAGATGGAGCCTGGTGTATCGGCGACTGGGAAAGATCGTCTTGAGGAATACTTCCCCTGTTTCTGTGTTGCGTACGAATGGAACCGCATAGATGTAGTTTCGGTGCTCGATAAGGTATATCCGTTGGTTGGGATAGCGGTCTTCTCCCGGGTGTTCCACTATGTCGACGACTCTTTCCTCCTGAATTGCGACTACGACCTCTTCGAACCCGATGTGTCGGGTTCGTTTCAGTAGTCGATTCTTCTGATCATCCCAGTTGAAGGTCACACGGAGAAAGGTAACAATTGTGTGCCCTTTGTCAATACATCACGAACGCCTCCAGGTTCGCCGGGGCCTGCAATTGGTTCTGCCCCGAAGGATTCCGGCGACCGGCGTGCTCCGCCCTGCCCGATTTCACCGATCAACGCGGCACGACCAAGGACTTTGCTCACACCCCGTTCCGCGGAATGTGCTCGTCCCAGATCTGCTGGTGGATCATCTCCTCGTTGTGGTGGGCGACGACGGAGGCCTTGATGCGGTAGTGGGTTGCGGTGGCGGTGAGCTCGGTCCAGGTCTTCGTGTGGATGTGCCAGTTCTGCCGGCGCATGATCCGGTGTGATTCCACGGCGGCGCGGGTGGCGTAGTAGTCGGAGCGGGAGGTCTCGTAGACCTCGCTGCGGATGCGCTGCAGCTCCAGGTCAATGTCCTCGAACCGGCGTACGCCGGAGTCGTTTTCCACCTCGAGCCGGGTGACGCCGGTGCGTTGGTCCTGGATGACGCGCCGGCTGTCGGAACCATCCGCCACATGGGAGACGGCAATCGTGTCCGGCACGTGGTCCTCCGCCAATTCAGTCTCCAATGGGCCGATGTCTCCATGAAAGACCGGCAGCAGCAACCGCGACCGTCCCGGAAAGACCGTGAGCTTCACGGGCTCCGGGGAGGGCCACGCCAGGGGGAAGTAGGATGGGGAGATGGAGACCCGCAGGCGGTGGCCGGGCGTCAGGCGTCGCGCCGTGTAGTTCAAGGGCACCCGGACGAAGTAGCGCCTTCCCGGCTCCAGGGGCGTCGTGGTCTCGTGGGAGTCGTCGTGGGTGAGGTTGCGAAGGCCGTAGGAGAGGCGGTCCACCGCGCCGTCGGGGTGCACGTCGTTCAGGCGCACCGCCACCATGGCCGCCGGACGGTCTGCGGCAAAGGTGAGCTCCAGGACCGGTCGCCCAATGATGTCCAGGGTCTGGGACAGCGGTCCGGAGTCGATGGTGAGGGCCGCACCGTCGTCCCGGCGCTGGTCCTGGGGGCGGTCGTTCGGATACACGAAGCCGTACCACTTCCCCGCGCCGTAGCCGGACTCCGGCGCCGTGGCCACCTCCACCGCCGCGGTGGGCTCCCCCTGCGCCGCCGCGGCTATTGGACCCGGCGCCTCAGTGGGGGTCGGCGTAAGCGAGTAGACGTCCAGGTTCCAGGTCTGTGTCTTGATCGAGGGGTGGGGCCACTCCCGGAAGGCGAGCCATCTGCCCCGCCGTGGGTCTTCGAGCTCGTTCGGATGCACCGGGTCGCCGTGCCACACCGTGAGGACGGCGTCATCATCGACCCTGTTTCTGATTCCCTTGAGCCGCCGGTCCCAGAAGCGAACAGCCTCCTGCAGGAAGCCGGCGCGCGGGCCGGGGTCCGCAATGTGGGGGTAGTGGTGCTGCCACGGGCCGACCCAGCCCTTGTGGGGACCGCTGATGTTCTCCAGGAGGCGGAAGACCGTGTTGGAGTAGCCGTCTTCGAAGCCGCTCATGGCGAAGACGGGAATGTCGATGTCGGTGTAGTCGTCGGAGACGGAGCCATGCTTCCAGTAATCGTCCCGGAGCTGGTGGGAGAGCCAGGTGATGAGCCAGGGCTCGACGGCGTCGAGGCGCCCCTTCCACATGTCCATCCAACGTTCGCCGACAATGCGGGGGTCCGGCGGCTTGGTCATCTCCGCGAACATGACCGAGGACCACGACAGGTTCTCCAGAAGCTGGCAGCCGCCCATGTAGTGGACGTCGTCTGCGTAGCGGTCGTCGGCAAAGCTGATCGGAATGATGGCGGCCAGGCCTTCGGGTTTCCGGGCGGCGAGCTGGAGGGCGTTGAAGCCGCCCCATGAGATGCCCATCATGCCGATGCTGCCGGTGCACCACTGTTGGGAGCGCACCCACGCAATCACATCCTCGCCGTCCTGCAGCTCCTGCTCGAGGTATTCGTCCCGCAAGATCCCTTCGGACTCTCCGCTGCCCCGGAGGTCCACCCGCACCGAGGCGTAGCCGTGGGCGGCAAAGAAGGGGTGGATCATGGAGTCGCGAACGGCCTTCACATCGTTCTTTCGGTAGGGGATGTACTCAATGATCGCCGGTACCGGCTCATCCGCTTCCCCGAGCCAGATCCGAGCGGAGAGCTGCGTGCCGTCGCGCACCGGAATAAAGACGTTGTCGATCATGCGTACGCGGTGAGATCCGGTATCTGCCATTGCGGTAAGGTACCGCTTTCCCGCCGATTTGCCGAGCGGGGGCGGGCCGAGGGATGTGGGGGGCGTGGAGCTGCGGGTGTGACCGGGACCGCCCGGGCTACACCCGCAGGCGCTGGGCGGTCTTGCGGTAGATGATCTCTTTGTTCTGGAAGTCCAGCTGGATGCGCCACTTCTGCATGGTCGTGGCGCCAATGATCACCGACTCCGAGCACTCATCGAAGACGACGAACTCGTCGGTGAAGCGCGCCTCGGAGTCGTCGAACCGAAACTCCAGCAGGACGCGATGGGTCGCCTGCACCAGGTCGCCGGGCCGTGCGGTCTCGAAGACGTAGTTCTCCGGATCCGGGATCGTGTCCAGCGCCGCAATTCCCTCCGCGATGTCCCGCCGAATGATCGAGTAGCTCGCCCCTGAATCGAAGAGCGCCCGCCGGCGCGTGCTGCCCCGAGAGCCCAGCAGGAGCATCTCCTGTTCGAGTACACTCATTGTTGCCTCCTGCCTGGGGATACTGGGTACCTTGAGGCGCTGCTTCATCTTGCTCCTACCTGTTACTCCTACTGGTGGGAGGAGATCCGTCGCCACACCTTCTGCAGGTCGATGTGGGCCTCAATGCGCTTTCCGCGCTCGCCGGCCGGCTCCGCCCGGTAGGTAATCTCATCCCGGACGCGCTCGACCAGCTCGTACCCGCCGGCGGCGCTCCGGGCCGGGGGTGCGCCCTCGGCCGATGTCGCACTCCCGGCCGGCGCCGCGCCCCCGGCGACCCGATACCGGGTGACGGTGTGATTATCGAGATCCACGATCCAGTACTCCGGGACCCGGTACTGCTCGTAGAGTTTCAACTTGAGGGATCGGTCCCGCTCCGCCGTAGCCGGTGAGAGGATCTCGACGACCAGGTCCGGCGGTCCCAACAGCCGCGACGGAGACACGCGGTCCGCATGCTCCGACAGAACGATCATCAGGTCGGGCTGAACGACATCCGTGTCGGAAAGCTGGAGATCCATCGGCGCGTCGTACACGCGACCGAGACCGCGCTCTTCGATTGCCTGATACAGCTGGAACTGTATGTGCCGCGACGCATCCTGGTGCGCCGCCGTGGGAGATGGCGACATGTAGTGAGCTCCGTCAATGATCTCATGGCGGTTCCCGTCATCCGGAAAGTGCACGTAATCGTCATAAGTGAGCTTGGTGGTATGGCGGGTATCTACGGACATGTGTGCCCCCGTTAGGACTAATATACCGGATGCCCACGGCCCGCCGCAACGCGCGGC
>CAZUVX010000092.1:0-11143 GCA_964623865.1 uncultured Spirochaetaceae bacterium | reverse complement strand
ACCGCCCCGACCGCGACCGGCAGGGATACCGCCGCGGCTACAAGCCCTACCAGGCTCGGGCCGGCGGTGGAGCCGATGTCGCCGAAGAGGCGCCAGAGGCCCAGGAAGGGGCCGGTCTGGTCGTCCGGGGCCAGGTCGGCGCCCATAGTCAGGTTGATACCGGCGCCGAAGCCGTTGCCGATCCCAATCACGGCCGCCGCCATGACGAAGCCGACTACCGAGCCGGTGAGGGGAATAAGCGCCAAGCCCAGGGTAAAGACCCCCATGCAGATGGCCCCCGCCACCTTGCGTCCGGCCCGGTCCATGATCAAGCCCGCCGGAATGAAGAGGAGGAGGTCGAAGAGCGCCGCCCCGGACATGACCAGTCCAATGCGCGAGACCGAGAGCCCGATCGACTCACCCCAGAGGGGAAGAATGATGCTGCGAGACGCCCGCAGCAGCATGAGAGCGACCAGCGCTCCTCCGACGGCGTACATACCCGGCACCGGGTGGGTGATCAGGCGACCAATCGTGGCGAAGCGGGGCTTCGCTTCCGCCGCTTCCGCCGCTTCCGCCGCGCCACCCGACCGTACCGGGCCCGAGTCCCGAGGCGCCGGCAGGAAGATCATGACGAAGGTGGAGGCCGCGGCAATGAACACCGCAAAGAGCAGGAAGGTTGCGCTCATGTTGAAGGCGTCGGTCACCGCACCGCCGATCGCCGGGCCGGCAAGGGCACCGATCCGCATGGACCCTCCCACGCTCGAGAGGGCGCGTCCTCGAAGGTCCGGGGGCATGCTCGCCCTGACGTGGCTCTGCAGACCCAGGATAAAGAGCGCCGACATGCCCCCAATGAGAAGCACGCAGAAGGCCGCGACTACCAGAAGGGGGACCGTCGCAAGGACAATTCCCACGCCAACCAGAACGGCCGCGGCCAGACTCATGATGCGCCGAGAACCTACTCGTGCCAGAAGCAGGCCGCCGGGAAGGTCTACGAGCAGGGTCCCGCCCCCCCGGAGCGCAAGAATCAAGCCGACCAGGCCGACGGCGGCGCCGATTTGCGTGAGATACCCGGGTAGCCCCGGAAGAATTGCGAAAATCGCCGTGGCAAAGAGCACCATCGGCAGGTAGATGGGGAGAATCAGGTGCAGCAGGGCGCGCATGACGCCGGAGTCTAACACAAACTGAACGGTGTGGGACGAGGGCGGTCGGGCCGAAGAAGCGGCGCCCTCACCCCACCCACTCGTACAGCACTTCGCTGTGCTCGTCCCCGGGGAGCTCGCGGTGGGGGAGGGAACAGGCGCCGGCAATGGGGCAGGTCCGACAGGTCGGTCCGCAGCTCCGGTCGATGTCGACGGGTCGCAGGACGGTGGCGGTGAGGCGGCCCTTATGCTCCCAGAAGCCGGCGGCGGCGGTCACCGTCTCGCGGTCGGTCCGAAGATCCGCCGCGAGCTCGGTGAGGGTCGCCTTGCCGGTGGATGCCAGCGTGTCTGCAAAGGCGCGGAGGATCATGTGGCCGGTGACTCCGGACTCATGATGCGCTCCACCGGCCGCCCGAGGAGGCGCATGCCAATGCCCATCAGCACGAGTATGCCGGCAGCCACCCCAATGAGGGCAATACTACCGCCCGAGCCGATCTGAAAGACGAGGGTGGCCATGATCCACGCCAGCACTGCCTGGTAGATGACCAGAATGGTGCCGAGGAAGGCGCCCATCTCCTGCACGGCGGCACCCACCGCCGCGAGGCAGGGCGTATAGATCAGCACGAAGAGCAGGAACGCGTAGGCTGACAGCGGCGTGAAGCGGTCGCGCATGCGTTCAAAGATGCCGCTTCCCGCACCGGTGTCTTCTGCAACGGCATCGGGATCCTCTCCGACAATGCCGGCCCCCAAGGGGTCGGTGAGTCCGCCCAGGACCCCGGCCAGATTCGCCGGGATGCTCTGCAGCGCCTCGAGGACGCCCGCGCCAATGTCGACGCCGGGTGCGGCCGCGGCGTCGGGAGCCGGGGCGCCGTCGTCTGCACCGGCCACCCCTTCGTCGCCGGGGGCTGCGGGTTCGGCGGCGGCCGGTGCGTCCTGGGTGTACAGCGAGCTCAGGGTTCCGACAATGACCTCCTTGGCGAAGAGGCCGGTGAAGATGCCGACGGTGGCGGGCCAGTTGTCCTTCTCAATACCCATGGGTGTGAAGACCGGGGTGATGGCGCGGCCGGTGGCCGAGAGGACCGATTGTTCCGTATCCTCGTTGCCGAAGGTCCCATCGGTACCAATGCTGTTGATCACGCTCAGGAGCATAACCACCAGCACAATGACCGTCCCCGCCCGAACAATGAACGACTTCAGACGGCTCCAGGTCTGCAGGAGGGTCTGTCGTGGCCGGGGGCTGTGATAGGGCGGCAGCTCCATAATGAAGTGGGAGGTCTCGCCGCGGAACATGGTGTGCTTGAGCAGCAGTCCCGTAAGCATCGCCAATATGATGCCAATAAGGTAGAGCGAGAAGACGACCAAGCCGCCCTGCGTTGGAAAGAAGGCCGCGGCAAAGAGGGCGTAGACCGGCAGGCGGGCGCCGCATGACATGAAGGGCGCCATGAAAATGGTCATGTAGCGATCCTTGGTGCTTTCGAGGGTGCGCGTGCCAAGGATTGCGGGGATGGTGCAGCCGAAGCCGACCATCATCGGCACAAAGGATTTGCCGGGCAGGCCGATGCGTCGCATGAAGCGATCCATGACGAAGGCGGCCCGCGCCATGTAGCCGGAGTCTTCAAGGAGTGCAAGGACCAAGAACATGAAGAACATGACGGGTATGAAGGTCGCCACGGTCTGTACGCCGGCGCCGAGGCCTCCGGCGACGATCGTCTGCAACCAGGCGGGTGCGCCCACCCCGGCGATCAGCGCGCCCAGGCCATCGACAAAGATGGTGCCGAAGAGAATGTCGAAGAAGTCGATGAAGGCGCCCCCGACGGTGATGGAGACCCAGAAGACGAGGTACATGACCCCAAGGAAGATGGGGATGCCCAGGATGCGGTTCAGCGCGATCCGGTCGATTCGGTCCGACAGAGCTTCCTTGGTCAGGCGCTGTTTGGAGACCTGCCGGGACAGGCCGTGAATGAGGGCGTACTTGGCGTCTGCAATCGCAATGTCGGCATCATCTCCGAGCTGCTTGTCCAGCGCTTCCAGGCTATCGGCGATCTCGCGCAAGCCCAGGGCTCCCGAGGCGACGACGCGATCGGTGATCCACGAGTCGTGCTCCAGGATCTTTAAGGCGATCCAGCGCGGGCGAACGTGGAGCGCTTCGGAAACGCCGGAGAGGCGAGGCTCCCAGCTCGACAGAAGCGCCTCGATCGGTTCGGGGTAGGAGACCTCGACCGTCGCGGGGGCCGGCGCGTGCGCCGCATGGGCAATGGAGCGCTTGATATTCTGAATGCTGTCCGAGCGAATAGCCGAGGCCGGCACAACCGGGCACCCGAGACGCTCGGAGAGCTCATCGGCATCGATCTTTAGTCCACGCTGTTGGGCAATGTCCATCATGTTGAGGACCACGACGACGGGGATCTCCATCTCAATGAGCTGCAGGGTGAGGTAGAGATTTCGCTGGAGATTCGTCGCATCCACAATGTCGACGACGACGTCCGCCTCACCGCTCAACAGGTAGTCCCGCGCAATGATCTCGTCCTCCGCCGTAGCTGAAAGGGAGTAGATCCCCGGCAGGTCCACGATGTTGATTCGTCCTCCGGCGAGTTGTGCAGTGGCCTTGTGCGGCTCCGTCGTGTGCCCCTGGTCCGGGGCGAAGGGGCGTACCAGGAGGTCCGTGGCGGACTCGTAGTTGAGGAAACCCTCCTTCTTCTCCACCGTTACGCCCGGCCAGTTCCCGATGCGCTGCCGCGCACCGGTCAGGCCGTTGAAGACCGTGGTCTTCCCGGAGTTTGGATTGCCCGCAAGAGCAACCGTTATGGTATGCGAAGAGGCGCTCATTCCTCGGACTCCTCGTGTGTGTGATTGGTGCCGTGCTCGTGCCCGCCGCCGTGGCCGTGCCGGTGCGCGCCGCGGCGATGACCTCGTCCGGGGCCGCGCCGGCCTTCGCCTGCTCGGCCGCGTCTGCGGTTGCCGCCTCCTACGGCGGCGTGCGATTCCGCACCGTTCGGGCATTCGAGTTGCAGCACCGCCGCCTCGTCCTTGCGCAGGGAGATGCTGAAGCCGCGCACGCGAATGTCGACGGGATCGCCGAGGGGGGCGACACGAACCAGGGTGATCTCGGTCCCCCGGGTCAGACCCATGGTGAGCAGGCGCGTGCGGTAGTTGGACCGCCCCCCCTCGTAGCCCACAATGCGGGCGGACTGCCCGGGACGAATATCATGAATGCGACACGGCAACGGTGTCTCCTTGTAATTTAGGCTTGCCTAACAAATACCACGTAATGCACGGGAAGTCAAGGGTCGGGAGTCGAGGGGGCGATGTTTACGGCGAGCCGCCGGCCGGCGCGGGCGGTTCCCTCGTGAAACCGCCGCACCGGCGCGAAACCGCCGCACCGGCGCACCGGCGGCCGGCCCGGGGCGCGAAGCACCGCCCGCCGCCGCGGCAGGCCGTTGCGGCGGCGCTAGGAACGGCGGCGGTGCCGGCGGCCGGCGGGATCAGTAGTCGTAGTCGTCGTAGTCGCCGCCGGCCGGCGCGGCCTTCTTCTTCTTCTCAGGGGCGTCGGTCACGGCGCACTCGGTGGTAATGAAGAGGCTTGCCACCGATGCGGCGTTCTGAAGGGCCGACCGGGCGACCTTCGTCGGGTCAATGATGCCGGCCTTGATCAGGTCGGTCCACTCCATCTTCGCGGCGTCGAAGCCCATGGCGCCCTTCTCGTGCTTGGCCCGGTCGGCAACGATCGATCCATCCAGGCCCGCATTGGCTACGATCTGCCGAATGGGCTCCTCGAGGGCGCGCCGGACAATGCGGAAGCCCGCCCTGGCGTCTTCGGTGAGGTCGTCAATCTTGTGTTTCTCCACCTCCGCGGCGGAGCGGATGAGTGCGACGCCCCCACCGGGGATAATGCCTTCCTCCACGGCGGCCCTGGTGGCTGCGAGGGCGTCCTCGACACGGTGCTTCTTCTCCTTCACCTCAACCTCCGTGGCGGCGCCAATGCTGATGACTGCCACGCCGCCGACGAGCTTGGCCAGGCGCTCCTGGAGCTTCTCCCGGTCGTAGTCTGAGGTGGTCTCGTCGATCTCCCGCTTGATCTGGGCGACCCGACCGTCGATATCGCTCTTCTTGCCGGCGCCCTCAATGATGGTTGTGTCGTTCTTGTCGACGCGGATGCGCTTTGCCCGCCCGAGGTCGCCGATCTCGGCGCTCTCGAGCTTCATGCCGGTCTCCTCGGAGATGACGGTACCGCCGGTGAGGACGGCAATGTCCTGGAGCATGGCCTTCCGCCGGTCGCCGAAGCCCGGCGCCTTCACGGCGCAGACCTTGAGGGTTCCCCGGAGCTGGTTCACCACCATGGTCGCCAACGCCTCGCCCTCAATGTCCTCGGCAATGACCAGGAGGGGCTTGCCGCTTTGGGCGACTTTCTCCAGAAGCGGGAGAAGGTCCTTCATGGCGGAGATCTTCTTGTCGTGGATGAGGATGTATGCATCCTCCAGGACCGCCTCCATGTGCTCACGCTCGGTTACGAAGTGCGAGGAGATGTACCCGCGGTCGAATTGCATGCCCTCCACGAACTCCAGGGTCGTGTCCAGGGTCTTTGCCTCCTCGATCGTAATCACACCGTCCTTGCCGACGCGGTCCATGGCGTCCGCAATGAGCTCGCCGACCTTCTCGTCGTTGTTTGCGGAGAGCGCCGCCACCTGAGCGATCTCCGTACGGCCCTTGATCGGCGTAGACATCGACCTGAGTGACTTCACTGCAATGCCCACTGCCTTATCCATGCCGCGCTTGACATCCATGGGATTCATCCCGGCGGCGACCCCGGAAATGCCCTCGGTGATCATTCGGTGGGCGAGGACCGTGGCCGTGGTGGTGCCGTCACCGGCAACGTCGTTGGTCTTGCTTGCGACCTCCTTGAGAAGCTTGGCACCCATGTTCTCGTAGGCGCCGGGAAGATCGATATCCTTCGCGATCGTCACCCCGTCGTTGGTCATGGTCGGGGCGCCCCAGCTCTTGCCGAGAACGACGTACCGCCCCTTCGGGCCGAGGGTAACCCGGACTGCGTGAGCCATTCTCTCCACGCCGTGAAGCAGCTGCGCGCGAACGTCCTCTCCAAACATCAGTTGCTTAGCCATGTGCTACTCCTTGGTAATTTCGGAACTGGCAAGAATTTACGTCAGATTTCGGAATAGTCAAGACCTGGTATTGCGCTTCTCACCCCACCCCGTGGAGCTTTCGGTAGTCTCCGGCGCTCATGCCTTCAAAGCGGCGGAAGACGCTGCAGTAGTAGTTGAGAGACTCGTATCCGCAGCGAGTCGCCACTTCCGAGATGTGCAGATCCGGGTTCTGGACCATCAGATCCTTGCTTCGGGCAATGCGGTAGGAGTTGATGTATTCGAAGGGTCGTTGCCCCGTGGCGCCCTTGAAGAGGCGGCAGAAGTGCTGTGGCGTGACCCCGACGGCGTCCGCGAGATCCCGGACGGTAACGACGTCGCCGTAGTGCCGGTTGATGAAGTCGAAGGCGGGGCGGAGGCGTTCATATTTCTGTTCCGCCGGTTCGTCGTCGCGGCGGTGCGCGTACTTCATGAGGGCAATGAGGAACTCGTAAACCAGGGCCGAGCACTCCATGCCGTGGAAGGGATCTTTGGAGAGCATCTGCTTGAGGCCGTAACGGATCCGGTCGGTCAGGATGTCGGCGTTTCCAACCCCGTAGACGCCGGATTGGGCCATGCCGATGGAGTCCAGAACCTGCGGCACACCCCGCCCGCCGAAGGTGAACCAGTGCACCATCCATCGATCGGTGCGAGGGAAGTACTCGTGGGGAACGCCGGGATGGAGGAACATGGCGTAGTTGGGTGAGACGACCTCTTCCCTGGGTGGCGCGACCTCTTCGGCGCGGTCGCCGCCTCCGTCCCCGTCGCCGCCTCCGTCCCCGCCTCCGTCCCCGCCGGCTTGTCCGAGGCCTCCCAATCTGAGGATGCCCTCTCCCTCGTAGCACTGGATCCACTGGTAGTAGGGGTAGCCCTTGGGCCGGGAGTGGGGATCGAGGTCCTGGCTGAAGTCGCACCCCGCCCCGACCAGATAGAAGGGGAGGCGCATCTCGCCTTCTGAGAGCACGGCAAAACTGAAGACGCCCACGAAACCTCCCGGGGCCCCGCCGTGGTGCTCCGGCGGCCGGTCGCCACGGCGCCGGCCGCCCCCCGAAACCATCGGCACCAGCCTACGCCCGGATTCATATTTTCACAATCCCCTTCAAATCTTGAGATTGACCGGACGCTTAACCGGGTCCAGACTTTCTTCCACAAAGAAACTAAAACGGAGGTTCTCGTATGATGAGAAAACACTCGTTGTGGGTTCTCGTCCTTCTGCTGGTGGGCGGCATGGTCGCCTTCGCAGGGGGGCAGCAGGAGGGAGCGGCCGAGGGCACCGGCGAAGCCGCTCGAGCAGAGGAGCGGCAGATCGTTATCTACAACTCCTACATGAGCGACCCGGCACCGCGGGAGGCTGACGCCGAGCTGGTGAACCGCTTTCGCGAGGATCACCCCAACGCCGAGGTGATCCACAGCACCGTGGCGCATGAGGATTTCAAGCAGGCCATCCGCGCCTACCTGACCTCGTCGACGCCCCCGGATGTCATGACCTGGTTTGCCGGCAACAGGGCGCGCTTCTTCATTGACCGCGGTCTGATTATGGACATCAGCGACGTCTGGGAAGAGCAGGGATGGAACGAGTCCTACCCCAAGGGCTTCCGGGCGCTCAGCACCGTGGACGACAAGCAGTACTTCCTTCCCGCCACCTGGTACTGGTGGGCGGTCTACTACAACACCGAGGTCTTCGATGAGTACGGCATCGAGGTGCCCGAGACGTGGGACGAGTTCCTGGCGGTCTGCGAGGAGCTCAAAGACAACGGGGTTACTCCCATCACCATCGGTACGAAGTATCGCTGGACGACAGCAGCGTGGTTCGACTATCTCAACATGCGCGTCAACGGGCCGGAGTTCCACATTGACCTCATGCTCGGCAAGGAGAGCTACAACGATCCCCGCGTCCTGACCGTCTTCGAGGACTACTGGGCGCCGCTCATTGAGAACGACTACTTCATTGAGGATCCCGCGTCCTACTCATGGTCGGAGGCCATTCCCTTCATGAACAACGGTGACGCCGCCATGTACCTCATGGGTGACTTCATTCGCGACTCCTACCCGGAAGAGGACGTGGACAAGATCGACTTCTTCCGCTTCCCGATCATTGATCCCGACGTTCCCGTTGGGGAGGACGCACCTACGGACGGCTACTTCATTGCCGCCGAGTCGCAGAACCCCGAGATGGCCAAGGAGCTCCTGGCGTACTTCGGCTCCGCCGAGGCGCAGGCCTACATGGCCGAGAAGCTCGGCCGCCTGGTCACCAACGGCGATGTCTCCAACGACGCCTACGACGCAGTACAGCAGAAGGGCCGGGAGCTGATCAACGGCGCCGACTACGTTGCCCAGTTCTACGACCGCGACACGACGCCGGAGATGGCGGACCGCGGCATGAACGGGTTCATGGAGTTCTGGGACGATCCCTCCAAGGCTCCGGAAATCCTGGACCGCCTGGAGCAGCACCGGCAGGAGCTTTTTGCCGACGAGTAGGCGAAGGCTCGTAACCACTGGACCCAAAATCAGGGGTCGGGCCGGGGCACACCCGGCCGCGGTCCGGCCCCGCTCATTCCAAGAGATTCACGGCATGAATAGAGCACGGATACGGACAACACTGACGCCCTATCTGTTTCTGGCAGTCCCGGTGATCATCTATCTGATCTGGGTCATCGGGCCCATGATCTACAGCTTCTATCTGAGCCTGACCAGCTGGGACGGATTCTCGAGCCCCGCCTTCATTGGCCTGAGTAACTACCGGCGGCTCTTCAACGACGAGGTCTTCTACACGAGTCTCTTCAACAACCTTGAGTGGATCCTCGCCTTCATGACCATACCCATTGTCATGGGCCTCTTCATTGCCATGGCCCTCAACCGCGAGATTCCGGCGTCGAAGTTCTTCAAGGCGTGCTTCTTCGCCCCCATGGTGCTCTCCCTAGTCGTGTGTGGGCTGGTGTGGTCGTGGCTCTACAACCCCGCCTTCGGCTTGGTCAACGGCTTCCTCCGGGCCATCGGTCTGGACTCGGTGGCGCGAGGGTGGCTGAGTGACCCCGCGGTCGTCATGGAGGCGATCATCCTGGTGGCCGTATGGCGCCAGGTGGGCTACGTAATGGTGCTCTACCTTGCAGGGCTGCAGAGTGTGGACCCCAACTTGATCGATGCCTCCCAAGTGGACGGCGCCAACGCAGTGCAGCGCTTCTTCAATGTGATCCTCCCGCAGCTGGCGCCGGTGACGGTCGTAGTCATCGTCATAAGTATCATTGACTCGCTGCGCGCCTTCGACCTGGTGTCGGTCATGACGAGGGGAGGCCCCTTCAACTCATCGAGTGTTCTGGCGAACTTCATGTACATTGAGGCGTTCAACAACTACCGCATGGGCTACGGTGCATCCATCTCGGTGGTGCTCTTCATGATCAGCCTGGCCTTCATCCTCTTCTATTTGACCAGGCTTGCTCGGGAGGAAGCAAATGGCTAGCGCCCGCGCCATGAAGCCGACCACCAGGGTGGTCATCTTCGCAGTCATCGCCGTCCTCACGGCACTCTGGCTCATCCCGCTGGTGGTTGCGGGTATCACCTCACTGCGAACCAACAACGACATCCTCACCAACGGGTTCCTTGCGTGGCCGGAGCGCATCTCCGTCGAGAGCTTCGGTGAGGCGTGGCGCCGCGGCGGCCTGGACCGCTACCTGCCGAACAGCTTCATCATAACCATGCCGGCGCTCTTCCTGACATTGTCGCTCTCTTCGCTCGGGGCGTACGCTCTGGCGCGGTTCCGCTTCAAAGGGCGGAATCTCTTCTACTTCCTCTTTGTCGGCGGGACCATGTTACCCTTCCAGATTCTGCTCCTGCCGGTCTTTCGGCTTTCCGACTACCTCGGGATCTACGACACCTACGTCGGCCTGATTGCCATTCACGTCGCCTTCCAGCTCGGATTCTGCACCTTCGTCCTGCGCAACTACATGATGACGGTGCCCATCCAGCTCATGGAGTCGGCGCGCCTGGACGGCTGCTCGGAGCTGCGCATCTGGTGGGCAATCATGCTGCCGCTGACCGTGCCGGCCTTCGCCGCCATTGCGACCCTGGAGTTCACCTGGATCTTCAACGACTACCTCTGGGCACTCATTCTCATTCGCAGCTCCGAGAAGATGCCGGTTACCACGGGCTTGGCGGTGCTTCAGGGACAGTATGTCCAGGACTGGACGGTCATTGTGTCGGGTGCCCTCATGGCGACCATCCCGACCCTGCTGGTATTCGTGTTCCTGCAGCGATACTTCATTGCGGGACTCACCCTCGGCTCGAACAAGTAAGTAAGGCATCATGGAGAAGATCAACGGCCGCTACGAGCTCTTCGGGAGCCCCATCACCTCGCGTCAGTCCCGCGCCGTAGACCGGTGGCAGCGCATGTTCGTCCGGCGCTACAACTACGACCCGAATGAGCGCTACACCCTCGGCATTCGCGACAATCACTACCTGGGTGAGATCTGGGGCCTGAAAGACATCATCAGGGTCGATGCAAACGGCGACCCCCTCCTGCGACCGGGCGATTCGTCCGCCGCGAACCTCCGCCCGGCAACGGAGGCGCTGGACCCGCGCCGAGGCGTGATCTGCAGCACCGTCCGCATGGGCTTCGGGCACTACCGTATTGCCATGGCCGCCGCCTCCTGCGCCGCCGCCATGGGCTACACCCCCTACTGGCTCGACCTGCTGGCGATCCCGGGGATCACCTCGGATGTGATCACCTACTGCAACAGCGGGTACAGCTTCTTCTCCCGCATGTCCCAGCGCTCTCCATTCTTCAACCGCCACGTCTGGGAGAAGGTGACCACCGGGGAGCGCAGTCTGCCGCTGTTGAACGCATTTCTGAACTGGTGGATCGTCGGGTGGCCCTGGCGCTTCGTGAAGACGAAC
>CAZUVX010000091.1:4415-11194 GCA_964623865.1 uncultured Spirochaetaceae bacterium | reverse complement strand
CCGCAGGAGGTTACGCTCTAGAGGGCCGGGGCGCGGCCAGCGGGCGGCCGCGGAGCGGGGCGGCCGGAGGGCGACCGGGGCGCGGCCGGGCGCGGGACGGCCGGGGGGCGGCCCCCTACGTTTCGTGGAAGACCCGCCGGACGGCGACGGCGTTTCGCCGCTCGTTGAAGACCAGGCCGCCGTTCCAGTACTCAATAGCGGCGAACATGGCGTTGCCGCCGTCGGCATCTGAGCTGCGGTCGGTGCGGAAGGAAAGGTAGTTCATCATCTCCTCGAAGTCGCTGTTCCGGTAGCACTCGATCTTCTTGCGATAGAACGCGTTCCACTGCTCAATATCCTGAAAGCCCTCGCCCTCGTCTTCCACGACGAGACGCGCCTCGTCATCACTGAAGGCGAACCATATCTTGAGGCTCTTGTTCTTGTCGTTCTTGTTGCCGTGGCGCACGGCGTTCTTCACGATTTCAGAGATCTGCTGCTCCAGAATGTTGATCTCCTGAACGTGCTTGGGCGCCTTCTGGGCAATGAGATTGCTCAAGCGCCTGACCTGGGAGAGATCAATGTTGAAGGTCTTGTGGTACATGTTCGTGGTGTCGAAAAGCGGGTCGTCGCCGTCAACGCGGATCTGTTTGATCCCGTCGCCGGTCTGCGTCGTGCCCTCGCGCGCAACGAGTCGTTTGATAGCTGCGTCGACGGAGCCGACCAGGGGCAGAAAGTCGTCGAGCTTCGTCAGGGAGATCACCCTGGCCACGGGACCTTCGACGTTCGCAAAGAGCACCTGGAGCCCCCGCTTGCGACAGCTGGTGTAGGTGTAGAGGAGCGCCCCTATACCGCTGGAGTCGATGTAGGAGACCTCGCCGAGATCAACAACGAACTTCGACTCCCCCTTACCGAAGAGGTTCACTACCTGCTCTTTGAATCGGGGTGCATTGTAGAGATCGAGCTCGCCTTCAAGAGCAAGGATGTTGATGTCGTGGTCGTCTTTCCGAATGTGTACCGTCATTGCAGAACCTCGCGAGTCGGTGTGGGCATGGGAGTCGGCACCCGTACCGCCTATGACTTCAGCAGCTCCAACGCCGTGTCGAAGGAGTCCGTAATGGGGAAGAAGCCGAGCAGACTGGTGAGCTCAATGACTTTCCGAACCGAGCCCTGGACGTTGACGAACCGGAGCCCGAGGTTCTTCTTCTTCGCCTGCGTGAAGATGTAGAGCAACACGCTGATCCCGCTGGAATCGATGTAGGAGAGATCCTGAAAATCGAGAATCAGCGCGGGGGGATCCTCTTTGTACATCTCCGCGACGAGCTCCTTGAGCTTGTGCGAGTTGTAGAGATCCATTTCACCTTCCAACGCAACCGCCGTGATGCCGGGGGTTACCTTCGTGACCTTCAATTCCATTGGCGCTGTCCTTCACAGACTCCCTGGCGAAGAAGTCGCCGGCAGCATGGCTGCACGGTGTCGTAGTAAGGAGTTCATATTATAGAAGTGTTAGGAGGGAATGAGAATTAGTTGATACCTGATCTCAGAGCCACTCTGGAGCCGATGCCGACGGGCTCCGCAGCAGCGCCCTTCGAGGGAGGCGCCGGATGCTCCGGGTGTGCACGAAGATTCGCCCTACGCGGTCAGATCCGTGCGCCCCTTCAAGGCGCGAGCAATAGTCAGGCGATCGGCATACTCCAGATCTCCCCCAACGGGAAGACCGAGAGCGAGCCGGGTCGCGCGAACTCCCTCCCGTTCCAGGAGCTTCACCAGGTAGAGCGCAGTGGTATCACCTTCAACGGTGGGATTGGTTGCCAGAATCACCTCCTTGATCCCTTCGTCATGAACGCGGCGCCGAAGAGAGGCAATGTTCAGATCCTCCGCGCCAATCCCGTCTATGGGAGAGATGGTGCCGTTGAGCACGTGGTAGAGACCGTGATACTCCTTCGTGGCCTCCAGAACCGCGACGTCCTGGGGCTGCTCGACCACGCATACCACCCCGCGGTCGCGGCCGGGATCACGACAGATATCGCAGGGATCTTCCTCCGTGTAGTTGCCGCAGACGGAACAGGGGCGAACGCGTTCGCGCATCTCTTCGATATGGCGAAGAAGGTCATCGGTGAACGCGCGATCGCTTTGAAGGAGGAAGTACGCCATGCGTACCGCACTCTTCTTGCCGACGCCGGGCAGCCGCGACAGGTCCTGTATGAGCCGGTCGATGACGGTCATGCGCCTACTGAGCTTCGAACATTCCCGGCGGAATATCCAGATCACCGGTCATGGAGCTGACCTGATCGCGGATTCGCTCCTTCACCTTCGCCGAGGCGTCGGCGAATGCCGCAAGAATCAGATCCTGAAGCATCTGTACGTCGGATGGGTCCACGACGTCCGGGGAAATCCGGATGGACATGAGCTCGAACTGTCCGTTGAGCTCGACCCGGACCATGTCACCTCCGGCAGACCCGGTCGCCGTCACGGCACGGAGCTGCTCCTGCGCCTCGGTGAGCTTGCTCTGCATATTCTGAAAGTTCTTCAGGAAATCCATAGGGTTCATTCTGTGCTATTCCTCCACGATGCGCCCGCGAAAGACCTCGCGGACCATCTCAACTGTTTCGTCCCGGGTTTCTGAGACATCTTCACCTTCGCCGCCGGCGCTCTCCGTCGCGTGGTCGGTAACCTTTATGGAAACCCCCCGCCCGAGGGCCTGCTCCGCAGCTTCGGCAACCAGGGCGAGCTCCTGCCGAACGGTGTTGGCGGCAAAGCGATCGGCAAAGCTGATCCGGAGTGTCCCTGCCGGCTCTTCCTGCCACCGATCAGCCTTCTTGAGAGTCGCCGCAAGCGTCGGCTTCCGCTCCTCCAGAATTGTTGAAACCGTCGCAATGGCCGCATCGTCGAGGGCCCGCGGTGCGGCAGCGCCCGTGGGGGCGGCGGCCGCGGCGCTCCCGGCGTCCGCGGGTTCGGAGGCGGCGGGGGTCCCGGCCGCGCCCGCGGCGCTCCCGGCGCCCCCGGGAGTGGCGCCCGCGGCGGCAGCTCCCTTCCGGCCGACGCCGGGCCGGCGCCCGCCTGCGCTCTCCCCTGAAGCAACGGCGCGGCTCAATTCGCGCAGCTCGGCAACGAGGTCGCGGGGATGCACGTGGTCGCGAAGAAACGCCAGCTCCTGGAGCAGCACCTCCAGCTCAAAGCGCGGCCGCAAGGTGTACCGGAGCTTGCGATACGCCTCCAGGATCCGGTCGAGCCCGTGAAGGAGCTGGCTGCGGGAGAATGCATCCACAACCTCTTGAGGAAACTGCTCGACCGTGCCGCCCAGGACCGAGGGGTTGGAGACGCCGCTTCGTACCAGCAGGAGCGTACGGACGTAGTCGGCCAGCTCGGCGAGGAAGCGCTCCGAAGACATGCCGGCGTGGAGAAGGCCGTCCATCTGCTCCGTGGCGCCGGCGGCGTCCGCCTGGGCGAGCAGACGCACGAGGCCGTGCATCTGCTCGAGGCCTCCCACCCCGAGAATCTCGCGAATGCGCTCCATGGTAATACGCCCGGTGGAAAACGATGCGATCTGATCGTACAGAGTGTAGGCATCGCGCAGGCTCCCCTGTGCCTCCCTGGCGATCCAGAGGAGCGCCTCCTCCTCCGCCTCCAGGTTGCTCTCCGTCGTGACGCCCCGGAGGGCTTCGACAATGCCTTCCAGAGGTATGAGGCGGAAGTTGAACTGCTGACACCGGGAGCGAATGGTCGCCGGAACCTTGTGGATCTCCGTCGTCGCGAAGATGAAGACGACGTACGGCGGCGGCTCCTCAATGGTCTTCAACAGCGCGTTGAAGGCGCTGTTGGAGAGCATGTGAACCTCGTCAATGATGTAGATCTTGTAGCGAAGGCGCGTCGGCCCGAAGAGAACCTCGTCCTTGATCTGGCGAACATCGTTCACCGAGGTGTTGGAGGCGCCGTCGATCTCAATGACGTCAATGGCGTTTCCCCGGGTTATGCTCTCGGACTCCTCACTGTCCGGACACGCTTCCGGTGAGGGCCCGTCGGGACAGTTGAGGGCCTTCGCCAGGATTCGCGCCGCCGAAGTCTTGCCGACACCGCGAGGGCCGGCAAAGAGGTAGGCGTGGGCAATGTGACCCTTGGCAATACCGTTCTTCAGAGACTCGACGACAAACTCCTGTCCGGTGAGCTCGTCGAAGGTTCGCGGACGTTTGCGCGTTGCCGTGACTTCGTAGTTCATTCTCCGCCCTACAAAAAAAACCCCTTCAGGGATGCCGAGCAGCTTACGTCACACCCGCCGGTCGCTTACCGCTGCTCCCTTCCGGGCCTGACGGGGTTGGGCGATGGCGGATTGCGTAGTGCCCGGCAATCTAACTGAAGGGGCAGGAACCGGAGAGAGAGGGATTCGAACCCTCGGTACCCGCAAGGGTACACACGCTTTCCAAGCGTGCACCTTAAGCCGCTCGGTCATCTCTCCAGATTGCCAGACGGCGGAGAGAGAGGGATTCGAACCCTCGGTACAGCAGAGCTGTACAACGGATTTCGAGTCCGCCCGATTCAACCACTCTCGCATCTCTCCGCGACCAAAGTATGCCCAAGAGGACTCGAACCTCCGACCTTTAGATCCGCAATCTAACGCTCTATCCAGCTGAGCTATGGGCACACGTTTTGGAGGCACGTCACCTCCCTGCGGCGGGCATTCGACCTACCGCGCAGCCACCGGCCCCGAGGGAAACTCGGTACTCCGTGGCTCCCGGCTGCCTTCGGCAGCCGCCGTCCCGGAGAGGGAGGGATTCGAACCCTCGGTACCCCGTAAAGGGTACAACTCCTTAGCAGGGAGCCCGATTCAGCCGCTCTCGCACCTCTCCAACAAATCGCACGCTCGCGGAACCCGCGCCGTCCATCGGATCCCGGTCACGGAGAGAGTGGGATTCGAACCCACGGAACCTTTCGGTTCAACGGTTTTCAAGACCGTCTCCTTAAACCACTCGGACACCTCTCCATGTGAGTAGCCCCATAATATATGTGCGCGCCGACCCTTTGTCAACGCGACCGCGCCAATCCGATTGGCGCAGGCTCCGGTCACAGCCCCGGTGTTGCCGGCGGCGGCAGTGCTGCCGGTGCTCCCGCCGGCGCCTCAAGGCGCCCGGCCTAAGGGTCCACGTAGCCGAAGCGCTCCACGTACTGCCGTACCACCCGGAGATCCCCATCTTCAATCCTCGCCGCATAACGATCCAGCAGATCCCGGGAGTAGCGCAGCCCGGAGTAGAGAAGCCACTGCCCCTTGTTCACGTAGAGGCGGCCGCGCTGGATCTCGTACCGACTTCCGGTCTCACGGCCCCGCCTCAAGGCCTCCTCTCCAATCCGGCGGTACCGTCTGTAGGTCTCGACGTACGCCTCCAGGAGCACCGCCAACTCCGCGTCGGTGAGAGTCCCGTCCTCCTTCAGGCTCGGATAGACGCGCACGGTCTCACCCGGCAAGATGAGATCGGGATTCGGAAACTCACTGCGATTGAGCATGTAGAGGTCGGGCCAAAGGTGGCGATCATCCCAGATGCGGCCGGTCAGGCCGAAGAACGTGTCGCCCCGGGTCACCGTGTAGCGTCGCTGAGCCTTCCGCTCACCCGGAGGCGGTGATGACGCCCGCTCCTGAGAAGCGGCCGGCGCTTCGTCCCGGGACCGGGACGCAGGCTCCTCCGGTTGAGCCTCTTCCATGGCGGACTCGTCGGCGGCCTCCGTCTCAGGAGAAGCTTCCTCGGCGGGCTCCTCCTCCGGGGCGTCTTCCCGGGTGTCTTCGGCTGCTTGCGGCGCAGGCGCGTCCTCTCGTCCTCTCGGAGCGAAATCGAGCCCAAGCGAGAGGACGACAATGATGAGCGCAACGTCTACAATCGCAAGGACGATGTCCGTGATGAGTAACACCCGTTGCCGTTGGGGAGAGCCTTCCTGTGCCATGACGCCTCCTGCCATCAGTATAGTGCCCGAGGGGCACTTGCGACACCTCGCGGCCGCCACGGCCCCCGGTAGACGCGGCCGTTTTCACGACGATCCGGAAGGGGGAGATCCCTCCGCATGGAGCTAATTCACGTAACACCGTTCTCGAGATCGATGCTTACAGGCACCGCCCCGGAGGTGGCGCCGTCGCTCCTCGGGGCGCTGCTCCTTCGCCTGGCGCCCGAAGCGGGTGGTACCGGCGTCCTTGCCGGTCGCATTGTAGAGACGGAGGCGTATACCCAGGATGATCCGGCCTCCCACTCCTACCGCGGATCCACCGACAGATCCGCGATCATGTTCGCCGCGGCGGGCCTGGCCTACGTCTACCTGATCTACGGAATGTACTCCTGCCTGAACGTGGTGTGCGGCCCCGAGGGGTCCGGCCACGCCGTTCTCATCCGCGGTGTGGAGCCCCTGGTCGGCCTGGAAGCGATGCGGGCAAACCGTGCGGTGCACCGTAGCCTCGCCTCGAAGCCGGCCGCGGCGAGGGAGCGTGCCCTGCGCCGGCTCGAGAAGTCGCCGCATGAAATTGCGAACGGTCCCGGCAAGGTGGGCGCCGCCTTCGGTGTGGGGGTGCAGCGAGACTACGGCAAGGATCTGCTGCATTCCGATCTGCTTCTGGCCCGGGACGTCACCGTCGGCGACGCGACAACGGCCGCCCCCCCGGAGGGCACGACCCTCCGGGCGCTGTGTAACCGCGTGGTCACTTCACCGCGCGTCGGTATCCGGCAAAACACCCAGGTGCCCTGGCGCTTCTTCGAAGAGGGAAACCCGGCGGTATCGAAACGGCGGTGACCGCCCGGCGGCGCGACCGTCGCCGGGAGCCCGCCTGGGCC
>CAZUVX010000091.1:0-4315 GCA_964623865.1 uncultured Spirochaetaceae bacterium | reverse complement strand
CCGTCACGCCCCGGGGTCGGCACCCTCACCACGGATGATATCCACAATGCGATTGAGATCATCCGTCGAAAGGTACTCGATCTCGATCTTCCCCCGCTCAGCGGAGCCGCGAAGCGTCACCCGGGTGCCGAGCGTCTCCAGAAGATCCTGCTCAACCGCGGCCAGGTGGGGGTCCCTTGGCGCAGACGCGCCGGCGCCACTCCCCGACCCGGATCGGGAACCCGTCCCCTCCGGCCCGCCCGCGCGCCCTTCCCGGCCGGCGCCGCCGGCGCCCGCGGTACCGCCGAGAAGAGCCTGCCGTAAGGCCTTGGATGCCTCGGCGCCGGTGTTAACCAGAGCGGCCGCCCGCTCCGCGACTCGTACGGAGACCTCCTGGGAGAGCATGGCCCGCGCCAGAGCCGAGCGTCGCTCCTCGCTCTCCACGGCCAGCACCGCCCGGGCGTGGCCGGGGGAGAGCCTTCCCTCCGCCACGGCTTCCTGGATCGCCACGGGGAGCCGGAGAAGCCGCAGGGCGTTCGCCACGGTTGAGCGGTTCCTGCCCAATCGCTTGGCAAGCTCATCCTGGGTCGTATTGGCCGTTTCCATGAGGGACTGATAGGCGCGGGCCTCCTCGATCGGGTTGAGGTCCTCCCGCTGCAGATTCTCAATCAGCGCGATCTCGAGCTTCTCCGCCGGCGTGAAGGAACGCGGGATCACCGGTACTCCCTCGATTCCCGCCATGAGGGCGGCGCGGTACCGCCGCTCTCCGGCAATGATCACGTAGCTCCCGTCCTCTTCAGGCTCGACGAGGATGGGCTGGAGAACGCCCTTCTCCCGGATGGAGGCGGCGAGCTCGCCGAGGGCTTCCTCGTCGAAGTGCTTTCGGGGCTGGTTGGGATTCGGCTTCAGGGAGGAAAGCGCCACCTCGGTGATTCCCTCCACCTCCGGGGGAGCTTCCTGATCCCGGCTCTGGATGAGCGCATCGATTCCCTTACCGAGGCGTCGTTTAGACACGTTCCATCACCTCTTCTGCGAGCTTACGATAGCTCTTCCCGCCGTTACTCTCGGGGTCGTACTGGTTGATGGGGATCCCGTGGGAAGGCGCTTCGGAGAGGCGAACATTCCGGGGAATGATCGTCCGAAAGACGCGCTTACCGAAGTACCCCACCACTTCCTGCACCACGTCCTGGGCGAGACGGGTGCGGCTGTCGTACATCGTGAAGAGAATGCCCGTGACGTCGAGCCGGGGATTATGGCTCTCCTGGACACGCTTGATGCTCTGCAGGAGCTGGGTGAGTCCCTCCATGGCGAAGTACTCGCACTGCAGCGGAATGATCGTCGCATCTGCCGCAACCAGGCCGTTCAGGGTGAGGAGTCCCAAGGAGGGCGGACTGTCAATGAAGACGTAGTCGTAGTCCCCCTTGATCTCGGCCAAGGCGTTCTTGAGAAAGTACTCCCGTCGCTCCACCTCAACCAGCTCGATGTTGGCCCCGGTGAGGTTGATACTCGAGGGAATGATCGAGAGACCCTCCTGGGAGGTCGTCTCCACGGCGTCCCGCGCCGGGACCTGGTCGGTAATGACCTCGTAGATTCCGGGCCCCTGGGTAGACGTGCCGACGCTGCTCGAGAGATTGCCCTGGGGATCGAAGTCGACGAGAAGCACACGCTTCCCCGCCTCCGCCAGATACGCACCGAGATTCACTGCGGAGGTCGTCTTGCCGACGCCGCCTTTCTGATTCGCGAAGACGATAGCGGTTCCCATGCCGGTCGCCGAGTATAGCGAAAAACCCGCTTGCTGTCATGACAATTGCTGGTAAGCTCTTGGATCATGTCATCAATCGACGTCGTGGCAGCAGTCATTGCCCGGAATCTCGATCACCGCGAGGCGGGCGTGCGGTCGCGCAGAGACCGGGACGCGCCGGCCGGGACCACGGACGGTGTTGCCCCCGGCGCGCCTGTCGGGGCCACGGCGCGCAACGCTCCCGCAGGGGGTGTCCGCCCTGCGCGCATACTCATTGCACGGCGACGCCGTGAGAAACCGCAGGGCGGGCTCTGGGAGTTTCCCGGCGGGAAGGTCGAACCGGGAGAATCTCACCGGCAGGCACTCCTGCGAGAGATACGAGAGGAGCTGTGCTGTGGCATCGTCCCTGGTGACTTCATTGCAACGGGTACACACACCTACGCGGATGTACGAGTGCACATTCACGCGTATCACGCAACTCTAACGGGAGAGATCCGCTGCTCTACGGATCACGATGAGGTGGCGTGGGTGTGGCCGGCACAACTCCCGCACTACGACTTGGCACCGGCGGATCGCTTCCTGATTCCCGTATTGTGCTATCCAGATGGTGCTTTAGATTATGGCCCCGGACGTCGAAAACAATAGAAGAGGTCTGGGAATCTCCGCAGCCTGGACGGAGTTGAAAATTCGCGGGAAACTGTTAGATTAGAGTCAGCATTCAGGCTTCCGACGCAATTCGTGAGTAATAAGGTCGGCGAATGAGCAAAAACGTGGCAGCTACTCCGACGAAAAGCTCCCTCCGGGAGCTCCTGACATCAGTTCCTAAGACCGAAATTCACCTCCATATTGAAGGCCTGGTGTCGGTGGAGTCGATCTGGGCACTCATGAACAAGCACAAGCTGGACCTGGGCATCAAGAGCAAGGCGGAGCTTCAGAAGCGGTTTCAGGTCAGAAGCCTCAACGAGTTCATTGATCTGTTCATAAACATCGTCCAGGCTGTGTTTGTGGAGGAAGCTGATCTCGAGTTCCTGATTTCGGACGCCGAACACTACCTTGCCCGGAACAACATTCGGTACGCGGAGATCTTCTTTGCCCCGACAAAGCTCATACGAAACGGCCTCCGCTTCGAAGCGCTCATGGAGACCCTGGACAAGGGCGCCGAATACCTGCGCACCCAGGGCTACGATATCCGGTACATCGTGGACGTATCCCGTGGTTTTGGTCTGGACAACGCCATGCGTAACCTCGAGCTCGCCGTCGCCAACCGGACGGACAACGTCATTGGCCTGGGGCTCGGCGGCGCCGAGCAGACCGGACCGGCCCGGGAGTACGCGCCGGTTTTCGAACGCGCGCGCAAAGAGGGCTTTCACGTGGTCGCTCATGCCGGTGAGGACGTCGGTCCGCAATCGGTGTGGGATACCATCGACATCTTGAAGGTGGAGCGCATTGGTCACGGGACCAGCGCCATTCTGGACCAGCGGCTTATGCACGCCCTCAGGGATCGGCAGGTTCCCCTCGAGATCTGCCCGACGAGCAACCTCTTCACCAGGAAATATGCGCAAACCCTGGAGCAGCATCCGATTCGAGCCTTCTACGATTTCGGCATGTACGTCACGGTGAATACCGACGACCCGACGCTCTTCGGCGTCGACCTGGTGGATGAGTACGCCAATCTGGTCGAGGCGGGTGTCTTCAACGTGGATGAGATCATCGAAATCATCAGGAACGGGATCTACGCCACCTTCATGCCGCAGGAGCAGCAGGACGCCATGTGGCAGCAGGTTCAGGCGGAGGTCAACAAGAGCTCCCTGGTGAACAACGTTTAACCTACCGGGTACCGCCTGTTCTCACCCCCAGTAGGGCTCCCCGAATATCGGCTCCGTCACGCCCCTCGTTCGGTCTCGAAGCGCCGCCGCCAGCTCGTCCCGAGCCTCTTCAGGAACAATGAGATCGATGCTCACGGTCGTTCCATACTCTTCACGCAGGACCGCTCCCCCCAGCGCCGTCACCAGATTGCGAACGGGCTCGTACGTCGCGTAGTCCACCTCAACACGCCCGGCGCACAGGCGCCGTAACGGCGTGAGACGCACCGCTTCCATGACCGCAGCAGCCGCCTCTCCATATGCGCGGACCAGGCCGCCGGTTCCCAGCTTGGTGCCGCCGAAGTACCGCACAACCGATAGAAGAGCGTTCGTGACCCCCTTGCCCTCAACCACCGCCAACACCGGGCGCCCCGCGGTGCCCTTCGGCTCACCCGCGTCGGACTGACCGAGCAGGCGGCTCATCGGCGGCCCCAGGGAGAAGGCGTAGACAATGTGGGTCGCCCCGGGATGCTGGGCGTGCAGCCCCGCCAGGGCCTCATCCACCTCTGCTTGGGTGGAGACGGGGATGAGCACCGCTATGAAGCGTGAGTTCTTGATGCGGAGAGAGACTTCCCCTCGGGAAGCGGGAACCCGCAGGGTCGCATTGGTGTCGGCCATGGCGTCTCAGGATGCCACGAGTGTTTCACGTGAAACAACGCGTAACGTATCCCGAAGCTTGTTGGATGAAGCAGCGGAACGCTTTCGGGCGTAGGGAGTTAGTATCCCCGAAGCG
>CAZUVX010000090.1:9835-11199 GCA_964623865.1 uncultured Spirochaetaceae bacterium | reverse complement strand
CGCTATCCTCTACCGCCTCAAAACCACCCCGAGCTCCTGTCGCGACAACTCGGGATGAATTCCCGCGCGGGTCAGAGAGAAGTCATACTTCGCAGGATCCGCCGGATCGATCCCCCGAAAGAACGCAGTAATCTCCTCGGACGCCGCCCTGTCGGCGCTCTTTCGGGCGGTAATCCCCAGAAAGTGGGCAATCCGGAGCATGTGGGTGTCCACCGGAACCAGAAGCTTCGCGGGATCAACACAGGTCCAATCGCCCGGATCCAGGACATCGCGCCGAACCATCCACCTGAGGAAGAGATGCAGACGCTTGCCGGCACTCCCCTTCTCCGGGAACGACAGCAGGATACCGTGCTCACCCTCCGCGTACGCCGATAGACGGCCCACGAAATCGGTAAGCGCCGGGACGACCGTCTCGTCACCGGAGGAGTAGCCCGCCAGGAACCCCTCTTGCAGACTCCCGTGGCGACGGAGCATCTCTCCAATGCCGAAGAGGAAGTTGGTCATGTGGGACGTCCGGAAGAACCGGTACACAAAACTGCCGAGCCGACCGGCAATGTCCTTCCGCCCGAGCCGGCGCAGGTCGTCGCAGGGGCGTGGAAACGCCGAGAGAACCTCCCGGCACGCCTTGAGGATGTTGTCTACCCGGCCCAGGGCAAGGGCTGAGGCCGTCAGAGCCACCACTTCCCGGTCCTCTCGCCGGGAGTACGCGTGAACCACCTCGAGCGGATCGGGATGAAGGTATTCAAGCCGGTGATATCGTCTATACGCCGCCTCGGCAACGCCCCGCACGTCGTTGAGCTTGGCGGCTGCGCCGCCCGGCGCGGCGGGTAGAAACGTGCGCATTATTTGGGTACTTTACTCAAGGTTCTGTTCATAAGGAAGCTTCATGACACAAGTTACCGAGTTTGTGGCAAACGAGTTCTACTGGGTCTTTCTTGGAATCCTGCTTCTCAATGTCTTCCAGAGACGCCACCACCAGACCGCGGTCAAGAAGCGATTTGCCACCCTCTATCTCGGCGGGGCCGCCTTCGCCGTCTTCCTCATTGCCAACTCCGTCGTCCAATACGGCCTGCCGAACTACGGCCTGATCGTCGGCGTTGTCGCGGTGATAACGGTGCTCTACATCTTCCGGCGCCACACATTCCCCTTCACCCTTCGGTGCCGGCGTTCCGGTCGGCGCCTGGACTTACACACCATCCTGTTTCGGGACTCGAATATCCTTCCCGACTACGACGACGCCGCGACCGCATCCGACGCCGCCTCCCAGGACTCCCCGCCGGAGTAGTCGCACCGCGGCAGGGTAGCATCCGATGCCGCCGTTGCAAACGCCGGAGGTACGGGCCCCGGAGGTACGGGCCCCGGAG
>CAZUVX010000090.1:0-9735 GCA_964623865.1 uncultured Spirochaetaceae bacterium | reverse complement strand
GGAGTTACGGGCGCGGGAGTTACGGGCGCCGCTTCACCAGATGGACGATCAAGAGGATCACCCCGAAGAGAACCAGCAGAACGGGCCACCACGTCGTCACCACCCGCTCGAAGTCGGTGTCGACCAGATTCAGACTGAACGGCAGAAAGGCCGCCGCCAGTACAATGAGCGCGATTGCCGGAACGGAAATGGTCAGCCGGGACTCACCTTCCGCCCGTACCGCGTACACGAGGAAGGACACTCCAACAATCGCCATGAACACCGGCCACGCCCGTTCCAGCTCGACGGCGCTGAGGGCGGTGTTGGTCAAGAGCACGAAGAGCCCGCCGAGCGCCAGAATCATCCCTACCAGCACGTAGCTCTCGTTCTTGCCCCGGAGCAATCCCAGGTACAAGAATCCGAGCCCTGCAATCAACGGAATGATAGGCCACAGCGCTGCCGGCTCCGGGACCGCTCCCAGGGTCCAAAGAAGGAGTATGAGTCCAAAGAGAATGAAGAGAATGCTCCACACCAGAAACATGTTGGGGAAGCGTGCGCCCATAACGAAGCGAAAGTGTAGCAGAGCCGTGTCTCCTTGCCAATTGATCGGCCATTGCCGTAGAATCCCCTGATATGGGACGCGCTCGGGCCGGACGACTCTCTCCTTCAACAGCAATTCTCTTCTGCCTGGGAACAATCGTTGCCGCGGTGTTGGCGGTTTCCGGTTGTGCCCATCAGGAAGATGGTTTCTATCTCGTAGGGGAGGAGGAACAGCGACAACGCCTCGCCGCGCTCTTCGATCTCCTGGATGAAGCAACGGACGCCAAGCGGCGGGTCGCGCTGATGGAGCAGATCTCCGGACACCTGGTGTCGGCGGGATATCCCGAACGTATGCGGATTCTCCTGACCTCTCATGTGGAGTCCCAGCCTCGAGATCCCTACAACGCCTACTACCTGCTGCTCGTCGCACAGAGCTACGAAGAGGACGCACCGGATCTGGCACAGCACTACTATGACCGCCTCGTTACCAACTACTCCGACGTGTCCATCCGGGAATCCTCCGCCCACTACATGGCGTTGCGCCGTCTGATCAACATGAGCGTAGACTCGGCCGCGCGCATCGACTACTACCGCAACCTCATCGATCGTTTCCCTGAGCGCATTGACGTGGGGAAGATGCAATACTATCTGGCAAAGACGTACGAGCAGCTCGGTGAGTGGGACGCGGCGTATGCCGCCTATAAGGACTTCCTGAAATACCCTGATACGGCCATACCGGGGTATCCGGACGCCCACGACGACATTCGCAGGAAGGTGGCCTTCTTCGACTCATCGAAGGATTGGACCATGGACAACCTGGATGACCTGGTCTCCGCCATCAAGTACGCCTTATGGCGCCAGGATTCCCGGATGCTCCTGCGGCTCCGGGCGGAGGAGAATTTCTTCGCGATGTCCTGGGAGCAGCAGGCGGATGACTTCAACAGCCGGAGCCCCTTCAACCTGGGGATATTCCTGGAACGGTCCCGAGTGAGATATGCGGAGGACATTGACGTCAACTCCAACGCTCAGGAGGCGTATCTGCGCACCTGGGGTTGGTCCCATCGCATCTCCACGTGGTACCTCTACTTCCGGCGCGTGGACTTTCCCGCGAATCCCGAGATCCACGGCGACTGGGAGTGGGCGGGGATCCTCTTTGGCGAGGCTATCTAGGTCCGGTGCGGAGCACAACAGGTGTGGGTGAGAATCCTTGCCGTGACAGCGTTTCTCGTGACAATCTCGGCTTTCTCGGCGGCACAGGGAGAACGTGTAGACTACACCGCCTCGGTGGACTGGCAGAGCCAAGTTATCGAAATCGAGACCGTCGTGGTTTCACCTGCGCGCACCGGCGTCCGCACTACCCTGGAGGCGGAGCGTGAAGCCGCGCACTCCCTGCCGAACCGCACCGTCACCTCCGTCTACAACGTCCAACTCGACTCCCTCGCAACCGTGGGGGAACGACTCGAGGAGGAGCCGCACATCGGGGCGGAGCTTCTCGAGGCGGTTTCGGCCCCGGAGTTGGAGCAGAGATACCCGTCGGCGGACCTTCGCTCGGTAGTCCTGGAACACCGCCTGCCTCTGTATCCGACGGTGATCTCCCCCTTCATTGAGCACACCCGACCGCGACAACCTCCACGACACATCGGATGGGTGCCGACGCGGGACTTCACGGGGATCGTGATCTACGCCGCCGAACCCCTTCCGGTGCACGGTACCAATCGAAGCACCTACGTCGAGCCGGCGCTCCTGCCGGAGGTGTTCGACAATAGCGATTCCATGCGGTCGATCATAACCCCGAAGATGCTGGACCCGGACATGCTTCGGCGCTGGGGGGTAGCCGCCTACACTGCATCGCCGGATGAGGCGCCCCACGTGGACCGCATTGGACCGACACCGCTACGACTTCGCGCCACCGGGGCCTTCGGATCGACCCCGACGGATTTGATCATTCATGAAGAAGATGCGAACATGATTCTGGCGTCCCCCGCCAACCGAAGGTTGATCGAGGAAGGACGCATCCTTATTATCCTCAACGATTCCGTCACGACCGGACCACTGACGAGCAACTGACATCGGAGAACGCAATGAAGCTTCGCTTACCTCTATTCCTCACCCTCGCCGTGCTGGTCCTTGCGTTCCTGGTCTCCTGCGGCCCCGGTGCCATCGGCACGGCCGTGATCCTCTGGCCGGCGGAGGAGTGGTCAATCGGTCCCGGCGCAATGGTCCCCGTCATGGAGGAGTCGGACATCCGGAACAGCTACACCATCCGCATCCCCGCGTCGGATCAGACAATCACAACTGCGAAGTGGCGCGTCCGCTTCTTCGAAAGCCGGGAGGAGGCCCAGGCGTTCGCGGAGGAGTTTGAACCTTACGCTGAGCAGTACGGAAGTATTGCGGGTCGCCCCGAACGCCTCGGCGCACAACGCGTCTACACGACGCCGGAAGCCAGATCGGAGCGCACTGTGTACCGCCTGCGAAGCGATGAGCGCTTCAAGATTCTCGGACGCACCGAGGAGCCGGCGAACGAGGGAGGCGCGGTAGCTCACTGGTACCAGATCCTCACGCGGGACGGCACCACCGGCTGGGTCTTCGGCTACTACCTCCGGATCGACGGTCAACCCGTCGAGGTCAGGGAGCGCACCTCCGAGGCGGATGAGGAGCTGCAAACGGTTCTGCAGCGCACCTGGCGTCCCGGCTACTTCCAGGACATGATCGATTCCGGCCACGTAGACTTGGATCGGTTTCACCGCCGATATGGTTTCTTCCCCGATCCCGAGGATAAGAGCATTCGACTTCGTCTGCCGGAACACGAGATCACATTCAACTACACCGACGTGATTCGCGGGAGCCGGGGAGGATACGTCTTCGAGGGCAGTTCTCTCCAGTTGGACATCCGGAACCGGCGCCGGATTTCCATCCAGTATGAGCTGGACGGCGACATGCGCGGCCGCACCCTGTACGCCCTCTCCGAAGACATCTCGTCGATTATCGAAGAGGAGAAGCGCCGCCGGGAACAGGTGTACGAGGAGTTCCTGAGCCGGGGCAACACCCTTCTGTCGACGGCATACGGAACGATTCGCCTGCTGGAGGATCGTGAGTTCGAGTGGGAGGGCTACGGTCGACTCGTGCCGTCGGTCGTTCCGGAGAATGCGGGCAACCGCGGCTCGGTGCTCTTTTCGTACTTCCCGGCGGAGGCGATCGAGAACCGCTTCGACGGCGTTGTCGCCTTCCAGTTCGCCGGGCAGCCCTCGGACGAGGACATCGTCTTTCTCTACAACTTCCGGGAAGACGGGCTGCGGCTCTCCCGCGTTGAGGATCGGGATATTGACGACAACGTCGTCGAGCGGGAGAGCATCTCCCCGCTCATCATGTTCTTCTCCTTCGACCGGCAGGACACGAACAACCAGCAAAGCACGGAATGACTCTCGTTGAAGCGCAGTCTCTCTCACTGACGTACACGGCCACTCCCATCTTGCGCGACGTCGACATCCGCGTGTCTGCGGGCGACCGCCTGGCCCTGGCGGGAGCTAACGGCAGCGGTAAGTCGACTCTCATGCGCATTCTGGCCGGCGAAATCGAAGCGGACTCCGGAACGATACGGCGGTTCCCCGGTGTAGGCGTCTCCTATCTTCCCCAGGAGGGCATCCGGCACGGCGAGCGCGCGGTATGGGAGGAGGCGGAGAAGGCCTTCTCACACGTAGCGGAGCTCATTGAGCGCCGCGACCACGTCGCCGGAATCATGGAGAAGGATCCCGAGTCCGAGGACTTGGACGATCTCCTCGCGGAGTACCAGTCCCTTCAGGACCGGATCGAGGAGAGTGAGTACTACGTCCGGGAGGGACGCATCCACGCGGTGCTTCGAGGGCTCGGCTTCGGTGAGGCGGACTTCGATCGCCCGGGGGGAGAGTTCTCCGGCGGCTGGCAGATGCGCATTGCCCTGGCCCGGGTTCTTCTGGAGAGTCCGGATTGCCTCCTCCTCGACGAGCCGACGAACTATCTGGATCTCGAGGCGCGAACCTGGCTGTCCGGGTACCTGCGCCGCTACCGCGGGGGCTTCATCATTGTAGCTCACGACCGCGCCTTCCTGGACGAGACCGTCTCCGCCGTGGCCGAGCTCTTTAACGGCCGCCTCCGCGTGTATCGCGGTTCCTACACCTCGTACGAGCAGCGCCGCCACGCCGAGATCGAACAGCTCGTCAAGGACTACGAGGCGCAGCAGCAGGAAATCCAGCGACTCGAACGCTTCATCGAACGCTTCCGCTACAACGCCTCGAAAGCCTCTCTGGTACAGAGCCGCATCAAGGAGCTCGAGCGGATCGAGCGGATCGAGCTGCCTGAACACCTGAAGCGCGTCGGCATTCGCTTTCCGGACGCGCCGCATTCCGGGCGACAAGTCATCGTCACAGAGGGGCTGGCGAAGTCCTTCGCCTCGGAGCCGGTCCTCTCCGACGTCGATCTCACCGTGGAACGCGGGGAGAAGCTCGTCGTGGTCGGCCGCAACGGCGCCGGCAAGTCCACCCTCCTCAAGATCCTTGCCGGCAAGGTGGAGGCGGATGCGGGAAGCGTAGCCTACGGCACCGGCGTGACCGTTGCTTCCTACTTTCAGGACAGGGTCGATGCGGACGTCCGGGACGTCACGGTCCTCGAGGATGCACAGAGCGTGGCACCGACCCAGATGGTTCCAGCACTGCGCGACATGCTCGGGGCGTTCCTCTTTTCCGGCGACGATGTCCACAAGAGCCGACGGGTCCTGAGCGGCGGGGAGCGCAGTCGGCTGGAGCTGGTCAAGCTGCTTATGCGCCCCGCGAATCTTCTGATCCTGGATGAGCCGACGAACCACCTCGACCTGACCTCCAAGGACGTCCTGCGCCGCGCCCTGGAGCAGTACGACGGCACCGTCGTCTTTGTCTCTCACGATAGCGACTTCACGCAGCACATTGCGACGCGCATCCTGGAGCTCATACCGGAGCGCGAAGGCGCCCCCTCGGCTGTGCGCAACTTCCCCGGCGACTACGACTACTACCTCTGGAAAGTACGCCAGGAGAACGAGCCCCCTGCCGGCGCCGGCGAAAGGACCGAGCCGGTACGGCGCCCCGCCGGCGGCAGCGGTTCGCCCGAGAGCCACACCGAGCAGAGCCACGCCGAGCAGAAGCGGCGGCGACAGCGCCGGGAACGGCTCAGCCGTCGCGAAGCGGAGGTGCTCTCCAAGCTGGAAGAGGAAGAGAGCGCTCAGGCGGAACGGGAGTCCCGACTCTCCCATCCGGCGGTCTACGCCGACGGAGAGGAGGTGCGCCGTCTGACCCGGGAGATCAACGAGGGGCGCAAGCGCCTCTCCGACCTCACCGCGGAGTGGGAGGAGATCGAAGCTGAGCTCGCGGAACTCGCAGAGTAACCGCAATGCAGCTGCCGCTGCGAGGCATCTCAGCCGCACGACGACGGCGCGCTGCCGCATCGCCGGGGACGTGCCCACACGTTACGCCCGGGACATGAGCATGTACTACATACCTCCCGCCGCCGTGATCGAGCCGGCGAACCTGGAGGACCTCTCCGCAACCCTTCGCGCCGCGGCACAGATGGGTGTCACGGTGACCCTCCGTGGAGGCGGCAGCGGCACCGGCGGAGCCGCTCTCGGGGCGGACCTGGTCGTTTCCCTGGAGCGAATGCCGGAGGCACAGGTCCTGGAGGTCCCGGACGCCGGGGTCCCGGGGCGCGTGGCGAGCGACTCTGCCGGCCGCCGTCCCGGCGGGATGGTCATCCGCGCCGGCGCCGCTACGCGCCACGACGCCCTGCAGCGCGTCCTGCGCGAGGGAGGCTGCCACATGCCCGCCGACCCTTCGAGCGGTCGGCTGTCACGCATTGGGGGCAACATTGCCACAAAGGCGAGCGGCGCCCACGCCCTGACAACCGGCGCCATTGACGCCTACGTCCGATCCATGCGCGTCATGCTCGCCGACGGTACCGTTCTCGACACCGCCGACCCCTCCACCATCCCGGCGCGCCTGCACGAGGGGCTGCCGCGACTCCGCGAAGAGATCCTCGCCGACGAGTCTCTTCGCTCCCGCCTGAAGGTGTTGCATGACAGGAAGGTCGCCGGCGGCTACAACTTTCCCGCCATCCTCGACGCGCACACCCCGGCAGAGATGATCAACCAACTCATGTGCGGAAGCGCCGGGACGCTCGGAATCGTCCTCGACGTGACTCTTGCCGGCACGCCCGTAGAAGCGGGCGCGGTGACACTCCTGGTGCCGGTGGCGGGCCGCGGTGCCGCATGCCGGCTTGCCCTGGAGTGCGTCCACCGCGGCGCCGCGGCGGTGGAGCTCATCGACGCCGAAGCCCTGGCCTTCCTGAGTAACCGGGGCGTCTCGGTACCGGAGGGGAAGCACCTTCTCTACGTGGAGCTTCTCGGCAACGACACGCCGGAGCGGCGAGAGAGCATCTTCCGCGCCGCCCGCAACGGTGCCGGTACAGCGGCGGAGGAGATTCGTGTCGCCGAGGGCGCTGAGGAGCAAGAGCGCCTCTGGGAGCTGCGTAAACGCCTCCTCCTCTTCCTCCGTCAGGCGCCGGCTCCGTACCGCGCCCTGAGCGTAGTGAATGACGTCGGCGTGCCTCCACCGGCGCTGCCACAGTTCATCGAGGGAGTCGTCGAGGTCTTTCGGGGTGAGAAGCTCACCGCCCCGATCTACGGTCACGCCGGAAGCGGCAATCTCCACCTCAGGCCTCTCTTCGACACCTCCTCGCCGCATGTGCGCGAACAGGTGCAGCGCGTTGCCGACCGTGTTTACGACCTCGCAATCTCCATGGACGGCACCATTACCGCCGAGCACGGGATGGGACGGCTCCGGGCGCCCTACCTCGAAGCCGAGTGGGGCTCAAGGGCCGTGCACCTCTTCCGGGCTACGAAGAAGCTCTTCGATCCGGAGGGCGTTCTGAACGGGGAAGCGCTCTTCTACCGCGGTGAGATCACCGCCCGGATGGACCTGTGACGGGAGGCTCGTGACGTATTACGCAGCTTGTTGAAAACCGGCGCTCTTGCAGCCCCGACCACCTCACAGGTGCTCCGTCACCCGCCGATGGTGAAGCTCTTCAGGACGCTGGACTCGGTCAGATTGTAGTTCTGATCGTACATCCACAGCCCTGCCTGATAGGACCCGTCGGCGAGTGGATCAAGATCATCCGTATACTCCTGGAGCTCACCGTCTACCACCGCGACACCGTCCTCGTAGTCGATGTCGCCGCGAAGACCCTTCCCCAGCCCGGAATGCCAGGTCCAGACGACGACCTCCTCGTTCAGGATGCGGTTATCCCCAATGTCGAGATCGTCGTTGAAGATGGCCAGCAAGACGTAGGGCCGCTCGTTGTCATTCCAGCTGAAGGCGGGCCCGCCGTCGACATCGACATCGTCGACATCGATCTCAAAGTCAATGTTCGCGGTGCCCAGAAAGATGTTGTTCTCCGTCTCGTCACCTCCGGAGGAGTAGTCCGCCGCATCGTCGAGGTCGGCTCCGCTGAAGGCGCACCCACCCAGGACCACGGCGACAGCCGGCACCGCCACGATCACGGCCAAAGCCCAGCGGGCCCGGAGCGACCGGACCCGCGGCCCCCGCGATTCTGTTCCTATGCGTCTCATAATCGTGCCCTCAGGGAGGCGGGGTACACCGCCGCGCCGGTGCGAACGCCGACGAAGAAGGGATGGAGGTGGAAGCGCTCCTCCGTAAAGGAGGCCTCACCCCAGATGTATGGCTGTTTTCGGTAGATCTCGGCGCGGCCCTGGTAGTGGTAGCCGCCGTAGACCTCCAGCCGCAGGAAGTTAAGGAGGACGAAGCCGACCCCGGCCTCCGCCCGGCCGTACGGAGCAATCACGTTTGTCTGCTCATAGTCGCGTGGGTTTCCGGGACTGTAGCCGTTCAGGAACGAGAGCCCCCCCGACGCGGCCGCAAACACGTCCAGCCGGCGCCGTACGCTCACCGGATAGTACCGCCCGGTCAAGAAGAACTGCAGCGAATCCAGGGTGATGGTCTCGCTGCCCTCGCCCACGGCCGTATCGAGGGAACGCTCCAGTAGATAGGACGCTGCCGAGAGCCCTAGCCCGCCGCCGACGGCGCGCCACTTCCCGGTGTAGAGAGCGGTAAAGGCTGGAAAGAAGAAGTCGGGCTGCGGCCCGTAGGGTTGGAAGGCGACATCGGAACCGATTGTGAGGCTGTGGAACTCCCCGGAGAAGGCGTTGACCCGCTCAACCAGCGCGGCGGCCTCCTCCTCGTAAAGGCTCACGTGAACCTGCGCCTTCTCCCCGTCGGTGAGGGCGACCCGCGCCTCTCCCGGGAGATGACCGGCCGCCTGCAGACGGAGCGTGTACTCCCCCGGCTCGGTCCGGTAGCCTTTGAGAGGCGTGACACCGATCGCTGCGTCATTCAGGAGAACCGTGGCACCCGGCGGTATTGAGCTCACCGTCAGCGTGGTGGCATCGAACTCCGTAATGCTCCGGGCGAAGCCCTCCGCGACCTGCTCCACCTGTGCAATGAGGTCCGCTCCGAAGACCCCGGTGATCGTATCCGCGTAGAAGATCTCCCCGGCGCTGAAATTCAGGCAGTGCACCGTCACCGCAACGCCCTCCCCGGAGGGGGCAACGCTGCCGGTTACAAGCCCGTCCAGCCCGGTTTGCCGTCGCAACGCAATGAGCTCCACCCGGTCCGCCTGGAGATAGCGCTGTGGATCATTCAGCGCGGCAAGCAGCTCCGCATCCATACTCCCGAAACCGCCGCTTCTGAGCACCGGGCCGCCGGACGCCGGATCGGCGGCACCCGCCGGATCGGGTCCGCCCTCGGGCGCACCGGCCGCCGCGCCGCTTCCCCCGTCCGGCGAACGATACACCGTGATCCCGCCGTGGCGGCGAAAGATGGTCTCAAACACCGCGTCGACAGCCTCGGGAACGCCGAACGGCACGAATCCGGGGGCGACGGTGTCGTCACCGGATTCGGCGAGAATTCGCAGAGGATTGAGAAGGACGGCGCTGTCCTGAGCCATGGAAGGGAGCGTGGGTGCAAGGAGGAGAAGCACCACGCAGACCAGCCGCAATACAGGAGCCCGATTGCGAAGAGTCGTTGTTCTCACGAACCGATCTTAGTCTATTGCGACCCCGCAAACAAGCGGCGCGCGGCGGCGGGCGCCATCCGCCCCGGGCGCCATCCGCCCGGGCGCCCCCTCCCGCCCCGGCGCCCGCTC
>CAZUVX010000089.1:0-11465 GCA_964623865.1 uncultured Spirochaetaceae bacterium | reverse complement strand
GGGCGGCACGGAGGGTGCCGCGGCGGACCGCGGTGCAGGCGCGGCGGCCCCCGGCGCCTCTGCCGGCGGCGGCAAGCCGGGCGCGAGCGCCGGCGCGGCCGCGACGACGGGTGATCGGCCCCAGCGCCGGGTGAAGATGTCTACCCTTCGGAAGCGCGTTGCGGAGAACCTGGTCGCCTCAAAGCAGCACTCCGCACACCTCACAACCTTCAACGAGGTGGACATGAGCGCGGTGAAGGAGCTGCGGGGGAAGTACCGGGACGCCTTCGAGAAGAAGTACGGGGCGCGCCTGGGATTCTTGTCCTTCTTCGTGAAGGCGGCCGTTGCGGCGCTCCAGGAGTTCCCGGAGGTCAACGCCTTCATCGACGGGGAAGAGATCGTCTACAACGACTACTACAACATCGGCGTCGCCGTCTCGACGGAGCGCGGCCTCATTGTGCCGGTTCTGCGCAACGCCGACCGCAAGAGCTTCGGCGAGATCGAACGTGAGATCATCTCCTTCGGGAAGCGTGCGCAGGAGAAGAAGCTCTCCCCGGACGAGCTAACCGGAGGCACCTTCACCATCTCCAACGGCGGCGTATTCGGCTCGCTGCTGTCGACGCCCATTCCGAACCCTCCGCAAACCGGGGTGCTCGGCATGCACTCCATCGACGACCGCGCCGTCGTAGTGGACGGGGAGATCGTCGTTCGTCCCATGATGTACGTCGCCCTGACCTACGACCATCGCATCATCGACGGTCGCGAAGCGGTGCGCTTTCTGGTAAAGATCAAAGAGCAGATCCAGGACCCGGCGCAGATGCTCCTGGACCTCTAACACGGAAGGAGAACGTTGTGGCACAGGACAAGCAGTACGATGTCGTCGTCATAGGCGCCGGACCCGGCGGATACACCGCGGCCATCCGCGCCTCTCAGCTCGGCCTGAAGTGCGCAATTGTCGAGAAGTGGAAGACCCTCGGCGGCACCTGCCTGAACATCGGGTGCATTCCCTCCAAGGCGCTCCTCGACTCCAGCGAGCTCTACGACAAGATGAAGAACGAGGCGAAGGAGCACGGCTTCGAGGTCGGCGAGATCGGCATGAACCTCGACACCATGATCAAGCGCAAAAACAAGATCGTGAAGCGCCTGACCACCGGGGTCGCGGGCCTCATGAAGAAGAACAAGGTCGATGTCTACAAGGGCCGCGGCAGCATTGCAGCGGCGCACGAGGTCGAGGTGGCCGGCGAGGATGGGACGCAGAAGCTGTCTGCGAAGAGCATCATCATTGCCACGGGAAGCGTCCCGACGGAGCTGCCCTTCCTTCCCTTCGACGGCGAGACCGTGGTGAGCTCAGAGCACGCCCTGGACTTCACGGAGGTTCCGAAGCGGCTGCTCATTGTTGGCGCCGGAATCATCGGCCTGGAGATGGCCAGTGTGTGGTCCCGCCTTGGCTCGGAGGTGACCATTGTCGAGATCCTGCCGGAGGCCCTGGCCGGCTGGGACCGCGGAACCGCGAAGGCGGCGCAGAAGGAGTTCGCCAAGCAGGGCCTGAACTTCCGGTTCGAGACCAAGGTCACCGGGATGGAGAAGGGCAAGAACGGCGTCGTCCTCAAGGCTGAGGACAAGGACGGCAAGGAAGTCACTTTCGACGGGGACAAGATCCTCGTTGCCGTGGGCCGGAGCCCCTACACAAAGGACCTCGGCCTGGACACGGCCGGCGTCAAGATGGCGGAGAACGGGAAGCAGGTCGAGATCGACGACGAGTTCCGCACCAACGTCGACGGCGTCTACGCGATCGGAGATGTGGTACGCGGCGCCATGCTCGCCCACAAGGCGGAGGAAGAGGCCGTTGCGGTAGCGGAGATCATTGCCGGCCACAAGGGTCACGTGAACTACGACGCCATTCCGAACGTCGTCTACACCTGGCCGGAAGTCGCCGCGGTCGGCCGGACCGAAGAGCAGCTGAAGGACGAGGGCATTCCCTACAAGAGCGGGCAGTTCCCCTTCCAGGCGAACGGCCGCGCCCTGGCCATGAATGCGAGCTTCGGCTTCGTGAAGATCCTGGCGCATGAGGAGACCGACCGGGTGCTTGGCGTCCACATTGTCGGGCCCTGGGCAAGCGACTTGATCGCCGAGGCGGTCTCCATTCTGGAGTTCGGCGGAAGCGCCGAGGATATTGCCCGGATGAGCCACGCCCATCCGACCCTGCCGGAGGCGTTCCGGGAGGCGGCCCTGGCAGTCGATAACCGTACCCTGAACATGTAACGAGATGAAGAAGCGAGGACGCAACAATGGCTGAAGCAAGCTACGCGAAGGGACTCGAAGGCGTCATTGCCACGGAGAGTCGGATCTGCAAGATCGATGGAGAGAACGGTCGCCTCTTCTACCTGGGCTATTCCATTCAGGACCTGGTGAAGAACGCGGACTTCGAGGAGGTGGTCTACCTCCTCCTGTACGGCGACCTGCCCAACCGGGACCAGGCCGCCGCCTTTTCCATGAAGATGCGCAACGCCCGGGAACCCAAGCCGCAGGTGCTGGACATGGTTCGCAACTTCCCGGAGAAGGCGCACCCCATGGAGCTCCTCCAGGCGGTCATCTCCTACCTGTCGGGCTACGTAGATCACAAGATCCAGCACGATGCGAACTGCAACTGCCGCACGACCCTTCACCAGGTGGTGCAGCTTTCGAGCGTCGTGGCGGCCCTCCACCGCTTCCGAAGCGGGAAGGAGTACGTCCCGCCCCGGAAGGACCTCTCCCACGGTGCGAACTTCCTCTACATGCTTCACGGCGAGGAGCCCGGCGAGCTCGAGGGTGAGATCATGGACAAGGCGCTCATCCTCCACGCCGAGCACAGCCTGAACGCCTCCACCTTTACGGCGCGAGTCGTCGCTTCCACCATCTCCACCTGCTACTCCAGCATCTCCGCCGCCATCGGCGCCCTCTACGGCAGCCTCCACGGCGGCGCCAACGAGCGCGTTCTGGACATGGTCAACGAGATCGGCTCGAAGGAGAAGGTCGAGGCGTGGGTCGACAAGGCCATTGGCGAGAAGAAGAAGATCATGGGCATGGGCCACCGCGTCTACCGCGCCAAGGACCCCCGGGCCACGGTCATTGAGGACTACCTCTACAAGCTCTCGGAGAAGCAGGACGATTTCAGCCACTACGAGATCCTGAAGGAGATCGAGCGCGTCTTCCGGGACCGCATGGAGGAGAAGGGCAAGCCGATCTACCCGAACGTCGACTTCTTCTCCGGCGCGGTTTACGCCAAGCTCGGCATCCCGCAGATCCTCTTCACGCCGGTCTTCGCCATGGGACGCGCCGCCGGCTGGCTCAGCCACATCCTGGAGCAGCGGGAAGACAACCGCATCTACCGCCCCCGCGCCCTTTACACCGGGGAGCAGGGCAAAGTCGTCAAACCCCTCGAGGAACGGGCGTAGCGGTCACTCGCGACGGCGAGAGCCCGCGCGGCGGGCGGAACTCCCGATCTTCCGCGCCTGCCACGGGCGCCGGGCCGACGACTCCCGCGAAGACGCGAGATCGTCGCCGCCCCGTCCCCCGGTCGCGGCGCGGCGTTCAAACCTGGCGCGCCGCGCGAGAGCGCGCCGTCTCGATTGTCTGTAGAACAAGAAGCCCCGCCGTTCGGCGGGGCTTTGTTGTGTCGGGGCGGTGCTCACGGCCCCCGGGCGGGGGCCGTAGACATCGATCCAGATACTCTTGCGCGATACTGGCGCCGGTCCGGCCGGCTGCGAGTCTAGTTGGGCGAGTAGATGGTATTGAGGGTCTCGACCCCTTCCTGGACGTGCTTCGCGGAGTCGTCGAGCCGGCTCTGCTCCTCGTCGGTGAGGTCGAGCTCAATGATCTGCTCTACGCCGTTCTTGCCCAGGAGCACGGGGACGCCGAGGAAGATGTCCCGGTGGCCGTACTCGCCGCGGAGATAGGCGGAGCAGGCGGCGATTCGCTTCTCGTCCTGGACAATGGCGTCCACCATCTCGGCGACGGAGGCGCCGGGGGCGTAGAAGGCGCTGCCCTTCTTGAGGTAGCTGACGATCTCGCCGCCGCCCTTGCGGGTGCGCTCGACCAGGGTTTCGATCTCCTCGGCGGACATGAGCTCGGTGAGGGGGAAGCCCCCGGCGGAAGTGTACCTGGGCAGGGGCACCATGCTGTCGCCGTGGCCGCCGAGGACCATGGCCTGCACATCCGACGGGACAATGCCGAGCTTCTCCGCAATGAAGTAGCGGAAGCGCGTGGAGTCCAGGATGCCCGCCATGCCGATCACCTTCTTCAAGGCGAAGCCGGTCTCCCGGAGCATGACCATGCTGATGACATCCAGCGGATTGGCCACGGCAATGACGATTGCATTCGGGGCGTATTCCGCAATGGCCTGGGCCGCCTGCTTGGCAATGCCGACGTTGGTCTTGAGGAGGTCCATGCGGTCCATGCCGGGCTTCCGGGGGATCCCGGCGGTGTGGACAACGACGTCGGAGTCGGCAATGTCGGCGTAGTCGTTGGTGCCGGTAATGTTGACGTTGTACTTGCGAAGCGGCGCCGCGTGGAGGAAGTCCAGGGACTTGCTCTGGGGGAGGCCTTCCACGACATCCACCATGACGATGTCTGCAATGTTCTTCTCTGCAATGTAGTAAACCGCCGTCGCGCCGACGTTTCCTGCGCCGATTACTGATACCTTCTTCATGTTCGTCTCCTTTGGGTGCGACGATTGGGTGCGTCGATTCGTCACGCGCCGATTCCGAGGACTTCCTTGAGATCGTCGGCAGACTGCTTGAACTGCGCCTCTTCACTTGCGCTCAAGGTGGGGAGCAGGACCTGCTCCGCGCCGTTCCGGCCGACGACGACCGGAAGGTTCATGGCGACGCCCTCGACGTCGTACTCGCCCTCCAGCATGATGGAGAGGGACATGATGCGCCGGGTGTTGCGGTGGACCGCTTCGGCGACATCGCAGGCGGCGGCGGAGGGGGCGTAGTAGGAGTTGGCCCGCTGGGCCATCTCGATAATGACGTCCCCGGCACGCCGTGTCTTCTCGAAGATCTCTCCGAGACGCTCGGAGGTGAGGAGCTTACCCACCGGCACGCCGGAGACCGTGGTGTAGTCCGGGAGCGGGATCATGGCGTCGGAGTGGCGGCCTATGACGGTGGCCGAGACGTTGTCCATGGTGACGCCGAGCTCCTCGGCAATGAGGTAGCGCATGCGGGTGGCGTCCAGGAGGCCGCCGAGGCCGAGCACCTGCTTCCGGGGGAGGCCGGACTCATTGGCGAAGACCGTCGTGAGAAGGTCGACGGGCTCCGTTGCCAGGAGGACCACGCTGGAGCTTCCCTTCAGCTCCCGGGCGATCTCCGCGACGGTGCCCCTGTTCCGGTCGAAGAGGTCCTCCCGCTTCATTCCGGGCTTTCGTACCGCGCCGGCCGCTACAATGATGATGGGACACTGGAGCACCTCGTCCATGCTGTCGGTACCGCTGATCTGGGTGCGGTACCCGCGGACCGGGGCGGCCTCCATCATATCCAGCGCCTTCCCTTTGGAGAGGCCCTCCTGAATGTCATGGAGCAGGACGTCCCCCACAACCTTCTCGGCAATGAAGAAAGCGGTGTTGGCCCCAACGTTCCCGCTGCCGATGATGCCGATGTTTGCCATTTGAATCTCCTGCTGATAGTATACGCGTCGCCCCGCCGGAGGGCGGTCCCTGCTGGGGGCGGCCCCCGCCGGGGGCCGTCCCCGCCGGGCGCGGCGCCACAAAGGTACTGCCGCCGACCGGGCGGCGTCGCCCCGTAGCACCGGTCGCGCCCCGCGCGGCACGCCGGGGCCGGCGCTTGCGACAACACGAGATTTTCGGTCAACATCCGTTGGACAGTCAAGGAGGAGACCGTGGCAAAAGTTGATCAAAACCGTCGAATTGAGTCCGATTCCATGGGGGAAGTCCAGATTCCCGGGTGGGCGTACTGGGGTGCCCAGACCCAGCGCGCCGTGCAGAACTTCCCGGTGAGTCCGCTTCGCATCCCCCTTCCTTTCATCCGCGCCCTCGCCCTGATCAAGAAGCACGCCGCAAAGGCAAACGCCGAGCTCGGCCTGGTCGAGCAGCGACTGTCGGATGCAATCGTCCAGGCGGCGGACGAGGTCCTGGAAGGCAAATGGGACGGCCACTTCCCCATTGATGTCTTCCAGACGGGCTCGGGAACCTCCTGGAACATGAACATGAACGAGGTCCTGGCGAACCGCGCCAATGAGATTCTGGGCTCGGGCCTGGGTACCCGGTCGCCGGTGCATCCGAACGACCACGTGAACCGGGGCCAGTCGTCGAACGATGTGATCCCCACGGCGGTGCACATTGCCAACCGCCTGGAGGTGGATGAACTGCTGGACGCCCTGGCCGTCCTGGAGCGCTCCCTCCGCAACAAGACCAACGAGTTCGACACGATCTACAAGCTCGGCCGTACCCATCTCCAGGACGCAGTCCCCATGACCCTGGGGCAGGAGTTCTCCGGCTACGCCGAGCAGATTGCCAAGGCGATCGGCCGAGTGCGTCACACCCAGGCCAACCTGGAGGAGCTCGCCCTCGGCGGCACAGCCGTCGGCACGGGCATCAACTGCCATCCGGACATGCCCGCCAAGGCCATTGCCGGCATGGCAAATGAGACCGGTGTCCCCTTCGTGGAGGCGGCCAACCGCTTCGAGGCAATCGCCGCCAGAGATGCCCAAGTGGAGCTCATGGGTGCGCTCAACGTGCTGGCGACGAACCTCATGAAGATCGGCAACGATCTACGCCTTCTTGCGAGCGGTCCCCGCGGCAGCATCGGCGAGATCACTCTGCCCTCGCTCCAGCCCGGCAGCTCCATCATGCCGGGCAAGGTCAATCCGGTGATCCCGGAGATGATCATTCAGGTGGCGGCCTACGTCTCCGGCAAGGTGGTCTCCGTGACCATGGGCGGGCAGAACGGCCCCCTCGAGCTCAACATGATGCACCCCCTCATTGCCTTCGAGACCTTGGCAAGCCTGGATCTCCTGTCCAACTCCTGCCGCGTCTTCGCGGAGCGTTGCGTCGACGGCATTACCGCCAACACCGAGCGCCTGGACTACTGGATCGAGTGGAGCCTGGCCCTAGTGACGCCCCTGGCCACCGAGATCGGCTACGACCAGGCGGCCAAGCTCGCCTACAAAGCGTTCAAGGAGAACCGCAAGATCCGTGATGTCGTCGAAGAGGCGGGGGTGGTTTCGAAGGATAAGCTGGAGGAGCTCCTGGATCCGAAGCGGATGGTCTGAGCGGCCGGTCGGCCGGTGAGGCGCGGTTGCATTCCCGATTTTGCCATAGTAGACTGACGGCACTCACACCGCGAGCACAAGGAGAAGCGGATGGCGCTCAACCACGGGGATCCTGAATACCAAGAAGCAATGCGGTTCTACCTCTCCGGGCAGTGGGCGGAGGCAGAGAAGGCATTCGCCGGGCTGAAAGAAACCTACAGCGACAACACCTTCATCTACCTGGTCCTGGGCAACATCCATTACTCCCTGGGCAATCTGGATACCGCCGTCGAGCTCTACGATGAGGCGCTGAGAATCGATCCGAAGTACGGCGTCGCCTATTACAAGAAGGGCGTCTGCCTGTACCGGATGGGACAGTTGCAGGAGGCACTGGCGAGTTTCGAGAAGATTGTCGAACTGAAGGGCCAGAGCCACGCCATGGCCAACTACTTCGTTGGCCTCATCAACCTGTTCCTGGGCAACGACAAGACGGCGGAGAAGGCCTTCGCAAGCTTCCGGGACGTGTCGCCTGAGTCGCACATTGCCGACTTCTACCTGGCGCAGCTGAAGATCAAACAGAAGAAGTTCGGCGAGGCCCTCGACCTCCTGAAGGAGCTTGCCGAGCAGACTCCGAACTTCGCGGAGGTTCATTACATGCTCGGCGCCGCCCATTACGGGCTGCACAACAATACCGAGGCCATCAACGCGTTCCGGCGATCCGTCGATCTCAACCCCGACGACGAACGGGCACGGAACAAGCTCATGCTGCTCACCGAGGTGCAGTGGCCCTAAGGGGACGCTGCATGCGCGCCCGGGCGCGGTTCCCGGCGGCGGCGGGCAGGGAGTGAGGTGCAAAGTATGACCCTGTACGTGTGCAACGTGTGCGGTTACATCTACGATCCCCAGGAGGGGGACCCCGACGCGGACATCCCTCCCGGGACACCCTTCGAAGAGCTTCCCGAGGACTGGGTCTGTCCGGTATGCGGCGCACCGAAGGACGAGTTCTCTCCGGAGGAGTAGCGGCCCGCGCACAGCCCTGCCCTTCCCCAGGGGCCGGCGGTGACGCGTCGCCGCGGCGGGTGACCGTAGGCATCGACCCGGGAGCTATTTCTTCTGAAGCTTCCGGCGCATCCGGCGACTGCTGGGCTTCTTCTTCTCCTGAGGAGGTGCGGCTGCCGGGCGGTCGGCGCGCTTCTTCATCCACACGATGACAATGACTCCCGCAGCGATCATGATCAGGCTGTAGAACTGGCTGGCAATGAAGTTCCACGGCGTGAGCAGAAGGTAGGGCGGGTTCGCAATGCCGGATAGCTGGAGGGAGAAGTCGCCGCGCAGGGGCACGCGGAAGTAATCGATCACGAAGCGGAAGAAGCCGTAGCCGATCAGATAGATGCCGACGTTGGTGCCCTTGGGCTGGTTGCGCTTGCGGAAGATGAACCACATGACCAGCCAGAGGATAATGCCTTCCGTGGCGGCCTCGTAGAGCTGGGTCGGATGGCGCGGAAGGTTCACCATCCCTTCCACGCCGGTGAGGTCCATGCCTGCATCGGCGGCCATCTCCTGAACCCAGGGCTCATCGACGGGGAACCGGCGAGCGTTGGGGAAGATCACCCCCCAGGCCACGGAGGTGACCCGGCCGAAGAGCTCCCCATTGATGAAGTTGCCGAGCCGCCCGAAGGTGTACCCGAGCGGGATGGCCGCCGTGAGGATGTCCCCCCACTGGAGAATGTCGATCCCCTGGCCCTTCCTGTTCCCGACACGTGCGTAGATGAGCACCGCCACGATTCCGCCGGCGAGGCCGCCGTAGTAGTTCATGCCCTGGAGGCCGACGAAGTTCATGTTGGCATCGAAGGGCCAGAAGATGAGCCAGGGCCTGGAAAGATAGTAGCCGGTGGGGTCGAAGAGGAGCGTCGCGAAGAGGCGCGCTCCAATCAGGAGGCCCAGAATTGCCCAGAAGAACATGTTCAGAACGGTATCCGGATCGACATCCAGCTTTCGCCGCTTCACCTCGTAGCGAAAGAGGACGTACGTCACGGCGAAGGCCACAAGGTACATGAGACCGTACCAGCGGAACGGCAAGCCCGGGATGATCACCGTGGAAAGCCAGTCGGGAAACTGGAAGTAGGCAAGCATGCGACGCCTCCTCGAAAGTTCGTCCTACGGTAAAGAGGCGACATGAGGGTGTCAAGGTGGCCGTGCGGCCCGCGGACGGTGGGCGCGGTGGCTCGCCGGCGCCGGGGCCGCGGCCGCCCGCCTGCGGCGCGGTGGCTCGCCGGCGCCGCGGTGCGGCCCGTCCAGCCCTCCAGGCTGCGTGTGTTCGGTTTATCGGCTACACTACCGGCATGGCGCGATTGAAAGACGAGCAGAAGCGGGCATCCATTCAGCAGACCGCAAAGATGCTCTTCGCCCAGAAGGGCTTCTTCAACACATCGATCTCGGACATTGTGAAGGAGAGCGGCTTCTCCGTCGGGACCATCTACACCTACTTCCGGAGCAAGGATGACATTGTCCGAAGCATTGTCGACGAAGGGTGGCAGGAGTTCCGAGAACGCCTCCAGAGTGCCGTCGCCGAAACGCAGACGCCCGAGGAGGCGCTGGGGGTCATTGTCGACCACTTCATCCCCGAGCTCCTGGACGATCTGGAACTGATCAACATCCTCCTGACCGAGGCGGTGCACTACACCGACCTGGAGGAGAAGATCCGGGAGCTTCGCGACATTGTCGGCGGCCTCCTTGCGGCGACACCGATTGCCCACGGCCTCTCCCCTACCGAGCTGGAAACGGCTCTCATGGTCTACTTCCTGGGTATCCTGGACAGTGCGCGCCTGGCAACCAGCACCAAGGTCGATGTTACCGTCTCCGACGTGATCAACCTCCTGCGCCGCACGATCGAACACGCCCTGGGCGTGAAGCTGCCGAAGCGGTAGCAAGAAATGGAGCGGGCCGGCCGCGAGGCGATGTTAGCCTGCCCGGCGCCGGGGAACGCCCAATCCCAGGCAGACACGCACTTGCAGGTGCAGCCTCGCCGCCTCTCCCCGGGCGCGAAGCGCGAGGTAGCGGCGGAAATGGGGCGACCGGGAGAGCAGGTACGCCCGGGCGACGGGCCGAACCGCGGTCAGAAGGAGACGGGTCATGCGGCGGTCCCGCCGCACCCGGTCAATGAACTGGACAAAACTGCGGTGCTGGTAGCGAAGTAGCCCATTGCTCACCGCGGTGTCCATGAAAGCGCAGTGGAAGGGCCCCTTCCCGAAGGCGTCGGCGGGCAGGAAGTTCCGGCCCAGACCGAAGGCGCGGAACATAAGATCCAGGTAATCCCGGTACATGATCCGCCAGCCCGCCCCCCCGGCGATCAGGAAGGTCCGCCCGACCGCTGCCGGGGTCTCGGCGGCAACGCGGAGGGCGCAGGCAACGTCGGCTACATGGCAGGGCTCAATGGCGGTCTCCGGCGGCATCTCGTAGAGGAGCGGGTCCATGACAAGGGCGTCTCCCGCGACGACGTAGGAGAGCCGCAGAATCGACCATTCGAGGCGAGACGCCCGAATGATTTCCTCGGCTTCCAGCTTTTGATTGCCGTAGGCGTCCTCAGGATTGGGCGAGGGCACGTCCTCCTCGGTGATGAGTGGCCGGAGACGGCGGTCGCCGTAGACGGCAACGGAAGATGCGTAGACGAGGCGCGGCGCGGCGCCAGGTTTTGCGCGGGTGCGCTCCTCCATGGCGCGAACGAGGGTCCGAGTGCCCTCGACGTTGACGTGCCGGGCGATGTCGGGCTCCCGATCCGCCCGGGGCGGAATGATCGCCGCCAGATGGATAACTGCGTCGACACCCTCGAGACCGGCTGATACCAGGTCGGGATCGGTTATCTCCCCGAAGAGCATGCGGACGGGGGTGCCTCCACGGAGCGCTTCGCGTCGCGGAAGATCCAGCGCAACCACCTGGTGCCCGTGGGCACCCAACTCCCGGACGACCCATCTGCCGACGTTACCGAGAGCCCCGGTGACCAGAAGTGTCACGGGTACACCTCCTTGTGCGAGCCGCCGCGCTGCCTTAGAACGAACGTTCGCTCTTTTATTCTACTACGGAGAGGCGTGGTCGACAAGGAGAATCTGCGGGATAGCGGCACGCCGTGCTCCGGTCCGCCGGTATGACTGGGGACACTCATACCGGAGCGCTTGAGCTGCGCCGTGCTCAGCGGAAGTCGTGCCCGTAACGGCCGGACGTAGACGTAGAATCCCGGGTTTCTG
>CAZUVX010000088.1:0-11561 GCA_964623865.1 uncultured Spirochaetaceae bacterium | reverse complement strand
TGTGTCTTCACCGCCCACCCGGTGAGCCGTTCGCACTCCGTTGCCGGCGTTCAGTCCGCCAGCACGCGCTGGACCTCCTGCCAGAACCCCTTCTCCGCGAAGGGTTTGGAGACAAAGCCGTCCATACCGGCGTCCACGCATATCCGGCGATGCTCTTCATACGCGTGGGCCGTGAGCGCGATGATGGGAGTTCTCCCTCCGTCGCTCGTCGCTTCGATGCTCCTGATTCTTCTCGTGGCTTCGAGGCCGTCAAGCTTGGGCATACTCAAGTCCATGAATATCAGGTCATATTGATGATTCCGGAAGGACAACACCGCGTCCTCTCCGTCCGAGACCTCCGTCACCGTCCATCCCTTGTCCGACAGGAGTTGCTTCAGGTAGAGCCGATTGATCGCTTCGTCTTCCGCAACAAGGACGTTCAGGCCCCCGGGGAAGGCGGGTCCCTCGTCGTTCTCGGTAGGCGCGGTTTCGTTCTCACGAAGCACATGCCGTACCGGCAATGCTACGGAAAACGTGCTTCCTCCTCCGGGCGTGCTTGTCACATCGATTGAGCCGCCAAGAAGATCGGTAATCGATTTCACAATTGAGAGTCCAAGACCCAGGCCCGACATCAACTCCCCTGCGTTGGATGACAGCTGGGTAAACGCCGAGAAGATCTTCTCCTGATCCTCCAGCGGAATCCCTCGCCCTGTGTCCGACACACGGATGCGGAGAAGTGGCCCCTCGCCGGCGTCCGGTTGCTCGGCCTGTATGGTTACGCTGACGCTGCCTGAGTCGGTATTCTTGATCGCATTGTCCGCAAGGTTCTGGATGATCTGAGTCACGCGCTCCTTATCCGCCGCTACGACCATCCGGCGGGGTCCCTGAATGGTGGCGTCGAATCCAAGCCCTTTCGCACGGGCCTTCTCTTCAGCCACCGGCCGTATCCATTCGAGAAGCTCGTGCAGTGCGAAGGGGGTCTCGTGCAAAGACAGCTTGCCCGCATCCAGACGCGAGATGTCAATGAGATCGGAGAGCACGCGGTTGAGTTGCCTGGAAGCGGACTTCAGCATTCCCACGTGTTCCTGCTGCCCGGAATCGAGCTCAGTGTGTTCCACGCGCTCGATCATGCTCAATATGCCGTGGAGCGGGGTACGCAATTCATGACTGATCACGGCGAGAAACCGGTCCTTGGTAGCATTGGCCTCTTCCAGCTCCTTCATTGCCGATCGGAGACTCGCGGTCTGACTCCGCACCCGACGCTTGAGGGAGTAGGTCCACAAGGCGTTGGCAATCAGCACGAGTGCCAGAGTCAATGCCCCGCCGGCGAGTACTCGTACGAGTCGACGGTTGAGAGGCGAGGCTTCGTCGGAAATCCCAAACCATTTCTCGTGTATTTCATCGTACCGACCGGATGTCTTGAGCAGATTGAGCCCTTCGTTGAGCAGAGCGAGCAACTGTGCATCTCCCTCCTGGACGGCAATCGAGTACGGCCGTTGAAGCAGCGGTTGGGAGAGGATCTGAACGTTGTCGTACCCTTCGTCCTGGAGCAATCTCATGCCCTGTACCATTCCCATGACCGCACAGTCGGCCTTGCCGTCCAGTAGGGCGGGAAGGACAGCGTCCCACTCGCGGACGGTGACGATCTCAGACCCAATGTCGTTCTCGAGGAGGTAGTCGTGGCCGAGGTCTCCCTCTTGAACAACTATTCTCCTGTCTTGAATGTCCTCCGTGCGGCGGATATCAGCGCCCGGCGTGACAAACACCCCGTATGATGCAATGAAGTGGGGGATCGAGAAGTCGACCCAGCGATCCCGCGATGCCGTCTTGTACATTCCCGCCAGAGCGTCGATCCGGCCGGTCTCGAGCTCTTCTCTCACCTCGTCCCAGGGCCCCAGGCTTATGCGGATGTCGAGGTTCATGATTTCGGCAATGTTCGTCAGGATCTCAACGTTGAACCCGTCAGGCTTGCCCGACTCGTTCAGGTACTCGAAGGGCGGGTATCCCCAGTCACCCCGAACCACAATGGGATCGGCGTCCTGCGGCTCCGTTCTATCCTTCGACGGACCGAGAGGCACGAAGATCGGTACCTCCGGTTCCGTCTTCCGCAAGGAGAAGGCAAAGACCACCGCAGCGGCTACTACCACGATGCCGAGAACAGGTAGTGCCTTCCGGGGACTACTCATACTGCGGAAGAGTCTCTTCATATGCGACTCACAACCAGCCCGACTGCACGGGCACCGTATTGGCGCCAATGGACGACACGCCGACGCGGCGGGCGCCGACGCGGCAGGCGTCGCTGCGGCGGTCCGCTCGGCCCGAACCTCGCGTCACGAATCCCTCGCGTCATCGCCACCCCCGGCGTTGCCATCGACCGGGATGCAGATCCGGTAGTCGAACCCCTCTTCTTCAAGGGTTGCCGAGAGTTGAGCGACGAGCCCTTCGACGATCAGTCGACCCAACCCGGAACCGTGACCGTCGGGGGCGTACGAAGCACTCCCATTGTCGCGGTACTCAATGCAGATGCGTCCCGACGATTCACGAAGCGTAATCGTGACCCTCGGGCACTGTACGTCGTTGAAGGCGTGCTTGATGGAGTTGGCGAGCAGCTCGTAAATGATGGAGACTACCGGAACGAGCATTCGTTCCTCGACCGGTGCCTCATCACCGCCTATCCTCACCTCCACAGGAACAGGTGCACTCGACGCCAAGAACGGTACCGCTTCGCGGAGATACTGAAGCAACGACGGGTTCGAGCCGTAATCGAGTCCGGATATGTGCTGATGAGTCCTGGCAAGTGCACCAATCCGCCCTCTGATGTTCATGACAAGGGCATCTGCGTCGGCAGATATGGAACCGAGATTCGAGTGCAGGTCAATGTAGCTTATCAGCATGTTGAACTGATTCTTGATTCGGTGCCGAATCTCCGTGGCCTTGAGCTCTGCATGCGCGAGACGCTCGCTCATGTCGACAATGCTTCCCAGATCATGCTCAACGATCTCTGCAAGGCGCCGAACGAGTTGCCGCTGGTCCCGTCCGTATTCATTCCTCTCTCGGTCGAGCACGCAAAATGTCCCGAATACTTCACCGTCGGGCCAGCGGATCGGCACGCCCAGATAGGAGTACATGCTGAGCGCAACATCAGGATTGTGTTCCCAGGCAGGGTCTTCGAGGGCGTGAGGGACAAGGAGTTCCGACCTCTTGCCGACCACAGTCTCACAATACAGCCCAAGACCGAGGTGCTCGCGGTCGCCGTGCCGGTACGGATTGCCGTCACTCTCACTCGACGAGAAGACCTCGATTTCGCTTTCATGGAGCCGCATAATGAGTCCCGCGGGAACCCCGATGATGCGTGCCGCCAGCGTAACGATCTCCTGCCATTTCCGTTCGAACGCCTCGGGGACCGGCGGCTTGGTTCGTGATGTTACGGGTACTGCAACGAGGTTCCGCGTGCCCAACACACGAACTCTCGCCACCGGGGCGCTGTTCTCCGATTGCATATGCTACTCTGCTTCCGTTGAATCAAGGTTCTGAAAACCGCGTAATGCCTTTTGCCTTCCTCACCATGTCTCGTTCCGCATGCGACGTAAGATAGACAATGGGCACATCTCGGCACGTCAGGATCTCAGTTGCCGCCTCATCTCAGTTGCCGCCTCGGTGCCGTCCATACCGTTGCCGAGGTCTCTGTCCATGAGCACCATGTCAACTCGAGGCGTACCATTCGCAGCCTCGACCGCCTTCGGGCAGCTGTGAGCCATTAGAACCTCTAAGCCGTTTCCCTCGAGTACCGTTTTTTGATTCAGCGCGATAATCGCTTCGTCCTCTACCAGAAGAACCGGCCGGTTGTCACTTCTAAATATGTAACAATTTCCTCTAAATACCGTAAAATCATACACTACACCGCGCACCTACGCAAGTCATACGAACAACCGGAAATCCACGGCGGCAACTCGGTCGAACTCGGACGGCATCCTTCTCTGCACCCGGCGAGAAGCCGCAGGATCCCTGTTCTCGCAGGATGCGCGGTTGCCTTTGCCGTGCGCGCGGGCGGCCACGTCCGGCAAGAACTTGCACCGCCGGGCGGCCGGCCTATACTTGTTACTGCTGGTCGCTATGCAACGAGCGCGTCACGGTACAATGCTTCGCATCGCATTTCTGACACTAACAGCCCTTTTCCTCGCATTGCCGATGCGGGCGCAGGAAGAGAGCACTCGAATAGTAGTGTTCACACCCACGACCGAAGACAACTCATACTGGCCGCAGGTCTCCGAGATCCTCCAAGCGGCCTCCCAGGACCTCGGCGTCGAGTTGCTGGAATATGAGTTTCCGGTGGAGGATCGGTATGCAAAGCACACCGAGGGTGTGGAGATACTGAACCAAACTGCCGACGTAGACGGGGCGATCTTCTCCGTTGCGTTCGGGCAGTCCGCCCCGCTGCTTCAGGCGGCCCGTCGCCGGAACATTCCCGTCTTCATCCAGGGGCCCCTCTTCGAGTCGGAGTTGCCCGAAGTGGGCCACGCGCCTCGGCGAGAATACGAGAACTGGATCGGTTACTTCTATCAGGATGAATACGAGAAGGCGCTGCGCCTCGGCGAGCTTCTGATCGACCGAGCCGCAAGATCGACGACCGCCCCGGATAGAGATGAGATCACAGTGGTCGGCATTGGCGGAGATGCCACGTGGTACGGCTCTCAGGAGCGCGCCAATGGGTTAGAGGAGGCGGTCCGCAGAGAGCCGCGCGCGGCGTCCATGCAGATAGTGCCGACCCACTGGACCGAGGCGGATGGACGCAGGGTCGCGGCCGGACTGCTGGACCGGTATCCGGAGACATCCGTCATCTGGGCGGCAAGCGACCAGCTGGCCATTGGCGCCGTCCGAACGGCCAAAGAGAGAGAGATGGTGGTGGGTCGTGATCTCTTCATTGGGGGCCTGGATTTGTCGCCGGCGGGATTGAGGTACGTGGAGCGGGGGGAGTTGACCGCAACCGTTGCGGCCTCCATGCTCAGCTATGCGCAGATCCTGGTATACTTGTACGACTACATCCACGGTGTCGATTTTGCCGAGGAGGTGGGTACCGAGATCCAGCTGGAGGAACATGCAGCAACCAGAGAGACGGCACAAACACACCTGCGACTGTACGCATCTGTCTACGAGATTGATTTCAAGGCGTTTTCGAAGGTCTACAATGCCCAGCGCACCGAATACGACTTCTCTCTCGACGCTTACGAATCCGCCCTCGGCGAGTGAGCACTGGGAAGAGCAGCCGTGAGGCGCGGGCGCCCCGCGGGAACTGCCCGTCGCCACAGGTTTCATAACGGCCTTGCGGGAAGACTGTTTCTGAGCGTCCTCATTGCAGGCACGGCGATCACCGCGATCAGCGTGGGCATTCAGCTATGGTCGGATTACCGAAAGGAACGCGCTGCCGTTCGCGCCACCTTCGACGAGATTCGAACAGGCTATCTCCCCGCCCTCACCTTCAGTGTCTTTGACTTCGATACGGAACAAACACGACTCATGATCGAGGGGATCCACCTGTTACCGTATGTGACCTACGCGGAACTCCGCGAGCCCCGGAACAACGAGCAGACGGTGACGATCGCAGTCGGTCCGGGCGTTCCGGATGAGTACGTCGCCCATACATTCGATCTCGATTACGAGTACGGGGAAGCGACGCGGCACCTCGGACAACTGAAGGTGTATGCCGATCTCACACTGGTTCAGAGTCGAGTCCGGGAGCAACTCGGGTCGGTCGTATTCTCCCACGCCGTCCAGGTGTTGGTCGTCTCCAGTCTCATTCTCTTCCTCGCACACCGCGTGATCGTCAAGCCCCTGAAGAAGACGAGCCGGTTCGTGCGGACCATTGAGCTTTCCGAGGAAACTGAATCCCGCCTCACGTTGCCTATGCGAAGAGAGGGCTCGCTTCCACGGGACGAGCTCGACGAGATCGTCTCGTCCATCAACCTCATGAAGCAGCGGCTTACGGAGGCCTACAGAGAGCTGCGTGAATCCAAGAAGCGCCTGCAGGCGTCCAATGACCAGAAGGACGAGCTGTTGCGGGAACTGAACCATCGAACCAAGAACAACATGCAGGTTATCACCTCGTTGCTTTCCATGAAGGCTGCAAGAACTCCCGACGACGCAGCCGTGCAGCAACTGGTTGGAGCAACGGAGGCGCGCATCTATGCCTTGGCCCTGGTCCATGAGAAGCTGTATCAATCTGCAGATCTCTCCCGAATCCGCATGGACGAATACCTCACGGATTTGACTCGCTTCGTCGTGGCCAGTCGCTGTGACGGACCGGGGATACCGCGCCTGGAGGTCAAGACGGCGGACACAAAGGTTCTCTTCGATACGGCCATTCCCTGCGGCCTTGTCGTCACCGAGCTGGTCACCAACGCGCTGCAGCACGCCTTCGACCACCCGGCGGAGGGGTTGATCAACGTCTCCCTCGAGGCCGCCCCGGACGGGCACTTCCGGTTGTCGGTGCAGGACAACGGCCGAGGACTGCCCGAAGAATTCGATCCCGACACGGATGCGGACATGGGTATCCGGTTGGTCTACTCTCTTGGCAAAGAGCAGCTGGGAGGGAGCGTTTACGTGGAGTCGCCTCCCGGTACAACGTGGATCCTCGAGTTTCAGGAGTCGGTGCCGGAAGACCAGGTGTAGTCGGCAGAGACAGCTTCCGCCGGGAGGCGGATGGTGAACTCGGGGGTGGGCTCACGTCGCAGGGAGAGCTCGCCGCCGAGCTGATCCGCCAAGGCGGATACGAGCCGGAGCCCAAGAGAATCCGTGGTCTGCAGGTCGATCTCCGGCGGGAAGGGCCGCCCCGAGTTGGCTACCGTGAGCACCCATTCCTGCGTTGCCGCGTCCCTCGTCAGCTTCACCGTGAAGCGATGAGGCCCCTCGCCGGTGAACCCGTGCTTGACGGAGTTGGTGGCGAGCTCATTGACCACGATCCCCAGCCTCATGGCCGTGTGTGCCGGGATCTCCACGTCGGGAACGTCGGTTTCAATGGAGAGTCCACTTGCGCCGCCGGTCGGGAAGCTCGCGTTGATGATCTTGTCGATGTAGTCGCCAACGTGAATATGGGTGACGTGATCTGACTTGTTCAGCATCTCGTAGACGCTGCGAACGGCTTCTATGTGCTGCTGGATGTCGGACAGGTCCGCGGCCTCCCCCAAGGCTCCATCCTTCAGGCTGATCAGGGAGGAGACCATGGCAAGGTTGTTCTTTACGCGGTGGGTCAGCTCGGTCATGAGCGCGTCCCGCTCCGCTACCGAGGCTCTGAGCTCTTCCTCGACGCGCTTGCGGTCGGTTATGTCCGCGAACATGACCACGTGGGAGATCTCCTGCGGGAGCCCGTCCAAGCGTGTCATGGCGACCAGCGCGTTGATGTAGCGGCCGTCCCTTCGTCGGTAACGTCGCTCGGTCTCGACGACCCGTTCTTCCCGGATCATGGTTCGGAGGGTCTCGTCCGGGGAAACCTCGGCGTAATCCTCCGGGTGTATGAGATCGGAGGCGGAGAGCGTGTGAAGCTCCTCCCGCGTATACCCGAGAAGCTCGGCGGCCCGCGGGTTGGCCTCCACAATGTGGTGATCTCGACTCACGAGGAAGATCCCAACCGTCGCCTGCTCAAAGAGGGTGCGCCACTTCCGCTCGGCATCTCGCAGCTCGACTTCGCTCTCCCGCAGCTTCTTCTCCATAAGACGCTGCTCCGTAACGTTGCGCCCGATGGCCTGCACGCCGGCACACTCTCCCGACTCGCCGAGTATGGGCGCCGTGTTCCACTCCACGAGCTGCCACCCCTCGGGGGTCAACTGCCGGTTCTCGAAGCCTTCCACCGAGCGCTTCCGTGCTCTCAGCTCGGCAACTGCCTGCAGTGTCCGGGCGCGATCATCCGGGTGCACGTAGTCGAGGTAGCGCCGACCGAGCAGCTCCTCCCGGGATACACCGAAGAAGCGGCACGCCTCGTTGTTGAGAAAGGACCATTTCCCTTCCAAATCAAAGCGCACGATGATCTCTCGCGCGAGCTGGACAACGGAGCGATACTCCTCCCGGGACTGGGCCAGGCGCCGTTCCGCCCGACGTTGCCTGGTCTGATCCACGACGAAACCGCCGATCAGGAGTCCCTGCGCTGGATCGCGCTCTATCACGGCGGCGTTGGTAGTCAGGCTCATCCGCGCCCCGTCGGCACGGTAAGCCTCTATCTGAAAGCTCCGAACCCGACCCTCCGTTTCCAGGAGCTCTATCAGATGCGCCCGACGCTCCGGGTCGACATAGAGTTGGGTACCAATGCTGTGGTAGTGGACCAGGGCGTCATCCACGTTCGAGAAGCCGAGGATCCGCGCCATCTCATGATTCATGCTGCGAAACGTCCCGGAGGACCAACTCTCGTAGATGCCCACGGGGGCCTGGTCGAGCATCCGACCGATGCGCTCCTGCACTATATTGCCCTCGGCGGACGTGCTTCTGCGAGCCCGGGGCAGCTCGAGGACCGCCCCGACGGTCTGGATGAACAGAGTCTCACTGCCACCTCTGAGAGCGAAGCTGTAGCTACACGTGTCTTCCCGCGACGTTCGAGCGTCTGTTTCTCACCAGGAGCGCCACCGGAAGGATCAGTCGGCAGCAGTATGGTACCGGGTGTTTCGGAGTGCAAAAGCGTTTCCTTGCCGTTTGGAGGTTTTTTGTAACAACTTGAATATGTACTTCATCTTCACTTCGAGCAAGCCCGCCGTGCAAGCCTGCGGTGCGAACGTGCGGAGGGAGCCCGCGGGCACGCCCGCGTTGGTGGTTGCGGGATTGACACCTCATCGGTGCGATCAATAATGGAGACGCATGCTCCTCATCGAATTGGTCCAGAACATTGCGCTGCTGCTTGCACTGACAGTCGGCTACGACTACCTGGCGGACCAATTCATCCACTCTAGAGTCAGATACCGACTGATATCCGGCCTTCTCTTCGGCGCCGTCGCGGTGATCGGCATGCTGACTCCCACGGAGGTCGTTCCCGGGGTCATCTACGACGGACGATCCATTGTCCTTGCCGTTGCGGGATATGTCGGCGGCCCGGTTGTCGCGGGGATCGCCGCGGTGCTCGCGGCAGCCTACCGGGTCTGGGTGGGCGGCGCGGGCATGGTGCCCGGCCTGCTCGTCATTGCCGAAGCGGCGGCACTCGGCGCCCTGGCTCACCACCTCCGTCGTTCCCGCCGGAAGGACGGGACGTCGCCGTGGGAACGCCCCTTCGTTATCTGGCTCTTCGGTATCGTCGTCCACGTCCTCATGATGGCGGCGCAACTCCTCCTCCCGACGCCGGTCCGCTGGGAAGTGCTCGCCGTGGTCGGTCCGGCGGTCGTCGTCCTGTATCCGATTGCGCTGCTTCTCATTATCACTCTCATCCTCGATCGCGAGGAACGCAGACGCGCGCAAGCATCTCTGAAAGAGAGCGAGGAACGGTACCGCAGCCTCTTCGAGAACTCTTACGCCCCCATGCTGATCATTGATCCCGAAGATGGCCGTATTGTAGATGCCAATGGTGTCGCCGCGGCGTTCTACGGCTGGAGCACGGAAGAGCTTCGCAGAATGCGCGTCTCCGAGATCAACGCGCAGCCCCCGGACGAAGTGAAGGAGGAGCTGGAACTAGCACGCGTCGCCCGGCGGAACTACTTCGAGTTTCGTCACCGGTTGCGGGACGGGTCAATCCGAGACGTTGCCGTACACAGCGGGACTGTGGTCATACAGGGGCGGGAGCGCCTGTACTCCATCATTCGCGATCTCTCGGAACAGCGGGAGCTCGAGAAGCAGGTGCACCTCCTGAGCTACTCTACGGAAAACGCCGCAATAGCCATCTATGGAATCTCGGAGCCGGACGGCAGGGTCACATACGCGAACAGACGCGGGCGGGAGCAACTCGGCTACACAAAGAGTGAGATCCTGTCGCTCAGCATATTCGACATAGACCCCACCTTAACCGTGGATACGTGGTTGGAACACCGCCGCAGTGCCAAGAAGCAGGGTGCCCGTACTCTGGAGAGCGTCCACAGACGCAAGGACGGGACGGAGTTTCCCGTCGAGCTGACAGTGACCCTGATGACTTATGACGATGAGACCTACTCCTTCACCTTCGCCACGGACATATCGGAGCGCCGGCGAGCCCGGACGGAGCTCCTCCGCTCACTGGAGGAGAAGGACGCGCTTCTGCGGGAGATCCACCACCGGGTGAAGAACAACCTGGCAATGATCAGCGGCCTGATTCGTCTTCAGCTGCACGAGGTGGCGGAGTCGTCCGGGACCACGGACCATCCCGCCCTGAAGGCCCTTGTGAAGATGAAGGACCGCATTGTGGTTATGGGAATGGTCCACAACATGCTCTACCACGACGGAGACCTTTCACGCGTCGATCTCGGCGAGTTCATTGAACAACTCGTGGCCCTCCTGATCGAAGAGTACGAGGTTTCAACACTGGTCACGCCACACGTCTCAACCGAGAGGGTGGCCCTCGACATGGAGAGGGCGCTGCCGGTCGCGCTCGTCGCCAATGAGGCGGTCACGAACACGCTTACCCACGCAATTCGTACCGATACCTCCACTGAGTTGGCGGTGACGCTCGAGCTTCCAGACTCGGAGCGTTGCCACCTCATGATGCGGGACAACGGCCCCGGCCTGGGTCCTGAGTTCCGCCTGGAGCGCCAGTCCACCCTCGGATTCCGCATGATGTCTCTCCTGGCTCAGCAGGTAGACGCGGATCTCCACGTCGAAACCGACGGCGGCACCGTCGTACACCTCTCCTTCACCGTGTGATGCCCCCGGGCGTAGCGACAGACCGCGCTACACGTGACGACCGGCCGCGACCGCGGCCGTCGGCATCGTCATAAAAAACTAACACGTATTCACGAATCCTCCTTCACGTGTGGCCGTGTGGTCAGTATTGTATTCCCACGCCGTCGATCAAGGCGTGCCCGGCGCGCAACCGCGAGCCCGGCGGCGAGAACGGACAGCGGGAGGGATAGGCATGAGCGCGACGCCCATCACGGTGGCATACGGTGACGGGATTGGCCCGGAGATCATGAACGCGTCCCTGCGGATCCTGCAGGAGGCCGGCGGGGAACTGGACATTCGCGAGGTCACGGTGGGGGAGAAGGTCTTCCTGAGCGGGAACACCGCCGGGATTCCGGAGAACTTCTGGGACTCCATTCGCGAGACGAAGGTCTTCTTCAAGGCGCCGCTGACGACGCCCCAGGGCGGTGGTTACAAGAGCATCAACGTCACGACGCGGAAGACCTTGAGCCTCTACGCCAACGTGCGGCCCGCCCGCGCTCTGGCGCCCTTCGTGGAGACCAAGCACCCGGGGCAGGACCTGGTGATCGTCCGGGAGAATGAGGAGGACCTCTACGCCGGCATTGAGCACCGTCAAACCGATGAGGTGATGCAGTGCCTCAAGCTCATCTCCCGGCCCGGAAGCGAGCGGGTAATACGGTACGCATTCGAGTACGCTCGGGCAAACAAGCGGAAGAAGGTGACCTGCTTCACCAAGGACAACATCATGAAGCTCACCGACGGTCTCTTCCACCAGATCTACGACGAGG
>CAZUVX010000087.1:0-11596 GCA_964623865.1 uncultured Spirochaetaceae bacterium | reverse complement strand
GCGGGCCCGGCAGCCCCCTCGCCCATCCGGCACGTCGCATTGACCACGCAGCCGCTTTCCACCACGAGGTCCGCCGCAACAATGCTCCCGGTGAGACGAGACTTGGAGAAGAGCTCCAGGCGGGTACGTGCGTTCACATCTCCGTTGACGCGACCGCGCACGGATACCACGTTTGCCGTGACTTTGGCGTCCACCGTCGCATTGTCGCTAACAAACAGGTCGCCGGATGAGGTGATTTCTCCCCGGAACTTGCCCTTTATCAGCACGGGATCCTCGAACTCGAGCGTTCCCTCGAAATCCACGTCCTCTGCGAGAACCGTGTCGATATCGGCTTCGTCTATCTTCTTGAGTCGTAGTTCCGCCATGGTTTCACATCACGTCCGGGTCGACGGTAGCACTACCCCGGCGGGGTGTCAACATTCTGCTCCAGGCTCGCCAAGACCGCGTCGACGGCGTCGGTAAAGCGAGCCCGCATGTTCGACGTATACGGATTGTGCCGCTGGAGATCGAGAAAGAGCTGGTAGGGATCGTTGCACGTCTGCTCCATAACCTGTCGCAGCCGCCGGTACCCCAGGGTCGCAATCCGACTCTCCGGAACGCCGAAGTCCGCCAGCACCCTCCCGACAAGATGCGTGATCCCCTGCGTATAGGCCGCCTCGCGATCGTGGTCGTCCGCCGACATCTCCCGGACCTCCAGCCCCATGTCCCGGAATAGTCCGCAAAGCCTCCGGTATTGCTCCGGGTCGATCCGCTCCGGCGTCACCACGATTGGCAGCGATGCCTCAGCGTTCCGAACGGAGTCAGGCCCGAACATGGGGTGCGTACCGAGGAGCTGGACGTCGTCGGGCAACTCCGTCCGCAACCACTCCAGGGGTTTCACCTTTACCGAGCAGGTGTCCGCCACGACCTGTCCCGGCTGAAGGACGGTGGCGAGCTTCCGTGCCACGTCCGGCACCGCGGCAATGGCAACGCAGAGAAAGAGCGCGTCGCAACGGCGCAGCTCCTCAGCCGCTACGACCGCGACGCCGGGGGGTGCGTCCGACACGGGGCTCCGGTTTGCCGCAACCACCTCGGTGCGTTTCGCGAGCATTTCCGCCCAGAGTCTTCCGAATCGTCCCAAACCGTATACGCCGATCGTCATGGCGACATCATACCTGCCCCCCGGCGACGGCTCAACGCCGCTCCGTGAACGCCGGCGCTCGCTGTTTCCATGGCTCCGAGAAAGGTGGTAGCATGAGTGCACACATTTTCAAGGAGCTCACATGGATTTCGTAGAACGGATGCATAAGAAGGCAGCGGAGCTGCAACGCAATCTCGTACTGCCGGAAGGGACGGAGCCGCGCACCATCCAGGCGGCGCGAATCCTGGTGGACAAGAACCTCGCCGGCTCGGTCACCCTCCTCGGGGAACAGTCCGCCGTCGGAGAGGCGGCCGGGGGCGCCGGGGTTTCCCTGGACGGAATCACCGTGGTCGACCCGGCGACGTCGGAGAGGCAACCCGCCTACGCCGCCGAGTATCTGGAACTGCGGAAGCACAAAGGCATGGATCAGGCCACCGCCGACAAGGAGATCCTTGAGCCTCTCAAGTGGGGCGCCATGATGGTACGCACCGGAGATGCCGACGCCATGGTGGCCGGAGCAGATAACTCCACCGGCGACGTTCTGGTCGCCGCATTCACCATAATCAAGACCGCACCCGGGGTGAAGTACGCATCTTCGTGCTTTGTCATGAAGACACCGGATCCCAAGTGGGGCGCCGAGGGCCACCTGATCTTCTCCGACTGCGCGACCATTCCCAATCCGGACGCAGAGCAGCTCGCGGAGATTGCAATCGCAGCGGCCCAGTCCTGCCGCAACTTCCTCGAGGTGGAGCCGGCGGTCGCCCTGCTCTCCTTCTCGACCCGAGGCTCGGCGACGCACGAGCTCGTCGACAAGGTGGTCAACGCATACAAGCTCGTCAAGGAGAAGGCGCCGGACCTCCAGGTGGATGGCGAGATGCAGGCGGATACGGCGCTCGTAGAGTCCGTTGGAAAGAAGAAAGCCCCCGACTCGACCGTGGCCGGCCGCGCCAACGTACTGGTCTTCCCGGATCTGCAGGCAGGCAACATCGGCTACAAGCTGGTCCAGAGACTCGGCAACGCGGAAGCGTACGGACCCTTCCTGCAGGGCTTTGCCAAGCCGGTGAGCGATCTCTCCCGGGGAGCCTCCGTCGACGACATTGTGAACACCTCCGCGGCGACACTCTGCCAGGGAGTGTAGGCAATGCGGTTGGTTCTTGTCGGGTACGGTCGGATGGGCCGGGAGGTACACGCCGTCGCGGCCGAGCGCGGCCACGGCGTCGTTGCTACGGTGGACCCCCACGCCGACGCGTCCTACGCCTCCGTTGCGGAGGTTGATCTTTCCGGCGCGGATTGCGTTATTGAGTTCGCCCTCGCCGAAGGGGTCGCCGCAAACGCCCGTGCCTACGCCGCCGCCGGTGTTCCCGCCGTGGTGGGCACTACCGGGTGGGAGCCGGACACGGACACGGTGCGAAGGATCGTCGCGGACGGGAACATCGGCTACCTCTATGGCTCCAACTTCTCCGTTGGAGCCAACTTGCTCTTCGCATTGATCGACAGGGCGGCGACACTCTTCGACTCCTTCGACGACTACGACGTCTTCGTTCAGGAGGCGCACCACTCGTTGAAGAAGGACAGCCCTTCAGGGACGGCAATCACAATCGGAGAGAAGCTGCTCAACGCTCTGGGACGGAAGGAGAGACTCGTCACCGAGACGCTTCACCGGCCGATTGACCCGGGAGAGCTTCAGATCTCCTCGGTACGCGGCGGCGCGGTTCCGGGGCAGCACCGGGTTACCTTCGATTCGGCCTTCGATACGATTGAGATTACCCATACCGCCCGCAATCGGAGAGGTTTCGCTACCGGTGCGGTCCGAGCCGCCGAGTGGCTGACGGGACGGCGCGGCTTCTTCACCGTAGATGACTTCATCACCGACGTGATCGGTGCATAGACGCAACCAGGCCATAGGAGGCAGATCCATGTTCAGAGGGGTTTACACCGCTCTCATCACTCCCTTCCGGGAGAATCAGGAGATAGATGAGGACGCTCTGCGCAAGCTGGTAGATGCGCAGATTGCCGGCGGCGTCTCGGGCCTGGTGCCGGTCGGCACGACCGGAGAGAGTCCGACCGTCTCCCACGACGAGAACATTCGGGTCATCGAGATCGTCGCCCATCAAGCGGGGGGGCGAGTCCCCGTCATTGCCGGTACCGGCTCCAACTCCACACGGGAGGCCGTGGAAATGACGCGACGCGCCAAGGAGGTGGGTGCGGATGCCACCTTGCAGGTCACTCCGTACTACAACAAGCCAAACCAGGAGGGTCTCTATCTTCACTTCACCACCGTGGCGGATGAAGGCGGCCTGCCGGTCCTGGTTTACAACATTCCCGGCCGTACCGGCCGCAATATCGAAAACGCCACCATGCTGCGCATGGCCGAGCACTCCGGAATCATCGGCGTCAAGGAAGCGAGCGGCAGCATCCCGCAGATGATGGACCTGATCGCCGCACGCCCCGACGGTTTCTGCGTCCTCTCCGGAGACGACAACCTCGCGTTTCCGCTGACTGCAATCGGCGGCGACGGCGTGGTGTCGGTCGCCGCCAACGCCGCCCCCAAACAGATGTCCGAAATGATCAGGGCGGCCCTGGACGGCGACATTTCCGCTGCCCGGGAGCAGCACTACCGGCTCCTCCCTCTCTTCAAGGGCGTCTTCCTGGACACCAACCCCATTCCCATCAAGTACGCCATGTCCCTTCTCGGCGCCGCGGCGGAAGTCTATCGCCTGCCCCTCGTCGCGCTGGACGAAGGCAAGAAGGCGGAAATGGCGGAGATCCTGAGAGTCGTCGGGCTGATGTGACGACTTGGGGGCGGGCGCCCTTGGAGGCGGGCGCAGCGTCCGCCTCCACCCCGATCGTGCGCCGGCGGGCCTAGCCCCCCCGCCGCGTGAGAAGGTTTCCCGGCGGCGGGTCCTGGTAGTCGATGCTTAAAGGCGGCTACGCCCCGCGTGAAGAGGTTTCCCGGCGGATCGCCCGTGCCAGCCGGAGAAAGGCGTCCGGCGCAATCGTCTCCGCCCTCAGATCGGGTTGCAGACCGCATTCGGCCAGGATCTCCGCGCCGGGGCGGCGGCACCCTTCCTCCCGGACGAGTTCATCCACCGCCTTGCGGATTATCTTGCGGCGGCTGCGAAAGAGCGCTCGCAGGAGCCGCAGAAACAGTTGCCACTCCTCCGGCGCCGGCGTATCCGGTGTGCGTCCGCCGGAGCCGTACGTCCCCGGCGCGAGCGTCTCCGAGGTCCGGGGTACCGGCGCCCGCGGCCTCAGCACGACAACGGAGGAGGTGACCTCCGGGACCGGGAAGAACGCGCCCGGGGGAATATCAAAGGCGCGCACCGGCGTCGTGATCGCCTGAACCAGCACGGAGAAGGCGGAGTAGGCGCTGCAACCCGGCGCAGCGACCATGCGGTCCGCGACCTCCCGTTGCACGGTGAAGACCTGCACGCCCGGTACGAGGCGATTCTCGAGGAAGGAGCCGATGATTGCGCCGGCCGATCGATAGGGCAGATTGCCGATGATGGTTTGCGGCGCTCCCCGTTCATCGAGTTCGTTCCGCCATTCCCTGGCGGCATCGCCGGGGCGAAGCTCAAGTCGCTCCTCTCCGGCAAAACGCGCCGACAACACTCGGGTCAGTCCCCAATCAATCTCGAAGGCGACAACCCGGCACCCGCGGTTCAGAAGAATCCCCGTAAGGGCTCCGACTCCGGGGCCGATCTCCCAGATGCGAAGGCCGGGCTCCTGCGAAACGAGGTCTACAATGCGGGTTGCATGGCCTTCGTCGATCAGGAAATTCTGACCCCAGCGCTTCTGAGGCGACACGCCTTCCGACTCGAGGAGACGCCGCACCTCCCGTGCAGTGGGAAACGCGTACATCTCAGACTCCCCGGAGCGTGTGAATCGCAGTCGTCACGGTCCGGCGGCCGACGGCGCGGCGGCGGCCGGCATCCAGCACGATCAGCCACAACGCGGCGAAGATCGCTCCCGCGCCGATCCAGGAGGCGGGAGCGCCCAGACGCACGTATGGAGCTCGCCCCGCGACGGCGACTACGACACCAATGGCGTGCTCCAGCACTCCCAGCACCGCGAGGAACACCTTCGTGAGAGCCGGGAATCCCAGAAGATCCACCACCACGGCGCCGACAGCCCCCCACAGAAACAGGGTAACCACCGGAGCAAGGACGATCCCCGCCACGGCGCCAATCGGATACACCACGCCGAAGGCCGTCGCAACGACCGGCGCGGTCGCAAGCTGTGCACCGACTCCCGCAGCGAGAGGTTTACGAGCCGCAGCGGGAAGCCGGCCGTCCAGGAGCCAGTTGATGGCAGGCGCCGCAAGAAGAATCCCGAGCAGCGCCAGGAAGGAAAGATGGAAAGATAGTTGCTGCGTCGACTCCGGCAACGCCGTCGCCATGAAGATGAACGCCAGAGCAAGCAGGTTTATGAGCGGTGTCTTGCGCCGAAACAGGGCCATGGTGCCCGCTCCCACGGTCAGGAAGACCGCCCGAATCAGGGAGGGCCGAGGCCCCGCAATCCACAGGAAGAAGAGGGTAAACGCCAGCGCCGCCGTTATCGAGAGGTTCCGTGAGACCACCTGCCGGGTGAGCACGTAGACCAGTGCGACCAGGAGCGCCACGTGCATCCCTGAGAGTGCGAGCAGGTGGAGCGAGCCGGCGCGGCGAAACGCCTCTTCCGTTCCGGCGGACAATCCGTGTCGGCTCCCGATCAGAAGCGCCGCCATAAGCTCGAGGTCGCCCTCCTCGGCAAGGGAGGTAACACGACTTCGCAGCCGGCCGCGAATGGCCGCCCCCGGCGGCGCGGTGGCGGCAACGGCGTGGGCGTCGACGTAGAGCGTGCGCGTACCGACGTCTCCTCCCGGAGAAGCGGTGCTGTAGCCGTCCCGCCCGGAGGCCTGGCCGTCGAGCATGCCCCCTCGGTCCGCAGGGGCAACGCCGGCGAGGTCACCGGTCGCGGCGCCGTCCGGTCCCTCCGTGGCCGTCACGGGATCGACCGAGACAAGGGCGTGCACATCACTGCCCCGCACCATGTGCTCCGCCGGCGGCGCCTCCAGAACGACGACCGCAGGAAACCGGTACACCCCGCGTTCGGTCTCGACCGAGCGAACCCGCACCGGGAAGTCCCGATCGGGAGGCGCCACATCGTCCAGGAGGGTGCCGGACAGGGCGATGACCCGGGAAGGTATCGGCGGCAGACCCCGGCGCGCCTCGGCCAAGGCAACCCCCTGGGATCCGGCAAGACCCAGGACCGCCCCGATGCTTACGACCCAGGCGAAGCGCCGGGCGCAGATCGCGCCCGGAGGCGCTCTCCGGCGGGCAGCCGGACCGGCCACCGCCGCAGGCGCCTGCGAAAGCGCAAGCGCCGTCGCGTGCAACCCAAAGAGGAAGACCAACAGAGCGGAATGCCACGCGAGGTTGTAGGGAAGAAGATAGAGAACCGTCGCCGCAGCGACTGCAGCGACGGTCGGAAGATGACTCCGGGAAAGTGCGAAGAGCCGCCGGACCACCGCGCTATCGCGCAAGGGCCGCCATGGCCGTGCGGGCTGCTTCCTTCACCCGACCCGGATAGTCCAGGAGGGAGGCGTAGAAGAGAGCGTTGTACGCAATCGGGTAGCCCAGTTGTTCCAGGTTCTCGATCACCGCAAGGGTGATCTGCGTGTCGTAGGCGCGGTCGTTCTCGGTGTAGGTGTTCAGCAGATCCATGAACTGCGTAAGGCGCTCGGCGGCGGCCTCGGTGTCCATGGCGCCGAGACCGGCAATCGCTTCGAGAACCCAGGTCTTGCGAATCCGGCCGCGGTCGTAGTCCAGGAAGGTCTGGTTGAAGTGGCGCACCATTGCGGGGGTCGCCTCGTCGTACCCGGTCCGGCGCAGCCATTCCGCCGAGGCGTAGCGCACCTGTCGCAACGCCTCCCGTGCGGATGAGTCAACCGGATCGCTGCTCAGGGCGTTCTCGAGGGCCGCAAGCGCAACCTCCGACTTCTGCTCCTCCGAGAGCTCATCTGAATCCAGGAGATAGTCCAGCGCATCCAGCTTGTCCGCCGCGTCCCGCCGGCGGATCGCCTGCGTAGCCATCTGAACCGCCTCGCCGTTCAATTCGAAGAGTACGGACTCCGCCGTATCGCCGACGTTCCGCGAGTACTGCAGGAGGACCGCCTCGAGGAGCAGATCAAACGACGACGGATCATCGTAGGTTCCCAGCGTTTCCAGCGCCGCCCGGAGCACGCGCTCGTCCAGGTTGGAGCCCGAGCGCTTCAGGTTGTGCCGCTCGGCAACCCAGTCGTTCAGGCTCGGCAACAGCCGCCGATCCTCCGCGTCGACCGCGGCGAGAGCCTGAAGAAGCTGTACGCGCGCCTGGGTGTCCTGATAGTTCTCAAACAGTTGCCACACGTCGCGCGCCGCTTCACTGTAGCCGGTCCGGACGATCCCCTCGACCGAGAGTCGCCCCAACTCCTGCAGCTGCTCGTCACCGGATATGTCGCCGGAATTCGCAACCACGTATTGCAGGGCCGTCCGATAGAGCGGCCCCATACCTTCTACGTCCTCCTCCTGGGCGGTACGGAGAATGCGAACCTTGACTTCCTTGCCGGCGTTCTCAAAGTTCTCGATCATTCGGTCCGCGTTCGACGTGTCCTGCGCGGCTATGACACCAATCAGCCCGAGAGACAGAACGAGAATGAAAAGCGACCGTTTCATGGTTTTTGTGCTCCTTTTCGTCCTGTCATACTACTAGTTCAACCCCGCGAATTCAACGCAACCGCGCTTTGCAGGGATCGCGTGCTTCCCGTGAGACGGATAAGAGTTCCTTGGGGACCATGTCAACTGCCGCCACGGCGGGGCTGGGCGCCCACCGCAACGGCGGGTCACGTCGGTACGGAGCTGAGCTGGGTCCGGGTCTTCTCCTTCTCCTGGAAGATCCCGTAGACGAAGGTGAGAATTCTGTTCTTCATTGAGGGACTCGGCGGGCTCGCCTGAATATGAAGTATCGAGACGTTCTTGTTCTGCTTGAAGGTGACGCCCTTCACCACTCCGGACATGACAATCTGGGCGTCGCCGATCTCGGTCTCGATCTTCACCGGCAGGCCCGGCTTGGCGCGACCGCCAATGAGGACCGCCGCACCGTCCTCGGAGATGTCCACCATCTTGCACTTGTATCCACCGGCGCTGCCGAAGGTCTCGTCGGCATCCTTGACTGATTTCAAGGGAAAGACGCGGCCGGTGGTGTTGATCTCCGCCCGGACGGAGTTACGCCGCTGGGTCCGAATGAGTTGATCCGAGTGGGCAATGTGCAGAATGGGGAACTTCCGGTCCAGGTAGTCACCCAAGACCTTCGACTCGAAGTAGTAGCCGGCGTCGTCGACGCGCCAGAAGTAGACATTGATCTTCTGACCCTTCCAGGTGAAGCCGTACGGAAGAGCCTTGCCCTCGGGATAGGAGATGGCCATGTAGCGCCGCATGTTCTCGACGACTTTCGCGGTGTATGCACCCTGAACTCCGGGCAGCGTTACCTTGAGCGGCTGCTGGGCAACCATGCTGCGACTGGACTGAATGCCGAGACGGTACTTCGGTTGGTTGAACTCCACCTTCTTCCGGAACTCGAAGAGCTTGTTGAGGAAACCGACGGCGTTCTCATCTTCTTCCTTGCCCTGAGCGCGAAAGTTGATGATGGTACCGCGAATGCACCGGTCGAGGGTCTTTTCCGACCAGAACAGGGAAGTAGGATTGCGCAATCTGTTCTCCACGGCGACCCGACGGAGAAGGTTCAGCTCCCAGAATCGGAAGCCTGACTCCTTGCCGCGCACGTAGAACTGGACCCAGGGGAAGCCGAATCCTCCGTTGCGCTGGATATAGATGAGGAAGGCCCCGAGGAGCACAGCGATTATGCCAAATGCTATCCACATTCCCTACATACTTCCGAGATCGTTAGAAACTCCACTGTCAATTGTCGGCTGCAAACGGCAAAAGGTGAAACCGCGGACGGGAGACCTGATGGCCGTTATGCACAACTCACATACTTAGATATATTTCGCAAGTATGCATCAAAACGACGTTCCCCGTCGAGTCTTGCTCCGGGAAATCCTGGTCCTCTTCGCCGCTCTCTTCCTCCCGGGAATCATTGCCCAGTCCGGCACGATTGATCCCGGGGCCTTCAACAACATCACCTACCACGTGCAGACCATCACCATTGCACTTGCTCAGTCCCTCCTCGTTCTGCACGTACTGAGCCTTCACGGAGACACCGGTACCGAACGCTTCGGGTTCGTGCCGCTGCGTCTGTCCCGCGTGGCGGTGGGCCTCGCCGTCGGGGTTGGGCTCATTCTCATAGTGCTGCCCGTCGGCGCGCTGGAGCAGGTCCTTTCGGAACGCAGCGGCAACGTCACCCCCGGTGTGCGGTTCCGCTTGGAGCGTCCGGAGCTTCTCCCTCTGGTAATCCCGACTTCCCTGGCAATCGGGTATCGGGAGGAGGTGTTCTTCCGCGCCTTCCTCCTGCCCCGGCTCGAGGATCTCGGCGCATCACCGGCGACGGCCGTCATCGTAAGCACCGCGGCGTTCGCGGTGGGGCACCTGTACCAGGGGATTCTCGGCGGGGTCGTCGCCGCCGCGATCGGCGCGGTGCTGGCCATTGTCTTCCTCCGGCGCCGCGACGTGCACGTGGTGGCGGTCGCCCACGCCGCATACAATGCGGCGGTACTGATGACGAGCTATTTCATCTTTTCATGATGAATCGGGCTTGATTCGACCGCAGAGCCGGAATAATATATAGTATGATGACGATATTATATAAGGGAATACAATGCTACACCGAGTAATGGGATATGCCGTTGCACTGCTGATACTGGCACTCATGGCCGTCCCGCCGGCGCGTGCCGGTGGCTCTCAGGAGGGGGGAGAACAGCCGCAGGGAGGGCGGTCCGAGCGAACAGGGGCGAACAACGCGCCGCAAGACGCCGCGGATGGCGCCGGCGGGGAAGACGCGCCGGCCAGGGAGGGTGGAAACGTCGAAGAACCCCGGGACGCAGACAACGCCGTCCCGCAGGATCTTCGCAACGTCCTCGTCGAAGCGGGCGTGCAGCCCCTCAACTCACGGATACCCTCCGAGGACTTCACGCTTCCTGCCTTGAATGAGGGAGAGCGCTCCCTCGCCTCGTTCAAGGGGGACGTCGTCGTCATCAACTTCTGGGCAAGCTGGTGCGGCCCCTGCGTCCAGGAGATGCCGGGGATGCAGGCGCTCTACGAGGATCTGGAGGAGCGTAACTTCACCATTCTTGCGGTTAACGTGCAGGAACAGCCCAGCGTGGTGCGCCGCTTCATTGAGGAGAACGGCTACACCTTCCCGGTTGTCCAGGACGCCTCCGGACGCGTGGCCGGTCGGTACGGCGTACGCGGGCTCCCGACGAGCTACATTATGGCGCCGAACGGCGACCTCATTGGGGCGAAGGTCGGATACCACGACTGGAATACGGAGGCAGTTCGAACGGCCGTTGCGAAGATTCTCGATCAGTCATGACGAGTGAGCCCAATCTGATCATATCCTTCGCCGCAGGAGTAATCTCCTTTCTCTCTCCCTGCGTGCTCCCCCTCATTCCCTCCTACCTCTCCTTCATCGGCGGGGTGAGCCTGGACGACCTGAAGCAGGACGCCCTCAGCAGGAGACCGGTCGTGTTGCGCACCGTCTTCTTTGTGGCCGGCTTCTCGGCGGTCTTCATTGTCCTGGGTGCGGCTTTCACGGGATCCGGCATGTTGGTGGGAGGCGCCTTTCAGGCGATCAACCTGATCGCCGGCGGCATTGTTATACTCCTCGGCCTTAATGTGATCTTCGACTTCTGGAAGTTCCTGAACATTGAGCGGAAGGTGCACGTGTCTTCGGTGCCCAAGGGGTACATCGGGGCGAGCCTCTTCGGCATGGCCTTCGGCGCCGGCTGGACGCCGTGCATCGGGCCGATCCTGGCGGGCATTCTCTTCATGGCCGGCCGGTCCGGCCGGCTCGCCACGGGGATTCTCTACCTTGCGGTCTATTCCCTCGGCTTGGGCCTTCCCTTCCTGATCGCCGGCGCCTTCTTTCCCGCCTTCCTGCGCGGAATGGACCGGATCAAGCGCCACATGACGACCATTCGTGTGGCCGGCGGAGTCTTCCTCATGGGGATCGGGGCGCTCATCGCCTTCGGCCGCCTCCAGCGCTTCAATGCGACCCTCATCTCCTGGGGTCTCGCGATCCGGCAATGGGAGTCCGCCGGCCCGACGACAGCCCGGGTCGCCCTCGGTGCAATTGCCGTGGGCATCGGCCTCCTGCCTCTTGTGATTGCATTGGCGCGACGAGCCCTCGCCGGTCGGGAGGAGGTGCGCCTGCTGTCTCTACCGAAGGGAGTCTTCCTGGCCGTATTCGCCCTGGTGGGTGCACTTCAGCTGGGCGGCGTGATCAACCTGGCGGGGATCCTCCACGCCTGGCTCACCTTTCAGGGCATCTGAGGAAGCGGCG
>CAZUVX010000086.1:0-11627 GCA_964623865.1 uncultured Spirochaetaceae bacterium | reverse complement strand
GCATCTTGACTGAATCTTCATGCCCGTTCCATACGCACTGGATACGAGAGGGATATGATCACTGTCGCACGGCGGAGATGACACAACAGCAGATGCACCTGCATTAGGAAACAACCCATGAGGAGTAGAGTGACCATGCGCAGACACACGCAACCGACGCCGAATAGTCTGGTTGGTGCACCCGACGAACGAAGTGAAGTGTTGGAAAGTCTTCTTGAAGCGATCGGCGTCCCCTTCCTGGTGGTTGACCGGGATCTCCGACTTCGCTTCTTCTCCGCATCTGCCGGATGGCTCTTTCCGCTCGGGATCTCGAATCTCGGAGAGCCGCTGACTGCCATTCTGCCGCGAGAGAGGCGCGTGGAGGCTGCGGCATCGGTGGCGCAGGCGCTTGACTCGGGAAACAGGGCGTACGCCAGATTGCACCTCGAAGACGGCTACGAGTACAAACAGCGAGCGCAGCCTCTTGAGACCGCGGACGGCACGAACGCCGGTGCAGTCGTTACCTACAGTCGCCGCCCGGAAGGGGTGAGTGATCCGTCGGGACTCGACGAGCTCTCGGAGTTGCATCTTGCGCTCTTTGCCCACTCTCCGGACCTGATTGTCCGAGTAGATCAGAGTCAACGGATCATCCACGTGAATCGCGCCGCTGCGTCCATGATCGGGGTGAAGCCGGACGAGCTATTCGGCAGGAGCGCCGCAACCCTGGCTCAGACCGGTGCTCTACCGGAGCTCTGGTTGGAGACTGTCGAGCAGGTGCTCAAAGAGGGACGTTCCCGAGAAATGGTACCCGCGAGTGGGAGCGGAACACCGGGAAGTGAGTTTCTTTGGAGGTTTCTCCCCGAGTTCAATGAGTTCGGCGTGCCTCATGAGGTCCTGTGCAGGGCGTCGGATGTCGGTCCGTTGAAGAGGGAGGAACGGCGCCTTCAACGTCTCCTGGAAGAGCGGGAGAGCGAATTGCGAGAATTGCATCATCGCACGAAGAATGAGTTGTTCCTGCTTGCCGGAAACCTCTACCGAGAGGTTAATGGGTCGAGCAGTGATTCCGAGCAAGCAGCATCGGAACAGGCTGAGTTGCGGAGAACAATGCAGAGTACGATCACGAGGACCCGGAGCCTCGCAATCCTCCACGATACCCTTGCATCCGCCCGTCGAGAGAGGACAGAGATGGTCCAACTCCCGCCGCTGCTGGAGGAGATCGTCGCGTCACTGGTCGGCCTTGGGGGAAGTGACCACCCGGAGACTGCGACGAACGTTGAGACGGATCTGGAGAATCTGAGCTTGCCCGGCTCCGTTGCTGCGACGGTGGGAGAAATCACGGCCGAGCTTGTGACAAACGCGTTACAGCATGCGTTCCCGACGGAGAACGAAGAGCCCGGCAAAATTCGTGTGTGCCTTCATCGGCTCCGGAACGCCGAAATCGAGCTGACCGTTTCAGACGACGGTGTCGGGATAGGCCCGACCCTCTCCGAGGCGGCGCCTGAGTCGGAAGGGGCGGGTTTACTCCTCACGCGCCAGGCGGTGCGGAGAATCCACGGTCGCATGCAAATCGAGAATGCGGGCGGCACGCTCATACGCGTCACAATACCGTTAGCGGACCGGCGGATCGTCGAGTAATCCAAGCTCCCGAAGTGCCGGAAGATCGAGGCTCGTTGCGCCCTCGCTTTCCGGTGACTCATCTTCCTCATCGCTTTCCACTGACTCTTCTTCCTCAAGGGTGGACCAGCCGGGGTAGTCCTCGACTTCGGGGTGTCCCCCGGAGAACCACGACGCCGTATACCACCGGAGAAGCTCCCAGTCGTCGTGAAGCGGTCGGAGGATCCAGGCGCCGGGGTTCTCACCCTCCAGCTCGTCGTGATCCGCCAGGTCCAGGCCTCGTTCGTGCAGCTTGCTGTAGGTCGAGTAGAGGACGTTATCAGCGGTCAGCCCGTGGTGCCGGAGTGCCCCGACATCCCCGAACCGGCGGTAGTACGCAACGAGTTCTCCCAGACTCATATCCGTCTGGGCGTGAGTGAATGCGGTCTCGAGAAGGGAGAGGGCGCGTCCCGTGTCCTTTAACGACAGTTCCTGGAGCCGGCGCCGGACGCCGTCGAGAATCGCACGCTGGCGGCGGCTGCGACTGTAGTCCGATGTTGTGGCGCGTGAGCGGATCAGCGCCATGGCGGCATCTGCGTCGACTTCGTGAGTCCCCCGGGGAAAGAACAGGATTCTCCGAGACCCATCTGCGGTGTACGTCGTGGAAGGGTCGAGAATCTCCTCCTCCATATTGACCTCGATGGTGTCGAAGACTTCCAGGAACGCCTCCAAACCGGACAGGTCCATTCGCACGTAATGATCGATCGCAGTGTCCGTCACCGATTCAACGACCTCAATCAGGTACTGTGTCCCCCGGGCGTAGTGCAACTCGCTGAGCTTGTTTGTGCCGACGTAGAGGTCGCGCGGAACGCTGAGAGCTGCGAGGGTAGACGGAGTCGCCCGAAGGAGGACTATGGCATCCGCAAGGTTGTCGTGGGTACCGACGAGAAGAAACGTAACCCCCTCGGACGGGGTGCTCTCCGCCGCGCCCGCCGGGGGAATGACCCGTTTGAGCACGGTGCTTCCACCCTCCAGGGGGTCATGGAGAGCGAGGGTCCCCTCCTCCGGGTCAATAACGAACCGCGAGAGGTCCGCCCCATTGCCCTCTTCAATGCGCACCGGCCTGGTGAGTACACCGTCGGAGCGGGTCCACTCGGCAATTGTGACGTTGCGGGTGCGAAGGTACTCTTGGATTCCTCCGACCTGGAGCGTTGACTCCAGGTGGTCGGAGAGCGAGTCGATGACCCGTTGCCGCGCATCCTGTGGATCGTACTCTTCAATGGATGCGCGGATTGCCCGGCCAAGCTCGTCCTCCGGTTGGGCTTCTCCGTTTACGTAGTATCGACCATCCCGAGCGTCCGCCTCCAGTCGTACAATGGCAGTCCCCTTCGGGTCGCGCAGCGAGAGGCGGGCAGTCGGACCTTCCTCCACCGGCGCGCTCGGACCGAGCTCCCGCCGGTCGAGGAGGTCTTGCATTTCGGTGAGGGCGTCCTGAATTCGCCGTGTCATCGTTGCCCTCCGCTCGTTGACTCGCTCGAATTCCTCCTGGTGCGATACGAGAAACTCAACTGCCCCCGTTATCTCATCCTGCGACGATATCACCATTCTATCGCCCAGCTGATCGACTACTTCCACCTTCCCGTTCACGGGATCGGCCGTCACGGTGAATCGCGCTGCCTCGTGACTCGCGAGGACCGCGTACAGATCGTCGGTCCTGCGTACCGTCAAATCCAGATCCGGGATCCCATCGCCTGCCTCAATGGTGGTGAGAAGCGCACCGAGCACCTCGATTACCCTGTCGCGGTTCCGCACCTCGAGGCTCGAGTCGATCGTTGTTGTGATGGTCATGAGCGCGTCGCTGTCCACGGGACCGCCGTCTGAAGGTCCCGGTTGTTCGCCGGTTGAAGACGAATCCGGCAGGTTCTGCTCGCCTGCATCAGTGTCCGTCTCGATTCGCCGTTTCAACGCGGCTACTTCGGCGCGAAGCTCCACCAGCCGGCGGAAAGCGATCAAGGTGGGCGTAACCACCGCCGTGCCGACCACAACGGCCAAGACGACGGATAGAATCTGTCGAGATCTCACACCAGTGCCTCCCTTGATTGGCAGGGCGTCTCGTCCCTGGACGTGCACACATGACTGCGCTACCACGGCGTGCCGACGAACGCGACGCTCTGTTTACCATGGCTTCGGCCATGTCAAGGATTGGTCGACAAAGTGTCAAGCTTCTGTGATTAGCGACATCCCGCGAAGGGCACGGCGCAACCCGGCAGTTCTCCCGGCCCGGCCACCTCCAATCGTGAACAGCCCGGGCCGGGCTGTTCCGTTGAGCGCATCTCCGCCTGCCGGGCGACTCAGCGCCAATACGTCACCGTTTCTCCCGGTGTCAGCGTGTCGGAGCTCTCGAGATCGTTGAACGCGCGCAGCTCATCGACGGATACCTCAACAGCCTCGGAGATCGTTTCGAGGGTATCCGATTCGGCGACCTGGTACTCGCGACGGCTGTACGGGCGATCGGCGAGATGTGCTTGCACTTCGTCGGCTGAACGGCCGCTGTCCGTCGTGAAGACGAGCGCATACTCTCCGGGAGGAAGGTATGGTTTCCCGATATGCGAGTTCGCCTCCCACACCTCGCGAAAGGAGGTCCCGGTGAAGGATGCAATGTCGCTGAGGTAGACCGGCTTGTCGGGCACGCGGATCGACACCCGGCGGATTTCGGACAAGGGGTGCTCGGGAGAGAGCCCGAATGCATGGGCGTTCTCCATGATGAGTTTGACGGCAATAGCCTTGGGAACGTAATCCTCCGTTTCCGGAGGGAAGACCATCTGCCAATAGTCGTCCGTGTTCTGTCGCGCCACTCTGCTGCGTATGCCGTCGATTCCGGCGTTGAAGGCGGCGGATGCGAGAACCCAAGAGTCCTCCAGGTCGGCGTGCGCCCGTTCCAGGAATTGTACGGCTGCTTCCGTTGCGGTAAACACATCACCGCGCTCGTCGATGAGCGGGGTGATCTCCAGTCCGAAGGACTCCGCCGTATCATGCGTGAACTGCCAGATGCCTTCGGCGTCCGCCGAGGAGACGGCGCGAGGCTGCAGATTGCTCTCGACAACTGCAAGATACTTCAAGTCCTCCGGGAGGTCGTTTGCCACCAGGGATTCCTCAATGATCGGAAAGAACCTGTGTGCCCGCTCGAGCCAGAGCACGATCTGCCACGGCTTGGAGAGATAGAAGTTGTACCACGTGGAGATCCTCCGGTGAACGTCGGGATTGTCGACCGGCACGTCATGCCCCGCGAACGTCACCCTCCGCGGTAGTTCGTGCACGGTGAGGTCTCGTTTCGTGGAAGTTCCGGAGGCGGAAAGCGCGACGACGGCGACGGCAATACCCACACTCCCCAAGAGAATGCGCCATTTCCGCTGCCCGAGCCGGCGCCCTACTCGGCGCGCCGGTTGCTGTCGAGAAGCCTGTGGTCTCATGTGGTAATGATACTAACACCCATCCGGGGAGTGTTGATACTATGGTGGAATGGCCGCGCGCCGCGGCCCGGTTCACGGCTCGAAGTCGCCGCGGAGATATCTTCGAGTCGACTCCACTTCATCTTCCGAGATGAGCCCGGAGAGCCAAGCGACCTGTACCGTGAATTCGCCGCTCGCCCAGGGCTTGGCGGTGACCAGGCGGCCGTCTACAACCAGGTTCTCCGGGATGTAGTGAGCGTTCTCGAAAAGGGGCTTGGCCGTCGCGATGACTTCATCCGGGGCTCCGCAGGACGGGTGCCCGGTGTGGGTGCACCGCTTACCGTCCAGGAGTCCCGCTGCAGCCATGAGCCAGACGCCGTTGCAGATGCCCCCAACGACGGCTTCCGTTTCGTCATGGGCTGCGCGAAGGAAGCTCCGCAGGCGCTCATCGTGAACTGCCGCAGCCACGTCTCCTCCGGTTATCACGACGGGGTTGTGCTCCGCAGGATCAGCGTCGGCGATCGATGCAGCCGCCACGAGCGTGAGTCCCTCGACGGTCCGTATGGTTGCGTCATGCGCGCCGGCAACAATGAGCGTGGGATTCGTGTTCTGAAAGAGCGAGAGGAAGTCCATGATCTCGGAGAGAGAACACTGATCGTACAGAATGATCGCCGGGCGTGACGCCATACACCCCTCCTTTGTCGATTATCACATTCAACTGTCGGCTGATGGACAGGAATTATAGAGGCAACCGGCCAGGCGGGCAATCGCACGCTTCCGTACCTCTCGGTACTCGGCTGAACAGCCGGCGACGCTTTGCGCCATGGATTGCGCCTCGAGGGAGCACACTCTACTATCTGCCTGAGTCTACTACCCAGTGGGAGCTGCATTCCTGTCCGTCGTACCACATCTGTCGCCACGCTCATCGTTCTGGTGACCGGTGCGTCCTCGAGATTCTCGGCGGCGCCTCTTTGCAAGTCCTGATTCCGGGAAGATGCCAACGGCCCGGCGACACGGCGTGCCCCACCCAACGAAGCGCCTGTTCCTCGTGGGCGTGGGCATCGTTCTCATACATCTTGTGTATAACACCCTTGGGTCGCCGACGGCCCTCGACTTCCACACGTTCAACCATCAGTACTCGCTTGTTCCGCACCTCCTGCGCAACGGGGAGGTGGTCCTCAGTCCGCGGCGGCTCGTGCAGGGGACGGCGCTGCAGATGATCGGCGTGAACCTCATGGGGCTTGCGCTGTTACTGCCGCTTCTCGCGCGTGCGCGCCGGGCTGCAGGTCTACGCCTTCGATATGCCCTCGCACATCTCCGGGGAGCAGGTCTACTACTACACCCTCGATGGAACTGATCCGGTTCCCGGCGAGGCGGGAACAGTTGCCACGGCAAGTCTGACGCCGTTCATGCCGCCTCCGGACAACCCGAGCAACACCCTGAAGGTTCTGGTCTCCTATAGCGTGGGGACGGACACCTACATCGATTCCGAGATCAAGACCGTCACCTATCAGCGCGAAGCTGCTCCGGTGAGCTGGACCATGAATGAGATTGCCGGGTCCGCCTTCGACAGAATGGCCGCTGAGCTCGAGTTGTCGAGCCAGATCACCGACCAGGGTGTTGCCGGCGCCGACATTTCCCATCGGTTCCTCTTTCAGGGGGAGGGGGAGTGGCTTGTCTACGACGACACCCGGCGTCCCTGGCTGCTGCCGGGAGAGGGCCCTGTGGTTGGGCTTCGATCGAGCGCCCCCGGTTTCCTGGACTGGACGGAAGATTCGGCCTTCGGTCCGAACTACTACGAGGGTCTCGTGTACCTGACGAACACCGGCGAAGTCTACCTCTACCAGCCCGATTCCACCAGCGACGACATCCTCCTCGAGGGTTTCGATTCCACCCCAGTGGAGATTGCGACCTACGGAGGCTCCCTCTACTACATTGATTCCGACGGCTTACAGATTCGGCGCTGGGACCCTTCAGGTGCGGATCCTGAGTTCGGCGGCATTGATCAGAACCCGGCCCCGGGTGACGGCAGCATCAGTTACATCAGCACGGACAACGACGGGACACCGGATGTGCCCTTCTACTACATGACCCACGAGCCCGGGGGCGATCCTCCCTATCGGCTCTGGAAACGCGACGTCGACGCCGGCGACGGCGATGACGTGGACGACGAGATTTCTGCGACTGGAAACTTCACCGCCGGATTCAACAATCTTACAACCGGTCTCTACCTGCCGTCGGGGCAGCCGAATGAATGGATTCACGTGAACGGCGGGACTCTGGATGTCGGCGGATCCACAGCGTACGGATCCATCACAGAGCCGGACGACTGGGTCGACGGTACCCGTGAGCCGGTTGACGTCCTTAGCTACGACGGAGCACTACACTACATAGCCGAAGGCAGTCTGTACCGCCTCGTCGACGGGGCGGGGAACGACGATGCGCTTCCAAACGTCGACCAGGACGGTGACATCGTGAGCGTCGACGGTCTTTGATACACGGACTCTGCGTGCCCGCACCTCAGGGCAGGGAGGGGGCGGGGCGCCGCCGCGGAAACGCGGAGCGCCCGCCGCCGGACAGGCAGTCGGAACACCGAAGTCCGCAGCGCTACCGATCCACCCAGTCCCGGGCAAAGAGGTCCGTCGAAGCGCCCGCGCGGCTCTCGGCGCCTGCGCGCCCGCCGGTGCCCGCGCGGTCCTCGCCGCGCGCCTGCGATTCGTGGCCGCCGATCTCACCGAAGAGGGGATACCGCCGCGCCAGGGTGGGACTCAGCGCGGAGACGCGCTGATAGGCGCGGCGCGCCTCATCCTGATTGCCGCTCTCCCAGTATGAGTAGGCAATGCCGAGAAGTACCCGGGCGTTGTCGGGTTCCTGCGCCCGCGCCCGCTCCAGGTACTCCCGGGCGCGCTCCTTCTCGCCGCGAAGGCTCAGCACGTTGGCTTGGTTGATCAGGGCAGGTACGTACTCCTCTCTTGCCAGGGCGCGCTCGAAGTGAAGGCCCGCCTTGTCCACTACGCCGTACGCTGCGTAGAGGATCCCGGCCCGGTTGTGGACGAAGGGTGAGTCCGCCGTGTTCGGGTCACCCAGCAACCCGGCGACGAGCGGTTCGAGCTCCGCCTCGCGGAGCGCGCCGATTTCCGTGTTCATTGCCCTCGCAACGGCGTCGAGCGCCGGCTCCGGCGGCCTTGCGTCGGTCCCGGGAGAAACCGGTGCATACGCCTCCCAGGCTTCGCTGGTCGTGAAGAACTCCGCGGTGCCGTCTTGATTGCCGCGGCGCCACTGCAGCGCGCCCTCCTGCCAAGCCCGAAGGAATCCCTCGGCTATGAGGGTGGTTTCAACGGGCATCCACACCGTATCGCCGCGAAGAATGAAACTGTTTGTGGACGTGAACAGGGTATCCACGCTATCGGGGTCGAGGCCCGAATCGAAGGCCATGAGAATGTGTCCGGGAACCGTAATGAAGGCGGTCCGCACGCCCGCGGACTCGAGAATGGTGGCGTAGAGGACGGAGAGATCGTCGCAGTCGCCGGCGCCGTGGGCCAACGCCTCCACCGGGAAGCGGAGATAGTCGATCGCGAAATCGTCCTGAGACAGCGCCTCGTAGGCGGAGTTCGGGTCGATCGTGTAGGTGACGCCGGCGAGTCGCAGCGCCTCGAAGGCGCGCATGCCGGAGATGAGGTTCCGGGTGAATACCGGCGTCGCAGGTGGACCTCCCGGGCCGAGCACCCTGGAGGTCCACCGCAGGATCTCCGGATCGGAGACGTTCATGAACGCACCGACCCGACGATCATCCGTCCACTGAATGGCGTTTCGGTTCAGAACGCGGAGCTGCCGGCTTACGGTTGCCTGATGGGACTCGGACCCGTGCCGGTACCTCGCCTCGACGCGGAAGGCCGCGTGGCGGCCTTCACTCCGATCCAACACCACTGACGACACCGGCGCCGCGAACACGAGTTCCGCGGACTGCCCGGCTGCGAGTGAGCGCGGAGCATCTGCGACGCGGGTGTCCGTCAGCCCATCCACGGCGAAGGTGATTTCCAGGTCGCTCACGATTCCGGTCCCGTTGTTTGCTACCGTTCCGCGCCCGATCGGCTCCGTCTCATACGCCCCGTGGAGCGTCGGATAGATCCCCTCGAGCTGGAGGTCGCGGAGCACCAGATCCGGACCCAGAGGGACCGACGGAATGACGCGCCGATCCGCGTCCAGCGGGGCGCCCGTGAAGGGATTATGCTCGAGCACCAGAGGATACTCTGTTGCGATGTCCGGGTGAGCCAGGCGGAAGTCCGCGTAGTCCGGCGCGTCGGCAAGCACGAATCGCGTGGCTCGGAGCCGTGCGCGCTGCCATCCGAGATAGAGTTGCCGCGCATCGTCTCGCTCCATGGTCAGCTCCGCCTCGGTGCTCATGACGCCGAGAGAGTAGCGTCGCCGATCAATGTCGTAGGTACCCTGAGTCTCGACGGGGACAAGTACATCGTAGCGGTCGTCCGCGTCGCCGATCTTCTCGACCACGTATGCATCTTCGACGAGTTCCTGGACGCGAGCGGCAATCTGTCTCCGCGCCGCGGAGATGCGTTCCTCGTACTCCTCTGCGGTCTCGAACATGTCGCGCGGCGTTACCGCGGCCGGGCCGAGCTGTTCGAGAATTCGCCGCGCCCGGGACTGCGTCAAGACGCGCTTCTGCGCCTGCGAGAGGTTTCCGCCGAGCATGTCCAGAATGATCCCCCGGGCCGAACCACCGACTCCCCGCGTCGAGAATCCGGCAAGGGCATTCTCATCTCCCCTGCTCGCTACGTAGAGCGCCCGACCGTCAGGAGTGAAGGCAAGATCCAGGGGCGCCTGCACCTGCGTCGCCACGGTAGCCCCTTCGCGCCAGGTTTCTCCGTCCAGGTTCCAGGCGCGCAGATAGCGCACGTGCCCGGTCACGACGGTGCCGCCGTTCGGCGAGAAGGCAGCGGTGTAGATGGCTCCGAGATCGATGTCCGGAATGCGCCGCGCAAGGCGCGCTTTGGGGCCGTCGACTGCGAAGATGAGGAGGGCATCCGAGTATCCCGCGGCGAGCCATTCTCCGTCCGGTGAGACCGCTACGTGATAGATGCGGTGCGTGATATTGGGGTCCTCGAGCTCGTAGGTGAAGGTGCGATTCAGATTGCCGTCGCCTACGTCGTAGATCGCGACGCTGCGCGTGGAACCCTCGGTCCCGCTCATTGCGAAGCGGTCCTCTTCCGGAAAGAACGAGAGCGAGTTGGTAACGGGCCCCATATCGCGGATCGCATCCACCAGGTCGAAGCCGGGTCCGCTCGTTTGGCGGCGCCACAGGAGGAGCTCCTTCGGCGAGGCCGAGACGAGCCATGAACCATCCGGCGAGATCGCCAGAGCGGACACCAGGCTGTCCTCATGGTGTTCGTTCAGCACGGCGAGGGCGTCACCCGACTCAACGTCGACGACGGCAATGTCGTTGTCGTTGCGGTACCCCGGAAAGACAACGAAGGTCTCATCCGGCGCGAACCGGACCACGGAGCCGGCATCCCAGCTTCCCGCCCAGTAGGCGCTCATGCGGTAGCGCCACAGCGGATTCAGCTCTGCGTCGAAGAGCCGGATGGAGTTGCCCTCCGTCGCGTCGTACACGGCGACGTACGTACCGAAGGGAGAGACCTCCACATCCGCCGCGCGGGCGGAGTCGCTCACGAAGGCTCTGGGTGAGATGTCGAATGCTACATCCTGCGCAACCCCAGGGAGCGCCACTGAGGTCAAGAGCAAGAGAGCAATAATGAATACGTTGCTGCCTGACGGCCGGTCGCCCCGCTGCGTGTGGTGCCTCCTCGAACCCATGGCTCAACCTGGATTCAGGATGCAGGATACAACAGGACCGCGGGAAGGTGGGAGAGAAGTTCACCTCTGAGGGCGTTACAAGGGCGGGGCAGGGGCCCCGCGCGTTTGTCCGCCGTGACGGTGGTCGGGCGCGACACCGCTACCGCAGCAGCGCCAGGTTCACGCGCCGAATCCCGTCTATGAATCCGTGGTCGGCATCCCGAGTGACCAGTTGCCGGTAGATCGCTCGCGCCGGCTCCGGGTCAATGCCGGTCTCGAAGAGCTCGCCGACAAGGTCCGCCGCATGGGCCGGCAGGTGGGCCCAGCCGTACCGCGGATCCCAGGAGGTGAGATCCTGGTCTTCACTCAGCAATGTGGTCGTTGCCTGAAGAACTGATTCCAGGTCGATGCCGACGGCTGAGCGCCGGCGGGCCCTGTGCACTACCAGCACGAGCCCCAGGACTGCAAAGGAGCGCACCACCCCAGCCGGAACCGATTGGCCCTCCGCCGGATCGTAGCGCATACCTTCCACCCCGGTGAGATGCTCGATGAGCCATTGCGCGTGATCATCGAGGGCGCCGGCGAGAACGCCATCCCGGAGCGCGGGGTAGGCCAGACCATCGCGAATCGCGGGGTCCGGGTGCTGCAGTAGCGCGACGACGGAGAGGACCGTCTTCCCGGAGGATCGGCGCCGCCGCGGCGGACAGCGCCTCGCATCGGTCTGTTGCTTCTTCATGGGTGATGGCGTGGACGCTCATTCGTCTATCTCCCGGTAGTGCCGCCGGCGGAGTCGGAACG
>CAZUVX010000085.1:0-11902 GCA_964623865.1 uncultured Spirochaetaceae bacterium | reverse complement strand
CTAGAGTGTCCGATGCCTTTTCGCGCCGCGAAGGCGCGCATCGCCAGAAGATTCTCCTCCGGTGTACCGCGAGGTATCTCACACCCCGCGCCAACGGCGAACTTCCTCTGCACCTCGTTCACTGTTTCGGCTAAGCGATTCTCTATCGACTCCGGGGTGCCGTTCTTCACCTCAGCCACCGGGTCCAAGTTGGCGCAGATCACCGGCCTCTCTCCGAGAATCTCCCGCGCCTCGGGGAGAGGATTCATTGCGTCCACATCGATCAAATCTATCTCCAACTCGCCAAGATGAGGATAGAGCGGTTCGATCCTGCCGCAGATGTGCAGCCGCACGAGGGCTCCGGCTTTGTGAATCGCCTCGAAGTACTTCTGTGTCCGAGGGAGTATGAACTCGCTGTAGATCTCCGGACCAATGAGACTCGACGCTGCGTCACCGATACCTATGATGTCCGCCCCTGCGTTGATTTGAGCCAGGGCGAAGGCTATCTCCTGCGCAGTGACAAAATCCAAGAGTGATTCGACAAACTCCTTATCATCGAAGAAGTCCATCATGATCCTATTGATTCCCCGGAGGTCCGCGGCCTCAGCGCAGGGCCCTTCAACCCACCCCTCGACCAGGCAGTCGTCCCCAACACCTTCGGCGAGGAGACGAACGGCCTCGAGGCGGTTACTCATTCGTTCGCCCCTGCTCGGGTCTACCACGGCGAGCCTTGTCAAGGCAGATTTCTCCGCAACCAGGGCGTTCTCCTCCACGTTGGCGGGCGGGAAATCATCATAGAAATGAACCGGGGCCCCCAGGTCCGAGGATTCTACGCATGGGTCGGAAATGGCTGAAACGTGAGAAGCACCGAAACGTTCCGCTATCGCTACCTGTCCCTCCACCAACACCTCGGCGTTGGTGGCGTATTCGCGATACGGCTTTCCGATCAGATCCGCGGCGTACATCATGGTGATCGGATAGAATGGGTACTCTTCCGTTTGCCGACCGGCGAAAGCGTGCAGAGACGTTTCTCTCCCCGTCTCGTTCATATCCAAGGCACCTCTGAAACTGTGGACGTATGTCAGCATACCAGATTCCCGAGGGACACGTCACGACGAACCTGCCGGCCCGGGAATGGTGGGAGCGTAGCGTTACCTCCCGGGGCGGACTCCCCTACCACACTTCGGTAAGATCGACCACGGCGTGCAGCCGCTCGGTGCGAAACTCGATCCGCTCGCGCTGCGGCGGCAGCGCCTCGTATTCGCCGTCCGCGGAGAGTCGGAAGGGCCGCACCTCGTTGGCCTCCGGGTCGACAATCCAGTACTCCGGGACGCCGGCGCGCTGGTAAAGATCCCGTTTCAACGACTCGTCCCGTCGGGCGGTCGAATCGGAGAGGATCTCCACGACGAGCTCGGGAGCCGCGTTTATCTTCTTGGGCGAGATGATGTGCTTCCGGGTATGGTCGATAACCGCGAGATCCGGCTGAACGACGTCGATCTCCGTGAGGTGAACGTCGGTCGGAGCATTGAAGACCTCGGCGAGGCCGGGTTTCTCGAGCTGTTCGTAGAGCTGGAATTGAATGCGGCGCGACACTCGCTGGTGTCCTGTTCCGGGCGCCGGTGACACGTAGTGATCTCCGTCGATAAGCTCGTGGATTCGGCCGTCGTCGGGGAAGTGCACGTAGTCTTCATAGGTGAGCTTTGTCTGTCGATTCACGACGATCGCCATACGTACAGTATAGTCCCGTGCTCGTCCCGGCGCCAACGCGCCGGTGTTCGCTTCACTTCGTTCAGCCACCTGCCGGAGACTTCTCGCAGACAGCCCCCGCCCCTCAGCGCAACTCCATGTCCAGGTCGTGGCGTGAGTCTGTCAGGTCAAAGGAGACGCGGTCGAAGCGCGGCGGTGTGCGCACGGGCCGCGGTGCCCGGTAGATTGCCCAGGGCTCCTTTGGACCGAGTATGCCGATGTCCAGGTCATCGTTGCGGTTGCTGTCCAGGAAGGCGCGGACGGCGTACGTCCCCGGCGGCACGTCGGTGAACTCGTAGCGCACCTCCGCGGCGCCGTCGGGGTCGAGGCGAAGACCCTGCACGTAGCCGTCCAGAGCGTCGGGGTTCTCGAGCTCCTCGTCGCTAGCGTCCCACCCGTCGCGATCGACAATGGAGACAAGCAGCGGCGCGTCCTCGGTGATGCCGGATATGGTGCCGGCAACCGTGAGCTCCTGGTCTGTGTCCCCCATGCTCGACCGGCTGTTCCCCCTACCCTCCCGCGCAACGGCCGGCGTGCCGTGGATCCCCACGAGGAGGATCACCCACGCCAGACAGAGCGTGAAGCGTCGTACACGCCGGGGTGAGCCTTCATGACGCAGCCGGTTCATTCCACTCCTCCGCACTGCGCAGCCCCGGTATTCGGGACGGCGCCGTCATGAGCGTAGTTTTCACGGCGGCGCCGTCGGTGGAGTCGGTCACGATAACGGTGGACGGGGCGCCCGACGGCGCGGATGCAGGTGTGGGCGGTGTGATCGTAGAAGTGGATCGAGGTACTCAGTGAGGCGGCATATCGTCCGGCAAGATGCTCGTGCCCGCCCCGCTCGAAGAGCAGCTCAATGTAGCGCTTGTATGCCGAGCTCATCAGCATAAAGTAGAGAGAAAAGGCCCACAAGACCAGAGCGGGCGCGCCTTGCCGGCGCACGACCTCCACGGCTGCGGTGACTACGCTCTCAAGGCTGCGCGATGCTAACCCGCCTGCATGCGAATGGAAGTGAGAAGCTTGCGGAAGTACTCTCGGACCTTCCGATAGGCCCTGTTGTAGGCGCGACGATACAACGCGGCAATGCCGAATCCGGCGCCTATTCCTGCAGCCGTTCCGGCAAGGCCCACCAGCACGGGGCCGATAACAAGGCCCGGGGCGAAGGACGAGATGAGTATGCCCGTCCCGAGTGCTCCCGCAGCTGCGGCCACGGGAACGGCGATTGCCTGAATGACTCGCAGGGCAATGGCGTTTACCCTGACGCTTCGATCCAGGGATGTGTGCACGGTAATCTCGGTACCACCGTCATCTTGTTGAGAGACGATGATGGCGTATCGCTTGATCTCCGCAACAGCGCGAACATGATAGTGAAAGGACCCGCTCGATGAATCCTCGAGCAAGGCGGCCGTCAGCTTCTGCGGAACCTCATAGACGAGAGCGGTTGTGCCCTCATCGAACTCCACAATATCCACCGCCTCCGACTCAAAGGCAGCCGCGGAGACTACCCGACCAATGGCGGCTCGTACCGAGGCCACAGGCGCAGAGATCCTGACCCGTTCACTGACGGTCTTCTCGGCAAAGCCGAGCGCCTTTACGTGTCGTGGGGAAACTCCCCGGCGGTCAAGATATTCGGCCAGACGCAGTTCCAGGGCGGCCTGCCGTACGTGCGCCTCTTCTATGCCGGATTCGAGCGCCGCCTGCAGGGCAACATCATAAGAGATAGCCTCCGGATGCTCGGAATCGGGCAGGACGTCGCGCACCTGCTGATCGGCCTGCTTCTGCGCCTCCTGCTGCAGCCGCGCGGCACGCTCCCAGAGCTCGGCCGCCTCGGCTTCGCTCAAGGCGTGGTGGTCGTATGCCATTTCGAAGCCCAAGGTATCCTGTCTGCCGCACTCGGCTCAAGCCGGCACCCCTGATAGGCGTTGAGCGTAGTAGTGGACCGACCCGGTCTGGGCACCCCTGGTCCTGCCGCGGCGCCGGCCGTGGTCGGGACAGGCGCGATCGGGGCGGTGGGTGGGTTTGGCCACGCGACATCCCGGTCGAAGCTTCAGGAATCACGGTAGTCCTCTCGTCGGTCGTTACAGCCATCCAGTCTCCCTGGACAGCCCATTCGGGCCGGGATTGCACTCCGAGATGAGTCTTCACCATAAGTTTCTTGTGCTTGCGAAACTATGAGGAAAACGACCGTATGTCATGGATCGATCGACCAACGTACCGTTCCCGAATCCTGCCCTTCCAGAATAAGCCCCTCATAAAGGTTCTTACTGGAATGCGCCGTGTCGGCAAGAGCAGTCTCGTTCGTTTGCTGATGGAGCGTCTGTATGAGCAGGGCGTCCCCGAATCGCACGTCATCTACATCAACAAAGAGTCCATGGAGTGGGATACACTCAGGGATCATACCGACCTGTATGGTCTCGTGGATGCTCAGATCAAAGCCATCCACGGCAAGCCGTACATCTTCATTGACGAAGCGCAGGATTGACGAAGCGCAGGAGATCACGAACTGGGAACGAGTTGTCGGTTCCGGAAATTCTGGCCGCCACTTTTCCGGAAAATCTGTCCGGTTTGACATCAAAGGCTTGCGCCACCGTGAACTCTACGAGAAGTACTACGTTGGAGATGTCGGTCTGCGTCACGGCTTTCAAGAACCGTGCGACCGCGGCGCTATTGCCCCTTACACACTTGTCGGAAACCGAATGGTAAACACCGGGTGCGGTGCACGCTGCAGCTCTATAGTGCCGTCCAACTGCGCCGTCAGGGCGGAAACAATCCGCAAGCCTAAGGTTTGAGGATTGTCCAGATCTATCTCTGCCGGAAAGGGCTTCCCGGTATTCGAGAGGGTCACCTCATAGCGGCCGTTGTTCCGGTCCTTTTTCATCTTCACGCGGAAGACCGCCTCTCCGGTGGCGGTGAACCCGTGCTTCATGGCGTTTGTCGCAATCTCATTAATGACGAGCCCAAGGGACAAAGCCGATTTAGTCGGGATGTAAATATGGTCAATATCCTCTTCAATTCTCACGGGCCGTGCAGAGAAGGAGGAGAAGACGGAGGAGAGAAGACCGCCGATGTACCCCCTGACGGGGAGCTCCGTGACGCTCTCCGATTGGTGAAGTTTCTCATGAATGAGGCCGATGGCATCTATCTGACGTTGTATGTCGGAAAGATCGGTATCCGTGTCCGCAGCCTTCAGATTGATGAGCGATGAAACCATGCCGAGGTTGTTCTTTATCCGGTGATTCAGCTCTCGCATGAGGAGGTCTTTCTCTTGCAGTGCTTGCTGAAGCTCACCTTCGGCTCGCCTGCGCTCGGTGATGTCTTGCGTCACACCGAACCAGCGCGTATCCCCTTTCTCAACAACAGTGGGATTCGATTCTATGCGCAGCCACCGCAGATCGCCGTTTCCGACGACAAAGCGTCCTTCCCAGAGAAACGGCTTATGGTCCCGGGCCGCTTCCAGATTGCGCTCGAGGAACGCCGCCCGCTCATCATGGTGTACCTGATCGGTCACCGTCGCGGCATCGGCAATGACATCTTCGCGGCGCACCTTGTGGATTGCGCACCACCGGTCGCTGACGTAGGTAAACTTCGTACGCCCGTCTGCTTGTATCCAGGCGATATAGATGCCCACAGGGACGTTTGCAATCAGCTCATCAAGGCGCAATACGCTCTCTCGAAGCGCATCCTCCGCCTGCTTGCGTTCGGTGATGTCCTCGACTATACCTTCGAGAAAGCGCACATTGCCACCGGCATCTCGAATAGTTTTCAAATAGAGATTGGCTACGAAGCGGCTTCCATCGGCTCTCTGATATACATTGCAATACCTGCCGACGTCATCGGATCCCAATTGTGCTTCTACTATCGGGTACCTGTCCTCGGAAGACACGTATACTTGTTCCGCAATGCTATGGATGCTCTCCACGACTGCTCGCGGAGAGGAATACCCGAGCATTGTTGCTAGAGTCTGATTCACTTGAAGGAATCTTCCTTCCGGTGTGGAACGGAAGATGCCCAGAGGAGAATCCTCGAAGATCGTACGGAATTTCTCCTCGCTCTCCTCCAACTCTCTCTGTAGGCGCCTCTCTTCGGTCACGTCTTTGAAGATGCAGTGAGTCTGTCTCGCTTCCCCCTCGGACGTGTACGTCATGGTGCCGTCGAAGGCTGCCTCCATGTACTCGCCGCTCTTTCTTCTCATTCTGTATGTGTTGCCCCGGGCGGTACCGGACTCTTTCAGTCGTTCGAGATTGTCTTTGAAGTCGTCTATTGAATCGGGATGCAGGTAGTCGGCAAAGGGCGTTCCGATCACTTCCTCGCGAGTGTATCCGCCGAGGGCGTCCAGCCAGGCAGGATTCACTTCGAGGAAGCGCCCTTCCCCATCCAGGGATTGATAGGGAAGCGGCGCGTTCTCGAAGAGTGCCTTGTACCTCTCCTGGAGCTGTTTGTACTCGGTAACATCTTCAAAGGCCACCATGCACAAGTCCTCGTTCTCCTGGTGGAGCAGAGAGGTAGAGACGAGAATGGTCAGCTCCTCCTCCTCTCCCTGCCGGAGGAAGGGAAGAGTAGCCTCCGTCCTGCGATACGCTTCTCCGCTGGCGAATGTGCTTACGACGAGATCCCGTACTGTGCAGTTTCTGCAGAAGGGGCCGAAGCCGCAGCCCCTCGGGTCGTCTAGATGATGCATGCAGCGGAGCGCTTCTCCCCCTCTCTTCCCGATCATCTCTTCGGCCGGGGTGCCGGCAAAGTGCCCGGCAAACGCATTTGCCTTGCGCACTCTCCGCTCCTTGTCTACAAGCAGCATCAGGACGGGTGTGTGCGTGTAGAGCGCCGTAAGCTCTTCTTCCGACGCTCGCCGCGCGCGGTTCTCCCTTCTCAGGTCCCTGTTGGCTTCGAAGAGGGTGTATGCCATCTGTATAGATTCCATAAGGACAAACTCGCCCGAACTCTTGAGCACGTATCCGTACCCGGTAATCTTCTTGACCCGGTCCACGTACTCCTTCTCCGAGTGGCTGGTGAGGAATACGATGGGAGTATCATGACGGGTGAGAATCTCCTCGGCGGCCTCCGTGCCGTCCATCCCCCTTCCGAGATCGATGTCCATGAGGATGAGGGAAATGTCCGGATCCGTGGCTATTGCCTCTATAGCCTTCTCGCCGTTGTGGGTGGTCACCACCTCATAGCCATGCTTCTTGAGCATTTGCGCTTCCGACATGGCAATGAGCGCTTCATCTTCTACGAGGAGAATCTTTTTTGACATGGCGCACCTACTTGAAGTAATGAGTGCCTTGCATTCTACTACCGGCAGAGGTAGATCACAAGGACCACATGCTTTATTATCTCTAATTTTTTAGAGCTGGTTTGCGAGCCTGGTGAGACCGCCTTTGCCTCTTCGTGTCTATGTACCTTGTACCTGTCGCCAATTCGTGATAGTGTTAGTAAACTTGAAAACTCAATTCTGCGACCCGCTGGTGACAGCCTGGATCGAGGAGGCGACAATGACCAGCGAGACTGTGGACGGCGGGCGAATCCTCCTGGTCGAGGACAATGCCATCATTGCCCTCGGTCAGCAAAAGACGATCGAGCGCCATGGTCTTCAGGTGACCTGCGTCCACTCCGGTGAAGCGGCGATTCAACATGTGGAGAGCGACACGCCGGTCGACCTGGTGCTCATGGATATTGACTTGGGCCGGGGGATCGACGGCGTTGACGCGGCAGCGCGGATTCTCCAGATTCGGGACCTGCCGATCATCTTTCTGACCAGCCACACCGAGAAGTCCTACGTCGAGGGTGCCAGACGGATCACGAACTACGGCTACGTCATCAAGTCGTCCGGTGAGTTCGTGCTTCTCGAGTCCATCCGGATGGCCTTCGAGCTCTTCGAAGCGAACCGGAGGGCCGTACAGCGCGAGACGGAGCTCCGAGGGAGCGAGGCGCGCTACCGCGATCTCTTCGATAACGCCCCGGTCGGCATCTTCCAGACCGACTCTCAAGGGCGCGCGCACTCGGCGAATCCCACCATGGCGCAGATGGTCGGCGCTTCAACACCCCAGGAGGCAATCGAGCATTTCACCGATATCGAGCGCCAGGTGTACGTCCACGAGAACAGGCGCACAGAGTTTCTGGAGGTGCTGCGGAAGCACGGTCACGTGGAGGGCTTCGAGTTCGAGGCGCGGACCCTCACGGGGGAACGCCGGTACTTCCGCATGGACGCGCGCACGCATTCGGCACAGCCGGACGGCTCCTTCTTCATTGACGGATTTGCCGTCGACGTAACGGACAGAAGACTCGCGGAACAGGCGCTGGCGGAGCGGGAGGAGCACCTCGACACGACCCTGCAATCCATAGGTGACGGCGTCATTGTCACCGACCTCGAGGGGCGGATCACCCGCATGAATCCGGTCGCTGAAGAACTCACCGGATTTGCATTCCGGGAAGCCTCAGGACGCGCCCTGGGCGACGTGCTCCATATCCTACACGCGATTACCGGCGAGCCGGCGGAGAACCCCGTCATGAAGGCCCTTCACACCGGGACAGCCGTGGAGATGGCGAACCACACGAAGCTCGTCTCCCGGAGCGGTCGGGAGTATCAGCTTGCCGACTCCGCCGCACCCATCCGAGACCGCCGGAGAGAGATGACCGGCGTGGTAATGGTATTCCGCGACTTCACCGAGGAGTACGAGAACACCCGCCGACTTTCCGCGTCACGCCGGTTTCTGCGTGAGGTCTTCGATGCCCTCCAGGACGGTATCAGCGTGGTAGACACCGAGATGACGATCACCTCGGCGAATCACTGGATGGCTGAACGCTTCGGGGCTTCCGACACACGAATGCTTGAAGGCCGGAAGTGCCACGAGGCGTATCGGCACAGGAGCTCGGTCTGCCTGGGATGTCCCGTGGCGAGGGCACTTGAGACGGGCACGCCACACGCGCAGACCGTGAAGATCGAAGAGCCGTCCGACGGCCGATCCTGGTGGGCACAGATTTCGGCATATCCAATGCACGACGAGGACGGCAACGTGTCCGGCATCATTGAGTCCGTGCGGGATGTCACGGCCGAGAAAGAAGCCGAAAACGAGCTGCGGAAAGCGCTTGCCCAAAAGGATCACCTCATGAAGGAGCTCAACCATCGGGTCAAGAACAACCTCAGCATGGTATCCTCTCTGCTGAGCCTGAAGCAGTCGACCCTCGGTGACGCCGCAGACTTGTCGGATGTCCGCGGTCAGATCGATGCCATTCGAATCGTCCACGAGAAACTGCACCAGGGTGAGACCGACGGCAGCATCGATCTCAAGGACTATCTTCAGGAGCTCTTGTCCACGGTCCTCACGTCCTTCGCCTCCCGGGAGATTCGGGTCGAAAACCGCATGGCCGACATCCGCGTCGGCCCTGCCACGGCGGCCCCGCTCGGGCTCATGGTAAACGAGGTCGCCACCAACGCCATCAAGCACGGCTTCGACGATGAAGCGGAGCCGTGGCTGTGCATTGCCATGGAGCCCGTGGAAGATGAGTACAGGCTGACGGTGTCCAACAGCGGCCGTCCCTTCCCTGAGGAGGTGGACTTCGAGAGCTCCGACAGCCTGGGGCTGCAGCTCGTGCGCGCCCTTGCCGCGCAGCTCGGGGGTAGCGCAGCGCTTACGCAGCGTTCGCCGGCGACGTTGGAGGTGCGGTTTCCCGCGCCCCGCGGGTGATGCTGCGTCCTCGTGGGACGCCCCGTGGGAGCGTCCCGGACCAGAGAGCACTATCGCTGTCCCAGGTTGCAGACGGCGGAACTGGTAGCGTATTGTTTGGCGAAATGGTAGCGTACCGGCGGTGTGGGACGCCGTGCGTCGGAGTGTTGATCGTGGTGCCGCACCGGGATCGTACCTCCTCACCGGATCGGCGGCCCCGGACCGAGCTCCGACGCATACAGGGGCGGGACGAATCGTTGAATTGCGGATGCGGCCCATGGCATTGAGTGAGCGCGGTGTCGGGGCGCCTGTCGTAAGCCTTGGAGCGCTGCTCAACCAAACCGCTTCATCAGTGTCCGGATCTACTACCACCTCTCTTGCCGACTATGCTGCTGAGATCGTTCAATCAGGGTTTCCCGCGCTGCGGACCCTCTCCGGACGGGCCCTGCGCATCCAGCTCAATGGGTACCTGCAACGAATTATCGACACCGACGTGTCCGAACAGGGACGCTCCGTCCGGCGACCGGAACTCCTTCGGCGGTGGATCACCGCATATGCTGCAGCAACCGCCACAACCGCATCGTACGAGACCATCCGCGACGCAGCGACAGGGGGTGACGGTGACAAGCCGGCAAAGACAACGACACAACCGTATCGGGACGTTTTGGAGCGCCTGTGGATTGTTGACCCGGTGCCCGCCTGGACCCCGTCGCAGAACTACCTTAACCGGTTGTCACGGTCGCCGAAACACCACCTTGCAGACCCCGCCCTGGCGGCGCGTGCGCTGGGAATGAACGTGGAGGCGCTCCTCGGCACGGAAGGCATTATGCTCGGCAACCTGTTCGAGTCCCTGGTAACGCTTAGTGTTCGGGTGTTTGCCCAGAAGGCGGAAGCTCACGTCGGGCACCTGCGGCTGCATGGAGGACGGCACGAGGTGGACCTCATCGTGGAGCGCCCCGACAGGAGAGTGTTGGCAATCGAAGTCAAACTGAACGCGGCGGTACGCGACGCCGATGTTGAGAATCTGAAATGGCTCCGCGACCAGATTGGGCCGGCCCTCGTCGATTCGATTGTCATCAACACGGGTCCCGAAGCGTACCGAAGGAAAGACGGAATTGCGGTGGTTCCCGCAGCGCTACTGGGACCGTAACCGAGGATTCGGTGCGGCGCTTACGCAGCGTTCGCCGGCGACGTTTGATCTCGAAGGCTCGACGCTTGGAACCGCGTATCACGATACCCCGGCACTGCTCCCCTGAGACGCCGTTTGGGCCAGGATCGTCTTCCCGACCTGCCGGGGACCGAGAATCCCCACCACCGGCATGGCCTCGAGGAAGGACCGGACTCTTCCAAGTTCAACGATCCGCGATCGCATGCACATACTACACCTTGAAGACTCGGCGGGACCCACCGGGAGACCGACTCCCGCCGTCGGAGCGTCGTCGGCAACGTCTCCGTCCGGAGCGACCGTGTCTTCTCATGACACCGAGTTGAGCAGCCCTTCATGAAGGACGAGGAAAGAAGACCTTGCCGACAAGCGTTCAAGAGGGTGGCGGTTGAGTTGCCGTCTTCTCATCCCGCATGCTTGCCTTCGGTAAACCACGCATCATGTCCGAGTTCGCCTGCTCGAGCGTCTCCCGGAAGGTTGCGTCCGGACTCATCTCCTCGATCAGCCGGATGAAGGCCGCAACCGGAAGCCAGTGGCCCGGCGCCTGCGAATCCGTAAGGGCGGCGGCGTCTTCCCGAAGATCGCGGCGACCGGTGAGATCCCGGGACTCGGCGTGCCGGGGGAAGCGCGACGTGAAGGGAACCGGATCGTCCGTGTTCACCCAGGCAAACGCCCTGTCTGCGTGCTCACCGAAGCGACGGGCCCCGTAGCGCCAGGCGAGGGGCGACCGCGCCAGGAAGGGATCCAGGAACAACTGCGTCACCGAGACCTGGTCCCATGATCCGCCGCCGGCAGCAGCGCCGTTCTCGTTGCGGAGTGCGGCCGCAAAGCCGTGGGCGACGAAGGCGCCGGCGCTGTGAGAGACCAGGACGACTTGCCGCGGCGCCGGCCACGATCTGCGCAGAGCGTGGGCAATGTCCCGGCCGATCCGGGCACCCCGTCGCGGCGCGGCGGGACGGTTCTCCGCTGCCGCCTCCCAGTCCACGACGAGTATCCTGCGCAGACGCCCGGTCCCCGAGGCGGCCATGGCGTCCCGCGCCTGCGCGGGCCACGACCCGGCTCCGTCACCGCTACCGTGAATGAGCAGAACCAGCTCATCGACCCGCTCCGCCGGTGGTGACCCCGCGAACGCGTTCAATCCCGCGGATTCTCCGGGATTGCCGGTGGAGCAGCCGGAGAGTACAAGGAGCATCAGAAGAATCGAAGCAGAAGCACCTGCGCGTTTCATATGCGGAAAGTGTACTCCCGGCGCCCACGCGAGGGGCAACAGGCCCGAACGATCCGGCTGCCGAACTTCGCCGTCCGGGACCTTCAGCAGGGCGGGTTGGCCGCTGATTCCCAACAAGCTGCG
>CAZUVX010000084.1:7060-11958 GCA_964623865.1 uncultured Spirochaetaceae bacterium | reverse complement strand
CCGCTCACTGCCCCCGCACGTCCCACGCCGCTGGTCGAACCGCTCACTGCCCGCGCACGTCCCACGCCGCAAAGTCCGGATCCTCGGAAAGCTCGTCGAGGACCGTGCGCCGCAGCGACGGCGTCGTCTCCTCGGTACTCAGCCGGAAGGTGAAGGTGCCCGGCGTTCGCTGGGCGGTGCGGAGGCGGAAGGCAATTGGCGAGATCGTGATCGCACCCGCTTCGACCTCGACGGCGACGCCGGTCTCCCGTCGTTGCCCGACCCGCGGCATCTCCATGACCACATTGTCGCCCGTGCCGACGGCGCGGGTCTGCCGGATGGTGTAGCGACCGGGTTCCAGGCCGTCCACAACGGTGAAGGGGCGCGTTCCATCAATGCGCACCCATCGTGCAGGGAGGGTCCTCCCCTCACCGCCCAGAAGGATCTCGAAGTAGCCCGCACTCGGAATAGCGCCGCCCGCATCCTCTCGCACCACCGGAATCACCAGCAGCGTCTCCGCCCCGGACTTCGGCGCCGGAATGGTGGAGCAGCCCATGACAAGCGCGACCAGTACCGAACCAATCAATACCTTGAGGACGATGCCGACGGGCTGCGCGTTGCGGCGAACAGAAAAGAACATGGGAACCTCCACACGGTCGGGTCCCTCGACTCTACCAGCTAATGAGCGGCGATCGCAACGCGCGCCGCCGACTGCCGCTTCCCGGCCGGCGCGGCCCCAAACCAACCGGCGGCACTTGGCTTCGGCCCCTTCCGCTGCGATCTTATACCTCGTGGATAGACGTTGGCTGACTTCTATGATTGGCACCCTCCGCACCGGCGACCTGGTTGCCGTCGGAGTTGCCGCCGCGTTGATCGTTGCCCTCTCCGTTGCAGTCTACGCGGGACCGTCGGTGACAGGCTCCCAAGTGACCGTGCAGGCCGAGGGTGAGCGCTTCGTCTACTCCCTGGAGGACTCGCAGCGGCTCACCTTCGAGGGACCACTCGGCGTTACCGTCGTCCGGATCGCCGACGGCGCGGTCTCGGTTATCGAGGACCCCGGCCCCCTGCAGATTTGCGTACAACAGGGGGAAGTGCGTCGCGCCGGCGAGTGGCTTGCCTGCCTCCCCAACGAGGTATTCATCCGGGTAGAGGGGGACACCCCACCCGGCGGCGTAGACGGTCACGCGTTCTAACCGGAAACTGGTGCCAGGATTGTTGATTGGAGTTCCTGCGCCCCTGGAAGCGCGGGGATCCTCCTCCGGCACGCTCACGCCACCAGATGATACGCCACCGCACCGGGCGCCGGCGCCACCCTCTACACGTAGAGCCTCCCTCGGCGATAGTGGATGACCGGGGGATTCGTGCATTCGTGATGCCGGATGCGGCGGATCCACGCCTGCTCTGCCCGGGCCGGAATGCGCCTGCCGGTATGCACGTGTCGCTTCAAACCGATCAACAATTTCGGCACCAGTTTACATCTCTTCAAGCGGCGCGTCTTGCTGCATACCGGCGTTCTCACCAGAATGTCCACCGCGCCGAAGGCGGCCATGACGTCCCGGAAGATCGCTTGGACCTGATCCTCCTCGGAGACATCCGCCTGAACGGCTGTTCCCTTTCGCCCGAGCTCTTCGAACCGGCCGGCCGGCGACTCGATTGTTCACTACTGTTTGACATGCCTCTCTCCGAGCGGTTTTTGTATTGTTTTATATACAAGTTTTTTCAGCATAGGTAACCCATAGCGCGTGGTCAAGCCGAGACACAGATTGTATATTGACGGCCGCCAGGGCCAACCGAGAGCTGCAAGATCAGGAGGATTGCATGCGAACACCAACTGCTCGACCATACATATCGAGTTCAACAACTCCCCGGCCGCCGCGCCGAAGCGCGCGTGGCGGCCGGCTGCGCGGCGGCTCGGCCCATTGTGCTCACAAGCCCCGACGGCAACGCGGTGCTTCCCTCAACCGCGAGCTCCAGCGCGTGATTGAGACCTGTCCCGGGTACAATCTGGGAAAGGCGTACAAGAACGTCACACGGCTCTTCGAAGAGGAGTTTCGCGCCAGCGAGTTGTCACTCCCCCAATTCGCGGTGCTCGTGAACATTGGGGTGACGGAGTCCGCATCTGCCTCGGAAGTGGCGGAGCGCCTGGGCTCCGATTTGAGCACCGTCTCCCGCACCGTGTCCATTGTGGTCCGGCGCGGGCTCGTCGATGAGAGGCGCGGTGAGGATCGCCGCGTCCGAGTCTACACCCTCACCCCGATGGGACGGCGCACCCTCAACAACGCCCTCGAGCAGTGGAAGCGTGCAAAACGACGAGTGCTGGCTCACGTCGACTCGCGGTCGTGGCACGTAACGCTCACCGCCCTGCACCAACTCATTCGCGCCTCCCGGGACTAAGCGATCCCCACCGCCGTTGGGCGGGACAAAGCTACCATTTCTCACGCCGCCGTCATGTGCGCCGTCATCATGTGTGGTGTTTGCACTTGTATCTGCAAGTATATATATTGCGGTATGCAAGAGTATTGCGGAATACAAGAAAACACGCATGAAGGAGCAATGAAATGGCAGCCGGCACAAAGACGCACTATGGGGCTATTGTGGTGGGATCCGGCCAGGGCGGGACGCCCCTGGCAATGGCCCTTGCAGGTCGCGGTGTAAAGACAGCTCTCGTCGAGGCCCGCAACGTGGCGGGAACCTGTGTGAACTACGGGTGCACCCCCACCAAGACCATGGTGGCCAGCGCGCGAGCGGCACACGTGGTATCGCGCGCCGGGGAGTACGGCGTAGGGGTAACGCCCGGGTCCGTCGACATGACCACGGTCCGCCGGAGAAAGCGCGACATCGTAACGAGCTTCCGCGGAAAGAGTGAGCAGGCGATCGAGGCTACCGAGAATCTCGATCTCATCCGCGGCGAGGCGTCCTTCGCCGGACCGAAGGCGCTGCGGATCGCCCTGAATGCGACGGGAGAGAAGAACATCACCGGCGATCGCATCTTCATCAATACCGGCACCCGCGCCAACGTTCCGCCCATCCCGGGCATTGAGAAGGTCCCCTATCTGACCAACGAGTCCATCATGGAGCTCGACGCCGTCCCGGAGCAGCTGATCGTGATCGGCGGGGGGTACATCGGCCTGGAGTTCGGCCAGATGTTCCGCCGCTTCGGCAGCAAGGTTACCATCCTGCAGCGGAGCGGCCGGCTCCTTCCTCGAGAGGATGAAGACATTTCCGCGGAGGTGACATCGATCCTGGAGGATGAGGGGATCGATATCCTCACCAACGCGCAGACCGGCGGCGTCACCATGCAGCAGGGCGGGTCCATTGACGTCTCCGCAACGGTCAACGGCGCGGGCCGCACCATCTCCGGCTCGCATCTGCTGGTGGCCGCCGGCCGCAAGCCGAATACCGACATGCTGAATCTTCAAGCCGCAGGCATCGACACAGACAAGCGGGGATCCATTGTGGTGAATGATCGACTCGAAACGAGTGCACCGGATGTCTGGGCTATCGGCGACGTCAAGGGCGGACCGGCCTTCACTCACATCTCCTACGACGACTTCCGCGTAGTCGAGCGCAACCTCAATGGCGATGGAAAGGGATCCATTGCCGACCGGATTGTCCCCTACACGGTCTTCATTGATCCCCAGCTCGGTCGCGTCGGCATGAGTGAGAAGGAGGCCCGCGAGGCAGGCTACGATGTGCGCGTCGCCGCCATCCCCATGACCTGGGTAGCGCGTGCCCTGGAGACCGATGAGAGCCGCGGCCTCATGAAGGCGGTCGTGGACGCGAAGAGCGACAAGGTCCTCGGCTTCGCCATGCTCGGCATGCAGGGCGGGGAGATAGCCGGAGCGGTGCAGATCGTCATGAACGCCGGACTTCCCTACACGGTGCTGCGGGACGGCGCATTCGCCCATCCGACCCTCATGGAGTCATTGAACAATCTCTTCGTGAGTTGGCGCGGGGAGTAGAGATGCCGCACGGCTCGGCCGCTCGCTTACCTGCCAGGGAAGCCGGGCCGGCTGCGGCTCGGCCGCTCGCTTACCGACACCGAAGACCGGGCCGGCTGCGCACATGTGCCGTCGGCGGGGGCTCGGCCGGCCGCGCACATGTGCCGTCGGCGGGGGGGCCCACTCGAGATTCGGCCTTTCCGCCTGGAACGCGAGCATGAGGATGACCGAAACTGAGTATTCCGACCACTCGGCCTCCCGTCTTGCCTCCCTTCTTGCCTCCCTTCTTGCCTCCCTTCTTGCCTCCCTGCGCCATGCAGCGGAGATTGCCGAGGAGCGTTCCGCACCTGCACCACCGCACCAAGGACAACTACCGGATCATCATGTCCATGCTGAGTCTTCAGGCGGGCATGGACGACGACCCCAGGACCCGCCACACCTTGGAAGCGGCGCAGGGACGGGTCCGGGCAATGATGGTTGTACATGACGCGTACAAGCACGCCTTTCCCCGCAACGGCGACGGTTCCCTGCGGATTACCGTCGATTCGCGCTCCGGGAGTGTGGGGCAACCGACGCTGCGTTTGACCATATGCGTTTGACCATATCCGACAGCACAACCGCCGACGGGGGACCCGGCGCGGGCCGGCACATGCGAGCGCCCCCCCGAAGAGACCGCCCACCTCGGACACCGGCGGCCTCAGATACCGCCGGGCTCGGAAGGCTGATTGTCGCCTCCTTGGCGAATCAGATGGGAGGGTCGGTAGAAACCGCCACACACGCGACAGGCACCCGCTTCGTCCTGGAAGTTCCGCTACCCGCTGAAGCATAGGGGTCCGTCGCCATTCCCGGCGCCCATCTATATACTCAGGGGGATGAGCACACCGGCCCGCAGCAGCCCCGCGGCACAATCTGATCGCGCCGACCGCGCCCACCAGGTCCACCCCGACGCCCCAGACGCCCCAGACGCCCCCGACGCCC
>CAZUVX010000084.1:0-6960 GCA_964623865.1 uncultured Spirochaetaceae bacterium | reverse complement strand
CGCGCCCACCAGGTCCACCCCGACGCCCCAGACGCCCCAGACGCCCCCGACGCCCGCGACGTCGGCGACGCCGTCCGAGCCGGTCCCGCGGACGGTCGCGGAGGCGGCGGCATCCTGGTCCTCGGAGGAGGGCAACTCGGGCGCATGCTCGGCCCGGCGGCGGCGCGGCTGGATGTCCCCGTCACCGTACTGGACCCCACTCCGGACTGTCCCGCCGCCGCCGCGGTGAGTCGCCACGTTCAGGGCTCCTTCCGGGACTACCAAACGGTCCTCCAGGCTGCCGATGAAGTGCGCCCCGACGTGGTGACCGTCGAGATCGAGTCGGTGGAGGTGGCGGCGCTCCGGACACTCCGGGATCGCGGCATCTCGGTACATCCCGCACCGGAGGTGCTCGAGGTGATTCAGGACAAGCTCGCCCAGCGGATACGCTTCCAGGCGGCGGGGCTGCCGGTTCCCCGCTTCATGGAGGTTCCCGGCGAGGTCGGCGCACGCGGGGCGACACCCCCCGCGGGCCGCGAACACGCCTCGGGCGCCGACGGAACGAAAGGTCACGTCGGGACGGACCGAGCGGCTGCAGGCGAGCAGACCACCGACGTGCGGCGCGCCCTTGCCTCCTTCGGTCTGCCCGCCGTGCAGAAGCTGCGCTTCGGCGGCTACGACGGCCGGGGCGTCGCCGTGGTCGCCGCGCCTCTACAACACGCGGACGGACGCGACCCGGACACGACCCCGGGGGCGGCGCTCCCACTGAAGGGTCCGTCGCTCCTGGAAGAGAGGATCGACCTTGCAACCGAACTCTCCGTCCTGGTGGCGCGATCCCCCTCAGGCGCGCTCCGCTCCTACCCGCCCTTCGAGATGGAGATGGACCGAGAGCTGCACCTGGTCAGGGCGGTGGTCTATCCGGCGGGGACGAGCCCGGGTATTGCCGAGGAGGCGCAGCACGTTGCGGAGGCGACGGTTGCCGAGCTCGACGGCGTGGGCATTTTCGCGGTTGAGCTCTTCGTGGATACGGCAGGCCGGGTATTGATCAACGAGGTGGCCCCGCGGCCTCACAACTCCGGGCATCTGACCATTGAGGCGGCGGAAACGGACCAGTTCGAGCAGCACCTCCGGGCCATCCTCGATCTTCCTCTGGGCTCGACGCACATGCGAGGCGCCGCGGCCATGGTGAACCTCATTGGCCACGATCCCGAAGGCCCAACGCAGTACGACGGGTTGCAGAACGCTCTGGGGATGCCGGGGGTGCACCTCCACCTTTACGGCAAACACCTCTGCCGCGGCGGCCGGAAGATGGGCCACGTGACCGCGACTGCGCCGGATGCGCACTCCGCGGTGGATGCGGCGCTTCGCGCGGCGGAGGTCGTGCACATCCACGGCGGGGCGGCGCTCGACACCGCACCGCAGAGCGACACTCCGGATCGGGATGCACCGTAGCCGGGTCAGGCAGGAGCAGGAGGAAATATGATCGGCATTATCATGGGAAGCGAATCGGACCTTCCGGTCATGTCCGCGGCGGCGGAGGTGTGCGAGGAGTTTGAGATTGCCCACGAGGTCACGGTGGTAAGCGCACACCGCACGCCGCGACGGCTCTTCAGCTACGCCGAGGAAGCGGCGGAGCGGGGCGTGAAGGTAATCATTGCCGGCGCCGGCGGTGCCGCGCACCTGCCGGGTATGGTCGCGTCGCTCACCCCGCTCCCCGTCATCGGCGTGCCCGTAAAGACGAGCAGCCTGGACGGTCTGGACTCACTCCTTTCGATCGTGCAGATGCCTCGAGGAATCCCCGTGGCAACCGTGGCAATCAACAACGCCCGGAACGCCGGGCTCTTGGCGGTTCGAATGCTCGCCGCCGGAAACGCAGATCTCACCGAGCGCATGCAGCGCTTCATGACGGAACAGGAATCAAGCGTCCTAGAGACCGCCCGGAGCATGGAGCATGAGGGTTGGCGCGCCTTCCTGGCCGACCGCGGCGGTCGGAGCCGGCCGACCGGTTAGGGCTATCCGACAATGCGCTGTCCGGCGGAGGCGTAGACGTGCGACGCGGCCGCCCGACCGTAGGACCGGACCAGCGCTACGAGATCATTCGACGTGACCGGTCGATGGAAGTAGTACCCCTGATACTTGGTGCACCCCGCTTCCGCCAGGACGGCGAGCTGTTCTTCCGTTTCCACGCCTTCCGCCACAAGGTCCAGGCCCAAGCCGTTGATCAGCCTTACGGTCCCCTGCACCAGGGCGCGGGCGTTGGTCTCATCCTCCCAGTTGAGAAGGAAGCTGCGGTCGACCTTCACCGCCGAAATCGGCAGGGTGCGCAAACGCCCGAGTGAGCTGTACCCGCTTCCGAAGTCGTCAATGTAGAAGCGCACCCCGGCCTCGACCATCTCTTCCAGGCGCCTGCGCCCGGACGGCCCCAGCTCGAGGACCTCCGTCTCGGTAATCTCGAGGTGTAACGCGTCGAATACATCGCGCGCAGCCATGAACTCCAGAATGGCATCGACGAGCTCGGGCCGTTTGATCTCCAGAGGGGAGACGTTCACGGTGATGTAGAAACCGGCGGGACGACCCAGCGCATCCAGCACGTCGACGGCGCGACGGCGCGCCAGCTCACCGACCTCCCGGATGATCCCGCTCTCCTCCGCGGCGGGGATGAACTCCGCCGGGGAGAGGGGCGTTCCGTCGACATCCTTGAGGCGTGCCAGCGCCTCCGCGCCGAGAATGCGTCCGGAGCCGTCGACGATCGGCTGGAAGTGCCAGGTGAGCGTCTCGTCCCGCACGGCGTCGCGAATGGCGCGGTGGATAATACCGCGTCGCGTCGTCGGCAAGAGGTCCCCGGGCTCGAAGGAGCGAATCTCACCGCGACGTCGCTTGGCCTCGTAGAGCGCCGCATCCGCCCTCGCCCGGGGATGGTCCTCCCCTTCGCCGGGAAGCACAATGCTGAACCCAATGCTCGCGCCTACCTCCAGGCGCGTCGAGCCCATGACCACGGGTGCTGCAAGATCCGCCTGGAGCTTCCGGCCAATGCGCGCGGCGTCGTCGGGATAGCGGACGTGCCGCAGAATGACCGCGAACTCGTCGCCGCCGAGGCGATACGCCCGATCTTCCGCGCGAATGGCGCCCTGGAGGCGACGAGCGACTTCCACAATGACGGCGTCCCCGGCGGCGTGGCCGTAGGCATCGTTCACTTCTTTGAAGCGGTCAAGATCGACGAGCATGAGAACCGCCGCCCGATCGCCCTCGGAAGGGCGCCGCGGCAGCTTGGTAACCTGGGAAAGCTCGTCCTGGAAGGCCTGACGGTTCGCCAGGCCGCTCAGGGTGTCGTAGTAGGCAAGATGCTCGAGGCGCTCCTTGAAGCGGGCGCGCTCGGAGATGTCGCGAAAGACGTAGACCCGGCCGCCGAAACTCGATTGGATCGGGGCGCTCGAGAAGGCGACGCGCACCTCCGCGCCGTCGCGCAGGCGCAGAGTCCGCTCTTCGTCGTCGATGCGACCCGTCGGCTCGAGGGCGTTCCGCGGGACCGCTTCTGCGGCGGGGCGCCCCAAGAGCGACGCCGGAAGCCGCAGGATGCGCATGGCTGCGGGATTGATGTAGCGCACGATTGAGCGGTCGTCCACAACGACGACGCCGTCCTGCATGGTCGTGAGCACCGTCATAGCTGAAACCTGCGGCGCAATCTCCCACACTCCGACGCGAAGCGTCGCAGTACCGACCATCAGCGCCAGCACCAGGGCGGCAATCGTGGACAGGAAGGGGATCTCCTGCTCTAGGAGCACACACATGAGCGACTGCAGGAGATTGATGCCGACGACCGCCGCAATGCCGTAGAGGAAGCAGCGGCTGAGGCGTCGCGCTCGAAGATCGCCCCGGCGCAGCGTGCGCACCGCGAGAATCATGACGACAAGACTCACCCCCAGCGCCCACAAGAGCGCCACGTTCATGGCGGGGGACGCTTGGAGCGCGTACTCGTGGCCCCAGCTCGTCGGCACTGCGGTCCGCTGCATGGATGGGAGCAGGAAGCCCAGAGCCACGAAGGCGAGGGCCGGTGGGAGCATGAGGTTGCGCAGAAGGATGTGCGGCCGCCTCCCGCCCATCGACGCAATCTCCACTGTCAGGGCGAAGAGCGTCGCCGGCAGGAGGGGCCAGAGCGCCCCGGCATTGACCCACGCTTGCGCCTCTGCTGTTGCGACGGCGTGCCGATACCCCCACTCAGTGAAGGCGAGGAGCGACTGAACGACGGCAAAATTGACGAAGGCGCGGGTCAGCGGGCTGTGCGGTGCTCGGGCGAGAATGTAGACCGCCACCGCAAAAACGATGGTCGCTACCAGCAGAGGAAACCACACAACGATCACGTTCACCATACGAGACTCCGACGGCAATAATCACATATAGTGCGCGCCATGAAAAGGGCTAAAAAGATTATAACGCTGAAAAACTTAAATCCCATAGCCTCCGGTGAATGGGACGGGCCGGCGAGGCGGAGGGGCGGTTTCGGCCCGGACCAGCCGGGTTGCGACGCCGCCGAATGGCTCGCGCGGGGCCGGTGCGACAAAGCTTGCTGAGACGTCGCAAGATTTGTACGCTTTCTCTGTGAGCCAAATCAGAAACGTCCTTTTTGTCTGCACGGCGAATCAGCAACGCAGCCCGACCGCCGAGCGCATGTACGAGAACGATCCGCGCTTCCGCGTCGACTCGGCGGGCACGGATGCGTTCTTCGGCAATCGCGTCTCGAGCAAGAAGCTGCGCTGGGCCGATGTGGTGGTCGTCATGGAGGAGCACCACGCACGGTCAATACGGGAGCGATTCCCCGAGGAAGCAAAGACGGTGGAGATGGTCGTCCTGGGCATCCCGGACGTCTATCAGTTCATGGAGCAGCGCCTCCAACAGGAGATCCGGGACCGTTTCGAGTCCGTCGTCGCTTCCATGAAATCCTAGGGGGCTCCCGAGGCAGGTCCGACATGGAGCAAAGGGGACTGCGCAAGAGAGCAGCGAATCTCTGGGAGTTGGAGCGAGACGAGCGCAAGGGCATGAAGGTGCCGGCGCGGATCTACGCCTCGGACGCTCTTCTCGAAGGGATGGACCCGGGCGTCGGCGAGCAGATCGCAAACGTCGCGACCATGCCCGGCATTGTCTCCTACGCCGTCTGTATGCCGGACGGGCACTGGGGTTACGGCTTCCCAATCGGCGGGGTGGCCGCCTTCGATCCCGAGACCGGCGTCATCTCTCCCGGAGGCATTGGCTTCGACATCAACTGCGGGATGCGGCTTCTCCGAACCAGCCTCACCAGGTCCGACCTGGAAGAGCGCCTGGACGACCTTCTCGACGTTCTCGCACACACCGTGCCTGCCGGCGTCGGCGGGAAGAGCTTGCTCAGGCTTTCGGAGGATGAGTTCCGAGAGATCATTACAAAGGGCATGGCGTGGTCGGTCTCGCGGGGGTTCTCCACCGAAGCCGACCGCGACCGCACCGAGGAGCGCGGCGCCATGGAGGGTGCCGATGCCGACGCCGTGAGCGCACGAGCCATCAAGCGCGGCATTGGGCAAGTCGGAACCCTTGGATCGGGAAACCACTACCTGGAGATCCAGATCGCGCAGTTCGGAAGCGCTCCCGAGCCCGACACCGCCCGAGCCATGGGCATCGATCGCGAGGATCAGGTGTGCATCATGCTCCATACGGGAAGCCGCGGCTTCGGTCACCAGATCGCGACGGACTACCTTCACACGTTCACGCCGCTCATGGAAAAGGAGTTGGGGCCGGCCCTGCCGGACAAGCAGTTGGCCTGCGCGCCATTCCAGTCTACTGAAGGCAGACGCTACTTCGCGGCCATGCAATGCGCGGTCAACATGGCCTTCGTGAATCGCAGCGTCATCATGCATCGCGTCCGGGAGGCCTTCGAGCGCGTCTTTCGCCGCAGCCCGGAAGAGTTGGGGATGGACCAGATCTACGACGTCACTCACAACACTGCCAAGCTGGAACGCCACCGCGTCGACCGGGAACGAGGCGAAGTGGGCGGCGAGAGCGGTGAGGAGCAGGAGCTCCTGGTGCACCGGAAGGGTGCAACCCGCTCGTTTGGAGCCGGTATGGAAGACGTGCCGCCGGACCTTGCGGAGGTGGGGCAACCGGTTATCATTGGAGGCAGCATGGAGACCGGCTCCTACCTTCTTGTTGGGGATCACAGATCCTCCCGCGCCTTCTACACCACCGCCCATGGCAGCGGCCGTCTCATGGGTCGCCGCGCCGCAAAGCGGAAGTGGCAAGGCTCCGAGATTCGCAAGGAAATGGCGGCCCGGGGCATCCGGGTGCGCGCCGCCTCAATGTCGGGACTCGCCGAGGAGGCGGGCGGCGCGTATAAGAACATTGACGAGGTGGTCACGGCGGCCGAGGAGGCGGGCCTCTCGCGACGGGTGGTTCGCCTGGTGCCGATCGGCAACATAAAGGGGTAGAACGACGGCAATGGCTGCACGAATCGACTACTTCGACGAGACCGCCGTTGCGGATGTGGGAATGCGCGTCTACGGGGGGAGCTTCGAAGATATCCTCCAGGGTTCGGCGCAGGGACTACTTGGTCTCATGATCAGCGACCCCGACGCTCTGCCCGAAGGCCGGCCGCGGACCCTGAGCCTCCAGGACATCTCCCGGGAGTTCCTTCTGCGCGCTCTGCTCGAGGAGATCGTGTTCCTGAAAGACGCGGAGAGCATTGTCCTGGTCGTCGAAGGCATCACCCTCGCCCCGCCGAACGGCACCGGAGCCGGCGAGATCAAGGCGAACCTCTCCTGCCGCGAGATCGAGCTGTCCGAGGCAACCGGCCTGTTTGGCATCGACGTCAAGGCGGTGACGTTCCACGACTTCCAGGTGACCAGGATGGACACCGGGGAGTGGTACGCGCAGGTGATCTTCGACGTCTAGGGGTAAAGGGGTCCCCAACGTATCACGCAGCTTGTTGGAAACCGGGAGCCAACACGCCCTGGTGAAGGT
>CAZUVX010000083.1:0-11967 GCA_964623865.1 uncultured Spirochaetaceae bacterium | reverse complement strand
CCGGCTGCGCGGGCAACCGCCGGCGCCGAACGCACGCAAGGGGAACTTATGAACCTGGAAGTACGACACATCACCGAGGACGAGCGCGCCGAGCAGTTACGCCTTCGCCACTACGGCTTCGCGGACTACCCACCGGAGGAACTCCAGACCCCCGACCTCCGCCGCATGATCCCGGAAGAGATCATGGCCGGCTTCGTCGACGGGCGTCTGGTCGCGTCCGTACACACCTACCGCTTTCACCAGGCCGTCCGGGGTGTCACCAGGGCCATGGGCGGTGTGGCGGGTGTCGCCGCCTATCCGGAGGTACGGCGCCGTGGCGTGGTTCGTCGCGTCATGCTGGAGAGCCTGGCGGAGATGCCGCGCGAGGGAGTGTCGGTGAGCATGCTGCATCCCTTCAAGGTATCCTTCTACCGCGACTTCGGGTATGTGACTGCCGATGACAACGTCATCGCGGAGTATCCTGCTTCTGCCTTTGCACAGTGGCTGCGCGACCCCGGCGCGGAAGAGCTGCAAATGGAGCGGCTGAAACCCATGGATGCCTGGGAGGAGTATTGCCACCTCGACAGCGAGAGCATGGCGGCCCGGGACGCGGCGGACGCCCCGACCCGCGGTGCCTTTGCCGAGGCGAGCGCGGGCGCCGGGTCCTTCCACGGCCCGGTTGTCCTTTCGAGCATAGGCCGGGAGTTCATCGAGCGGCGCCTGGACGATCAGGAGATTGTTCTCTTCCGTCGCGGCGGCCGCACCCTCGGCGGCGCTATCTTCCGCAAGGAGGGGGCCGAGCCCGACGGAACGCTACGTATTGCCGGGTACCGCTTCACCGAGCGCGACGGTCTCGGCGCGCTCCTGCGTTTCATCGCCCTGCACATCGACCAGTGCAACACCGTCGTCATGAACGCCGCCCCGGCGAGCCTGCACGGCCGACTCTTCCAGCACACCGGCGACATTGACGGCGAAGTCCGCATCCACGCCATGCGCCGACCCTGGATGATCCGCATTGTCGACGTCGCCGCCGCCCTCCGCGGTATCCCCGCTCCCGCAGCGGGCGAGCTCGAGCTCTCCGTCACCGACGAGCACTGCCCCTGGAACAACGGCACATACCGCCTCTCTTCAGCAGGAGCCGGCCTCGAGGTCGATGTCAACGGCCGCAACCCGAAACGCGACGGCTCATCGCACCCCGACACGCCGTCGGCCTCCGTAACGATTCAACAGCTCTCGGCGCTCCTCTACGGAACTCATCCGCCCGGGGAGATTCTCCGGACTGCCGTCGGTGCGACCCCCACAGCCGTGAACCTCCTGGCGGCGTGGTTTCCGGAACGCTTTCTCTGGAACGACATGGGATTCTGATTCGGCGGCGAGGGCACCGGTTACGTCCGCCGGGCCGCCGCAGCGGCACGGCCCTTTTTTCTCATGGCCGGTGTCGTTACAATTGAACCTCGTTACGCCAGATCTACCCGAGGGAGCGCACATGGAGCTACGGAAAAACCTCTTCACCGAGACGGGCTGGGAGATTCGCGAGGGACGGTTCGAGGAAGAGCTCCTTGTTACGAACGGCAGCAACTACATGACAGGCAACGGCTACCTCGGTTATCGCGGTACCTTCCCTGAGTGGACCAAGGACCAGTACGTGGGCTGCACCGTCGTGGACACCTACGACAACGCCGACGGGAAGTGGACGGAGCTCTGCACGGTTCCCAACGGCCTCTACACGAGCTTCGCGGTCGATGGTGAAACCGTCACCGCTCTCGGGTCCAACCTGGACGATTACAGCCGGGAGCTCAACTACCGCTACGGCTTCCATACGCGCTCCATGCAGTGGCGCAGTTCCGCCGATACGCACGTGACGCTGACGGATGAGCGCTTCGCCGGCTACGGCAACCTCCATCTCATTCCGAGCAGGCACCACTTCACCGTACGCTCCGCCTGCACCGTGCGCATGACCACCGGCATAGACGGGTGGGTCTGGAGCCTGAACGGCGAGCACTTTGGGAAGTACGAGCCCTTCGAAGAACAAGCTTGCCTCTTCATCCGGACGGTGACGCAGGAGCGCGGTGTCGAGATCGTGGTGGGCGAGACCATTTCATTCCTCGAGGGGAAGCCCGCCCGCTCCCGAACGGAGATCGGCGACCGGAGCGCCATGCGCATCCTGGAGTTCGACCTGGATGCGGGTCAGTCGATCGTCTACGAGAAGTACATGGTCGTGTATACCTCAAACGACGTGTCCCGTCCCCTGGAGTCGAGCCGGCGCGATCTGGAGCAGTCGGTGGAGCGCGGCTTCGATCCCCTGCTGGCCGAGCACCAGGCCGTGTGGGACGTCATGTGGGACCGCTCCGGCATCGACATAGAAGGAGATAAGCGGGCCCAGGCACTCCTGCGGTACAACATCTATCACAACATCATTGCCACGCCGGCCCATGCGGATCACCTGCCCGTCGGGGCGCGGGGCCTCTCCTGCCAGGCGTACCAGGGCTCTGCGTTCTGGGACCAGGAGATCTTCAATCTGCCCATGTTCCTCTACACGCGGCCGGAGGTTGCCAGGAACCTGCTCATCTACCGCTACAAGACCCTGAACGGTGCGCGGAAGAAGGCGCTGGACCTCGGCTTCTACGGCGCCTTCTACGCCTGGGTGAGCGCCGATACCGGGGAAGAGGTCTGTCCCTCATACTTCTTCAAAGATGTTCTCACCGGCCGGGATATACACAACCACTTCAACGACTGGCAGATCCACGTGTCACCGGACATTGCCTACACCGTGTGGCGCTACTACACGGTGACCGGCGACTTCGAATTCCTCAAAAACTACGGCGCGGAGATCCTCTTTGAGGTGGCGCAGTTTCTGGTCTCCCGGGCGCATTTCAAGAAGGACCGGAACCGCTACGAGTTCATCCGCGTCCTCGGCCCGGATGAATACCACGAGAACGTGGACAACAACTTCTTCACCAATTACCAGGCGCGGCACGCGGTCCGAATTGCCGCCACGGCGTACGACCTCCTCCGTGAGGAGGCGCCTGAGGATTTGGAACGGATGCAGAGCAGAATCAGGGTAAATGTCGACGCGTGGCGGGAGATGGCCGACCTCATCTATGTCAAGGAGCCCGGCGAGGCGGCGGACGCACCGAATGACCAGGTCATTGAGCAGTTCGACGGCTTCTTCCCGCTCGAGGACATCTAGCCGGACGAGCCCGCGGACCGCCTGATGGCTCCCGGCGAATACTGGGGATGGCCCAACGGTATTGCCGTGGAGACCCAGGTCTCCAAGCAGGCGGATGTCACCCAGCTCTTCATGCTGCACCCTCAAGCGTTCAGTCGAGAGGTCATGGCGGCCAATGTCGAGTACTACGAACCCCGGACTCAGCACGGTTCCTCACTGAGCCCCTCCGTCTACGGCATCGTCGGCGCCTGGATCGGCCATGACGACGTCTCCTACGATTACTTCATCCGGAGCTGCGCAGTCGATCTGTTCAACACGAACAAGGCGGTGAGCGGCGGTACCTTCATCGGCGGCATCCACACCGCCGCCTGCGGTGTTGCCTGGCAGATCGTCACGGCGGGCTTCCTGGGGATGGACGTAAACGGCCGGCAGCTCTCTTTCGCGCCGCGGCTGCCCGCGGGGTGGCAGCGGGTGACGTGCTACCTGGAGGTTCGCGGCGCCGGAATAGATGTCGATGTCCGGCGCAACGTGGTCCACTGCACCTCCCGGAGCAACAGCGCGTCCACGATCACGGTCTCCGTTGCCGGCGTCAGCGAGGAGCTCCAGCCGGACTCGACGGTCAGTCTGGTGTGTTGAGCAATGCGTCAGCGTGGTGCGAAGAGTACGCGATACACGCGGTCCCGGTCGCTCTCGGAGATACCCGAGAACTCTGCGTGGCAGAGGTCTCCGTCCTCGGAAGTCCGGATGATCTTCGCCGGAAGCGCGAGATCGCGACCCCCGGGTCCAATGCCGGGAAGGACTACTGCAATGGAAGAACCCGGTTGCAACCCGGCTTCGGGGTTCTTGAAGCTCGCGCCGCCGCCGCCGAGATCCCGCAGCCAAATCCACGTCTCCGCGCCGTCCGGCAGGACCAGCTTGGCGTGAAACCGCGTGGTGCGCCGGTAGTGGCGCCGCTTCTGATTCCGGTCCATGCCCTCGCGGTGGCGAAGGTGGACCGCCCCGTTCTCGAATCCCTGAGAGAAGGTAGTTGTTCGGAAGACTCCCGCCGTCGTGGTCAACGTGATCTCGACACGGCCGCCTGACGGAAACCGCGAGGCGGCCGCACCGGCATCCACGGTGAACCCTTCGGGCTGCTGCGCCGTCACCGTGGCGGCAACGGGCTTGTTCCCATTCCGGCGAATGGCCACGGTGCTGCCCACGGCCAGTTCGGTGGTGGACCGTGGAACCGCGCCGTTGCGCCGGGGGATCCCCAGCACGACGCGAAGGGCGCTGACGGTCTCGGACGTTATCCGGCCGTCCCGCGCCGCCTGCAGGGCGGCGCGATCAAAGACCGGGGCCTCCTGTACGATTCGGTGTTTCTGCTGGGGGGTGCCGTATGCCCGGGCCATTCTCTCCAGAGCATCCCGGCCGGACGGTGCGACGCCGCGGGACTCGACAATGCGGTCGAACTCCGCCTGCGACCACTCCCGGCGCCGGCGCGCGGATCGGCGACTCTCTATGGCCAGGTAGACAGTCAGACCGACGGCAAGAGCCCCAAAGAGGGCGATCACCAGTGCCACCTCTTCGGGGCTGTTGTGGTACGCCCGGGCGACCTCCCGCAGGAACTCCCGGGCCGCCGGAGAGTAGGGTGACGCCATACCGGCGTTTCCGGCTTACACCGCCTTCCAGGGTGAGCGCCGGCCGTAGTGCTGGAAGAGGCGCTCTTCGTACTCCGGGGTGACCGGCTCATCCGGACTGTACTCGGGAGCGTCCTCGATCTTGCTGTTCTCCATGTCTATGTACATCTGCTGTCGCTTCCAGCTGATCTCCTTGGTCCACCGCGGGGCCAGAAGTACCTGCTTGCCGCCGAAGAAGCGGCCGGTGTTAACCACGAGGTAGCGGATGGCCCAGGTGCGATCGTCGAAGATGAAATCTCCGACCTTCCCGATCTCGCCGCGGTTTGCCAGGACCGAGTAGCCTTGGACCCGGGCGCTGCTACGCAGGTGGACCTCACCGCTGCCCTCCTCGGGCTGTTTTGTCTCGACCTCCGCCGGTGACGTGTCCTTGCCCCGGATAGCGAGCACATCCTCGGGATGCATTCCCGTGCCCCAGAGGCCGTACCCAGCCCAGTAGCCTGGAGTCTTGTAGTATTTGAAGAACTCCCGCTCCTGCTTGCGCGAAATCGGCTCTTTCATGTTCATGTCCGGGCTGTGGCGCACCTGTTCCTGCGTCAGGCTCACCGACACGGTCTCTTCCGGCCAGTTCACCGTCGTAACGAAGATGGGAGAAATGAGGACGTGCTTGCGCCGAATCCAGTTTCCGGTCTGGACGACCACGTACCGAATCGTCCAGTCATCATCGTCAAAGTAGACATGTTCTGCGTGGCCGATCTTGCCGTCCTGGGCCTCAATGCCGAAGCCCTGCAAATGGTTCACGTGTCTAAGCATTCATTCCTCCTATTAGGGTACGCTCTCCTCAGGGTACGCTCTCCAGGTCAATGAAGAGCGGGTTCTCGACGGCTCGGCAGATCCAGCCCAAGAAGCGCGCACCGTCCGCCCCATCTATGAGCCGGTGGTCGTAGGTCACCGACAAGGGCAGGTACGGGCGCGGCTCAAAGGCGGTTCCGGTCCAGTACGGTTCGGTCTGCGTGCGGGCAACGCCGAGAATGGCAACTTGCGGGGCAAAGACCACCGGGGTGAAGCCGGTTCCACCAATCCCGCCCAGGTTGGAGATGGTGAAGCTCCCGCCTTCCATCTCTTCGGGCTTGATCTTCTTGGCACGGGCACGCTGAGCAAGATCTCCGAGCTCCCCTGCGAGAGCAATGATCGACTTCTTGTCGACATCCCGCACCACCGGCACCAGCAGTCCTCGATCGGTATCCACAGCAACGGAGATGTGCACGTAGTCTTTGTAGACGATCTCCTTCCCGGCCATGTCCAGGCTCGCGTTGAATCGGGGAAAGCGTTTCAGGGCCTGGGACACCACCTTGAGAAGGATCGCCGTGACGGTGAGCTTTACGCCCGCCCTCTCCGCCGTCCGGGCGTACTGCGTCCGGAACGCCTCGAGTTGTGTGGCGTCGGCCTTGTCGAACTGCGTTACCTGGGGTACCCACGACTGTGTCAGGTTCTCCGCGGTGATTCGCCGTACCTGCGTCATTGGCTCCCGGGAAACGGAGCCCCACTTCGAGAAATCCGGGAGCGCCGCGTATCCCGCCACTGCGCCGGCGGTGGTGCCGGCCCCTGCGGCCGCACCTCCCGCGGTGCCGTGCCGGATGGTCCGCTTGGCTGCCGCCTTTACGTCGTCCCGGCTGATCCGGCCCTTCGGGCCGCTACCTTCGACAGTGTGAATGTCGACGCCGAGCTCCCGGGCCAGCATGCGCGTCGACGGCGCGGCGGGTACCGGCTGGTTGCGCGGATGCACGTCTCCCGCCCCGGCCCCTGCCGACGGCTCCGCGGCGGAAGGCGTCTCTTCCCCTGCGTGCGCGGAGACCTCCTCGGCAGGCGTCTCCTCGGCGGGCGTCTCCTCCCCAGGAGCCTCACCGGCAGGAGCCTCCTCGGCCGGAGTCTCCCCCGCAGGAGCCTCCTCGGCCGGGGCCGTTTCCGCGCTCCCTTCGTCGGCTGGGGGCGCCGCCTCCCCTTCGGCATCGCCCGCGGCGGCTGCCTCTCCTCCCCCTTCGGTCTCCACGCGGATGATGACGGAGCCTACCTTGGCCTCTTCTCCCTCGCCGACCAGGACTTCGACTACCGTCCCACTCACCGTGGAGGGCACCTCGACGGCGGCCTTCTCAGTCTCGATCTCCAGGACCGGATCCTGCTCCTTGATCTGGTCCCCCGCGGAAACCAGGACGCTCACCACGTTTCCCTTGTCCACATTCTCTGAGATTTCCGGAAGCGTTACGTCTTGTACCATGCCCTCGTCTCCTTACAGGTCCAGCGGGTTGGGCTTGTTTGCGTCAATGCCGAGGCTCTTCACAGCGCCCGTGAGGGTCTTCTTGTCGACCTTGTCCTCCGCGTGAAGCGCCTCGAGCGCGGAGATCACGATGTGCTTGGCATCCACCTCGTAGTAATCGCGGAGGGCGCCGCGGTTGTCGCTTCGGCCGTAACCGTCGGTGCCGAGTACCGTGACCGGCTTGGGGAAGAAGCTCGCCACGGTGAGGGGGAGCGCCTTGATGTAGTCGCTCGCCGCGACAATGGCACCGTCCTCCCCGTCGAAACACTCCTGCAGGTAGGACCTCTTCGGCTGCTTGTCGGGATTCAGCATGTTCCACCGCTGTGTCTCCGTCGCATCGTGGTAGAGCTGCTTGTATCCCGGGGCGCTCCAGACATCGACCGCCAGGTCGAACTCCTCCTCGAGCTTGGCCGCCGCTTTCAGCGCCTCCCGCAGGATTGCCCCGGTTCCGAGGAGGTGGACATCCGCCTTCTTCTTCTTGCTCGACTTCTGATATCGATAGAGGCCCTTCAGGACGCCCTCTTCCGCACCCTCCGGCATGGGCGGGTGGGGGTAGGTCTCGTTGAGCACCGTCATGTAGTAGATCAGGTCCTCCTGCTCCACGAACATGCGACGGATACCGTCCTTGATGATCACCGCAACCTCGTAGGCGAAGGTCGGGTCGTAGGCCATGACGTTCGGCACCGTCAGGGCAAGTATGTGACTGTTGCCGTCGGCGTGCTGGAGACCCTCGCCGGGGAGGCTCGTACGGCCGGAAGTGCCGCCGACCAGGAAGCCGCGGGCGCGAATATCTCCGGCGGCCCAGATCAGGTCGCCGACGCGCTGGAAGCCGAACATGGAGTAGTAGATGTAGAAGGGGATCATGTTGACGCCCTGAGTGGAGTAGGCGGTTCCGGCCGCAATGAAGGACGAGAGTGACCCCGCTTCCGTAATGCCCTCTTCAAGAATCTGACCGTCGGTGGCCTCCTTGTAGTAGAGGAGGCTCTCCCTGTCCACGGGCTCGTAGAGCTGGCCCGGATGGGAGTAGATGCCGACCTGACGGAAGAGCGATTCCATTCCGAAGGTCCGCGATTCATCCGGCACGATTGGAACCATGTAGCGGCCGACATTCTTGTCCTTGAGCAACTTGGACAGGAGTTGCACCGCAACCATGGTCGTGGCTACCTGTCTATCTCCCGCGCCCTCGTAGAACTCGCTGAAGACCTTCTTCTCATCAGGCGGGGATAGCGGCGACGCGTCGTGCTTCCGCGTCGGGAGATAGCCGCCGAGTTCGTCCCGGCGTGCCTTGAGGTAGCGCATCTCCTCAGAGTCTTCCGGCGGACGATAGAAGGGCGCCTCGGGCAGATCTTCATCTGAGATGGGGATGTTGAAGCGGCTGCGGAACTCCCGGAGCTCCTGCTCGTTCAGCTTCTTCTGGGAGTGGGTGACGTTGCGGCCCTCCCCGGCCTCGCCCAGGCCATACCCCTTGATGGTCTGCGCCAGGATCACCGTCGGCCGGCCGGTGTGCTCCACTGCGGCCTTGTACGCGTTGTACACCTTGTGCGGATCGTGGCCGCCGCGGCGCATCTTCTCGAGCTGCTCGTCCGAGTAGTTCTCCACCATCTTCAGGAGGCGGTCGTCGACACCAAAGAAGTCCTTGCGTATGTAGGCGCCGTTCTCCGCAATGTACTTCTGGTACCGGCCGTCTACAACCTCTTCCATGCGGCGCGCCAGAAGGCCCTGATCGTCGTGCTCCAGAAGGGGGTCCCAGTCGCTCCCCCAGATCACCTTGATTACATTCCAGCCGGCTCCCTTGAATGCCGCCTCGAGCTCCTGAATGACCTTGCTGTTTCCGCGAACCGGACCATCCAGGCGCTGGAGGTTGCAGTTGACCACGAAGATGAGGTTGTCCAGCTTCTCCCGGGAAGCAAGGGTAATGGCACCGAGGGACTCGGGTTCGTCGAACTCACCATCGCCCAGGAAGGCCCAGACCTTCTGCTTCGAGGTATCCTTGATGCCCCGGTCCTTGAGGTAGTGGTTGAACCGTGCCTGGTAGATCGCCTGAAGCGGCGCGAGTCCCATGGACACCGTCGGGAACTGCCAGTAGTCCGGCATGGCCCGCGGGTGTGGGTACGAGGTGAGTCCCCCATCAGGTCGGAGCTCCTGTCGGAAGTTCTCGATATCCCGTTGACTTAGCCGTCCCTCCAGGAAGGATCGGGCGTACATTCCCGGCGATGCGTGGCCCTGGAAGTAAACCAGGTCCGGTCCGCCCTCGGCGTTGGGACCGCGGAAGAAGTGGTTGAAGGCAACCTCGTAGAGCGTCGCGGCGGAGGCGAAGGTGGAGATGTGCCCGCCTATTCCGCTCGAGCCGCGGTTCGCGCGCACCACCATTGCCATGGCATTCCACCGCACCAGACTCTTGATGCGCCGCTCGATTTCCCGGCTTCCCGGGTACGGCGACTCCTGCTCCCGGGCAATCGTGTTTATGTAGGGAGTGTTTCCGGGGCAGTAGAAGGAAACACCGTGTTGCTGCGCACGGATCTGGAGAAGTGAGAGTATCTCACGAACGCGTTCAGGGTCTTCGTTCTGCAGTATGTAATCCAGTGACTCGAGCCATTCACGGTTCTCAACTTCGTGAAGTGCCTGAGGATCGTCCTGTCCTGTCGCCACAATGTGCCTCCTAAGGTGTGCGTGTGCCTGTTGGCCTAAAATGCGTCGATACACGCGCCCATGTCCAGCGACTACCCATTGTAGTGCATTTGTCGGTTCCGGGACGAGAGGCTTCACCCTCTCCTGTGATCGCCATCCGGTGTCGGCGGGAGCACGTCACGCTTCCGGGCCGATGAGTCCTGCCCCGCCGAGACGCCGCACCGCCGGCCGCCTTCGCGCGATTCTTCGCGTTGATCTTTGTCCCGAAACCGTGGACAATTCCGGTGAAATGGCACGAGAGACCAGTAGCAGTGCGGAAGAAACCAAGACCTTGGGGGCCGATCCGATCGAGTCGTTCATCACCCCGGAGCAGTTCGTGGACGAGCAGGCCCGTCGTATGGAGTCCAACGAGGGGCCCCTCCTGATCGCCGGCTGTCGTGACGGGAACTACATGGCGCTACGCGTCGTGGAGAAGTACCAGGAGCTCGTCCGGCGCACCGGTAACGATGCGCCGGTGCTCTTCCTCGAGAACATCGATCGCGACTTCAGCGACACAGAAACCGGTGTTCGCCTTCCCGATCACGTCGGCGGGGCGGATGTCTTCATTTTCCAGGCCCTCCTCTCGCCCCCGAACGGGCGATCGGTGAACAACAACTACATGGCGCTCCTCCTTGCCGCGCGGGCATTCCGCGAGCATGGGGCAAACCGTATTACCGCCGTCCTTCCCTACCTGACGTACGCCCGGCAGGACAAGCCGACCAAGTTTCAGCGTGAGCCCACCGCCGCCAAGCTCATGGCGGATCTCTCTCGCGCCGCGGGCATTGACCGGGTCATTGCGTGGCACCCCCACTCCAACCAGATTCACGGATTCTATGCGGACATGCCGGTGAACATGCTGGATCCACAGACCATGTTCACGGTGGAATACGCGGAGTTCAGGAACCGAAGCGACGTGATCACCGTGGCGCCGGATGCGGGCGCCACGAAGATGATCCTCCACTTCAGTCGTAAGATGGGTGTTAACTCCGCCATTGCGTCGAAGTATCGGCCCCAACAGGAAGAGGCGGTCATTACCGACATCATTGGGGACTTCCGGCAGAAGAAGACCGCCATTGTGCTGGACGACATGATTTCCAGCGGCAACACGATTTTCGAGCTCGTCCAGAAGCTGGTTGACGAGAAGGGGATCGAGCGCGTCTTCATTGGCGCCTCCCACAACCTCTGCCTTCCCGGGACGCGGGGCCGTCTCCAGCAGCTCCACGACGGCTACAACCTCGAGCGCGTCACCGTGACCAACAGCATTCCCCAGACGGCGGAGTTCCAGGAGTTGCCGTTCTTCCATGTGCGGTGCCTCTCGGAGATCCTCTGTCGTACCATCAACCGGGTGCACTACAATCGCTCGGTCAGCCACATCTTCCAGACGCGCTGATTCCGGAGACACGGCATGTTGCTCGCAATCGACGTTGGAAATAGCAACATCGTCCTTGGAGTGCATGACCGTACTGAGTGGCGACACCACTTTCGCATTCAGACCGAAGTAGGGAAGATGCCGGACGAGTACATGCTCACCCTCACCGGGCTCTTCGAACACGCAGGGGATGACCTCCACAACATCTCGCTCGTGGTCATCTCGAGCGTGGTGCCCTCCCTGACCTGGACCATGGAAGAGGCGCTGAAACGAATCATGGACGTCCCGGTGGTCAGAGTCAGTCCGCAGCTGGAGTTGCTCGTTACGCTCCGCACGGACCATCCCGAGCAGGTAGGCTCCGATCTCATTGCCAATGCCCAGGGGGCGTACGAGCGCTACCGAGGAGCGTGCATCATTGTCGACTTCGGCACTGCGCTCACCTTCACCGCCGTCTCCGCCGACGGAGAGTTCCGTGGAGCATCCATTGCGCCGGGACTCCAGACGGCGGCCCATGCGTTGAGCCTCGAGACCGCACAGTTGCCCGAAGTGGATCTCTCCATGCCGGGTTCCGTAATCGGCACCAACACGACTCACGCGCTGCAGTCCGGCGTTGTCATCGGCTACTGTGGGCTTGCTGAGAGGATCATTTCCGGGATGAAGGACGAGCTCGGCGGAACGGTGCAGGTCATTGCCACCGGAGGCCTTGCGGACGCCATGGCGCGGCACATCGAGGCGATTGACCATGTTGATCCGTGGCTCACCCTGGAAGGTCTGAGGAGCATTGCCTACAGCAACACGTGAACCGGGTCTTCGACGCCGACCGGTAATGCGCCGGTAACCGGTAATGCGCCGGCAG
>CAZUVX010000082.1:0-11978 GCA_964623865.1 uncultured Spirochaetaceae bacterium | reverse complement strand
GGTCCGTGGCCGGAAGGTCCGTGGCCGGAAGGTCCGTGGCCGGAAGGTCCGTGGCCGCAAGGTCCGTTGCCCCCGGCACCTGGGCCCGTGGCCTCTGGTCCCGTGGCCTCTGGTCCCGACCTCCGCCGAGTCCGACGTTGCCGGCGAATACTCTCTTCATGTAGAACAGGCTCGAGTCGACGGTGCCCTTCGGGATCCCGAGAATTTCCGCAACCTCGCCGTTGGTTGGTGCGCGCGGTACCCGGCCGATTTCATCTTCGATGAGCCGCAGACGTCGATGCCACACCGCTACACTGCGGACCGCCGCGGCTGCTGCGGGGCCCGGAGGCCCGCGTCGGGCCGCATCGTGGGAGCGCCGGAGGTTGTAGTATGCCCGGAGTCGCCGCTGCTGGAGGGAGCGAAGACGCTCGGTCCGCCGCCGCATGTATGCGCGCGCCTCGGTCATGCGGTCCTGCAGCCAGCCCGGCTCGTGGTTCGCGGCGTGCTCGACCGCCCGAATCAGGGCCTCATCGATGTGGAGGCACGCTTTCAGTGCCAGAATGGTCACGCGGCGCTGCATGGTTGGGTCTATCAGGCGTCCGTCGGCATCGATCTCAAATCTGCCGGGTATCAACAGCCTCGGCTCGGCCTCGTAGACGCAGTCCGCCGGGTCCGCACCTTCGCCGACCGTCGCGGAGTAGAAGCGCGGATGTATCTCCTCCCACAGGTCACGATGGTTTACGACCTCGTAGCGGACCGCGTTTCGACGCTTCTTCCCTGCGAAGGTGCGGATCTGCCACTTCATGGTGCCGTAGAGGTAGGCCTCGAAGGTGCGGCCTGTATTGCGGTAGCGGTCGATGAGTCGCAGGAGCGAGCGATGAAAGAAGATCAGGAACTCGCCGCAGTCATCTTCGGAGAAGCCGAAGCGCCGCCGGGGGTAGTCGTAGACGAGTCTCGCCGCCTCACCGTAGACGCGCTCGAGTCCGATTCCCGTGCGCTGGTACCGGAGTACCTCCTGTGTCAGTCGCGTCATCGCACCTCCCCTCGTGTTATACCCGTCGGGGGAGGTAAGCAATGGACGTGCCACTGCCGGTGGAGACCGTTCGGGGAATTCCGTGATTCTCCCGGCAGTTGTTACGGTTTGTTACATACGCCGGTATCCTACCTAGGGGGAACCGAGCACCTCCTGGAGAGTAGCTTTCAGCTCCTCCATGACGGTTTGCCGGGGGCGCTCGGCCAGGAAGCCGGCGGCGCGTTTGTGGCCGCCTCCACCGAAGCGCTTCGCAATGAGGCCGACGTCGACATCGTTACTGGATCTCAGACCGGCCGTGCAAGAGGTGCTGCTCTCTTCTCGGAGCAGTGCGACCACCTCGCAGCCCCGGGTTCCCATGAGGAGCTGATAGAGGGTGTCCGAGTCGCGATTCTCCCGACCGAACTCTGCGGTGTCTTCAGCGGTTTCGTAGGTGAGCATGCAGCGCCCCTCCTGCAGAGGCTCCACGCGGGTGAGGAGGCGCGCCATGAGCTTGCGTGACGCCAGGGACTTGCCGCCGTAGATCATCTCGTAGATCCTCTTTGGCGATGCCCCGGCCGCAACCAGACGGCTCGTTGCCTCAAAGGTGTCACCGGAACCGACGTCGAGGTGGCGAAAGAAGCCCGTGTCCGTGGACAGGGCGAAGAGGATGTACTCCGCTTCTGCCGGGGTGAGGAGTGAACCGGTTGCCTCGATTGTCTTCTGGATGAGCAGGCTGGTCGCCGGCGCGGTCGGAACAATGTAGGTTACGTCGCCGTAGGGTTCCCCGGATGAGTGGTGATCGATGACCGCTGCGGGGAGGTCCCGGAGGGAGGCCCCCATCTTCCCGACGCGTTCCGGCGTCGAACAATCCAGGACGATCGCGGCGGCGTTGTCCTCCGCGAGGACCTCATCCTTGGCAAGGTCCGTTCGAAAGCGGTCCTCGAAACGCTTGACCTCGGGGCGAAAGAAGGGACCCTCGTTGAAGTGCTTCACTCGCTTTCCGGTCCGTTCGAGGTAGCTCCCGAGAGCGAGGCTCGAGGCCAGACAATCCCCATCCGGTTCGGTGTGTCCAACCAGATAGTACGTGTCGTATTCGGACAGGAAATCGAGGAGCGCGGGGCTCGGCTCGGGGAGCCGAGCGCCCTGGCTGTGGCGTTCCCGGGAAGCGCGGGCGTGACGACCGCTTTCCACCTCATTCCCGGTGGCGTCGGCTTGGGGAGAAGACATGGGGTCAGGCCTGCGTTCGGCTACTCCAGCGTGACCGTCTCGACGTTGAAGTTCTCTGCAACGCCTTCCTCTTCAAGGGTCTCCCAGGCAATATGGTTGCGGTCGGCGGGTACGTACAGGCGCACGTGTGAGAACTCCCCATTGCTGTAGAAGACGTCCATGTACGGCGCTGCGTCGGAGTGGGTGCTGACCAGTTGTCCCTGAGAACCGGCTCGAGTGAACCATCCCTGAGGCAGGTACACTTCCTGTCTCGCGTAGTCGTCTGCAGTGTAGGTTACCTTGAATCCGCGTCGATGGGTGTAGACGGTATCCAGAAAGACGGTGCGTACGAACAGGTTCGACCGATTGTCGATGAGATCCGCTGCTTGTTGAGCCGCTGCAAGGCCGGTGACGAGGGCAAGGAGAACTATCAGCAGGGCGATTCGCGATTTCAACGTGTTCCTCCTGTCCAGATATCTAGTCGGAGTATACTATCTCGCTTCTTCTGCGTGCAAGCCGTACTTCCGGGCCCGCCGCGGCTCCATGATGACGAGGCGGGGCCACCATGACGAGGCAAGAGGTTCACCTGCTCTTTCTCTCTCTTTCTCCGGGGCATCGAAGCCGAGACCCCTCGCAGCCGGCACTAGCGAATGAACACCATGACGCTCGGATCGTGAACCTTGAATGTGAAGGATTCCGTCAGGTAGAGCTTCACGGTCTGGTTCGTTGCGTTCTCGAAGCCGAGAGTCACGTCCTCGCCGAGTACCAGCTCCAGGTCTCCTCCTCTCGAGGAGACCAGCATCGCTTCGGGAATGAACGGCGAGAAGATCACCGGTCCATCCAGGAGGTATTCCACGTGGCGCCGCAACGGCCGCCCGTCAATGATGCTCGACAGGTAGCGCCATATCGATTCGGGCACGATCAAAGCGTAGGGCCCCTCAACCATGGACTTGTGCAGCTGCGTGGATGCCTGGGCCACCGCTTCCAGGAAGTTTGCCATATCGCCGCCGAAAGAAACCGGCTGCTGTCCGGCGAGCTCCGCCAGGGACTCGAGGTCGGCGTGGCCGTAGCCGTTGAAGACGGTCTCCTCTTCGAAGCGAACCAGATCCCAGCACGCCGTCTCCAGCGGGCTCAGATCAATGTCGGTGGCGCCGCGTTCCAGGTTGTCAAGCTCCCAGAGGCTGAGCTCGAAGGGTACCCGCACCTCAATGAGCGGCTGTACCCGGTTGACGCCGACCCGGGCGGTTGAGTCCGGCTGACCGTCGGGAACGATCAGGCGCCCCTTGGGAACCGCCCCCAAGGCGGGCCCGTGTGGGCCGCTCACGTCTACAACGCGTCGAAGGGACATTGCGTTCACGAGAAAGCGCCGCGCCTGTGTTTCGATCTCGTGCCACGCCTGTGCCGTGATGGGAGCGAGCTCACGTCGGAACCGGTTCATTGGGTGCCTCCTTCATCGCGGTGTACCGGGTTGGGGCGTCGAATGCCGAGATCGCCCGAGGCCGTTCCTCCGCCGGATGCGGCGGCGGGCCTGTCGGCATGGCCCTCAGCCTCCTCCTCGAGCTCCAGTATGTCTTGTTCCGTAAAGAGGTAGGTGCGCATGGCCGCGTCCCACCCGGGCATGTTGCGGCGAAGCCACTCCAGGGCCATGCAGGCGTGCTCCATTTCCTCCTCTTTGTTGTGCTCCAGGATGCGTCGGGCCATGTCGTTAGTAGCCAGCTCAATGCGCTGGTTGTACCAATCGACGGCCTCGATCTCTTCCTTGAGGCTTACCAGTATCCGCGTGTAGTCTCGTATGTGATCGGGAACTTCATTGGGGGGCTCGTGATACTGACTCATAAGCTGCTCCTTCCGCGGCTGCCCGCTCGTACAAGGTACACTCCCGGAAGCGCAGACGACAACGGTTCTCCCTACGGTGCGGTAGAGCGGCGGCGTCCTCAGGACTCATGCCGTCGGTGAACTCGCCGAGGCCGAGTCCTGCGCCCTCATAACTGAACACCCCGGGCGCTACAGCAGCGGATCCACCCGTTCTTCGGTGAATTCCAGGAGTCGCTTGTACACGATGACGCGAATGTCCTTCGGGATCTCCCGGCTCACCTTCGCGAAGTAGCGCGCCACCGCTTCGTTGCGGAAGGTACCGTCGGGGGTGTGGACGGGGGAGCGCTTGTACCGCGGACGCTCGCCGTCGTCGATGGTGCTGTGACGGTAGCCCTTGTCCCTGCGCCAGATTATGGACTTGTGCCGGCCTCGAAGAGGGTAGACCAGCTCGAAGCCTCGGATGGTGGCGTGGTCGTCCTCGTACCAGACGTAGAGGTCCAGGCCGTCACCAGTGAACAGGCGCCGAAAGGAGCCTGGTTCTTGTCGAACACCGACAAACTCTTTCATGACACTCACAATCATAACGCATCCCGCGGCGGTCAACTTCCGCGGCGGTTAACTACCCACGCCGTCAGCTTCCGCGGCGGGTCGGCAGGCCCGCACGGCCGCCCCGTCGTCGCGGGCGGTCGCTCGATCCGAGGCCGCCGTCACGCGTGGCGCTGCAGGAAGCCCAGGATCACGGTTGCCAGTGTTTCCGGCTTCTCGAAGACCGCGACGTGTCCGCAATCGGGAATCACAACGAGCTCGGACGTCGGGATCTGCCGGGCAATGATCTCCGAGAACCGCACGGGCTTCAGGATGTCCTCTCGGCCGCACGCCACGAGCGCCGGCGCCGCTATCTTCGGGAGCTCCGAGGTCATGGTGACATCCTTCAAGAAGGCGCGGTAGAGCTCGATCTGACCGCGCAGGTAGTCCGGGGGCAGCCCCTTCATGCGCTCGGCGCGGCCGTCGATCATCGCAGCCTGGTCGCGGAGGAAGCTCCGGGAGTAGAGGGACGGCAGGACGCTTGCGTAGAAGAGGGAGGTGTCCCCCGTCTCGGCCAGGGCAATCCAGGACTGAACGAATCGCTCTGCCAGCGCATCCAGCTCGCTCACCGAATCAATGATCACCAGGGACTTCACCGCGCCGGGACTATCAATGGCAATGCGCATGGCCACCTCGCCGCCGTAGGAGGTGCCGACCAGGTGACACGGACCGATCTCCAGGCTCCGGCATAGCTCCAGGAAGTCGTCCCGGTGCCCGGCGAATGTGTAGGGCCCTTCAGGCTTCTCGGAGAGGAGCTGCCCCCGAAAGTCGTGCATGAGCACGTCGTAGCCGGCGGCGGTGAGGATGTCGGCGTAATACTCCCAGCTCGATGTCGAAGCCATGACGCCGTTCAGAAGTGCGACCGTTTCTCCGCGAGGGGGTGCTGCGTTATGGTCATCTGTCGGCGCCGGCCGATGCTCATAGTGAATGGAAATGCCGTTCACCGTTGTCGTAGGCATGGGGAAGCTCCTCCGGGACCTGTGGTATGTTCCGTCATGCTAGGCCCTTTCCGACGGGTTGTAAAGCGGATTGGCGCTACCCGGTTGTCGCAGTCCATCCAGGTTGTTAGATTCAGGGACAGAGGAGGCGTAATCATGACCGACCACATTGCAGCAACCGCAACCGACATGAGCCGGCTCCAGACGGCGAATCAGGTACAGACCTCCGTCCTCGACAAGGCTCTCGGCGTCTCCGAAGAGCAGGGCGCCGCTATGGCCGAGATGTTGCAGTCCGAAGAGGCCCGGAGCGATCAGACCATCGTGAGCGACGAGGCCCTGGGCAACCGCATCGACACATATGCATAGGCCCGGGGCGGCGTCCCCGACGGGTCGGCCCTGAACCGCCGCGGGCCGCGGCGAAGACGGCAGGGTGGGAACCGGCCCGGACGCTGCACCCGACGCTGCACCTAATCGAAACAACCCTGTAGCGAGACACACTCATCCGGAAGAGCCGTGCGTGCCTCAATGAGGGCGTCCACGACCGAGGGGTCGGCCAACGTCGAGATGTCTCCGAGTTCCTCCGTGCGGCGCTCGGCGATCTTGCGGAGGATGCGGCTCATGAGCTTCCCGCCGAGAAACCACGCAACGGCTCCATGCGCGAAATCGGTGTCCTCGACTCCGTGGAAGTCCACGTCCCAGCGCAATCGTTCCCTGGCCTGTTCCTCCCAGAACCCGTGGGGATCCGCTATGCTGCGCCGGTACATCTCCCAATACTGCTCCATTGATCGCAGCCGCGCTCCCGCCTGCCAGGCGAACGTCGGTGCATAGGTCTGCTGTTCCATTGCTCCCCCTCCACGCGTCGTTCCGAAGGGACGCGTGTGAGTACATTCTTAAATAGCCGACTTTTCCGGTCAAATTCTACTGGGCCGATGTGTACGGGTGTTCCGCAACGGCGATGAACATTCGTCGTCACCGGCGCGCGGCCCGGTTGCCCGGCGGCCCGGAAATCGGCAAGATGTGCGGGGTCGTCATGCTGTACTACGCGCACATCGCTCCTGCACCGTTCCGTCTCTCTTCGTTCCTCGCCATTCTTGCCGTGGCGGCCGGGTTGGCGGGATACCCCGCAAATGGACACGCGGAGGGGAACCACGCCGACGAGCCGCTGCCGGCGGTGAGCCTTGACGTGGGAGTGACCCTTGCCGTCGGAAGCGACGGTTCCGTCGGTGCGGCCGCCGCGAAGGGCGACGCGCTGCATGCCGAGTCCGTGGCGCGCCACCAGGAGTATCTGCGCGGTTTGACCGCGAGCTACCGGTTGAACGCCTATACGAACTATCGGATCGCCGAGGCGATCATCGGCTTCGTTACCACCGGCGAGGCTCCGCCGGCGGGAACGTCGCGAGAAGTCGTGGAGCGCAGCCTGGCAATGCGCGCCGACCTTCCCGATGCCGGCAGAGATTCCGAGCAGACGCAGCGGCTCCTGGTCCGCGCCTTCACGCAGCGCCACCTGAACGGCTACGCCGATCTCATGTGGGCGCGGTGGATCGAGCGAGTGAACCGACTCGAACCGGTGCTTCAGGAGGAGCTGTACGGTACCGCGGCCGAGTCCGGACGGCCGGACCTCCTCTTCTGGACCTACCTGCTCCGGGGCTCCGTGGAGCCCGCTGCGGCCTTCGTTGAGCGGTACGAGCCTTTCACCCTTTCCGACGACGCCGTGGTGAACGAGATCGTCCAGGTCCAGCACGCCAACAGAAGGGCCAACCGGATCGTTGTGGACAAGCTGCTTCACGCCGGAGGCCGCGCCGAGCCGGAAGCGCCGATAACGCCGAAGTCGGCACTCCTCATTGCCCAGGCGGAGCAATCGGCGTATCCTCGGGAGTTCATCCGCGGCGCCGTCGCCGCCCAGCGCGGCGCCCGCCGATGGGACGGTGCCTTCGAGAGGCTCCTTCGGTGGCGCTTCTGAACGTGCGCAGTCCGGCGGGCGTGAGGGGGTCCGAATGGTGCGGCCGCGACGGTGGCACGTATACATCGATCAGAAAGGATCCTGCTGAATGACCAAAGTCGAACCGCAGTTGCTGGCCCTCGACATAGACGGAACCCTCATGGACGATGACGGAGTGATCCCCGCCCGGAACGTCGCTGCGCTCTCCGCGCTGCGTGACCGTGGTGTCGCCGTGGTGTTGAGCTCGGGGCGCGCCCTTGTGAGCATTCGGACCGTCGCCGCCGGGATGTTCCTCCCGTGCGAGAGGGACTACTACATTGCCTTCAACGGGGCCCTCGTGGCGGGACACGGGCGGCGGCGGCCCATCTGGGCGACCACCCTCGAGCCGGCGGTCATCCGGGAGGTCGCTGCATATGCCCGTGAGCACGGCCTGGTGTTGCAGGGATACCGAGCGGAGGAGTTCGTAGTTGAGCGCGATTCACCGGAGTCGCAGGCGTACGCCGAGGGCACGGGCATGCCGTATCACGTTGTCGAGGACATGGCCGCGGCCGTCCCCGGCGGGAGCCCGAAGCTTCTGGCCATCGGGGATCCCCGGCAGCTCCTTTGTCACGCCGAAGCGCTTCGGTCGCTGGGACGGGGCGCCGCGGTCGTCGACGGCGACGTCTCGGCGTCCGGTGATTCGGCGCCGCGCTTCATCACGACCTTCTCCAAGCCGCACTACCTCGAGATCATGCCGCCGGGTGTAACAAAGGGTGAAGGGCTCCGCCGGCTCTGCGAATATCTCGACGTCCCTCTCGAGGCCGTCGTCGCCGTCGGTGACAGTCTCAACGATGTAGAGATGCTTACGGAGGCGGGAGTCGGGGTTGCCGTGGGCAACGCTCGCGAAGCCGTCAAGGCTCGGGCAAACGCGGTAATCGAGGAGACCGCCGGCGACGGCGCCGTCGCGGCGGTGGTCGACCGGTACTTCGGGGTCTTGTAAGGGCGCCGGTCTCGTAAGGGAGCCGGCCTCAGCGTGCCGGTCTGAGGGCGCCGGTCTGAGGGCGCCGGTCTGAGGGCGCCGGTCTGAGGGCGCCGGTTTTCGGTGTGCTAGGCGGTCTTCTTGTCCTGAATGATCTGTGGCGGCTCGGACTTGTCGATGACGTCGCGGGTGATGATCACCTGCTTCTTCCCCTTCATGGAGGGTATGTCGAACATGATGTCCATCATGACACTCTCGACAATGGCACGGAGGCCCCGGGCGCCGGTCTTCTGACTCATTGCCTTCTCGGCAATGGCCGCAATTGCCTCCTCCTCGAAGACCAGATCCACGTCGTCGAGCTGGAGCGACGCCTTGTACTGCTTGAGGATGGAGTTACGCGGCTCCCGGACGATCCGGACAAAGTCCTCTTTGGTCAGGTCGCGCAGGGTGACGTGGATCGGCAGGCGTCCAACGAACTCCGGAATGAGACCGTACTGAATCAGGTCTTCCGGATGCAAATGCTGGAAGACCTTGTTCAGGTCGCGGTCCGAGTGTCCTCGAATGTCCGCGCCGAATCCCATGGGGTGCTGAGAGACCCTGGAATCTACGATCTTTTCCAGACCGACAAAGGCGCCCCCCACAACGAAGAGGATGTTGTTGGTGTCGATCTTGATCATCTCCTGACTCGGATGCTTCCGGCCGCCCTGGGGCGGTACCGATGCCACCGTGCCCTCGATGATCTTCAAGAGCGCCTGCTGTACGCCTTCGCCGGACACGTCCCGGGTGATCGAGACGTTCTCGCTCTTTCGGGCGATCTTGTCGATCTCATCGATATAGATGATGCCGCGCTCGGTGGCGGCGACGTTGTTCCCCGACGCCTGGTAGAGCTTGAGGAGAATGTTCTCGACGTCCTCACCGACGTAGCCCGCCTCGGTGAGGGTTGTGGCGTCGGCAATGGCGAAGGGGACCCGCAGCTTGTGCGCCAGGGTTCGCGCCAGAAGCGTCTTGCCCGTCCCGGTTGGGCCGATGAGCAGGACGTTGGACTTCTCGATCTCGACGCCGTCCTGAATGCGACCCTTCTGGGTGATCCGCTTGTAGTGGTTGTACACCGCGACCGAGAGCACCTTCTTGGCCTGCTCCTGGCCGACGACGTAGTCGTCGAGGTAGTGCTTTATCTCCCTGGGATTCGGAACGTCCTCAATGAACTCCGTCGTAACAATGTCATCCTCTTCGTCGAGGATGCGCTTGCACACGTTAACGCACTCGTCGCAAATGTAGACTCCGGGCCCGGCAATGAGGCGGCGTGCGTAATCGGCGCTCTTGCCGCAGAAGGAGCATACCTTGGAGCTGTCGTTACGCTGTTTGCTCATTCGGCTCTCTCTTCAGGATCTGGTCCACTATTCCATATTCTACACTTTCTTGCGCGGACATGAAGTAGTCACGCTCGAGATCCGTTTCAATTACCTCTTTGCTCTTCCCGCTGTGCCGGGCGAAGTACTCAATGATCATGCGCTTCATTCGTACGATCTCACGCGCCTGGATGCCGATGTCCGTCGCCTGGCCCTGTACGCCTCCCCAGGGCTGGTGGATCAGGACCCGGGATGAAGGCAGAACGTAGCGCTTCCCCGCGGTGCCGGCGGTCAGGAGCAGCGCGCCCATGGAAGCGGCCTGGCCCATGCAGATGGTCTGCACGTCCGGGCGGATGTACTGCATGGTATCGTAGATCGCCAACCCGGCGGTTACCCCGCCACCGGGCGAATTGATGTAGAGGTTGATGTCCTTCTCCGGGTCCTGGCTCTCCAGAAAGAGCATCTGCGCCACCACCAGGTCGGCAGTCACGTCGTTGATGGGCCCGTCGAGGAAGACTATCCGATCCTTCAGAAGGCGAGAGTAAATGTCATAGGAGCGCTCGCCCACGCCGGTCTGCTCGACGACAATCGGCACGAGCGTGTTCATCTGTTCGTTCATGCTGGAAGTTCCTCTCGTGGAATGCTGCGCCAGAATTTAACGATTGCCCCCCACGGCGTCCAGGAAATTGATCTTTTCGCCCTTCTTCACCGTCGCATTCTCAAGGAGTGAGTCGAAGAGCTTCTCCTCCTGAATATCCTGTTTGAGGTAGTTCATGAGGTTGTTCTTTTCGAAGTAGTCCCGAGCCTCCTCGGGACTCATGTTGCTGCGCTCGGCCTGCTCGGCTATCTTCGCTTCGATCTCGTCGTCGGTGGCCTCGATCTCTTCGGCTTCGATCATCTTGCCCACGAGGAGGCGCTTCTTGAGGTTCTTCTCGACATCCGGTCGCCAGTCGCTGTAGAGGGACTCGCGGCCCTGGCCCTGGCTCTCGAGGATCTTGTCGATGTCGTCGGGGTTCATGCCGTAGCGCTGGGCGAAGTTGCGCCACTGGTTGTCGAGCTCCGCCTGAACCATGGACTCAGGGAGGGGCACGGTGGAGTTCTCCGCGATCTTGTCCATGAGGGCGTCCACCTTCATCTGCCGTTCCCGGTTCCGGGCGGTCTCTTCGAGGCGCTCCTTGATGTCCTTCTTGAGGTCCTCCAGGGTCTCGTACTTGTCGCTCACGTCCTGGGCGAGCTCATCGTCGAGGTCCGGAAGACTGCGCTGCTTGATCGCCTTCACGCGAAGAGCAATGCGCTTCTTCGTGTTCTTCAGCTCCTCAATGTCGACGTCGTCACCGTACTCCTTGTCGACGATCTTCTCGTCACCGGTGTTCATGCCTTTTACATCGTCATCTATCTTGTAGTAGTTGTACCCGGTGCCGACGGTAAAGACGAAGTCTTCCCGTGAGGTGCCGTCAATGGGCTCGTCGTTCTCGTCCACTTCCCAGTAGTCCAGGGTGACTACGTCCTGGTCTTCGACGGCGCCCTCCTCCTTGTCCATGACCAGAGCGTTCTGCTCGCGAATGGCTGTGAGCTCGCGGTCGAGATCCTCGTCGGTGACGGTGACCTGCGGGGCTTCGATTTCCCGGCCCTTGTACTCGCCGAGCTCGATGTCGGGGAAAACATCGTAGCGGATTGTGAAGCTGAAGTCCTTGTCCAGGTCGAAGGCTATCTCGTCCACGAGCTCGGGCTGGGCGTAGGGGAGGGGCTTCTCGTCGATCTCATCTATGATCTCCTTGAGACTCTCCTCGACGATCTTCTGACTCGCCTCCGCCTTGAGGCTGTCGCCGAACTTGCGCTCCAGCACCTCAGGTGGCACCTTGCCCTTGCGAAAGCCCTTGATGTGAACGTTCTTCGCGTAGTCCTTCACGATCTTCCGGTACTCGTCGTTGACGGTATCCTTGTCGACGGTGAGTGTGACTTTGACGGAGGCGTTTTCCTCTTTCTCGACCTGCTTATCCCGTACCATGTCAGGTTCCTCTGTTCCGTAATCTATGTGACCGCCACCCCGGCGGGAACGGCGGCGCGAAGGGGCCCGCTACTGCACCGGGCGAGCGTGGATAATGAAAAGGCGATCCGGACGGGCCGGATCGCCTTTTGCACAAGCGGGAGACGGGAATTGAACCCGCGACATCCACCTTGGCAAGGTGGCGCTCTA
>CAZUVX010000081.1:2037-12476 GCA_964623865.1 uncultured Spirochaetaceae bacterium | reverse complement strand
ATCCGTCTCACCCGCGACATCATAACCGGCGGTAACGGTGTCACATTCCGCTCCCCGGTGATTCTCGATCCGCCCGGCACCACCGGCGACAACACCGCCGTCGCGGATGCCATCACCATCGACACCACCGATGGTGACGATGGGGGCGGCACTGACGGCTCGATCACGTTCCAGGATACCCTGGACGCCGCAACCGCGGGTGGGGACTCCCTTATTCTGGACACGGACACTGCAGATATCCTGTTCAGCGGGGTAGTTGGCGGCACCCGCGTCGACACGTTGCAGGTGGATGACGCGCGGAACGTGACGTTCTCCGACGCCGTATCCGCTGTCAGTCTGCTGCAAACCACCGGTACCGGCACAACTACGTTCGATGGTACCGTGGACACCACCGACGGCACCACCGGCATCGACATGACCACCGACGCGATCGCACTGGGGGCGGACCTTATCACAGACAACGGCGGAACCATGACTCTGGACGCCCCGGTGACGCTCACTGCGGATGTCCGGCTCGACACCACCGACGGCGGCGCGACTGCGACCGGAGCCGACATCACCGCTACTTCAACGGTCGATTCCGACGCAGGCAACAATTGGGCGCTCATCATCGACGCGGGCACCGACGGAACGGTACACCTCGACGGCGTGGTGGGCGGTTCGGACGCCCTTTCCTACGTGCGGTTCGATGGGGCCGGTGCACTCACATCAGCTCTTCCGGCGGGGAGCGAGCTCGTTGATCTGAGCTCTCAAGCCGTGTACGTCGATGCGGACGGCTCTACGATTACACTCGAGGAGAATGTCGAAGTCGGCACCCTCATCTTCTACCGCGGCATCCTCGACCTCGGTACCGACGAAGTCGAGCTCGAGACGATAAACGACTTCGTGGTTTTCGGCGAAGACTACGACCCCGATGATCTCGACCGAGAGAATTCCGGTGGGGCCGACAACGCCTACTTTGCGTATCCAAACGCCGACACCCTCAGCTACTACCCTGCAGGCGGAACGTATGATGACGACACCGGCGATTTCAGCACCGCACCGAATGCAAAATTTGCCGACCTGGCGCCGAACACCACGGGGTCTACCATAACGGTTGGGGCAAACTTCTACGTCAACGGCGCCGACATGACCGGAGGCGCCGCCTGGAACCTCAATCTCCCGGCAACCCCGCGCACCTCCCCGATCGACGGCGGCGGCCGATTCGGCTCGCCCTACGCCGTTGCGTTCAACATGGCCGTCGAGCACAGTAACGCCTCGGAAACGGTCACCGCGGCCAAGCCGGTGGGCGCCGAAGACAACAACAGCGTCACGGACAACGGCAACAACACCAACTGGGACTTCACTCGCCCGGAAATTGTCGGCGCCGAAACCGTCTTCGACGACGTCATACGAGTGACCTTCTCCGAGCCAATAGAGAACAGTGCCGACGAGATCTCGACGGCGCTGATCGGAAATACCGACTTCCGGGTGGACGGCGACACCGTGGAGATCATCGACACCTTTGTCGACGACGACGGAACGCCGGATGCTGCACCGTTCAACTTCACCTCGACGGACGGTGAAGGCGACCTGACCACCTTCTACGTTCGTGCCGACACCACCTGGCGGACCGACGCGACGGGAACGGATCCCGGCGACCCGGACAGCACCGACCGCGACGGCGACTCCGCCGACGCCGTTCCGGATCTCACCGCGCTCAAGGGCGAGCTCGTCGATGCGGAAAGCTTCAACCTGGTGCGCAATTACGGTCGCAACGGCTTCCCGATCTACGACGGTACCACCGATGAAGCGCGTCCGACGCTGTGGCTGGTTGAAGCCGGCCGCGCCGTCCACGAGCGCGACCTGGACGACGCCTCGAAGGAGGCCTACGACGGCCACAACTTCTTCCGCCTTCGGTACTCCGAACCGGTAGACATTGGGGGGCTCACCGCGGACGCCGGCGACACCGCCCCCGAAAACGTCCGCGCCCAGACGACCTTCGCCGGCGCCGGGGAACACGGCGGCCACATGGTGGAGTCTACTGCCAGCGCGCCGCCTACCGGCACGACGGAGAACCCGGGCGTCGTCGACGTTGTCGGCTACTTCAACTATCCGGGCAGCTTCTTGAGCGGGAGCCGCGACAATACCACCGCAACGAACTCCTTGTACCGAGCCACCGAGGAGAACCCCTACGAAGAGCACGGTCTGACGATCTACGTCGTCGGGTACAGCGAGCTCGTCGGCGGGCGGCGCCTGTGGCCGGGATACATGTGGGGCCATTCCTTCGGGCCACGGCCTGGGGATGCCCCTGGACCATCGGAGGAGAATGTCGGCACCCCTGCCAACTACCCCTTCAACGTCTCCGACCCGGTGGGCGAGACGGTCACGGTCTTCGCGAATGCCAACATAACCGACGCCGCGGGGAATCAGATCGAGCCGTCCAACAGCGCCTACGACGGGGTGGACGGCGACGGCGGGCGCGCCGACAAAGGACGGCCGACCATTGACCCCGTTGACACCACATGGCCCGACACAACGACCAGCGGCTGGGACCGCGAAGCTCCCGGCTTCTCGACCCTCAGCGATCTGGACGACTCCCGGGAGATCGTCACCACGGTCAATGCCGAGAACCGAATCAACCGCGTCGAGTTCTACTTTCAGGACAACTTCGTGTCGGAGGACGGCGACTGGGATCCCGAGGCTGAGGGGAGCCACGTCGATGACCTGGATCGCCACGGTATTCGCGATGCAAGCTTCGACTATCCCGACGCGGAAGAAGACCCGGCTGTAGCGGAACACAAGGGCTTCTTTGTGAACGATATTGCCCTTGATCCGGTAAACGGTCCCTCGACGGACCTCGTGACGAGCACCTTCAACTTCCTGTTCAGCGACACCTCCGTCCCGGAGAATGTCAATCGTCAGGACGATCCCTATCTGACGCTCACCGTTGATCCCGACCACCCGGATCACTTCTGGACCAACCTCACGGATGTGCACGTGGCCTACGACTCCGGCGTTGAGTCGGAGGATACTTCGTCGGCATTCGTGACGGATCTCGCCGGTAATCTCTTGCCGTCGACCCGGAAGAACGTCGCGGCCGTCGAGCGTGTTCCGCCGCGAATTGCCCTCTCGCTAATTCGGGTCGGCACGAACAAGATGTACGTGAGCTTCACCGAGCCGGTCTTCGCCTCGCAACTGCGGGATACCGCCCTTGACGAGGTGGATCCGAACTCGCTCTTCGACTTCGTCGACACCGACGGCAATCCGTTGGCAATCGAGATCGACAGCATTGAGCCGATCACCGTAACCGAGTTGCCGGCACCGCTTGCGTCGAGTGTCTTCGACGCCTTCTTCTACCTGACGGAAGACGTGGACGCGAACTTCGTGGTCGATGCGCGAATCAAGGCAAACACGGACACAGTCTACGACGGCGTTCAGAACTCCATGCTTTCGGACATCCTCTTTCCCGTCTCCGACATCGGGCTCGGAATCGCAGAGCCCGTCACCGCGGTGGACCGTATCCGCAGCTACGGCAGCTTCGGCGAGGACTTCACGACCATCCGCGACTTCAGCGGGGCGGGCACGGGGCTCGTGCCGGGGCAGATCAGGCTCCAGGCGCGGATCAATGCCGACGAGCACTACGGCGACCCACTCCGCCTCTACTTCGATGTTAATCCCTCTCCGGACACTCTGGTGGAGGACAACCCCAACACCGATTACGACGAGAGCTCCCTGCCCTTCTGGCTACCGACGGTGGTGCCCGGATACAACGAGATCGTGAATCCGGCTGCGCGGGTGGTGTTGCCCTTTGAAGCCAATGCGGATCGCAGCCTCCGGACCTTCCAGATCCCGGAAGACGAGGAGATCCAGGAGGGCACGGAGATCGAGTTCCTCCTGCGCCTCGGCGACACCTACGCCGCCAGGCTGGCCGATCCGGAGGATCCGCGAACCCTGGTTCCCTTCCTCATACCGCTGCGGGGGATCCGGGAGCAGCGCTCCGGTGTTACGATTCTCAACAACGTGATCAACCCGACGGTGGGCGACAAGGCGTTCATCACCTACGAGTTGCCTGAAAGCGGAATGGTCAGGGTTGTCGTATTCACCCTCAACGGCGACGTGGTGAGGGTCTTCCACTCCGGACGACAGGCGGCGGGGAGCTACACCTACGCCTGGGACGGCACGAACGAGCGCGGACGCCCCGTAGCGCGGGGAGTCTACTTCATCCGGGTGGTAGGACCGGACTTCGACGAGTACCGCAAAGTGATGGTGGTGAAGTAGGCGCTCCCGTGCGAGCGAGTCACTGTGAGGTGTAGGTCAGCTGCGGCGCCGCAATGAGAAGACTCCCCGGTCTGGTACCGTTGGGAAAGATGAGGTCGCTGGGGCTCAGGGTGGCCTCCACAACGAGATCTTGCATGGTGTAGTCGGCATCCTCGGTTTGCAGGAAGCCTTCAACGGAGATTTCGGTCCACTCGTTCCAGTTCACATCGTTATCAGGGTCATGAGTCAGGACTTCCTCGTAGATGTCGTGGATCACGCGATTCTGCTCGGTTTCCCGCACGGAAAGGGACAACGTTGCGCGTTCCGCGGCAAAGCGGTTGGATACGTTGTCGGCAGAGTCGTTCGTGTCATTGGTGTGCGTCGGATCAATTCGTACGAAGAGGCTGAACCGGTAGTCGCCGGAGGGGAGATCCCGGCTGCCGAAGGTGTTGCCGACGACCGGTACCTGGAGGCGAAGCTGCGGCGCAATGTCGGAGCGCGCAACACGAAAGTTGTCCAGGGAGCCGCTGGTTGGAATGGGTTCACCATCCTGAACGGCCTCCGGCGCGCCGATCGTGAAGTGGTGCTCCTCGCCCGGCTCTATTGATGCGGCGAAGACCTCCGGGTCGGGTTTAACTTCCACGCCGTCAAAGCTCCACACACTCAGCTCGCCGGCCTGGGTCGTCGACGACCAGTCCTTCTGGGGAGTCCATTCAGCACCGTCATACGTGAAGTACGCGAAGACCGCATTCTCCCGTGTCTTGAAGTCGAAGGTGAAGGTGTAGTTCTGCCCAACAAAGTCGTCGGCCAGGCCGTTGTCGCCGGAGAGCACCCGATTGATCCATTCGTCCTGATTCTGAACGTCGTACTCCAGGGAATTCCCGTTGATGGAGAGTGCATCCCCTGCAGAGGCCAGGGAGACTATGGCGTCGGTGCCCCCGTCCGAGGAGACCCAGGCACTCACATCCCCGTCATCAAAATCCCCGTTCGGAAAGAGGTTCACGATCTCGAATCTGCGGATCTGCTCCGCGTCGACACCGTTCGGCAGACCTTCCGTCGATGCGGCCGCGCCGGAGACCTCTTCCAGATTGACGTAGGTGTCCAGGTTCTCGATCTCTTCGCCGCCGGCGGTGGCGCCGACGAGCTCCCACGCCCCGTTGTCGAAGCCCGCCTGCTCAATGAGATTCACGCCGCGGTACTCGGAGAAGAAGTCGGTGACTTCCTGACAGCCGGCCAGGCCGAACAGACCAATGCCCCCCGCAACAGCAATGAGGAGGAATCGGCGCCGGAGACGCCGCTCAGTTGTGCCTCGCTCGGTCATGGCCTTCACACGTCATAATTTACCGCACCGCGGGGGCGCCTTCCAGACCGTTAATCGGCGCGGTTCCACCGACGCGGCGCCACGGGCGCGCCCGCTTCTGCGCAGCTCCACCGGCGCGGCCGCTACTGCGCGGCCCCACCGGCGCGGCCGCGCCGATGGTGCTGCGGCCGGTCCTGGGCCGCACTACAGATACGCCAACACCTCCGTGCCATGGTCTGCGGGTTCCACCTTGGGGAAGACCTTGGCGACGGTGCCGTTCTCATCTACGACGACGGTGGAGCGCAGAATGCCCTCGTAACTCTTCCCATACTTCTTCTTTTCGCCCCATGCGCCGTAAGACTTTATCACTTCGTGGTCGGGATCGCTCAGCAAGTGGAAGGGGAGCCCGTAGGCGCTCCTGAAGGTGGCGTGAGATTCTTGATCGTCGGCGCTTACACCGAGGACCACCGCGCCCTTCTCCAGAACGGCATCGTAGTTGTCCCGGAAGCTGCACGCCTCAGTCGTGCATCCCGGCGTGTTATCCTTGGGGTAGAAGTAGAGCACCACCTTTCTGCCGGCGAACTGCGACAACGAGACCTCTTCGCCGGCCTCGTTCTTCAGGGTAAAGTCCGGAGCCTTGACTCCCTCTTCGATCATTGTGTACCTCCCGAACATGGTCTACGCACCCCCGAAAGATAGCCATGGCCTCGCCTGAAGAAAAGAACCTGCAAGGCGATGCCGACGGACGGCGCCCACGGCCTGCCGCCGGTCCCGGTCGTCGCCGCCCCGAGGCGCGGGAGGTCACTCGCCCGCGCGCCCGACAGGTGCCGGCGCCCACCCTCTCCGTGGTCATTCCCACGTACAATCGCCTCTCCTTCCTGCCGGAGGCGATCTCCTCCGTGCTATCGCAGACCTGGGCGGCGCCGGCTTCCCATGCCGGCCGCGGCGACGCGCGGCAAGCCCCGCTGCTGGAGATCATCGTTGTGGACGACGGGTCCACCGACGGCACGCCGGAGTACCTTGCGGACGCCGCCGCCGCTGCGCCCGAGGTGATTCGCGTGGTCACGCTGACTCACGGGGGAACCCCGGGGCGGGCGCGAAATGCCGGGGTCGCGGCGGCGCGGGGGGACCTCATTGCATTCCTGGATGCAGATGATCTCTGGCGGTCCGACAAGCTCGAGGGGCAGATGGCCCTGCATCGTCCCAAAGCTGCAGCAGTCCTGAGCCACACCCGGGAGACCTGGCTGCGGGGGCGGCGGATCGTGTCACAGGCGGGGCAGGAGCACCTCCGGGAGGGGGAGGTCTTTGCGGATGCGCTGCACAAGTGCATCATTGGCCCGTCGACGACGGTCATGGAGCGCCGGGTCTTCGAGGAGCTCGGCGGCTTTCGCGAGGACCTGGAGGTGGCGGAAGACTACGAGCTCTGGGTGCGTCTGACGCACCGCCATCCGGTGGCGTATGTGGACGAAGAGCTCACCATCAAGCGGGCGGGCCACGGGGATCAGCTCTCCGAGCGGTACGGGGCGATCGAGTTCTTCCGGATACAGGGCCTCCGCGACCTGGTCGAAGGGGGTGCCTTCGAGGACGTGCCGGAACACGCCCGGGCGGCGGCACGGACGCTGGCGAGGAAGTGCCGGATCTACGCGCAGGGGTGCGCGAAGCGTGGTAGGCTTGAAGAGGCGCAGGAGTACCGCGAGGCGGCGCGGTTCTACGAGCGACGAGAAGGGAGGACTACCGGATGAGACGAGCAGCAGTGTCGAAACTACGCGGTCCGGCGCTTTTCCGCCGGGTAGCGGCGGCGGCCGTGACGGTCGGCGCCTCCGCCATGGTGGTGCTCGGCGGCTGTTCCGCCGGGCAGACCGTGGAGATCAGTGGTGGGCGCAGCGGGCGGTCGACCGTGGACATCGTCCTCAATGACTTCCTGGTTGCCTACGTGCGGGACCTGTCCGCAACGGTCGGCGCGGAGACGGATGAGATCTTTGATCCCGCGGCGGTGGAGGCGCGCTTTGCCGAATTGGACGACGTGACGCTGGAGCGGGTGGCGGTGCCGGCGGCAAACCGCATGAGTGTGACGGTCGCCTTCGAGGATCTTGGGCGGGCGTTGACGCCGCAGGACCAGGCGGGCGGCTCCGGGCGCGCCGACGGGACGGACGGCGCCGGAAGCGACGGCAGAGGAGAGGAGTCGCCGCTGTCCGTGGAACGTGACGGAGAGCGCACGCGCATGGTTCTTGAGGTGACGCCGGATCTGCTGGACGCGGTCATTGCCATGTCGCCCTGGCACGGGACCCTCCTCGCGGAGATCCTTCTTCCGCCGGATCGAACGACCATGTCCGAGGATGACTACATTGACTACCTGGTCTGGGCTCTGGAGGAGTACGAGGAGCCGCGGGTCATTCGCGCAGCCCTCCAGGAGGCCGCGGTGAACGTCCTGGTGCGGGTCCCGGGGCGGATCGTCGACCAGGCCGGCGGCACGCGCAGCGATGAGGGCGTGCGTTTCCGCATCCCCGTTGTGGAGCTCATTACTCTCGACGAGGCGCGCCGGTACGAGGTGGTGTACGTGGCCTCGGAGGAGTGACCGGCGCGGCCGTTGCAAGGCCCCCGCCGGTCTCACGCGTTCCGGTTTGCCCCTCGACACTCGTTGCAGTACCCTTTCGGCATCAGATTTCCGAGGGGTTACCAAATGAAGAAAGTCGCCACGTACCCGTTCACTCTTCTCCTGTTTGTCGCGTTCGCAGTCGGCTCGCTCTTCGCCGGGGGCGGGCAGGAAGAGGGCACCCGCTCGACAGCGCAGGAAGCCGGAGGCGGCGAGGACGCGACCATCGTCACAATTGGTTACAATCGCTTTCTCACGTCCTCCTTCGGTCCCGGCCCGGCGCCTATTGATGCCATTAAAGAGGCGGTGGCCGATCGCTACCCCGACATCCAGGTCGAGCTGAGCATCCTTCCGGATACAACCTCGGGGATGCGCGACGCCATATCGGTGTGGATGACCGCCCAGGACGGGACGGTGGATATCTACGGCATTGACATGCCGTGGGTTCCGGAGTTCGGTCGCGCCGGCTGGGCCCTGCCCCTCGGCGGGGAGTTGCCGCAGCTGAGAGATGACTTCATTGACTCAGGCCTGGATGTGTTCTCCCACGAGGGAGATATCCTGGGCGTGCCTTTCTGGGGGAGCATCAGCGGCATGTACTTCCGCTCCGACCTGCTGGAAGAATACGAGCTGGAGGTGCCGGAGAGCTACACCGAGATGCAGGAAGCCATGGACGTCATTCTTGCCGACCGGCCCGAGCTCGCCGGGCTCACCTGGCCCGCCGGGAAGGGTGAGTGGCTGATCATGGTCTTCTCCGACTTCCTCTACGGTTTCGGCGGCTCCTACACCGACGGTGAAGGCAACTACGCCTTCGACAGTCCCGAAGCGATTCAGGCGCTGCAATTCATGGTGGGCCTGATAGAGGGTGGTTACACCCCCGTGAGCGCCACCGCTTGGAACGGCGAGGAGGCGCAACGCCCCTTCGTGGCCGGCGATGCCATCTTCAACTGGGGAAACAGTGACATGGTCATCTGGCTGGATGATCCCGAGCGCTCCCAGGTCGTCGGGAAGTGGGGATTCACGACCAGCCCCGCCGAGCCGGAGGGAGAAAAGGTCGGAATCACCGGGGGCTTCGCCTTCTCGGTGAACCCCTATACCGACACGAGAGATGAGACGCTGAAGGTCATGGAGGTGATCTCGGACCTCGACGTGCAGAAGGCCTTCGCAGTAGCCTGGGGGCCCGTCCAGTACTACGACGGTCTCTACGAGAACGAAGAGGTCCTAGAGGCCAATCCGAACGCCGACCGCATTACCGCGGTCCTGGACAGCGCCAAGAGCCGGCCGCCGAGCGTGCGCTACTCCCAGCTCTCTTCCATCCTCCAGGAGGAGATTCACGCAGCCCTCACCGGGGGAAAGGCGCCTCGCCGCGCCCTCGAGGCGGCGAACGAGCGCGTTAACGCACTTCAGTAAGAGCGCGACGCCACGTATGGGCCGCACTACCCGCACCGCCCTGCTGATCATGGGACCGTCACTCCTCGGAGTGGCGGTCTTTTACTACTATCCCATTCTCCAGAGTCTCATCTACAGCCTCTTCAGGTTGGAGTTCACCACCGACTGGATCGGAGCGCCCTTTGTCGGCCTTGGCAATTACCTGTCGGTAGTGACCGATTCGGCGTTTCTGTCGGCTCTCGCCTTTACCCTGATCTTCACCGCCGTGGTGGTCCTCGTCGACCTCACCGTGGGCATGGTGCTGGCGGTCGCCTCATTCTGGGTCCATCCCAAGCTCCGAGGCGTCTTTCGCGCATTCATCATCATTCCCTGGGCCATTCCCAACGTCATCCAGGCCTCACTGTGGCGGTGGCTCCTGAATGCGGAGGCGGGGGTGATCGGCGACCTCCTGGTCCGGATGGGGCTGGTGGCCAAGCCGCCGCTCTTCCTGGCCAACGAGTGGCTTGCAGGAATCAGCCTGGTCCTCGTCTACTCCTGGAAGGGCGCAGCCATTGCGTCGCTCTTCCTCATGGCGGGACTGGCGACCATTCCCTCGGAGCTGAAGGAGTCGGCGTTGATGGACGGCGCCGGACGCCTGCGCCGCTTCTTCTCCATCACCGTGCCCGTCATGTGGCCTACCATCTTCGTGGCGCTCCTCTACCGCACCAGAGACGCCCTGCGCGTATTCGACGTCGTCTTCGGCCTCACCCAGGGCGGTCCGGGAAACGCCACGGAAACGCTCAGCACCCTGGCGTACCGCACCTACTTCGGCTTCAACCGGTACGGGCTGGGCTCCTCCTACGCGATCATCACCTTCCTTCTGGTTCTGGCGGTGAGCATGATCTATCTGCGCCGCATTGTGAGGGCGTTTTGAGCGCGGCG
>CAZUVX010000081.1:0-1937 GCA_964623865.1 uncultured Spirochaetaceae bacterium | reverse complement strand
CTCATCCTGCTGGTCGGTATCTTCTCCGTCGGGCCCCTGTTCTGGATTCTCATCACCTCACTCAAGGTGCCCGGAACCGAGTTCCGGTTGCCCATTGAGTACATTCCCGGGAATCCGACCCTGGAGAACTACGCCGTCGTTCTGGGTGAAGGGTTCCGGGTCCAGCGCGCCATCCTGAACAGTCTCATCGTTTCCGGGAGCGCCATGATCGGCACCCTCTTTCTCAGCAGCCTGGGAGGGTATGCCGTCGCGCGCCTGCGTTTCCGCTACCGGGTGCACTCCCTCGTGGTCATCCAGGCGGCGGGGCTCGTGCCGCCGATCATTGTCATTGGCCCCACCTTCGTGCTCATTCGCGCCATGGGCATGCTCGGCACTCTCTGGGGCATGATCCTACCCAACATGGTCTACGGCGTGCCGCTGGCGTTGCTCCTCATGTCGAGCTACTACACCTCACTCCCCGAAGCACTTGAGGACGCAGCGCGCATTGACGGGGCGGGCCCCTTCACCATTTACCTGCGCATCCTCCTCCCCCTGGCGGCGCCCGGCCTCTTCTCCGCCGGGGTCCTGAGCTTCCTCGGCTCCTGGGGCGAGTTCATGCACGCCTTCACCGTCAGTCTGGGGATTCCCGAGGTCCAGACCGTACCCGTTGCGGTTCTGAGCTTCAGCCAGGCCTTTCAGCTGCAATGGTCCTGGGTCGCTGCCGGGACCATCCTGGCAATCCTGCCGGTGGTGTTGCTGGTGGTGGTCTTTCAGCGGGTTGTCCTAGGAGGGTTGACCTCCGGGGCGGTCCAGTGACCGCCCCGGAGGTCGATGCCGACGGCCCGGCGTCGCGGCCCTCCGCATGCGCGGCGCGACCGGTCGCCCCCGCGCCCGGCTGCTCGATCGACCGGTCGCCCCCGCGGGTCACACCGTCTTCCGCAAGTTCTCGTCGTACGCCCGATTGATGCGCGCGACCTCGTCCTCGGAGAGGCTCCACTCACCGGCGCCGGCGTTGGAGCGCGCCTGGCTGGGGTTCTTCGCACCTACCAGCGCACTCGTAATGCCGCGCTGCTGGAAGGCCCAGTTGACGGCGACCTGGGCGACGGTCACGCCGCGTTCCTCCGCCACGGCGCGGAGCACATCCAGGACGTTCTGGACCCGACTCCAGGTCGGTTCCTTGAAGAACTGGTAGAACTTGTCGCGGTTGTCACCCTCTTCGAGCTCGGGAATCTCCCGGAACTTGCCCGTTAAGATCCCTCCGGCCAGACTCCCGTAGCCCAGGACGCCGATCCTGTTCTTGGCGCAGTAGGGCAGGAGGCTGCTCTCCGCCTTCCGGTGGAGCAGGGAGAACTGCGGCTGCACGCTGACGATCTCCTCCATCGCCTGCGCCTTCTGAAGGAGATCCACCTGGAAGTTCGACACGCCTATGTGCTTGATCTTGCCGGCGTCCTTCATCCTGGTGAGTTCCGCCATGGAGTCCTCAAGGGGGGTGTCGGGATCCGGCCAGTGGATCTGATAGAGATCAATGACATCGATCTGCAGTCTCCTCAGGGAGTCTTCGATCTCCTGCCGCATGGACTCCGGTTTCAAGTTGCGAATGAAGTCGTCTTCGGTGCGGATAATGCCGACCTTGGTGGCGATTACCACCTCATCCCGGCGCCCCTTGATTGCCTGTCCAACAATCTCTTCCGCATGACCGGCCCCGTAGGCGGGGGCGGTGTCAATGAGATTGATGCCGCTGTCCAGCGCTTCCTGTATGGCACGTATGGACTGATTGTCATCTACCTGTCCCCAGAAGTCGTTTCCCATGGCCCACGTGCCCAGGCCTACAACCGATACGGATAGATCCGAGGTCCCAATTGTTCTGTACTGCATGCATGTAACGTACTGCCGCTATGCGCCTTCAGCAAAGGCCTCGAGGGCGCGGCGCAAGTCGTCCATGTCATGGAGGTAGCGCA
>CAZUVX010000080.1:2085-12619 GCA_964623865.1 uncultured Spirochaetaceae bacterium | reverse complement strand
CCGGCGGACCGTAGACCCGGCCGCCGCCTCCGCCGTACACTGCGCCTGCAACGCAGACAACACATCGAGGCAGACAACACATCGAGGAGTATCCCGTGGCTCTACCCATTGCTTACTCGACCGAGGTCACCAGGGCTCGGCGCGCCGGCGCGGCTCTCGTTGCTCTCGAATCCACCATCATCTCCCACGGCATGCCCTATCCGCAGAACATCGAGACCGCCCGGGAGGTTGAGGAGGCGGTCCGGAGAACCGGCGCCGTCCCGGCGACCATTGCAATCATTGCCGGTGAGGTGTGCGTCGGCCTGGAACCGGATCAGCTCGAACACATGGGCCGGACGGAGGGTGTGCGCAAGGCGAGCCGGCGCGACATTGCGGCGGTCATGAGCCGCAAGCTGGACGCCGCAACGACCGTCGCAGCGACCATGATGCTCGCAGAGCGCGGGGAGATCCCTATCTTCGCGACCGGTGGCATTGGCGGGGTGCACCGCGGTGCCGAGTCCACCTTCGACGTATCCGCCGACCTGCAGGAGCTCGCCCGCACCCGGGTCGCGGTGGTTTCGGCGGGCCCCAAGGCGCTTCTGGACCTTCGTCTGACGGCGGAGTACCTGGAGACTCTCGGGGTCCCCGTAGTCGGCTTCGGCACCGACGAGCTCCCGGCATTCTACTCTCGGGAGAGCGGTCTGCCGGTGGACTACCGGATGGACTCGCCCGAAGAGATTGCGCACTTCCTCCATACCGGGTGGGAGACAGACACCCTGGCAGGCACCGTGCTGGCAAACCCGGTCCCCCGGGAGTGGTCCCTTCCCAAGGAGGAGATGGACGGGATTATTCGACGAGCCGTCGACGAGGCGGAAGAACAGGGGCTGCGCGGCAAGGAGCTCACGCCCTTCCTCCTGGCCCGCATCACCGAACTCTCCGAAGGCAAGAGCCTCGTGTCGAACATCGCCCTGGTCAAGAACAACGCCGACCTTGCCGGCCGCATTGCCGTCCGGCTGAACGCCCTGCGCCGGTAGTCCTTCGGAACCGGACGACGCCGTCGGAGCATTTGGATCGATGCCGACGGCGCGCCGGGGTGCCCTAAGCTGAACCGGACGCCGACTCCTTCTCGGAAGCGCCCTTCGCGCGCCCCGGCAGGCGAACGACGAATCGGGTCCCCTTCGACGACGTCTCGAAGTCAATAGTGCCGTCGTGGGCCTCAACGAACTGCTTGACGATTGGAAGCCCCAACCCGGTACCGCCTTTCTTGCCGCCGGTTGCAAAGGGAACGAAGAGCTGTTGCTGCACCTCCGGCGGGATGCCCGGCCCGTCGTCGGCCACCTCGAAGAGCGCGTCCTCACCGTCCGCCCGGGCGCTGAGCTCCACCGTGTGAGATCCCGGCTCCGCCGGCGCTCCGTCCCTGGCGGTCGCCTCGACGGCGTTGCGGAGCAGGTTCACCAGAACGCGGCGAATCTTGCTTGCATCCGCAACCAGCGTGAAGTCCCCGAGCGTGCGTACCCGGACCTCAACGTTGGTACCCTCCACGAACTCGCCAACATCGCTTTCGACTCGGTCCAGGATCCGGGAGACAACGGTCGGCTTACCGGTAGCCCGACCGGCCCGGGTGAAATCGAGGATGTCGTTGACAATGGTCGTGGCGGATTCGGCGGAGCTGCGGATCATCGAGAGGTAGGGCAACGCCTCTTCACTCAGCCGCCCCTCCATCTCAATCAGGTCGACAAGGGAGAGGATGCTCCCAAGGGGGTTGCGGAGATCGTGGGCAACTACACTGACACCTTGTCCCATGGCGGAAAGCCGTTCTTTTCGCAACAGCTCTTCCTGGAGCTCGGCGTTCCGGATGGCCTGGGTGGCCTGCTCGAGAAAGAGCTGTACCATGTAGATCCGGTCGTTCCGCAGGGGCCCCTTGTCGCTCTCGAAGAGGGCAAAGACACCGTACCGGTCCATGGGGAAGTAGATGAAGTCATCGCTCTGGTAGACCTCGTTGACCTGCACCATCGGCAGGGTTTCGAGGTGTTCGAGTGCAGCCGCATCGTCCGAGAGCACCCCGATCCCGATCAGCTTCTTGTATCGCTCCCGGTCACGGACCGCGAGCAAGGCCGACGTGGACCCGACGAGGTCGGACACCTGGTGGAGGATGTTGTGGAGCAGCAGATCCAGCTTGGCGTCGGTTGCACGGAGATCGCTGATTACGTGAATGAGGTTCTCGAGGCCCCGGGTCTTGTTCCACTCGTACACCGACTTGGTGGCGAGCTGACGGATCTCCTCAGGTGCAAAGGGCTTGGTGTGGTATCCGACGTTCGCACCGGCCCGGCCGACGACCTCCTCGATCGAGTAATCGCTGTAGGCGGTAATGAAGATGATTTCGGCGCGAGTATCATGCTCACGGATGTGCCGTACCGTCTCCAGGCCGTCCCAGCCGGGCATTCGAATGTCGACGAATATGGAAGCATACGGCCGCCCCTCTTCGACTGCCGCGCGCACCATATCCACGCCGGCGGCGCCGCCGTCGGCCTCGTCCAGCTGAAACTGAAACGTCTGGGAACCCATCCCCGCGGATCTACTCTCTCCGAAGAGGGTGTTGCTTGCCGCCTCCAGGGCGGAGTAGTCCCGGCGGGTCGGAACGAGGATCTCCCGAAAGCTGTTACGAACGGCTTCCTCGTCGTCAATGACGAGAATCCGCGTGTTGAAAGGCTGGTTCATCTCTCCTGCTTCCCTCCTGAGCTCGGATACTGCTCCCGGTGGCGATCCTTCGGAGGAGCCGCCGATTGGGAGACAGGGAGCTCGAGTGTCGCAACGCTCCCCATTCCGGGGCCGTCGCTTCTCACGCTCAAACCGCCCCCGTGACCCAGTACGATTTGCCGGGCCGAGTACAGCCCAATACCGCGGGAGTCCGCCTTGGTCGTACGCCCTTCCCGAATGGGGTACTCGCCGTCTTCGGAGGCGAAGCCGGCGCCGTTGTCCGACACGGTTATTCGCACACGGTCTCCGGCGATCCCGGCCACGGCGACGGCTACGTGCCGCTCGCCGACCGGCGCCGGAGCGCCCTCTTCGACGCCGCCGGCAGAGCCCGCCCGGTCGAAGGACTCCGCCGCATTCTTGAATATGTTCACGAAGGCCCGAACCAGCTTGGTTCGGTCGCCTTCGATGATCGTCTCGTCACCACCGGCCTGCACGGACACGTGGACACCGCGCTTCTCGAAGCTCGCCCGTTGCATGGCCAGGGCATCGGCAATGACGCGCTGCACCGCAATCCGTGGCCGATGCCCCGAAACCCACTCGGAGGCGTACTGTCGCTGCACCGCGAGCGTCTCCGAGATGTGCCCGAGAGTATCCGTCATGGATTGGTGCGCCTTACCGAGCCCTTCCCGGCGATCCTCGAGCTTCGACACGATTTCCCGCATAAACGCCTTGAGAGCGTCCAGACGGTCGGAGCCGATCGCCCGAGCGAACCCGTCGGCGTTCGACGCGATCAGTTGCTCGAGGCGCCGGAGCTCCACGATCTCGGGCCAGGGCGCTTCACTCAGGAGACGCGCCGCGGTTGTGCTCACCCCGGTCACCGCATTCCCGATATCGTGGAGCACACTGCCGGCAATCTCCATACGACCGCGCTGCGCCGCTTCGTCGTCCCGGGCGCGACGCACCCGCTCCTCCTGCTCCGCCAACTCGGTTACGTCCGCCAGAGTCGCCATGTAGAGATCCTCGTCCAGGCGCTCCACCGACAGGGAGAGGGTAACCGGTCCGTCTGCGCCAAAGGGAACTGCGAACCGTCGATTCGTAACCACGGTTCCCGCCTTCGTGACGAAAGCGCCCACCTCCTCCCGGACTCCCGGCAGATAGGGCGACAGCAGGTCGAAAAGATTGGTGACCCCGCCCCCAGCGGCAATCGGCAGGAGATACCGGGTGGCGTAGGCATTCATGAGCCCAATGGTGCCCGCATGGTCGATCTCAATGATGCCGATCGGGGTTTGATAGAGGAACTGGAGAAGTCGCTCTCGGGTCATTGTGCGGATACGCGCTTTACGACAAGCAGGTATTGGCAGGGGGAATCGGAACGCTTCAGGAGACGCAACGTGACCGGGGTCGGAACCATGACGTAGGTGAACACGTAGTCTACGATTTCGTCGAGGTCTTCAGCCTCCCGGAAGCGATGCGCAACCATGTAATTGTTGGTACAGGGTGCCACCTGGACGAAGAAGTCCTTGCCGAGGACACTTTCCGGATTGATGCCCGACAGTCGGGACTCGTATCGGTTGTACGCCGCAACGGTCCCGTCCTTCGCCATTCGCACAACGCCGAAGTCGAGGGAATCGAGCTCCTCCTCCGTCATTCCATCCAGGTCGTCAATAACGCCCGCCGTCTCAAAGCTCACCATGTTCCCGCTCAATGTCCTGGTACTCACCGGCAGCGTATTCCGAGGCGCCGTCCAGGTCAATCACGCCATGCCCAGCTTCTTGAGCTTTGGATGGATAACGAGACGACAGTATCCCGCGTTGGGATTCATGTCGAAGTAGTCCTGATGATAGCCTTCGGCGCGGTAGAACGTATCAAGCGGCTTGATCTCCGTCACAATAGGATCCGATACATCCTTCTGAGCCTGCGCCTTCGACTCCTCGGCAGCTTGCCGTTGTTCCTCGTCGTGGTACAGAATGATGGATCGGTACTGCGTGCCGACATCTGCTCCCTGACGATTCAGCGTCGTCGGGTCGTGCGCCTTCCAGAAGATCTGGAGGATCTCCCGGTATGTGACTGCCTCCGGATCGAATTCGACCTGGGTCACCTCTGCATGTCCGGTCCTGCCGGTGCACACCTGCTCATACGTGGGATCAGGGGTCGAACCTCCGGCGTACCCGGACGTTACCGACGTCACCCCCTCGACTCGCTTGTATACCGCTTCTATGCACCAGAAGCATCCGCCGCCCAGCGTTGCTCGTTCCGTTGCCATGTGGCGCTCCTCTTCCCTGGGTTCTCCCAGCGGCGCCGGCCGAACCCGCAGCCACAACGACCGGCACTCACAGGTTTCCCGGAAGTATACTCATCCGCAACAGGATGCGTCGAACAAGGTTGACACCTGCTGTGACGCAGCAGTACAAATGAGGGGCAAGCCACCACGTGCCTTGACCACTTCCATGAAACTATTCGGATATAAGGAGTCAAAATGCATATGCAACGCATCACTGCGCTCGTTCTAGCTCTCGTTTTCGTATTTGTCGGAACGGCATTCGCCGGAGGCAATCGAGAGCAGCCTGACGAGTCGCAATCCGAGCAGCAGACACCCACCGGGGAGGACGAAGGCGAGGCAACGCCCATCGAATCCGCCGGCGCCTCGGACGCAGTCGCCGTGGTAAACGGGGTGCCTATTGAGCGAAGTCGCTTCGAGTCCACCGTTGCCCAGAGTGAAGCGCAGGCTGCACAGCAGGGCCAGCAGATAACCCCGGAGCAGACGACGCAACTGCGCGAGGACATTCTGGAGCGCCTCATCGAGGAGGAGCTCCTCTACCAGCAGAGCATCAAGGAAGAGATCGAGGTCTCTGAGGAGGAGATCTCCACCCAGCTCGAGCAGACTCGTGCCAACTTCGAGAACGAGGAACAGTTTGAGGAGGCACTATCCCAGGCGGGATTGACCGTCGAGGATCTCGAGGAGCAGGTTCGACGCAGTCTGGCGATCAACCGCCTCATTGCGCAGGAGGTGGGGCAGAACTTCGAGGTGAGCGAAGATGAGGCCCGCTCCTTCTACGACGAGAACCCTCAGTTCTTCGAGCAGGGCGAACAGGTGGAGGCGCGCCACATCCTGGTGTCAACCGAAGGTGTCGAGGGTGAGGAGGCCCTGGAAGAGGCGCGAGAGCGTGCCGAAGACATCAAGTCCCGCCTCGAGGACGGGGCCGATTTCGCAACCCTTGCAGAAGAGGAGTCCGACGGACCCAGCGCTTCGCGGGGCGGCGATCTTGGCACTTTCGGCCGCGGCCAGATGGTGCCTGACTTCGAGGAAGCCGCCTTCAATCTCGAGGTAGGCGAGATCTCCGACGTCGTGGAAACGAGCTTCGGCTACCACGTCATCCAGGTTACCGACAAGGCCGATTCGGGGGCCCAATCCTATGCGGACGCCAAGCCCCAGATCGACCAGTATCTCTCACAGCAGAAGCAAGCCGAAGCCATCCAGGCGTACCTTGACGACTTGAAGGAAGACGCCGAAATCCGGCGCAATCTGGACGAGAATTAGGATTCGCCGGTGCCCCGCGTCGCCGGGATACGCGACCCCGGTGGCGCGACCCCGGTGGCGCGACCCGCCTCGCGGCGCCGTATGAATCCGCGGCGCCGCGGGTGCCCTCATCCACCTCGCCCGGGCGCTTCACACCTCCGGAGTGCGGAGCGTGTTGAGCGCCGCCGCCGCGGAGGATCAGATTGGAAGGGGCGACCCCGCAGAGAGATCGCCGTGACGCACCGAGTCGTCCACCGCTCCCCTTGATACGCGTGACCGGGGGCGCATATCTTATAGCCACCATGTCACTCTACCGTGTGCACCTCACCTGGAAGGGAAAGGAGGTCATGCTCAGAGCGCGCGAGCTCGACATGACGCATCCGTACTTCGTCTCGATTCGCGATCTCGTCTTCGACGACGGGAAGTCCGTAATCATCGATCCATCTCAGGATGAGGTGAGGAGAACCTTCGGTCAGGCGGAGCACCTGTTGATTCCCTTCCAGTCCGTCTCTCTGATCGAAGAGGTCCGGGAAAATGCGGGTCGCACCGGCGACAAGGTGCGTCCCTTCACGGTGGTTGAGGGTGACGACGAGGCGGAGGGCGAGAGCAGTGGGAATGAAGATGGGGACGAAGAGTAGCCGGAAGCGGGAGGGGCCGGTCGGCGACGCAGCGGTCTACGACGCAGCGGTCGACGCCGCCGCACCGGGTGGGAGCGGAGTCGGGAGTGTGAGAGTTCAATGCAACTGACATGCCTGTCCATACCCAATCCGGTTTCCTATTTGGTCTGCTACGGCATCAAGGACGTGGAGAATCGCACCTGGTCGACGGAGCACCGCGGCACGCTCTACATCCACTCGGGCGGACGAGTGAGCTTTCGCGGGATGCCGGACATGTCGCGGTATCCCCTGCCCCTCGTGCACGAGTTCGATGCGCTCATGAGCGACATTGAACAGATCGAGGCGAAGACGCGGTACATCGGCATTGTGGACTACGGGCTCAGCGTCTACCTGAAGAAGGAGCCGCGCCAGCCGGACTCGATCGTCGCCCAGTACAACCTGCTCCAGGACGTCTACGCCCACTACCGCTCCGAGGAGCAGGGCGCCTTCTTCCACGCCGAAGCCGTCATTGGAAGCGTCGATCTGGTCGATGTGGTCTCCGACTCCGAGAGCGAGTGGGCGGAACCGGGGCGCTTCCACTGGGTCCTGGCGAATCCGCGCATCCTGAAGAAGCCCATCCTTCGCGTGCGGGAGCAACCGGGCATCTTTGACCACGAGGTCTCCGGGGCGTAGGGCGAGCGGGCATGCACCCCGTCGTTGACGCCTGGTTTGCGGAAACCTACGGCGAGCCCACCGACATCCAGCGCCGCGTCTGGCCCGTGATTGCCCGGGGCGAGAACGTCCTCTTCACCGCCCCGACCGGGAGCGGGAAGACCCTGGCAGCCTTCCTGTACAGCCTGGATCGCCTCCTCACGGGGCAGTGGGAAGCAAGCCGAACCACCGTCCTCTACGTCTCGCCCCTCAAAGCGCTCAACAACGACATTCAGCGCAACCTTCTCCATCCCCTGACCGAGCTGACCGAGCGCTTTCGCGCGGAGGGCCACAACCCGCCGGAGATCCGCGCCTTGACCCGGAGCGGCGACACTCCCGCAGAAGAGCGCCGCGGCATGCTGCGGCATCCGCCGGAGATCCTGATCACCACCCCGGAGAGCCTCAACATACTCCTTACCAGCACGAGCGGCCGCACGCTCCTGGAGACGGTGCAGAAGGTCATTCTGGACGAGATCCACGCCGTCGCCGGGAGTAAACGCGGTACGCACCTCGTCACCGCGGTTGAGCGCGTCGAGCGCCTGGCGGAGTCGCCGGTGCAGCGCATTGCCATCTCCGCCACGGTCCGGCCCCTGGCGGAGATCGCGCAGTTCGTGGCGGGGTACGCATCGGCGGGCGTCGCAGCGACGGAGGCGGACGCGGCGCCCGGGAGGGCCAACGACGCCCAAGCCGGGCCGGGCGCGCCTCCCGGCCACGTGGAGACCGCTTCCGGTGCCGAAGCGCAGCCTCGTCGCAGTCGCCCCATCACGGTGGTTTCCGGCGAAGGGCGCCGGGACATCGACCTGCGCGTAGCCTACGCAGACCCGCTGCGACAAGTGGTGGCGGAGGAGCCGTCGCCGTGGCTGCCGGTCATCGAGATTCTCCGCAGCCACCTCTCCCGGAACCGCTCCACCCTGATCTTCACGACCAACCGCCGCGATGCCGAGAAGGTCGCCTCCCTCCTCAACGAGGCGGAGGGGCGCCTCTGCGCCTACCCTCATCACGGCTCCCTCTCCCTGGAGCTGCGCCGTCAGGTGGAGCAGCAGATGAAGGAGGGAGCCCTGGAGGCGATCGTCGCCACCACCTCCCTGGAGCTCGGCATCGACATCGGAAGCATTGACGAAGTCATTCTCCTTCGGACACCGTTCACCGTCGCCTCGGCGGTGCAGATGGTAGGCCGCTCGGGCCACCGCGTCGGCGCCGTGAGCCGGGGCACCTTCGTCCCCTTCTTCCCGCGGGACCTCCTGAGTGCCCTGGTCATGCGCCACGCCGTCGCCGAGCAGGACATTGAGGAGATCACGCCGGTCGAGGGCGCTCTGGACGTCCTGGCACAGGTCATCGTCTCCATGGTTGCCCAGGAGGAGTGGGAGCTGGACGAGCTCTACCGCTTCATCCGGGGCACCTACCCCTACCGCGCCCTGGACCGCCGCCTCTTCGACGGCGTTGTGGACATGCTCGCCGGCCGCTACGCGGACTCACACATTCGCGATCTCGAGCCGCGGGTCTTCAAGGACGATCTGGCCGGCACCATCCGCGGCCGCCCCGGCGTGGAGCGCATGATCTACCACTCCGGCGGCACCATCCCCGACCGGGGCTACTACGAGCTCCGCCTCGCCGGAAGCGAGAGCAAACTCGGCGAGCTCGACGAGGAGTTCGTCTGGGAGCGCCGCCTGGGCGAGATCTTCGTCTTCGGCAACCAGAAGTGGAAGATCCGCCGGATCACCGACCGCAGCGTCCGGGTCGAGCCCGTCGCCGACTCCTCCCGGGCCCTCCCCTTCTGGCGCGGCGAGCCTCTCCACCGCGACTACCACTGGTCGCGCCGCCTCCTCGACGTCCTGTCCCGCCTTGATGAGTATCTGGCCGGGGCCGATGCCGACGGCCTGAACCGCCCCGCCCTCCGCGACGCGGTGCGGTCGCTCCTCGCGCCGGCCGGCGGCGGCTCGAACACCGACGCCACCGATTGGAGCACGGACTCCGCCGCCGACGCGATCCCCGACAGCGCCCTCGACCAGCTCCTGGACTTCCTGCAGGAGCAACGCGAGACAACCGGCGGACTCCCTCACCGCGGACGGATCATCGTGGAGGAGACCGCCGGCCGCCACGACCGCAATGCCGGCACCCGAGACGTGGTGGTGCACACCCTCTGGGGCGGGCGCCTGAACTATCCGCTTGCCCTCCTGATACGCGGCGTGCTCCAGGCGTCCGGCGCCCCCGAGGTCGCAACCTTCGCGGATGATGACGCCGTCCTGGTACAGCTCCCCACCGACCGCGGCGCGGAGGATGTCGTGAACGCCCTGCGAGAGGTTGCCCGGCGCCCCGAGCAGCTCCAGGAGGCGCTTCGGGACGTCCTCGAGAGCTCGGGCTTCTTCGCAGCGCGCTTCCGGGAGAACGCCGGGCGCGCCCTCCTCCTGCCACGGGCCGGTTTCGACCGGCGTACCCCGCTATGGCTCAACCGCCTCCGGGCGCGGCACATCCTGGCCGTCGTCTCGCAGTACCCGGACTTCCCGATCGTCGTGGAAACGTGGCGCACGTGCCTCCGGGACTACTTCGATCTGCCCGCGCTGGCGGAGCGGCTCCGGGAGGTGAATGGCCGGGAGATTGTCGTCTCCTCGGTGGCTACGTCGAACCCGTCGCCCTTCGCCCGCGATCTCGTGTGGCAGCAAACCAACGTCAACATGTACGAGCTCGACCGCGGCGTCGGCCGCTCCCAGGTCGCGTCGGAGCTGATTCGCAGCGTCACCGCCTCGGGCGTCCTGAGCCGCACCATTCCCCCGGAGGTGATTGACCAGACCGACGACCGTCTCAAGCGCCGGGAAGCGCACTACGCGCCCGACATGGGAGACGACTTGATTGCCTGGATCCGCTCACGCGTGGTTCTCCCGCTCCATGAGTGGTCCGATCTGGTGGCGGCGGTAGCCGCGGGCACATCACCCCCGGGCGCCACATCCCCGGACGCCACATCCCCGGACGCCACATCCCCGGGCGCAACGGCAGATGCAGACGCGGCAGATGCAGACGCGGCAGATGCAGACGCGGC
>CAZUVX010000080.1:0-1985 GCA_964623865.1 uncultured Spirochaetaceae bacterium | reverse complement strand
CGGCAGATGCAGACGCGGCAGATGCAGACGCGGCAGATGCAGACGCGGCGGCGGAGCGCGACGAACAGGGGGCACAGACCACGGATGACGTCGTGGCCTCTGTCGCTCACAGAGTCTGCCGGATCACTCTTCCCGGCGCAGCCGGGCCGGTAGTCACGACCATCGACCGGCTACCGATCCTGGAGCAAGCTCTGCGCCGCGCATCGCCGGAAACGAGCGGAAGCCCCGTCACTTCCGGCGCGTCGCGCTTCGCCGGCCTGGCGGAGGCGGTAGCGTGCGGAGTCTCCATCCGGGAGGAAATCGCCCGCGCCTACGAGCTCGCGGGAGAAGCCGACGAGGAGCCTGGGAAGCCGGGGGAGTCGCCCCGCCGGCCGGAGCTGGAGATCCTCCTTCGGGACTTTCTGAGCTACTACGCGGCCATCAGTCCGGGAGCTATCGCCGAGACCTTCGGAGTCGCCGAAGAGGCGGTGGGGCGCTTCCTGCAGGAGGCCCGGGAGGCCGGTGAGGTCGTTTCCGGCCACGATGCACGAGACCCGGAGCGGATCTGTCGCAGCGACATCTACGAGATTCTTCTTCGTCGGACCCGGCGCCGCGGTCGTGACGCCGTCCGTCCCGTTCCCCCGGAGCAGCTGCCGCTGTTCAGCGCCGTCCGGCACGGGTTGATTCACATGGACGCGTCGAATCCGGACGTTCGGCATCTTGCCGGGTCGGACCCCGGCGCGGCGACACGTCGCCTGGAGGGTGCGGTTGAGCAACTCAGCCTCCTCCCGGTGGCCCTGGATGCCCTGGAGGAGCTCATACTACCGGCGCGCATCCCCGGCTACCGCCCCGTCGAGCTGGACGACCTGACGCGGCGCGACGACGTGGCTTGGTTCGGCGCCGGACCGGGGCGCATTGTCCTGGCAATCCCCGAGGATCGGGATCTTGCGGCGCCGCGGTTCCACCTCCCCGGGGACGACGCCGAAGGAAGCGGCGACTCCCCGGCACCGGCACCGGAGACCCTCTTCCCGGCGGGGCGAGGACGCTTCTCCTTCTGGGATATCCACGACTACGCCGGACTGGGAGTCGAGGAGACGGAGCGGCGGCTCCTGACGCTCGCCTGGGCGGGTGAGGTAAGCGCGGACACCCTGCAACCGCTCCGGGCACGCGGCCCCGGCGGAGCGCACCGGACCGCGAGGCCCGCAGCTGAGTCGCGACGCGGCGGTGTGGTCCGGAGCGGCCGTCGGCATCGACCCTCGAGAAGGCAGGTCACCCCGGCCGCCGGGGCGTACTGGTTCCGCCTGTCGCCGGCTCCGTCCCCCGAGAGCGAGCTGGAGGCGCTGGAGCTTGCAAAGGATCGGGCCCGGGTGCTGCTGGACCGCCACGGCGTCGTCTTTCGGGAGCGCCTGCGAGACGAGGCGCCCGGCTTCCGCTGGGGCGATGTCTCGAATGCACTGCGCCTCATGGAGTTGGCAGGGGAGGTGCGCGGCGGCTACTTCGTCGAGGGCGTGTCGGGCCTGCAGTTCGCCACCCCCGAGGCGACGGAGCTCCTGCAGGGTCTCGAGGCGGCGCCGTCGATCTACTGGATGTCCGCGTCGGACCCGGCGTCGCCGGCGGGGTTGGGTCTAACCGGGCTGCCCTACGAGCTGCCGGCGCGGCAGAAGACCACGCTGCTGGTCTACCGCGGAACCGACCTGGCGGTCATCGCCCGGCGAGGGGGTAAGGACGTAGACATCCACCCCGGGATCGATGAGGACGACCCCGACCTTCCGCGGCTCTTCGACTTCGCCCGGACGGCGACCTCCCGGGCGGTGAGGCCTCTCTCGCGCTTCGTCATTGAGACGATCAACGGCGACCCGGCCTCGGCCACGCCCTGGGCCCCGGCGCTCCGGGAAATGGGCTTTCGCCCCGACCACACGCGCCTTGTCCTCTGGGCGCGGCACCGATAGCTAACGTATCCCGTAACGTATCCCGAAGCTTGTTGGATGAAGCAGCAGAACGCTTTC
>CAZUVX010000079.1:0-13084 GCA_964623865.1 uncultured Spirochaetaceae bacterium | reverse complement strand
CGGTTACCATCGATACGCTTCTCCTTCATATGATGAGCATAAGCGATAATACCGCTACCGATACGCTTATGCGGATTGCCGGACGCGAACGGGTCGACCGCTACGCCGGCGAAGAACGCCCTGTTCCGACAACGGGAGAGATGTTTGCCATTCTCGGAGCCGACGATCAGGCCCTTGCCGATGACTGGCGGGACGCCGAATCTGAGGCAGAGCGGCAAGAGGTGCTCGAGCGCGCTCGCGAGGTGTCGCTCGATGGTTCCTACGGCTTGCCTTCGCATCGGGACCGTCGTGATGTAGGGTGGATGTACACCGCGCGACAGCTCGCCGACCTTGCCGAATCGGTTTCGGGAATAGACGCGGCCGCGGTCGCCCCCGGCGCCGCGGGGACTGTAGATTGGCATGACGTCGTGTACAAGGACGGCTATGTCCCCGGGGCGGCGGCCGAGGTTGTCCACGGTCAATCACGCGAGGGCGAGGAGTATACTGTCGTGCTTCTCTGGAATCGCGATGACGAGGATGTTGATGTACTCGGTCTGTACGGTTTTGCTCTCTCCGCTGTGCGTATGCTCGACGAAGGGGAAGCTGAGTAGTCGCGGATTGCGGCACACAACGTATTACGCAGCTTGTTGGGAACAGGCGGCCACCCCGCCCTGGTGAAGGTCCCGGATCGCGAACTTCGGCAGCTGGATCGTCTCGGCCTTCTGCCCCCTGCGCAACCGGTGCGGTGGGGTCTGCAAGCTTAACATCCACGCCTGCGCCATGCTCGTAGGCACCGGCATCCACTACCTCGACCGGGACACTCAGGAGCGGGCACCGGCTAAGGTGCGCCGCGCCCCAAGTGGTCAAGCCGCAGGGCGCGCACATAGTCCCGGGTGTCGCGCGCCTCACGGTACTGAGTGGCCCACCTCGGGGCGGCCCGCCCCGGGGGGCGTCGTTGCAACCGTTCCCGGCGACGGGAGCCCTACCGAGCCTACTCCTCACGGTGTGGCAGGCGCGTGTACAGGAACCGCTTTATTTTGCGGGTGGGCGTTCGCTCGAACGGCTCCCACTGCAAGATCATTCGGCTTAGCCTGGCTTGTCGACTCACACGAGTATTGACCGCCCGGCGAATCTCGGAGAGTATCTCATCTGTCTGTTGGCGGATCGCGCCGGGATCCTCACTCTGGTCACCGAGTCGCTTCTTGAGTTCCTCCAGATCCGCGTGTACTCTGGCAATTAGGCGGCCATTCCACTCAAAAACCACGGATTCCACGGCGAGCTCATGTTGGTTTATAGCCTCTTCTATATCGCCGGGATAGATATTCTCCCCGCCGGATCCAACGATCATGTTCTTCAATCTGCCTCGAATGTAGAGGTAGCCGTCTTTGTCTTGCGAGCCGATGTCACCGGTTCGGAACCAGCCGTCATGTGTGAGCACCTCCCCCGTCGCCTCTTCGTCGCGGTAGTATCCCTGCATCACGTTGGGCCCCCGAACCAGGATCTCACCTTGTCCATCTCGTGCAGACGGATCAAGCCGAACTTCAACCCCGCTGATTGGGGGCCCTGTGGAACGATACTTCGTATGCTCTGCGTCGGTCCCTGCGACCAGGGGTGACGTCTCTGTAAGACCGTATCCGATGGCGTAGGGAAAGCGAGCCTCTCTCAGGAAACGCTCCGCTTCGGGTGAAAGAGGTGCCCCCCCGATACCAAAGAAGTGGAGAGCTCCCCCGAAGGTCTCATACACCTTTCGACCCGCCGCGCGATGGATCAGCCGCCGCAGGATCCCAATTCGGCCGACGACTCTGGTGAACAGGTTCTTTGTGAAGAGCGCCTTGACCCGGGTGCTGTAGAGCTTCTCCATTATGAGGGGGACACTTGCCATCATGGTCGGCCGCACTTCCTTGAGAGCCGGCAGCAGCGCTGAGAGCACGGGAGGCTTGCCGAGATAGGTGACCGATGCCCCGGCTGAGAGGGGTATGAGAAATCCGATCGTGCACTCGTAACTGTGAGCCAGCGGGAGTATGGAGAGCCATCTATCCTCAGATGTAATGCGAACCAGGGTTCGCGAGCTTATCACATTCTGAACTATGTTACGGTGGCTGAGCATTACACCCTTTGGATGGCCCGTCGTGCCGGAGGTGTACAGTATTGCGGCAAGGTCACGCTCTCCGGGAACCGCCGCCGTCGCTTCCGCTGCGTCCGGCCGACGGAGCTCCCTAACTTCCTCGAGGAGAATGCAAAAACTCAGACTCTCCTGACCTCCGACCCTGTCGCTCAAGGAATTCGAGACGATGAGCCCTTCTGCGCCGGAGTGATCAATGATTGAGGCGACCTCGTCCCTGGAGAAGTCGGGAAGGATCGGCACGATCACCGCACCCATACTCGTAACCGCCAAATAGGCAATGCCCCACTCGGGTATGTTTTCTCCCAGAAGCGCAACATGGCTTCCAGGCTTGACCCCTCTGGAAGTCAGGTCGTCTCGGAGCGCCTCAACCCGCTCTCCGAGATCGCGGTATGAGTAGCCCCGTCCCTCTCGCAACGAGAGAGCCGGCCTGTCCGGGTACTTCTCGAGGCTCCGGTCGAGCAACTCTCGAATGGTTCTCAGTCCCGCCACATCCTGAGGTATTGGTCTAGGGTCCATACCTAGAAGAGTAATAACGATGATCGCCCCGTATCCAGTGTTGCACGCTTCCGTAGACAGGTGCCTCGGTCCACACCGGAGAAACCCCGAAACGGACAACACCTTCGGAGGCCGACACCAAAGCTTATCAACATAATATTACTATATTTTTTTCTGGAGATAGCTGACTTAAACAACGGTGCGTGCTACCATGCATTGGGAGCAATCCATGGTCACCACGAACCGCGTAGTACGCCATCTGATAGTACTGTTTGCGGTGGCATTGTGCGCCGTACCGGGGATGGCCCGCGATCTCTCTGAGATTCGGCAGAGCGGCCGCATCGCCGTGGCGGCACGACCAACGTCCACCCTCATCTTCTCGCCCGCCACCGAGGACCTTCCCGGATTCTGCTACGAGCTCGCCTCCGCCTTCGCCCGATCAATCGGCCTCGAAGTCGGTATGACACCGGTCGACTCGTTCCGGGACTACTGGGACCCGGTGGATTCGGACGGTACCCCGGCGCTCCTCACCGAGGTAGATCTCTACGCCGACATACTCACCGTGACGCCGGAGCGCCGCGAAATGGTCGCCATGGTTCCCTTCATTGAGAGCACCGAAGTTCTTGTCGGTCCCGCAACGGCCACGGCGGAACGCCTCGAAGACCTCCGGGGCCGCCGCGTTGCCGTGGTTGAGGGCATGTGCTTCCAGGAGGTTCTCGAGGCGGCCCTCACCGCCGCCGAAGTACCCTTCCGGCGGACGCGCGTCGAGGTGGACGGAGGCGTGATCGTCTCCCCGCCGGGCGAGGAAGCAGCCGACGCCGACGCCGTTCAGATCCTTCTCCTGCCGCCGGAAACCAGGACCACGCTGATGTTCTTCCCGGATCAGCTCGCAAAGGGGACGATCGATTTCTTCATACTGGACTCACTTTCCCTCTTCCACCAGCTGAACATGAGTCAGCGTCTCCGCGCTACCGTCCGGCCGGTCTTTCCTCTCAACAGAGAAGTGGGCCGGCTGAGCTTCGCCGTGTCACCGGATGCGACGGAGTTGAAAGCGGCGCTGGAGACCTGGGTGAGACGGTACCGCCGGAGCGAAGACTACAACGCCCTGGTTGAGCGCTACATCGGTCTCAGCTACACCGAGTACCGCGCGTTCCTCGAGGATTTTCCCCGGTGAAGTTCGCCACACGCCTGTTTCTGTTGATCTTCCTCGTGAACGGCATCACGGCACTCGTTTCCACCTCGATCTTCCTCCGCACGGCGCACCGGTCCGAGGCGGAGGACCTCCAACGATCCATGACTCTGGTTGCCACGGTGGCGACGGCGCGGTACGAGGGCTACATTGACCGCGCGACGGCGGTACTCGACACGGTCGCCTCCGACAAAGACGTCGAGAACTACTTCATTGACCACCAGATTCTCCGCCGCTACAGCCAACAGGCCGCTCGTCGACGACTCGGGCAGCTGATCGACAGCAATCCGTCGATCGGTGACATTGTCCTGGAGTCGAGCTCGGAACGGGCGTCCATGGTGGACTGTAGTGTGAGTATGCGTACCGACCTGGGCGACTTCACGGTCTCCTGCGACGAGGAGCGTGCCTTCAAGATCCTGTCCAGAGCGGCGGGGAGCAGGATTCGGGCGGAGGTCCTTGTGGACCTCCAGCGCTTCGTAGACACGCAGGTCGCGCCGCTACTCCGAGACACAACGCGCCTCCTGCTCCTGAATACGGACGGCACCGTCCTCGCCGCTACCGGCGGCTCTCTATCCCAAGGCCGAGAATGGCTTCTCGAGAGCGGTATCGCTATTCCGGCCGCCGCGGGGATTCTGGATCAGAGCGCCGGTCATCATACCATGCGCAGGAGTCACGGCGAGCTCGACTTCCTCTTCGTCTCTCCCGTCTCGGCATTCCGGGAAGAGCTGACTGCGACGTGGCAGTGGGCCGGCCTCACGGCGCTCTTCCTCATTCTCGTGCCCGGCGTCATTGCGCTGGTGTTGTCCCGGTCAATGAGCAGCCGCCTTCGCGCTCTGGCCGCAGCAAGCCGTACCCTCGACGGGCGGGATGCGGTGGAGATCGATGCCACGGGGACCGATGAAGTCGCCGAGCTGGCCGTAGCACTGCGCGACTTGAACAAACGGGTGGTTGGCTCGACCGAAGAGCTCGAAACCATGGTGTGCGAACGGACGGCGGTGATCGAAGAACAGAAGGCGGAGCTCCTCAGGCTGAATGAGCGTCTCCGCGAGATGGCCTCCCGGGATTCCCTGACGCAGCTCCTCAATCGCCGCGCCTTCGAAGAGCAGGCCGCCAACGTGTTCGCCCTGGCGCGCCGGGAAGAACGAGGGCTCGGGGTAGCAATGATCGACATCGACTTCTTCAAGATCGTAAACGATGCACACGGACACCAGGCCGGGGATGCGGCGCTTCGCACAATCGCCGCGCTCCTCGGGGAACACTTCCGGCGAGATTCGGATCTGATAGGACGCTACGGCGGGGAGGAGTTCGCGGTTGTCACCACTGCGGCGCGGATCGACGCGGAGTTCGCACACGTCCTCGAGGAGTATCGTGCAACCGTTGCGGCACACGTCATTGAAGCGCACGGACGCCGCATAACGCTGACGGTCAGTTGCGGGGCGGTAGTTGTGGTCCCCGGGCCGCAGGACGAGCTCGAGAAGCTCCTCAACCGCGCCGACCGTGCCCTCTACGCGGCAAAGGCGCTGGGTCGAAATCGAGTAGTCTTGAACGATCAATGCGTCGGGACTCCGCTCCGGCCTCTCGGAAGCTCGTCCTCGTGACGTTCTCTGCTCGGCGTGCAAAGACGAAATGGCAAAGCAGCGAGCCCCCGAGTGGGTGCGAGACAACGCGCCTGTCGCAAGACGAGAAAAGGTTCGGCGACCGCCGCACTATGCGAGTTTTTCCACCCAGGACAGAAACACATCCAGGGCCGGCTTTTTCGTACCGTTTTGATAGGTTATCAGTCCGATCGTCTCCAATGACTCGGCGAACTGATCAATAAACTCCTGCGGCAAGTCTTCATCTGCAAGCATTTCATTGAATATTTCCGTGACTTCAGGCGACCAATCGACCAACTGGAAGTTGAACGCCGCCTTGATCCGCTCGTGCTTCTCCATTTCCGTGAAGAACACTTCGAAGAACTCTCGCTGAATCTCTGGAGAACTATCCAGCGTGGTGTTGCCCGAATACATTCCCAACTCCTGAATGACAATGAGCTTGTCACCCGATACATCCAGAAGTCTCTGGATGTCGGCTTGGATCTCGGCTTCGGTTTGCGACTCAAAATAGAGGGGCGGTGTGGGGTGAGATTTTGACCCATAGAAATTGAAGCAGGCTACATCGCATTCTGCAAGGATCTCATAGACCCCCGGCTTGTCTTCGTCCAGGCTTCCTTCAGAGAACGTGACGGTAACCGCCATGTTGTTGTCGATTTCGTGGACATGACCTTTGATTTCTCGCAGAAACCGCAGGAGTTGCGTATCAAGACCACGCACTTCGCCGAATGCGTTCTCGGCTTCGTTACTGATCGAGATAAGAAACCCGTCATACTCCACCAGCAATGGGATGACCCAGTCCATCAGGCTCTTGAATCTTTGGATGAACTCAGGGTCATCGAAGTCTTTCTCTTTCAGATCATCAGGGACCACCGCTTCACCGCTGTCATACGCGGAGATCAGCAGGAACGTCTGGAGCCCCTCAGATTTCATCTCCGTCAGCCTTTGCTCGAAACTCTCTTTGTCATATGTGTTCGGAGATGGTTCCAACTCCGGCCAGTCGATCTGCAGTCGACCCACCGACATTCCCGCACGTAAGGCATCATCCCAGCTCTCATCCATGGACGCTTCAGTCGCGGACGGATTCGAAGGGTTGAATCCCCGGATCATGCCGATTCTGTTATCGCCGTCCAGAAGGGGCAATTCTCCGGCATCGCTATCAATCCTGGGGATTGGAGGGTCTGCCAAGAGGGTGCATGCCGTAAACAGGCTTGCAGAAGACAGGAGAGCAATGGCGGCCCAAAGTCTCTTGATCGCGCCACCTCTCTGTCGACCCATCTGATACGCGGCATCCAATTCCATTGTCCCAACTCCCATTGCCGCTCCCCCTGGCGAGATGTGCCACAACACTCCAGAAGTATACAGCGCGGTCCCGGCAGTTCACCGGACGGCGCAAAGGGCAGGCGGCCCCCAAGAACGGGAGACGGTGCGAAGGGCGTATGGACTCACTTCTTGTAGCGCTCAATGAAATCGCTCACCGCGGAGTTGAAGGCGTCGCGCTCTTCGAACATTGGTGAATGTGCCGAGTTTTCGAAGATGACGATCGACTTGTCTGATACCGGGGTACCCAGGCGGTCGTAGGCGTCCTGGGCAAGCGCCACGGGAAGAATGCCGTCGTGCCTCCCCCACACGATGAGTGACGGGAGGGTAATCTGATCCATCTTGTCGGTGGTAATTGATCGCTGCGATTCCCAAAGGGGAGCTCCCTGATCGGTGAACCACGCCCACGCTCCGGAGAACGGCATGATGCGGTGCAGATCGAGGCCGGGAATCTCTGAAAGGTGCTTCTCAACCACGTCGCCGTTGCAGGAGAGGAAGTACCCGTCCGCCGCTTCGACGTAGGCGACGTGGCGGAGTATCCACTGCATGGTGTCGACATCCTCCCACTCTCCTACCGGGTTCGCGTCATACCAGTCGAGCGCTTCTTGCCAGTATTCCTTCTCCGAGTCGGATGATTTGAAGTCGTCGATGAAGTCGTGGGCCTTCGATTGCACCCAGGCCACCGACAGTTCCTGCCCCAGCTCCCAGTTGTGCCCTCCGCTCACCTCGATCCAGCCGTCGACCTTCTGCCGGCGATCTACGTTGTTGCCCAGAAACGCGGTTCCGAGGACGCCGCCCCAGCTGTGCCCCAGGAGGAACACGCTCTTCGGCGAATACTTTGATTGAATCACGTCGACCACCGCCTCGAGGTCTCTCGCCGTCTCTTCGGCGTTCAAGTTTTCCTGGCCGCCTTTCCCGTTTCCTTGTGAGTACCCCGAGGCGCGCTCTTCCCAATACACGACGCCGTATTGAGACTCGAGACCGGCAAAGGCGCCGTAGTGGAAGTACTGCGTACCGGTGGATCCGGGCCCGCCGTGTACAATGACTACAAACGTGTCATCGTCTTTGTCCCCGCGCACCCAGACGGGGAAGCGCGCGTTGTCACGTTTCACATAGAAGAAGTCCTCTCCATCTCCGGGCGAGAAGGGTGACGAGCACGCGGCGAGCAGCAACGCTCCAAGTATCGGCAGGAAGAACGCATGACGCATCTGTTACTCTCTTCTCAGGTGGTAGGTCATACCGACGTACAGTTCGAGGTGGAACTTGAATACGCCGAAGTAAGGCTCCGCGGAAATGCCGAGATCCGTAAACACCGCGAAAGGAAGATCCGAGATGTCGGCAAAATCGTATTCCACGCCCGTTGTCGCAAGCACGTGCAGATTGCCATACCCAAGGTCCGTGATCGACGTCGCGTCTCCGTTCTCAACGGTGTAGACATCGGCACGCATTACCTTGTGCTTGTAGGAAGCACTCAGGGCGGCGACTCGAAGCCCGAGGCCGAAGGGGAAATCCAGCTTGTATTGCGCCCGTGCACCGACCAACAGCGAGGCGTAGTAGGGAGGGAACACGAAGAACACGGTACTTGCGGAAAGCACCATTTCATGGATCCCCTGCTTCACCGGGGTCCCGTTGAGCGAGAGGAGTGCGCCGGGATGGATCACGTTCTCGCCGGCATATGCGACGGAGAGGGAAACCGGAAGTTGTTCTTCCGGCACGTCTTGATCGGCAAGGTCGGCGTGGGACGACGTTTCGGTGGTCCCGGCATACACGCCGACGGTGCCGGCGCATACAAGGAGCATTGCCGCGAGGCACAAGAAGGTGCGGTTCATTTCACGGGCGCCTTTTCAAAGGATGACTGTTTCAAGTAATGACTCTTAGTCATATACTGATCATAGGTCATCTAGGACGATAATTCAACGCTGTGTGATCGAATTCAGACGTATTCAGGAGGCACCACGTGGGAACCAGCGAACGGCGAAGGCGCGAGCGGGAGCAGCGAAGAAACGCAATCATGACCGTTGCAGAGCAGATCTTTTTCGAGAACGGATTTGCCGCGACGACAATGGAGGAGATTGCCGAGAAGACGGAGCTCGCGAAAGGGACGCTCTACTTGTACTTCCCGAACAAAGACTCCCTGTACCATGCCATCGTGCTTCGAGGGATGGATGTACTCATCGACTTGTTTACCAAGGCGATCCGCAAAGGAGACACCGGTCTCGAGAAGATTCGCGCAATCGGAGATGCATACGCCCAGTTCGTGGATACCCACAGAACCTATGCGGTTATCATGAGTTACTCGAAGTCCTTCGATATCCCGGAAGGAAGCCCGGAGCGCACGGAAGCGCTGCAATCGAAGGACGCCCGGTTATTTGACATAATGAAGGAAGCCCTCGAGACGGGACAACAGGACGGAAGCATCCGAGCGGACATGGATACCCACAAGATCGCGTTCCTCATCGCGCTTCTCACTCAGAGCTACATGGCCATACTGCTCCGGAAAGCAGAGCAAATACGGCACGGCTTCTCCATGGAGCCTCAGGAAGCATCTGATCTGTACTTCAACTTCATTGCGCGCGCACTCCAACGGTGACCGCTCATCCCCGGAATCGCGTCGCCGGACTTCGCCGTCGGTCGGTTCTCTCACGACCCATTCCCGGCTTTCCTTGGCACCGACAACGTCCTCCGCAGCGCGTGGAGGCGCTGCGGCATACTCCGGGGATCCAGGAGCGCCGAAGGCCGGGCGAATCGGAAACCGCTCCCGGCGAACCGAGCTCGGGAATGTGATTACCCTTCACACTCCGGAGCTCCTACGGCCTCGCCTTCAATCGCAGCCCGGTTCGCCCAGCTTACCGGCGTCCACCATGATGATGAGCTGTTCCGGCAGGCCGTTGAGCAGATTGCGGGGAATCGTGAAGCCGTACTTGTTGGAAAGCTCAATGATGAACTCCAGGTGATCGTAGTTCCAATTATGAAAATCGTCGGCGGTGCACTCCGCGTTTATGGTCTGAACGATCTCCCCGCACACCTCGGCAAGCTCACTTCCCTCATACGCCTCCAGAGCATCCGCAAAGATCTCCTCCGGTGCATTGTCTTTCGCAAAGTGGTCGCCTTCCAACTCCGCGATAAACGCGCTCCGCAACGCCTCTTCGTTCAATTCCCCGTTCGCAGAAACAAGGTGCATGAAAGGTTTCTCCATGTCTGCTTCCTCCCTGTGGTTCTCCTGTAAAAGTATTACCAAAGAGCCCTGCCGTGCGTTCTCGAAATGGTTTCCTGCATGACCCGAATCCAATTTGGAAACAATTACTCAAAAACGTTGACAGATTATTTCAGTCAGGTTACGGTACATCCGTATCGATAACCTTGTCAACATTTATGACAACCAGACTCAGAACAGAGTAGTTCACGACAAAGGAGAGTTCCAAAGTGAGCGACGCAGCAAGTGGCTCGGGTGCCGGTGGGACGTCCTCCGGTATCCGGCGAAGCGGTTCTTCCCGGGCTCGGAAGAAAAAGAAGAGTCAGATCCCCCTGGGCCTGCTCTCGGGAGTTCTGATAATCGGAATCGGCGCGTTTATTCTGACGCAATCTGCACGGCTCGGGTTCTTCTGGTTCACCGGCATCGGTTTCGGTTTCATTCTGCAGAAGGCGCGTTTCTGCTTCACCGCGTCTCTCCGCGATCCCTACCTGACCGGCGGCACGAGCCTGACCAAGGCAGTATTGACCGCGTTCGCCGTAACGAGCCTCGGTTTCTGGGCCATCATGTACGGCGCACACCAGGTGGGAGCGGCCATACCCGGAATGAGCTTTGTCGCGCCGGTCGGCGTACATACGGCAGTCGGCGCCTTCATCTTCGGTATCGGCATGGTGATCTCCGGCGGGTGCGCCTCCGGTACGCTCATGCGAATCGGCGAAGGCTTTACAATGCAGATGCTGTCTATAGTGTTCTTCGTCGTGGGCTCTGTGCTCGGCGCAGCAACGTTCGGATGGTGGCAGCTCAACTTCATCGTGAGCTCCCCGCGCGTCCACCTGCCGGATCTTTTCGGATGGTTCGGCGCAATCGCGGTACAGCTGCTGATTATCGCACTTCTGTGGATAGCAGCGGATAAATTCGCCAAGGCAAAACAAGGTGCGAGTTCGCACTGATAAAACATTCCGGAGGTAGACGTATGAAAGAAGAAACACTTGATTGTATGGGTGAGGCGTGTCCGGTCCCTTTGGTGAAGACTCAGAAGGCAATGGAGAAGCTCGATGTGGGCGACGTTCTGATCGTTCAGATTGACCATTCCTGTGCCATGAAGAACGTCCCCGAATGGGCTCGCGAGGCGGGACACAACGTGGAGATCGAAGAAGTAGATGACGGCGAGTGGGAAGTGGTCATCGAGAAAGCCAAATAGGAACGGAGCGCTCTCATGTTGAAGAAACTGTCGGATGCAATCGCCTCCAACGACTATTACAAGATCTGGTTCAAGGATGCGTGGCCGTACGTAACCGGTGCAGTTCTGCTGTCTGTGTTTCAGATAATCACCATGGCTGTATCGGGTAGTCCGTGGGGCGTATCTGCAGCCTTTACCAACTGGGGCGCATGGATATACGAGGGCCTGGGTGGCTCCGTGGAGAAATGGTATTACTTCTCCTCCGAAGGCGCCCAGGCCGTCCTGGAGCGGGGATTCTTTCAGGATCCGGCTACTATACGGAATCTCGGTATCATCGCGGGAGCTCTCTTCTCGGCCTTGATCGCGTCAGGATTCAAGATCAAGAAGATCAAGACGGGGAAACAGGTCGTTGCGGCCATACTTGGTGGCCTGCTGATGGGATACGGCGCCCGGATCGGTTTCGGGTGCAATATCGGTGCACTCTTCTCCGGTGTCTCCGTGCTCTCTCTCTCCGGATGGGTGTTCGCCATCTTCATCTTCCTGGGAGGGATCGTCGGCAGCAAGATGCTCGTGAAGTACTTCATGTGACTCTAAGGATAAAAGAATGCGAGAGAAGAAGACCGAACAATACGACGTGGTAATCATCGGCGGCGGGCCTTCGGGCCTTACCGCTGCGATCTACTGCGGTCGGGCCCATCTGAATACGCTGCTGATTGAGAAGTCTCTCATCGGCGGTCTTGCCACGTATACAAATGAGATCGAGAACTATCCGGGGTTTCCCGAAGGCATGACCGGCCTCGGCCTCATGGAGCTCTTTCACAAGCAGGCAAAGAAGTTCGGCGTCAAGTTCAAGCTGACGGACGTCAAGAACGTGGAGCTCGAGGGCGAGACCAAGAAGGTGGAAACCTTCCGCAACATCTTCGAGGCGAAGACGGTGATCATCGCTTCCGGCGGACGCCCGCGGATCACTAGAGCCACGAACGAAGAGAAATACCTCTTCGACAAGGGTATCTCCTTCTGCGCCACCTGCGACGCCGCAGCCAACACGGATAAGACGGTGATGGTGATCGGCTCCGGAGACGCGGCGATCGAGGAAGGGACGTTTCTCACGAAGTTCGCCAGGGAAGTCATTGTAAGCGTGATCCACGACGAGCCGAAGATGGACTGCAACGAGATCGCCCGTGATGCGGCCCTGGCCAATCCCAAGATGTCCTTTGTCTGGAACACCATAGTGGACAGCTTCGAAGGCGAAGACCATCTGGAAACGGTCAACCTGAAGAATCTCAAGACCGGTGAGGTCACGCCGTACAAGGTCGACACCTGCTTTGAGTTCATCGGCTACGAGCCCAACACGGAAATCTTCGTGGACAAGGTCAACATGTCCAAGCGCAACTACATCTTCACCGACGAGAACATGGAGACCGGAATCCCCGGCGTCTTCGCCTGCGGCGACGTGCGGGAGAAGGAGCTCAAACAAGTGGCAACTGCCGTGGGTGACGGTGCGATCGCCGGGGTTGGCGCTGAGAAGTTCATTGCAGAGACTGAGATGTTCGAGAATCAGATCATGCAGTCCGAGCGGGTTGGTCTGATCTACGTGTACAGCGCCATCGACGCCCCCAGCCGGGAGCTCCTGCCGATGATGCGGGAGATCGAGGAAGCCTTTGACGACCAGGTGAAGCTGAATGTAATCGACCAGTACAAGGGCAAGAGCCTCTGCGAGCGCCTGGGGTGTGACGTGGAACCGATGACGATCTTTTACACGAAGAACGGCGAGGTCGTGGAAATCTCCACCAAGTGTGACAAGAAGAGTGTCATGGAACAACTCAACTCGCTGGTGGAACGACCCGTTGAGGTTGCGATATGAGCGGCATAACACGGCATAGTTCACGACGGGGCGCGGCTAGACGCGCCGCGCTCGTCATCCTGGCTCCGGTTCTTCTCGCCGGCTGCGCCCCGACTCCGACCGGAGAGACCGGAACGGAAATCGTGGAGGCCGCCGAGGCTCTCGAGCTCC
>CAZUVX010000078.1:0-13700 GCA_964623865.1 uncultured Spirochaetaceae bacterium | reverse complement strand
AGCTGCAGTCCGGCGACCGCAGAGCTCGCACCCCCGGGGAGGCACGACACATGCTCTCATCCACAGTTGACGCATATGAGCGCAAGCTCAAGGAAGCGGCACGGAAAGAAGGCCGCCACGCCGCACTACTGGAGGCCGCCGGGAAGATGCTCGCCCGCGGCATGGCGGTGGAAGAGGTTGTCGCGGTGACGGAGCTACCCCGCGAAGAGGTGGACAAGCTGGCGGGGGAGATTCGGAGCGATGAGGGAGGGGAGGACAAGAAAAGCAACTAGGTGCGCGCTTGGACCTTGTCAGGGTGGCAGCCGACTTTGCTAGGCAGGCACGCCCTTAAAGCTTTCGACGGGAACAGAGGGTAGATAGTAAGGGCAACAGCTATGATGTAGCTAACTCGCTGGACGGCACCGCGCAGCTTCGAGGAGGCGGCGGAGTCCTCCATCCGTGGGAGATCAACTGAAGCCGGCTATCCGGTAACTACGCTACGATTTCCAGATTGTGACGCTTCAAGACAGCGACGATCCGCCGGGTCTCATCCGCCGACAGAGGGGTGCGGCGTCGTATCTTTGCCTGCAGCGTCTGGACGTTTATCCCGCCTTCACGGGCGACCGCGGACAGATTGAGAATGGAGGCAAGGTCGGCAAGCCGATCAATGTTCAAAACTACATCGGTCTCGAAATGGTCAAGCACAGACTCACCGACATCAAAGCGTTCTTCGAGGTTATCCTTCTTTGTTTCGTTCATACATCGTCCTCTCTTCCTGACGGGATCTTCGGACGCTGATCAGTCGCATTCGCCCGGATCGCTCCGTGAAAACTGCCGTCCGGCATATGTCTTCCACCTGTCCAATGGCGAGAGCGCGTTCTTCGTCGGCAAACCGGGACGGGAGAATCACCAAGTTGGAATCATCCCAAGGTTTCTGCGCATCTTCGAAGTCGATGCCGTGTTTGCGGGAATTGCGGAGCGATTTGTCAGGATCGTACTCGAACTCCACGTCCCGTAAGTATCTGCATAAATTCTTATGCATGTCAAGGAACACGGGGCAGCTTGCGAAGGACCTGGAGTCACGTCTGAGTGACTATGTCCGGTTACCCCGCCCGGCGCAGGACTATCGAGTCAGTTCCGGCGCGCTACATTCCCGCCTTGCACTACTACGCCATGATATAATGAAGGAAGAAGAGCCGGAGCTGAGGGACATGTTCCGGAACTGGCTTGCACACGCAACGGGAGTTCCGGGCGCACCGGAAGCCAGCGAGCGCAGAGTGCGCACCCCGGAGGAGGAGAAGCGGATGCTTTCATCCACCGTTGAGGCATATGAGCGAAAGTTGAAGGAAGCGGCGCGGAAAGAAGGCCTAGAGCAGGGCATTGAGCAAGGTCTTGAGCAGGGTCTTGCACAAGGCCGTCACACGGCGCTACTCGAGACAGCACGGAAGCGGCTCGCCTGACTATGCGGAAACATCACTAAAGCTCTCAACGGGCAGAGAGATCCCTGCAGTGGGCCTCCTGCCCTCGCCGTAGCACTTCGTCAGCGGCGGGAGAGCCCACCCTCACGCCCCGGACACCGCATCTACCTTGCCGGAGCTGGTCGGGGCCTTCTCCCCCACCTCCCCGACATCGAAATGAATCTCGAAGGCCTCCGTGCCGTCAATCGGCGGCTCCGCTTTCACCTCGAATCTGTCGGGGTTGCTGTCGGTGGGGAGCTCGTCGAAGGAGATGGTGTCGCGGATGAAGGCGCCGGCGGCAATGCCGGTGCCGTTGAAGTACTGGGCGTTGGCGGCGCCGATCCACTCGGTGGTTTCGATCTGCTCGCCTTCGCTGCTGATCATGACGCCCCAGCTGTACATGCCGGAGTAGTCGACGCGGCTGTCGGTGAGGTTGGTAATGCGAATGTCGATAGCTACGGACCGGTCCAGGGGGACGTAGTAGTCCTGGAGCTCGAGCCAGTAGATGTCCGTGACCTCAATGCGCACCGGGCCGGTTTCCAGGGTCGTGGTCTCTCCGGGCGAGAGTACGGGCGGATCGGGTTCAGGGTCGGTGTCGGTTCCATCGTCGGGGTCCGGGTCCGGGGCGGTGCTGTCGGTGGCGGTGTCACCGGGCGGTTCCCCCTCCGGCATGGGGCAGCCGGACAGCAGGAGCGCTGCGGCGGCGAGAAGGAACACTGCCGTAAGGATAGCCGCGCAGGTGCCGCGCGGTCGTGGCGTGCGGGTTGGGTGGTGAACGTACACAGGGACCTCCTTGAATCAAATCTGGCCGTGGCCTATTCGACGCGCGTGTAGCTGAGACTGAGGGAGAGCCCTTCGGTGAGGGTCAGGACCATGGTGTCGCCGTCCTGCTTGAACTCGTAGAAGTAGTCGTAGGACTCGCCGTCGTCGTAGCTCAGGGTCACGATCTCGTCGTCGTACTCGTAGGTGCCGGTGTCGGTCTGCTCAACGCCGTCGAGGTCGGTCCAGCGCTCGGTGAAGGTCATGTCGCTGGTGAAGCGGGTGGTGACGACGGTCTCGTTGAAGGGGTTCTCGGTCTCCCAGGTGCCGACGAAGGGATTGCCCAGAGGGAAGATTGAGCAGCCGCCGATCAGGATGATTGCCAGGACCGCTAAGACCGCCAAGGGTGCCGGGATGAGGGTTCGTTTCCGTGTCATGTGAGCCTCCTTGCTCGCTCTCAGGAATGGTGTTGTGCGTGAGTAGTTGCAGGAGGCGTGCCAGGTGGCGGGAAAGGCGGGCGTGGGCGGTGATGGGAGCCGAAACTAGGGGTTCGGGCGGTTCTGGGGGCGCGCGGGGCGGCTTGCCGGTGATGGTACGCGAAACTTTGGTTGCGGGCGGCGGAACCGGGGTTGTGGTGGGGAGGCGGGTCGGCGAGTGGACCAGGGCCGCTAACGCTACACGGACTCGTCTTCGGCAGTAAGGTCGCGACGTATGGACGCAGGGTCTTGTCGCAGATCGAGGACCCGGTAGACAACGACTACGTCGTCCGTAGTGTGCGTAGAACCTTTTGCCGCGGTCGAGATCGTCAACCGCAGATTCCAGGACTCTGATCGTCATCAGTCGGCTTGCCGAAGCCGGCGCTTAGCGTCTCCCCAGTCCAGTGTTTGCTCGGTTCCGGCGGCAACTCGTGATCGGGTTTGCTCAAGCGCCTCTTCGTGCCAGGCGGGTGATTCCGGAGCCGGTTCCTCATGTGAGATCTCCTGCCATAGCGCTTCCATGGCCCGGAGCTTCTCTTCACGGGACATACGCTCCATATCATCGTGATCATCGTGCGTGATCATCTGTCTTTAGTGAAACGATTACTACGGCCGGTCTCAATCAGACTTGTCCATTCGGGAGCGACCTTCGCCGGCCGGGAGGCCGTGGAGCCATCCATCCCGGCGCGCTACATTCCCGCCTTCCACTACTACGCCATGATATGATGAAGGAAGAGGAGCCGGAACTGAGGGACATGTTCCGTAACCGGCCGGCACACGGCACTACTGGAGGCCGCCCGGAAAACGCTCGCCCGGGGCATGCCGCTGGAAGAGGTTGTCGCGGTGACGGAGCTGCCCCGCGAAGAGGTGGAGAAGCCGGCGGGGGAGATTCGGAATCATGAGGGGCGGGACGGATAGGCGTTCGCCGGGCGTAAGCGCCGGCCGTCGGCATCGATCCTGATTCAGGCGGCTCACCCCAGGCCACGGTTGAGCTATTCCAGGTAACGCGTGTAGACGAATACGCGGTCTCGCTTGCGGCGGGTGACCTCCTCGGGAGTGCGCCATATGCTGCGAAGCATGAAGGACGCAAGCCATACCTGGCATTTCCGCCGCTACTTCCGGGCAAACGCGTACGGATGGAGCGCCTCTGGCCCGCCCTTGCCCACGTGGACACCTCCTCCGGCGCCCTCGGCAGAGCAGTCGACAAGACGGTACACGTACTCATGGACATGCTTCTCTCGGCCCCGGCCGAGCCCGAACAGCGTGACCGGTGGTTGGAACGACTGTGGCAGGCCATTACTGATCACGGCGTGGACTATCTCCGGGAGGTGCGCGAGCGCTGGGGCGAGCTCTGCGGATCGCCGGAGGAAGCCTCTCGACAGGCCGACGAGTTTCTTCCGGTACTGCGCATGAGCTGGAGCGGGGAGCCCGGGTGGTACTACAACGGCACGGCGCCCTGTCTCTCCTGCCTGCTTGCCGCCGGACGCTACCAGGAGCTCCTGGATCTGATCGAGGAGGCTCCGTTTCTCTGGTGGCACTGCCGCCGTTACGGGGTGGAGGCGCTTCGGGCGCAGGGAAAGACGGATGCGGCGGTCGAATACGCCCTGGCCTCTCAGGGCTTCAACGACCCTCCGACCCCGATTGCCGTGACATGTGAACAAATCCTCTTAGAAGCCGGCCGGGGCGATGAAGCCTACAGCCGCTTCGCATTCGACGCAAACCAGGCCGGAACACACCTGGCCACGTTCCGCGCCTTAGTCAAGAAGTATCCCTGGAAGGAGCCGCGGAGCATCCTGGACGACTTGATCAAGAGCACCCCCTTTGATCCGGGGCGTTGGTTTGCCGCGGCAAAGACCTTCGGGTTTCTCGACCTGGCTGCAGACATGGCGTTGCGGTCGCCGGTGAACATTCGCACGCTGCTGCGCGCCGCCGAGGACCACGCCTCGGAAAACACTGAGTTCGCGCCGGCATCCGCGGAGGCGGCGTTGAAGTGGATGGCCCAGGGTCGCTTCTACGAGATAACGAATTACGACGTCCGAAAGGCCAAGCGTTTGGCGCTGGAGTGCGCGGAGCGCCAGGATCGGCTCGAGGCGACAAGGTCGTTCATTCAATCGCTTATTGACGACGAACGGACCGACTCCTTCGTGCGCGGGCACTTCGCATAAGCGGTGGGCTCGTCTCGGCCCATTGCTGGGCTCTCGTGATCATTGGACCATCCGGGGGGAAGTCTCCACCTGCGCAAGCCGAAGCAGACGGCGCCGCCGGGCTTTCAGGAGGCGTTGCAGCCGCCGATTCCGCCGCACGGGGCAGCGGAATCCGGGGTGTTATGGGCTCTAGGCGGACCGCGGCGGCCGCGCGCGACGTATGGATACGGAGTCTTGTCGCAGGTCGAGGACCCGGTAGAGGGTCACCGCTTCATCCTTGTATCCACTGGATTGACGGTTCTTCCATGTCCAATTGCTTCTCAGTTTCGGGCGTAGGCGAAGCGGGAAACCCGGCGTCTCCCGCCTCATGGATACTACGTCCCTACATCCGCGTCCCTACATCCGAACGGGTTCTGTTGATTCAATCCACCGTGTTGAAATCACCGGAGCGCCATCTCTTCACGGCACGCAAAGGCGGCGATCGAGACAGGGATTAGGCAACAGCGGGTCATCTCTACCGGGGTTCCAGTTCGAATTCGACGCGCCGGTTCTTCCATCTGTTCTCCGTATCGTCGTGTGGAACCAGCGGTTCACTACCGCCGCGGCCAACGGCACTAAGGCGGTCTTCATCCACGCCCCGGTCGATCAGCGCTTCCATAATGACTTCCGCCCGTTCCTCGGACAGAGGCAGCAATACTTCTTCGTGCTCGCGTTCCATTCGGTCGCCTTCCTGATAGATGTGCACCGCGTGTCCTTCCACGCGAACCCTCTGCTCGGGATACTCCTTCAACAACTCTGCGATTTTGTCCGCGCGTTTCCTGATTTTCCTCTACAACATCCTGGTCACTGAGATCATTGAAGTCCGCTTCAAAAGGAGCAAAGCGAATTCCAGTTATGCGGAACCGCAGATCGCCTTCCTGGTCGTCTTCAACCAGGATTCCAATGGGAACCGTCCGTTCCTCCGTGGCTTCATTTCCTACCGAGTCGGTAACGGTGACGGAGACGGTATAGTCCCGAGCGGATTCCGGTAAGCCGTCGTCTTCGTCTCTACCGTTCCAGGTGATGGTTTCCACTACTTCGTCTTCCTCCCCGAGTCGGGTGAATACGTCTCTCTCGGGGTCATACACCGTCACCCGTTGCTCCGCTATGTCGGTTTCATCCTCGATCTCTACGTTTATCTAAAGCTCGGGGTCTGCATCATCCGCGCCGGGATAGAACGGGGTAGGTTCTACGTCAACCGTACTCCCCAAGGTCGTCACTGTCCGAGCGTTCCATAACCGGATCTCCGTCCTCGTTCACAACGGCAAACTCCCACTCCAGAAGCTCCGCCTCGTCCGGAATCCCCGGTGTGAACCGAACGGTCCCCCGCACGTCGTCGCCGTTCGGAGAGAATGCCCCGCGGTTCCGCGCTGTCTTGCGTCGTGGCACACCCGGCGACTAGAAGTCCCACGCCAAGCAGTGCAATAAGAGCGTACAAGATAGACCTCTTGTGTTTAACGTTGTGTTTCATGTTGTGTTTCATGTTGTGTTTCATGCCATCACCTCACGTAGAAGAATCGCCTCAGGACAAAAACATGAGGGGCACGGGAAGCAGATGTCCGCCGCATGCCAAGACCGAAACAAGTTCCCGCAAAGCGGTATTAACCCATTCGGGTTGCGCGATTACCACCACACGGTACGTAGCGGCAACAACTTCAACGTCTCAGGGGTCCGGTGCGGCGTGCGCTCCGGTCCCGGTGATTCGGGGGCCTCGGACAAGACGGCGGCTCTCGTGGTAGGCTCTCCGCCCGGAAGACGCGGACGCCGCCGCGGATGAGGAGAGGTCATGGTCGAGGTTTTCGGATTCGTTGCGCCGGTGGGAGTAGTCATTGCTGCGGGGGTCGTGCTCCGGCTCTCCGGGGCGGCGAATGAGGGCTGGGTGGATGTCCTCAATCGCTACGGCCTGTACATCGGCTTCCCGGCGCTCATCTTTCTCAATCTCACGGAGATCGACCTCGAGCAAGTGGTGGAGCGGGCGCCGGTCTTCGCCTTCAACGCCGGTATGCTCCTGGCCGTCCTGGGCGTGACCTTCGTGATCGTGCGCTCGGTCGGTCTGGACACCGAGATGGGCAACACCCTGGTCATCTCGAGCTTCTTCGGCAACGTTGCCTACCTGGGCTATCCGGTGGTGACCTCCGCCATCCCCGGCAGCGAGGCGGAGGTGAGCATTATCATTCCGATCTACACCCTCGTGCTCTTCTCGGTGGGGGTCTTCATTCTGGAGAGCTCCCGGGAGAATCGCCACGGGCTCTACCGGATTCTCGGGCGGATCGCAACGAACCCCCTCATTGTGGCCATTGCCCTGGGCTTCCTCTTTCTGGGCGTCGGCATTCCGGTCCCCGCGGTCCTCTCCGGGGCGCTCTCCATGATCCGCGACTCCGCCTCCGCGGTCGTCCTGATCAGTCTGGGTATCTTCCTGGCCCACCGCATTCCCCTGCGCAGAGTGTGGCGTCCCACCCTGGTCATCGTGGTGCTGCGCCTCGCCCTTGTTCCCCTCCTCGCCTACCTCGGCACCGGCGCCCTCGGCCTGGCGGACGTGCGCGCCGTCACCGTCATTGAGGCAGCCATGCCCCTCGCCGTCACTCCCTTCGCCCTCTCCTCCATGTACCCTATGAACCGCGAGGTCCTGGTCGCGAGCATCTTCGTCTCCACCGTCCTCGCCGGGCTGACTATCCCGCTCTTCATCCTGCTGGTGCGATGATTACGGGCAGCGGCGCATCTGCCGACGCATCGGGTGGGAAACCCGACCGTCCGCGTTTCTACGAACCCTGAACATGTATGATTTCCCGCACACTTCAGGCGCAGCCTGGGGGTTGGGCGTGGTGCGGAGCCGTCGGCATCGCTCTCAAGGTCTCTTATGAGTGCTCCAGGACGAAGATGTAGCGGCCATGAAGGCCTTGTTCTACCAACTCCGATATCGGTTCGATCTCATTGTAGCGTTCCCAGAAGAGGTAGGCCCAGCGTTGGCGGTAGTACTCGTCTTTCAGCGCCTCGAGCTCGGCGCGATTGGCCTGCCAGATGCGCGCGTGGGCGTCGGTGAAGTCTTCGATTTCCAGGCGGCAGCCGGCTGCGCGGGCGAAGGCGGCTACGGGCGTGTTTTCGGCGGCAAGTACTGAGTGGTCGTCTTCGGGGCGGCAGAAGGTGGCGTAGAAGACCACCAGGCGGCCGGGACGGTGGTCGGCATCGTCCCCGGCGCGGCCGGCGGCGCCCCCCGCGCCAGGACCCCCCGCGCCAGGACCCCCCGCGCCAGGACCGCCCCCGCCGCTGTCCCCGCCGGCGCCGGACCCTATGCGTTCCATGAACGCGCCCAGCACGGCGCGCTCATCCTCCACGAAGTAGAGCGAGTCGACCAGCACCGCGGATGCGAAGTTCCGGGGATAGCCGGCAATCTCCTGCAGATCGTGCTCCTGGAAGTCGATGTCCGGATACTCGCGCCGCGCAAACGCCGGAATGCTCGGCGAGCTGTCCATCCCCATGAAAGTGTGCCCGGTTGCGCGGCGGAAGAGCTCCGTCAACTCGCCGCGGCCGCAGCCGGCGTCCAGGATGGGCCCGGCGGACTCTCTCAGGACCCGAACGGCGTACTCCCGCTGGGTCGGGTCCGTGAGCCCGATAATGCCGTGTTCCGTCCGCAATCGCTCGCGGTACCTTTGATCGACGGCCGAGCGCTCTTCCATGGCGTAGCCCTGGTCGAAGCCGAATTGCAGTGAGCGTTCGAAGGCGACGGAGCGTCCCTGCTCGGTGAGCTCTACGGAGCCGCCGGACACGGCAACGAGGTCCTGCCGCTGCAACTCGTCGAAGGCCTCCTCCAGATCGGCACGGTCGACATCCATGTTGTAGAAGGCGTTGAACTCCGAGAAGAGAACCTCCCTGGTGAGCTCCGGAACGCGTCTACCGATCTTCAGTACAGTTACGAAGAGATACTCGGAAAGACCCATGGCCATATGGGGTTGATTGTCGTGTGCGCAGGGGCGCGGTGCAAGGCGGTGTATCTCGGGGTGCGTCGCCGCGGCCGGGGATACGCGCCATGCCTCTCTCACCCCCGGGTGGGTGCCCCGACCCCTCTCGGACGCGCGCCCCTCCCGCCCCTCCCGCCCATCCCGGAAGGTTCGCTTCACCCTCTCAGCGTCTCGCAACCTCAGCGCTCAGAGTCGCCGCCACCGCGCGGCGCGCCCGCTTCCCTCACGCTCGATCCGCCCCTCCCGGCGAAGCGCCTGCAGCACCGACCGGATCCGCGCATCCGAGACGTAGGGGTGTAGCTCCCGGAGCTCCTGAATAGCAAAGGGCGATGCCAAAGCCCCGCCCTCCAGGATCGACCGGCGAAGCTCCGCGGTGCCGTCTGCCGTCGAGGTTACCGCCCGGTCCCCGTAGGCAAGGGGCGGCTCACCACGGCCCTCCGCCGCCACGCTCCCGCGCTCGTCCTCTTTGCGGTGCCACGCCTCCTTCGCCCGCCCCTGGAACCAGGCGGCGCACCACTGCGCGGCGGCTTTGCGGCTGCCTGCATAGATGATCTGCACTGTCGGGTGGCGAACGTGGAGCTCCGCGAGTACCCGCGCGACATGCGACGCGGGCCGGCGGCCCGCAAGCTTGCGGGTGTCCAGAAAGTCACGGTACTGCGCCTCAATCACCATGGCGGCGTGGCGCCACCGGGAGAGGTCCTCCAGCTTCCCGTGGAGGACGCGCAGCGTGGCAAAATCCGTCAGGAGGTTCTCGAAGGTCTTGCGCTCCGCTACGGCAATGACTTCCCCATCTACATCCAAGGCGTAATCCCCGGCGGGAAGCTTGCGGCGAGTCGTCGGGGCGCCGCCGAACTTCCAGGGGTAGCGCTCTCCGGAGTCAATGACGACCAGATACGCGCCGTGGCGGTGGAGTGAAACCCGTGAGACGGAACGGTGCTGTTGCATCCCCGTCTGGGTGCGGAAGAATATCTGCTCGTATGTGCCGGGCTTGTTCCTGTATCGTTTCTCAAGGAAGAGGAAGTTGCAGCGCTTACGGGCGGGGCGGTCCAGGATGACCGAGAGCTGCTTGCCGAAACGTTCCAGCTTGACGACGCGCACCCGTTCCAGTTCCCGAAGCTCCGCAGGGTCGTACTCGCCGGAACCATCATCCTGCCCCTCTCGGAGGCAGAAGATCTGCTTGCCGCCGCCCGGCCACTTGTCCTGCACCCACAAGGCAATGACCTGCTCGTCGTCGCGACGAATCTCGATTCGGTACGGGAAGCGGGGATTGCCGGTTTCAGATACGATCCACAGCGCGTTCATCGCCACGGAGCAATAATATCAGAGGTTGGGGAATTGATCTGTCAGTCGGCGTGATCTATATTCTCTAGCGTGTTACGGAGCACCCATTAGGCCTTGAAGACTAAGCGCAACTCCTTCCGGCGCGTCGTGCGGCGCGTCCTTCTCGTGGCTTTTATAATCGTTCCCGTCGTCCTCCTGGATGGCTCCTACGTTGCCGAACAGGGGGTCGGGTTCTTCTCAGATCTGCTTCGCGCTCAGCCGAATCACATCGCTGCGCAGCGGTGGCCTGAGTACGTCGACTTCCTTGCCGAGGCCGCCGCGATTCGCCGGTTCGGTGTGGAGGAGCTGGGTCTCTCCGAGACAAGGAGCTACACGAGATTCATCAACACCCCGAAGGATCATGTCGCCTTCGTTGTTTCCGCAGCGCGGCCCCTCTCCTTCGAGCGCAAGCTGTGGCGGTACCCCTTGGTGGGCACCGTTCCATACAAGGGTTTCTACAGTGAGCAGTCGGCACTCCGCGAAGCGGCGCGGCTGGAGGCTCAGGGATGGGAACCCCTCGTGCGGAAGGTAGGCGCCTTCAGCTCCCTCGGCTACGCTGCCGATCCGCTCTACTCATACATGAGCTCGTACCACCCGGAGCGGATCGCCTCGCTTCTTCTGCACGAGATGACACACGCCACCATCTGGGTCCGTGGCGACGCGGCTCTCAACGAGGCCATTGCAACCTACGTGGGGGATCGCGGCGCCCTGGCGTACCTCGAGCACCGCTACGGCATGGCAAGCACGATCGTGGCGGAAGCGCACCGCCGGCAGGCCGACCGCGGTCGCTTCACGGAGTTCCTTCAGGGAGTTGCCTCCCGCCTCGAAGGCGTCTACGCCCGGGACAACTCCGACGCGTGGAAACGTGCACAACGTGAGGCGATCCTGGCGGAGGAGAAACGGCGCTTCGAGCTTGGCTATACCCACTGGTTCGGGAGCGATGGCTACCGGGGACTCCTCGACCGACCGCTAACGAATGCGTACCTCGACCTCTTCCGGGTGTACAATGCGGACGTGGAGCTCGTTACCGACTACCACGACACCCTCAATACCGACCTTGCCGACCTCGTGGTAACCCTCAAGGGGCTCGCCGAGACGACGAATCTGCGGATCGCTCTTTAGACCGGCCGGATGCTCCCGCCGCGAGAGCCCGCCTCATCCACGGGCCTGTCTTGCTACTCTGCAATTCCTACCAGCGTCGTCCACGCTATCCCGGCCCTGCCGGCGGCATCGGCATTGTCCCGGCGACTCCGGACGCTGAAGCGGGCGTCCCTCATAAGCGCTACCCAGTCCTCGCCGGTGAGAATCGTGAAGTGGCGGCCTTCGGCATCGGTCCCCTGGTCATTCAAGCCGCTGCGCTGCGTCGAGACTGAGAGAACGGCAACCCCGCCCTGCCGCATGACCCGCCGGGTCTCGGCAAGCGCCCTCGGAAGGTCGCGATGCCGGAGGTGCATGAGGGTTGCCAGGGAGATGACCCCGTCGAAGGTGGCGTCGTCGAAGGGGAGCGGCTCGGGCAGGATGCAATGTGACAGGCGACCGTTGAGCTCCGGGTGGAGACGTGCGGCTGCGGCAAGGAGCGGGCCACTTCCGTCGACGGCGTACACGTCGAAGCCGCGGCTCAAGAGGTGGGCGGCGTCGCGGCCGCTGCCGGGACCGATTTCGAGGATGCGACCGCCCACTGGAAGATGTGAGGCAACGCGATCGACCACCTTCCCCATGTCGACCTCTTCGTAGCCCCGGGCGATCTCCTCGGCGTTGTCGTCGTAGTAGCGCAGCGTGGATGAATTGTCGGACACGGCGGCGAGTATATCCTGGCCGGGCGACGGACGCCACCGCCCTCACGCCGTCGCCCTGGACGCCACCGCCCGGTCGCCCGCAGCTTCAGGCGCCGGTTGCCACGGCGTCGGCGCGCACGATCCGGTTCCGCCCCGCCATCTTGGCGCGGTAGAGGGCGCGGTCGGCGCGGCGGATGACCTCCTCACCACTCTCCTCCGTCCCCAGCGCCGCGACCCCGCCGCTGATGGTGACGGTCAGGTCGCGTTCCCGCCAGGTCTGCGCCTCCAGAGCGGCGCGGAAGCGGTCCGCCACATCGAAAGCACCGTCCGGGTCGAAGCCCGGCAGGAGCACCATGAACTCCTCTCCGCCGTACCTTCCGACCACCGCCTCCCGGGGGAAGGTGTCCCGCATGATCCGCGCGATTCGCCGCAGCACCTCGTCGCCGACTGCGTGGCCATAGGTATCGTTGACGGGTTTGAAGTGATCGACATCCAGGAGAACGATGCTCACGTCCTCAGCCCGGTGGTCGTGAGCATCGACATATGTCTGGAGCTCTTCGGTGAGAAAGCGTCGATTGGCGATCCCGCAGAGGGCGTCGGTGGTGGACTCCACTTCCAGTGAGCGGATGTTCCGGGCCAGCTTGTGCACCATGGTGTTGAGGCGTCTGTTGAGTTGGCGGAACTCGTCGCGGCCCGAGACGCAGTTGCGGATACGGTAGTCTCCGGACTCGACGGCGGACATGTAGCCGTTCAGCTTCTCGATGTTGCCGATGAAGTGGCGGGAGAAGTACAACGCCGCGACAATGGACAGGGCGCCGAATGCTGCCGTAATGCCGATGATGGCCAGCACCATCGGGCGGATCTCCCCGTAGAGGAGCTCCGCCGGGCGGAGGGCCATGAGTTTGAGGCGCAGACGGGGCACATCCACCGCCGTGGTGTAATAGCGCGTCCCTTCGTACTCGAGATAGCGACCCTCGTTGTCGAGGTCCGAGAGGTCGCGCCAGGCGGAGTGGGCGGCCATGTCGAAGCGGACCGACTCCTTGTCGTTGAGCATGAGGGTCTCTCCGCGCTCGCTGACGGCGATCACCTGGGGCGACCGCGCCCCGGCGTCCTGCTTCAGCAGGCGGAAGAAGCCGTTGAGGTAGGTGTCAATGCTGAGTACGCCGCGGAACGAGCCGTCCTCGTGGACCGGCATGGCCGCGCTCATGACCAGGTCGCCGGTGACGTACTCCTCGTAGGGATCCACCCAGACGACGCCGAACGCGTGCCGGGCCGCCTGAAACCAGGGTCGAACCGTGCAGTCGTACCCTTCCGGCGGCTCCCAGTCGGGGCTGACAATGATCCGGTTCTCCCTGGAGCCGAAGTAGATGTACGAGCGCTCGGGGAAGATGCTTCGGGTCAGTTCCCACCGCGAGAGAATGCGCCGGCGCACCGACGGATCATCGAAGATCTCCGGGAGGTCGGGTTCCTCACCCAGGGCGCGCAGGGCGTTCTCCATGTCCTCGACGTGGCGATCCACAACGTTGGTCTTCATGGCCTGGAGGAGCAGCAACTGCTCCCGCTCCACCTGTTCGACCATGGCGCGGCGCACCACATGGAGAGACACAACGCCCAGAGCTACCGCCGGCAGCAGGATGAGCAGGGCAAAGGCAACAATGAACTTGCGGCGAATGGTGAATCTGAAGCGTAGTCGTTTGATATGCAGCCTCGGGTGTACGTGCTTTCCCCGAATCTACCACACGCCGCGCTGAACTGAAAGAGAAAATGCAGCAAATCCACTCATTGGAGGTCCGGC
>CAZUVX010000077.1:0-13745 GCA_964623865.1 uncultured Spirochaetaceae bacterium | reverse complement strand
GACTTGCTGAAGAGGCCGGCGATCCCGGCCGGTAGGGTCAGCAGTGCGATCACCAGGATCACCCCGACGATGGAAGTAAGCAGGACGATCGTCACCGCCGCCAGGATCAGTAGCGTCAGATAGTGAAGGCGGGTGCGCACGCCCCGCACCCGGGCAAACTCCTCGTCGAAGGCGACGGCTTGTAGCTTCGGGTAGAGGAGGAGCCCCACCACGACCACCAGCGCATCCAGCGCGGCAATCACGATCAGGTCGCTCCGGGACACGATCAGGACGTTCCCGAAGAGGTAGGTCATGGGGTTCACGTATCCCGGCGTCCGGGCCAGGAAGAGAATCCCTACCGCCATGCCCACCGACCAGATGGCCGCAATGACCGTGTCCTCCCGCTGCCGAGCGTACATATTCACCAGGCCGATGACTACGGCCGCCACCACCGCCGCGACGACCGCTCCCACGAGGGGGTCCAGCCACGCTACGCCGCGGGTTTCACTGAGAAAGAGGCTGATCCCGACCCCCGCCAGGACGGAGTGGGCAATGGCGCCGGCCATACCGCCGATCCGCTTCACCGTCACGTAGCTTCCAACCACGCCGAAGGCGGCACTCGAGAGGATGCCCGCCAGGAGGGCGTACCTGAGGAAGGTGACGCTGGGGTCGCCGAGAGCGCGAAGAAACTCAGCCATGGTGCCCGCCCCCCGTGTCGCCACCGCCCCGGTGGCGGCCGGCCGGGCCGGCGTAGCCCGCGTGGTCGCCGTGCACCTCGTGATCGTGGTCCACCATCCGCACGTTGCTGCCGAAGAGCTCCTCGATCAGCTCCGTCGTGACCTCGTGGGTCGGGTGGACCCGTACCCTGACGTTGACGCAGAGCACCTTGTCCACGAGCTCGCTGACGAAGCCCAAGTCGTGGGTGATCAGGAGAATCGTCATGGTGCCTTTGAGTCGCTCGAGGATGTCCCGGAGGCGTTGCCCCGCCGCGGAGTCGATGTTGGCGGTAGGCTCGTCCAGGATGAGGAGCTCCGGGCTGGAGACCAGGGCGCGGGCAATGAGCACCCGCTGGCGCTGTCCTCCGGAGAGGTCGGCGAAGGGACGCCCCCCGAAGCCGGGCAGGCCGACCTGCGCCAGGGTGCGTGCCGCATCCCGGCGGTCGCTACGGCGATAGAAGCCGAGCCCGCGGGGAACCCGGCCCATGAGGACCACTTCCCCCGCGGTAATGGGAAACTCCGGGTCGAAGGCGCCGTGCTGCGGTACGTATCCGACGCGGGTGCACTGCTGACTCGTGGCCCCACCGCAGAGGTTCACCCGCCCCCGCGTCGGCTGCAGGAGGCCGAGCATGATCTTAGCGAGGGTGGTCTTGCCGGCTCCGTTCGGCCCGATCATGGAGACGAAGTCTCCCGGGTCGATTGTGAAGGTGGCGTCCTCGATCACCGGCGCCGCGCCGAAGGAGAAGGTGACGTGGTCGAAGGCGACAATGGGCTCCGCCGTCACGTGCGTCCTCGCACCGCGCCCTCCCTCAGCTCCTGGGTTGTCCGCATGGTTCTGTACGCTCATGGATATCCTTACCGTGCTCACCCCGGCCCCGGCGCCACGGATGGGTGCGTGAAGCGGCCGCGTCACGCACCGTCGCCGCTCGACCCCTCTTCGACGCCCTCACGGATGCGTTCCCCAAGTCGCCGCATGTTTGTCAGCCAGTCAGGGGCCAGGGGATTCACCTCAATGACCTCGGCATCCAGCGCCTCGGCAACACGCCGCGCCGCCGTCTGGGAGAACTCCGGCTGGACGAAGACGACCCGTGCTCCTTCCGCCTGGCCGCGCCGGATCATCTCCCGCATCTGCTGGGGTGTCGGCTCCACGCCGCCCGTCTCAATGGCCACCTGCTCGATCCCGTATCCATCCAGAAGATACCCGAAAGCCGGATGGTACACAAAGAAGCTCTCACCGCGCAGGGGCTCCAGCGTCTTCTCGAGCTCCGCCTCGAGCTCGTCAATATCCTCAGCGAAGGCCGCATATCCCTGCCTGTACGCATCTGAATTGTCCGGGTCCATGCTCACGAGGGCGTCACGAAGGGTGGCGGCCTGTCGCTTCACCTCCTCCGGTCCCAGCCAGATGTGCGGGTCCGGAGAGGCGCCCTCGTCGTGATGGCCGTCTTCCGCCTGGTCGCCTTCCGCGTGGCCGTCTTCCGCGTGCTCATCTTCCGCGTGGTCGTCTTCACCCTCGTGGTGGTGCTCGTCCTCGGCGTTGTCGTCCCCCTCATCCGCGTGGGTGTGGTCGTCTATCTGTCGCAGCTCGATTCCCTCCCGGGTATCGACAATGCGCAAGTCGGGCAGGTTGTCGCGAATCTCCGGGAGGAAGCCCTCCTCAAAGGGGACCCCGATGCGGAACCACACGTCGGCATTCCCAATCGCATTCACCTGCCGCGGTGTGGGGTCGTAGGTTGCCGGAGATGACCCCGCAGGAACGAGCACGGTGACCCGGGCGCGGTCGCCGGCAATGCGCTCAACGAAGTACCGCTGGGGCAGGACACTCACGAAGACCTCGATGGTCTCACCATCCGTGACGTCTGCATCCTGCGTTCCCCGGGTGTCCGAAGCCTGCTGTCCACCTGCGAAGAGGAATCCCGCGGTGACGAAGAGCGTCATACCCATCATGAGGATCGCCGCCGAGCGAAGCCGTGCCGCTGCTCTGAGACTTATCATCTGATTCTCCTTGTTTCTAGTTTTCCAGATCACAGGCCAGGTACGTGGCGCCGCAGGAGTCGCAGTCGACCACATGATGGTGCTTCGTGAACTCTCTCCAGTGCTCCATGGCCTCCGGCGACAGTATGCCGGTGCCTTGGCAGACCGGGCACTCGTGGTCGAGGGCCTGCAGGACGGCCTTTCGGATGAACTGGGACTTGTTCGGGATGCGGCGGAGCATGTCCGCGAGCTCAGCATCCACTTTGAAGCTGACGAGTTCCTCCTTGGGGTGGTGGACCTTGGCTGTCACAACGGCATCCTCCCTTGCGCGGTTACGCGTTTCCGCTTCCGGCCCCAACGCCTCCGGGCAGGCGATGGTATTACGAAGTATTACCAACGATGAGAGGATACGCTTCGCGATGCTCTCCGTCAAGAGGGCCCACACAATTCTCAGGTCTACTGACGTGTCCTGCCTAGTGAAATTGCTCAGAAGTTGTCGGTTGAGGGAAGAGGGTTTTTTGGGAATAATGGTAGAAAGGATCAAAGTAGACGGGCCGTATGGAACGCAACATCGGGTACTGGCTTTCAGACACCGACGTCATTCCCGTGATGAGCGACCATGCCGATCCCGTATTGGCGGAACCGGAGCGATTCGGTCTGACCCGGGACGCGGTCATTGAGGTGTACCGCCGCCACGACGAGTCGCCGGGGCAGGAAGGCCACGCTCGGGATGAGGTGATTCGCCGCGCCGCGGAGCAGGGGTGGATTCGCGTGCGCATTCACGACCTCAACGGCGGGCGCGTGATCGTTCAGGGTCATAACCCCACCGAGAGGATGGAGCGCATAGCGTCCTTCCTCGCCGACCTTGTCAACCGCGACATCATTGCCTGCGACGAGACCGTCGTCCTTTCCGACTTTGTCGACAACTCATCGACGACGCTCGACTGGTCCGACGGCGGGGTAGCGACGGTCATCAACAACGGCGGCGTCGACCTGTAAGTCCACCTCGCATTGTGTGCCGCCACGTTTGGCTCTATCATGGGCCGCGTGACCTCCGGACGCAGGATACTCATGGTGACAAGCGAATACGCTCCCGTGGCGAAGGCGGGCGGCCTTGCCGACGCCGTTGCGGCGCTTTCCCGGGCACTCCGCGGCCTTGGAGCGGATGTGCGCGTAGTCATGCCGCGGTACGGGTCTATTCCCACTGAGACGTTGGAGCGGATCCCCGGGCCACTTGGCGTGCCCATTGGCTTTCGGGAAGAGTGGACCGGGGTGTACCGCCTGCCGGGGGAGGTCCCGGTCTACCTCCTGGATCACGACGGCGCCTTTGGACGGCCGGGGATTTACAACCACGGCAATGTGGACTTTCCCGACAACCCGCGACGCTTTGCCCTTCTGTCATACGGCGCATTCCAGCTCTGTCGCTTCCTCCACTGGATCCCCGACACCATACACGCCCACGACTGGCCCACCGGACTGGTGCCCGGGTACCTCCGGGGCCGAGAGGCCCATGGGCAGTTTGCGAACACCCGCAGCGTCTTCACCATCCACAACATCGGCTACCAGGGGATCTTCGCCTCGGAGGAGTTCGCTCACTCCGGTATTCCCCTCGATCGCTTTGTTGACTTGGGCTACAGTCACAACGGCTTCTACAACATGCTTCACGGCGCGTTGATCAGCGCCGACCTCCTGACCACGGTGTCCCCGAGTTACGCCGGGGAGTTACTCGAGCCGGGCGGAGCCTTCGGCATGGAGGACGCTCTTTCGCGTCGCCGAAGCGACCTTCATGGGGTCCTGAACGGAATCGATCCGGATGTGTGGAACCCGGAGAGCGATCCCGTGCTTCCCAGACCCTTCAGCGCCGCCGACCTCACGGGAAAGGACGAGGCCAAGACGGCGCTCCGGCGCCGCTACCATCTGCCCGAGCGTCCGGGAGTGCCGCTGATCGGGATGATCGGGCGCCTCGCCGAGCAGAAGGGCATCCGCCATCTCTTCGGGGAGCTCGACGGAACGGACGCGGCGGTCGCCGCGGACGCCGCAGTCGCTGCGGCTGCGACCGGGGGCGGCCGCGACGCCCCCGCCGCCGGCGCGGTTGAACGTCTCTGCCGCGAGGAGGACCTCCAGGTCGTCCTCCTGGGGAGCGGCGACCCCCGCTACGAGGAGCGGATCCGCCGCATGTCCGTGGAGCTTCCGAGCTTCTCCGCGGTCCTGGGTTATGACGACGCCCTTGCCCACTTGATCGAGGCGGGATCCGACTTCTTTCTCATGCCCTCGGAGTACGAGCCCTGCGGTCTGAACCAGATGTACTCCATGCGGTACGGGACACTGCCCATTGTGTCGACGACGGGAGGACTGAAGGACACGGTGATCGATGAAGCGGAAGGATTAGCCGCCACGGGCTTCCAACTGGGTGTACCCTCTGAACAGAACATCCTCCGGGCGGTCCGGCGCGCCCTGACAATCTACCGGAACAATCCGGAGCGGATTGCGCAGATGCGTATGGTCGCCATGCGGCGTGATTTCGGCTGGGACCGGAGCGCCCGGCGCTACCTGGAGCTATACGAGAGTCTGCGCCCGACCGGCGCGGCGCACGAGGAGTAAGCATGGACACGGACGTACTGTCGATCATCATGGGCGGCGGCAAGGGCACCCGCCTCTATCCCCTTACCAAGGAGCGGGCAAAGCCGGCGGTACCCTTCGGGACCAAGTACCGCCTGGTGGACATTCCCATCTCCAACAGCATCAACAGCGGCTTCAAGAAGATGTACGTTCTCACCCAATTCAACTCGGCGTCCCTGCACCTCCATCTGGCGAACACCTACATCTTCGACACCTTCAGCCACGGCTTCGTCGAGATCCTGGCGGCGGAGCAGACCCTCGAGCATGAGGGGTGGTACGAGGGTACCGCCGACGCGGTCCGGAAGAACCTGCTGCACTTTCGCACCCAGGAGCCTGCGTACTATCTCATTCTCTCCGGGGACCAGCTCTACCGGATGGATCTGGCCAGGTTCCACCGCCACCATGTCGAGACCGACGCGGACGTCACCATTGCCTGCACGCCGGTAACCCGGGAGGCCGCCGTGGGATTCGGCATTCTCACCGCGGACGCCGACGGCTGGATTACCGAGTTCACCGAGAAGCCCGCGCTGGACGTCAACATCGATCATATGAGGATTCCTGAAGCCCTCTATCCCAACGCGGAGGCGAAAGCCGCGGGGCGGGACTTCCTTGGCTCCATGGGGATCTACTTCTTCAAGGCGGCTGCGCTGGAGAAGGCGCTGGACAACGCCTACACGGACTTCGGCCACGAGGTGATCCCGAGCCTGATCGGCAATGCGAAGGTACAGTCCTACGTCTTCGGCGGCTTCTGGGAGGACATCGGCACCATCCGTTCCTTCTACGAAGCCAACCTGAACCTGGCGGGACCGATGCCCGATTTCAACTTCTACGACGAGAGGATGCCCATCTACACACATCGGCGAGACCTGCCGCCGTCCAAGTTCACCCGCGCCACGGTGGAGCACACCCTTGCCGCCGACGGCTGCGTCATTGTCGACTCCGCCGTGAGGAACAGCGTGATCGGCGTCCGCACCATCGTGGAGGCGGGGTGCGACCTCGACGGCGTGGTCTGCATGGGCGCCGACTACTACGAGTCGATTGGGCGCATGAAGGAGCGCCGCAGCCGGGGCGTGCCGAAGGTCGGGATCGGCCGCAACACCAAGGTTCGCGGCGCCATCATCGACAAGAACGCCCGCATTGGCGAGGACTGCTCCATCGGCTACGACGACGCCGCGCGCGGCGACGGCGACTATTCTACCCACTTCGTCCGGGACGGCATCATTATCATACCGAAGAACGGCGTCATTCCGGCGGGGACGGTCATTTAGGCGGGGACGCTTATTCAGGCGGGGACGGTCTTTCAACAGACAAGCCTGGGAACGATGCTCACGGCCGGCGCCCCGTCGGCGGCGACCGGTGCCGGAGTGTTGACCACGGCACCCGCGACACCACCCGGGAGCCGGCCGCCGGGCGTACCGCTTTTCGTGAGTGGTGCTTTGCTATACCCTTCGGGTCTGAGGAGGAACCATGGCAGACTTTCCAATTGACGTAAGCAGCTACCGACGACTCTCATTTACATTTGACGAAGCAGAGCTCACCGATGCGAAGAAGAAGCACCTCGAGGAAAACATTGCGCTCTTTCGGGACCTGATCGTGTTCTACACCGCCATTGCCGCGGCCAAGGGGCTCTCCGGGCACAGCGGCGGGCCCTACAACATTGTGCCGGAAGTGCTCATTGCCGAGGGCTTCATGCGCGGCACCGGCAAGGTTGTGCCGATAGCCTTCGACGAGGCGGGACACCGGGTTGCCATTCAGTACGCTCTTGCCGCCATGAACGGCGAGATGCCCCTGGAGAAGCTCTACCACTACCGCGCCGCCGGGGAGGGCCTCTACGGTCACCCGGAGCTCGACAAGAAGCTGGGGATCAAGTTCAGCTCCGGCCGCCTGGGTCACATGTTCCCCTTCGTCAACGGCGTCGCCCGGGCCAATCCCGACAAGCACGTCGTCCTCTTCGGCAGTGACGGATCCCAGCAGGAAGGCAACGACGCCGAAGCCGCCCGTCACGCCGTCGCCCACAACCTGAAGGTCTCGGTCTTCATTGACGACAACAACGTGACCATTGCGGGTCACCCCAAGGAGTACCTCCCGGGCTTCGATTTGGCCAAGACCCTGGGCGGTCACGGCATGAAGGTCGACACCGGAGAGGGCGAAGACTGGGTGAGCCTCTACAAGCGCATCCACACCGCTCTGACCCACGACGGCCCCATGGCGCTGGTGAATACGCGCGTCATGGCCCCGGGCATCCCGGAGATCGAGGGCTCCTCCAAGGCTCACGATGTCGTGCCGGTCGACGCAGCTATTGCCTACCTGGAGAAGCGGGGACACCAGAAGGCCGCGGACTACCTCAAGGGGGTCGAGAAGCCGAAGTCGGATCTCACCTACGTCGGTGTCTCCGAGGACAAGGGGAGCAACCGGAAGACCTTCGGCGCCGTCATCAACGAGATTCTCGACGAGATGCCTGAGAAGGAGCGCGTCGAGAAGGTCATGGTCATCGACAGCGACCTGGAGGGCTCCACCGGCCTCAACGTGATCGGCAAGGAGCACCCTGAGGTCTACACCAAGGGCGGGGTCATGGAGCGGGGGAACTTCTCCGTAGCCGCGGGCTTCGGCTTCGAGGAGGGCAAGCAGGGGATCTTCTCCACCTTCAGCGCCTTCCTGGAGATGGTCATCTCCGAGCTCACCATGGCGCGTCTGAACGAGAGCAACGTGCTCTGCCACTTCTCCCACGCCGGCGTCGACTACATGGCGGACAACACGTGCCACTACGGCACCAACATCTTCTTCGCCGACAACGGGCCCCTGGAGCTCAGCGAAGACACCCGCATGTACTTCCCCGCGGATCCGAATCAGCTGAAGGCGCTGGTGAAGCGTATCTTCAACGATCCGGGAATCCGCTTCGTCTTCTCCGTGCGCTCGACGGTCCCCTTCGTCCTGAAGGAGGACGGCGGCAAGGTCTACGACGAGAGCTACACCTTTGAGCCCGGAAAGGACGAGATCATTCGCGAAGGCTCGGCGGGCTATGTGGTCACCTACGGCGAGCTCCTCTACCGCGCCGTGGACGCGGTGGATCGCCTCCGGAAGGAGGGCATTGACGTGGGTCTGGTGAACAAGCCGACTCTCAACGTCGTGGATGAAGCAACCATGCAGAAGATCGGCGGCACCGGCTTCGTTCTGCTGGTAGAGAGCCAGTACTTCCAGACGGGGCTGGGCTCGAAGTTCGGCACCTGGCTTCTGGAGCGCGGCCTGACGCCGGCGTACCGCCACCTGGGAATCACGAAGCGCGGTGCCGGCGGACTCGAGGAGCACGTCTTTCACCACGGGATTGACTCTGGATCGATTCAGAAAGCCGTGCGAGAATTGTCATAGTTCGGTTAGGAAAGCGTGGGCGGAATAAGTGCCCACCAGTGAATAGCGGACGGTAGGGGCGCAGCACGATTGTCGCCCCGGATCGGCGGGTGTACGGCCGCCGGTCCCGTCCACTCGCGGCGTCGGTCACCGCGGCCGGCGCCGTGTTTTGCCTGCGCTCTGCGGGGCGCACCCATTTGGTCGCGGATTCAACCGGAAAACTCGCCGATCTCGTACCTTCTCCAACGCTCCAACGCTCCAACGCTCCTTCGCTCCTTGGCGCCGGGGCGCATTCCAGTGCAGAATGTCAGGCGAATGAAGGTGCACCCGCGGTTGTTCTACCGGCTTGTCCCTATGGTTGTTGTTCTTGCCGTTCTTCTGTGGCCTCTCTCGAGTGGGGACTGGGAGATCGACTTCGATGACGAGGCGATCCGCGCCAAGGAGGAGTTCCTGGCGGGAGAGCGGCGGCGCCGGGGCAGGGACCCGGGACAACGCGCGCCGTCGGATGGGCGGCCCAACGTCGTGTTGATCCTGGCGGACGACCTCGCCCAGCAGGATCTCGGCATCTACGGCCATCCGGTGGTGGAGACGCCGCACATCGACTCCCTGGGGCGGGAGGGTGTAGTCTTCACCCAGGCAACGGCAACCACCTCCATCTGCGCCCCCTCCCGGGCGGCGCTCTTGACCGGACGCCACCAGCAGCGCTTCGGCTTCGAGTACCAGCCTCATACACGGTATCCCCGGAATCGCCTGGAGTACCTGGTCTTTCGGCACCTCATCGACACGAGTCCCATGGTCCCCAAGCCGCCGGCGCCGACGCCGCGACGCCGGGACATCGAGAACCAGGGCCTGCCGCCGTCGGAGGTGACCCTTGCGGAGGTGCTGAAGGCGCGGGGGTACCGAACCGCCGCGATCGGCAAGTGGCACCTGGGGTACAATCGGGAGCAGTTCAGCCCCCTCCACTTCGGCTTCGACGACCACTACGGCTTCTACGAGGCCTTCAGCCTCTACGCCCCGATCGATGATCCCGACGTCGTGAACGTCCGCATTGACGACTTCAGCGACAAGCACATGTGGTCGGTGGGGCGGAAGGGCCACGCAGCAATCGTCCACAACGACGAGGTCGTCACCGAGGAGGACTACCTCACGGATGTCTTCGCCGACCGGGCGGTGCGGTTCATCCGGGACTCCGCGGCTGCCCGGGACCCCTTCTTCCTCTACCTCCCTTTCAGTGCTCCCCATACCCCCCTCCAGGCGCCGCGGGAGTACTGGGACCGCTACGCCCATGTGGACAACGAGGTGCACCGCGCCTACTACGCCATGATCTCCTCCCTGGACGATGCCGTAGGCCGAATCCTCACGACCCTCGAGGAAACCGGCGCCGCCGACGACACCCTGGTGATCTTCACCGGCGATAACGGCGGGGTGAACTACATGGGGATCAGCGACAACGGCTCCCTTGCCGGCGGGAAGTTCTCGACCTTCCGGGGAGGGTTGGTGGTTCCCATGATCATGACGTTCCCCGGCCGCATTCCCGCGGGATCGACCTTCGACCATCCCGTGTCACTCCTGGATGTGACGCCGACGGTGGCCGCGGTGACCGGGGGTGCCGTGGAGACCGCGCCCGGCGGTGCGCCCGGCGGTGCGTCCGGCGGCGAGTGGCCCGCGCCCCTCGACGGGGTGAATCTGCTGCCCTACGTGGGGGGCGCGCCGCAGGTGGGCGAAGGAGCGCTCGGCGCGCCGCACGAGACACTGTACTGGCGCAGCGGATACAATCTCGCCGTGCGGCGCGGGGAGTGGAAGCTCTATCGCGATCGCCGCAACGACATTACGCGGTTGTACGACTTGGGCTCCGATCCCGGTGAGACGACGGACCTCTCCACTGCGCATCCGGGGAAGGTCGCGGAGCTGGAGGACGCCCTCGCGGTCTGGGAAGCGGGACTCGCGCCGAAGGCGTGGCCCCGGGTCATGGATGTCTTCATGGACATCCACGGCTTTCGCTACTGGTTCGGAATCTGAGGAGGAAGTCGTGAAAGCGATTGAACGGGTAGGCGTGCTCGGGGCGGGCGCCCTGGGAAGCATGTACGCCGCCATGTTCCATGATGCCGCCTCCGCCGAGGTGTTCTTCATTGCCGATGGTGAGCGCCGGGAGCGGTTGCAGCGTGACGGCGTGGTTGTGAACGGCGATCTCCACAAGATCCCGGCCGTTGAACCGGGTGCGGCGCCGGTGGACCTCCTCGTTGTGGCGCTCAAGCACCACCATCTGGAGGAGGCCCTGAAGCTTGCGCCGCCCTTCGTGGACGAGGAGACGCTGGTGATCTCCGTGATGAACGGCCTCAGGAGCGAAGAGGTCATCGCCACGGTGGTGCCCCCCGAGCAGGTCCTCTACTGCGTGGCCCTGGGCATGGACGCGGTCCGCGACGGCAACGCCGTGACCTACTCGACGCCGGGGAGGCTCTACGTCGGAGAAGCCGTCAATGACCAGGTGACCCCGCGGGTCCGGCGCGTCCAGGAAGCTCTTGCCGCCGCCGGCGTTCCCTACGAGACGCCGCGGGACATGCTGCGTATCATGTGGTGGAAGCTCATGATCAACGTCGGTATGAACCAGTCGTCCGCGGTGCTGAGGCAACCCTACGGAGTCTTTCAGATCAGTGCCGATGCCAAAGCACTCATGGACGCGCTCATGCACGAGGTGGTCGATCTGGCCCGAGCTGCCGCGGTCGATCTCTCGGAGCAGGACATTGTCGAGTGGTACGCCGTCCTCGACACCCTGTCGCCGGAGGGAAAGACCTCCATGCTCCAGGACATTGAGGCGGGGCGCAAGACAGAGGTAGAAGTCTTTGGGGGAGATGTCGTCGAGCGGGGCCGCCGATACGGGATTCCCACGCCGGTGAACGAGACCTTCCTTCGCCTCATCACAGTCATGGAAGAGGTGCGCGGAAGGTAGCGGCCGGCGGATTTCCCTTAGGCGGAGCCGCTCCCGGAATGGTCTACCAGGCGCTCCACAATCTCCCGGGTGGTCTCGTTCCACATGCCGTCGCGGTACCAGTCGCCCATTGTCTCCAGGAACTCCCGGTAGAGCTTGGCGAACTTCTTCTCGGCCTCGGGGTCGTTCTTCTGCCCCTCGTAGAGCTCCACGAACTCCGGATGGTGGCGCTTCCACTGATCCTTCATTTCGCTCACCTTCGCGGGCGCCTCGATCCACCGGACCAGCTCATTGCCCTCTCCATCCCAGATGGAGACGGCGGGGATGTGATCGTCCCCTTCACGCTCGTAGTGCTCCTTGACGGCGGGATGTTCGGAGCCGCGGAAGGCGCGGAAGGGTAGACCGGCTCCTTCGAAGAGGCGCGTTAGAATGGGGAGGTTGCACGCCCAGTCTCCGCACCAGTCCTCCGTATTGGCGGTGGCGCGAACGGGCTGCGGGTACCGTGCCGCCTCGGCTTTGAGGGTCTCGACGTGATTCGCGTCCGCCTCCGCCTCCTTCATGAGATTCCGCACGAAGGATCGGTAGTTGCGGAGCTCGCCGAGGTAGGGCTCGATTTCCATGCCCTGCTCGAAGGTGTGTTGATCCATTTTCTCAATGTATTCCATAGGGATTCCAAGGTAGCCACGCGTGAGGGCAAAAGCAAACAGTGCCGCGCCGGCAGGCGGAGGGCCGCGGCGCGACGTGCGAACGGTCGCGGCAGGGCGTGACGGCCGTTGACATCGGCACAATTGGGGCGCAATTGGGACTTGATCCGCAGCCTGCCACGTGTAACGCTATGAGGAAGACGAGGAGGCAACCATGAGCAATGAAAATACGGCTCTCGAGGATGGTCAGGTCGAAGCCGCCTCCGCCGAAGCGCGGCAGGAACGGACGGACCTGATTCGGCAGATCGTGACGCTGGTGCTGATCGTGATCGGTACCGTTGCGGCGAACCTGCTCGGCATGTCGGTACAGGGGACGGAGACGGGCGAGATTGCCAATCAGTCCTTTCAGGACTCGGTCTTCTTCTTTCCCGCCGGTTACGTCTTCGTGACGATATGGCCGGTGATCTACCTGGGCATTGTGGGGCTGGCAATTCACCAGGTGCTGCCTTCTCAGCGGAACAATCCGCGGTATAGGCGGGGTGACTACATGCTTGCCGTGAACCTGTTACTCAATGCGGTGTGGGTGCTGGTCTTCGGGCTGCAGCTCTTCGTGTGGTCCTTCGTGCTGATCATCCCGATCCTGGTGACGGCGATCCTCGCGTACAAGTGGCTGGGGGTTTGTCTGACGCCGCCGGCACCGCAGCCCTATCCCACTCCCTGGGAACGCTTCTTCAAGGGCGCCGTGAGCATCTATGTGGCGTGGCTCACCATTGCCACCGTCGCCAGCGCATCGACCGCACTGGTTGCGGCGGACTGGAACGGCTTCGGCATCGGCATGGAGAGCTGGGGCGTGATCATCTCGATCGTCGGCATTGTCCTGGGGGCGGTGCTCCTGTGGGTTTTCCGGGATCCCCTCTTCGCCGTGGTTTACGCCTACGCCTACCTCGGCATTATGGTGCGCCGGCTCGGCGAGGTGCCGGGTGTCGCCATTACCGCCGCCGTCGGCGCCGGCATCTTCGTGGTGCTCTTCGTACTGTCCCTGATCCTGTGGCGCGGCCAGGGCCGGGAAGCGAGAGCCTAAGCAGCCTGTCGGCCTTTGAGTTGATATGATTGGCGCGGCGGCGATCGCGGTGCGCGGGCGCTCCCGAGCCTGCCCGGCGGGCGGCAGGGGGCGGGGCCGTCCCGGCGGCCGCCGCCGGACCGACGGGCGGCCGCCTGCCGTGCCCGAGCATGAAGGGGCGGCGGCCGCCGCCGCGACGGGGACCCGCGTGCCGGCGGAATTGCGAGAGCGGTCCGTCTATGCGCCGCGGGGCACGCACTGCGCCCGGATTCTCCTAATCGAGAGGTAGCTCGAAACTGTCCTCGTAGATCGCCCGGATCTGATCCGGGCTGAGAGCGGTCTCGAAGAGGAGAAGGTCGTCGATGGCCACAAAGTCTTCGGGTCCCGGGGGCGGGGCGTCGGGATCGGAGTACAGCCAGCCCGGTTGGCGACTTCTGATTTCGACTAGATCCACTGTTGCGAGGTCCGCCGAAGTCAGCAGGAGC
>CAZUVX010000076.1:0-13849 GCA_964623865.1 uncultured Spirochaetaceae bacterium | reverse complement strand
TTTGGGAGCAGGAGATCGGGAGTTCGAATCTCCCCATCCCGATATCCCGTCCCCGGCGTCCATAGCTCAGTTGGATAGAGCAACGGCCTTCTAAGCCGTAGGTCGCAGGTTCGAATCCTGCTGGACGCGATCTCTCCGCGCGGTCGCACTTCGGCGAGTACCTCGTCGGCACGTTACGAGCAGCCTTCCGGAGTCTCTTCATCACCATATGCACCCGCATATGCACCCGCTTGGAGCATCTTCTTAACCATCTTCTTGACAATGGAGTTGTCTCATGATATTTAGTTCATGCAGTGCATAAACTAAAGGCAACGTCAACTCCTGCGCCGGGGCGGGACACTGAGGCGGGACAGTGACGGGACGGTGAGGCGGGGGAGCTGAGGCTACGCGTGGCTGCGAACCCGAGCGCAGGGCCAATCCAACAACGGGATCAGGAGGACAGGTAGTGACCTCATCAGTCGAGAAGGCAATGCTTGAGCGGACCGGACAGAAGCGCCGCTATCCGGGAGACGAGAAGGTGGCGGTCTTCGTGGTGGAGAACTTCCCCATGCTGGGGACCTTCGCAGCGGCGCGCTTTCTGGAATGGGTCCAGAGCAACCCCGGTGGGGTGATATCCCTGCCCACGGGGAAGACCCCGCAGTACTTCATTCATGAAGTGCGGCGATTCCTGGGCGCCTGGAGGGACGGAGATGCGGCTGTCGCCGAGGAGCTTGCCGGATACGGCATCGACCCCTCCGTGGAGCCGGATATGTCCTCCCTGCGTTTCGTACAGATTGATGAGTTCTACCCTGTGAATCCACGGCATACCAACAGCTTCCACTACTACGTGGAGAAGTACTACCTGGAGGGATTCGGGATTCCCCGGGAGAAGGCGCTGCTCATCAACACTGAGCGGATCGGAATCCCGGAAGGCAAGGATCTCGAAGACGTCTGGGGAGCCGAGGCGGTGGACCTCACCCTGCGGTATCGGCATCCCGTAAGCAATCGAGAGGCGCTCCAGAAGGATGTGATTCACCGCGTCGACGAGTGGTGCGCGGAGTACGAGGACTCCATCCGCAGTCTCGGGGGCATCGGGTTCTTCCTGGGAGGTATTGGGCCCGACGGGCACATCGCTTTCAATGTGCGCGGCAGCGACTTTCACTCCACGACCCGACTCTGTCCAATCAACTACGAGACCCAGGCCGCCGCCGCGTCCGATTTGGGTGGGATAGAGGTTGCCCGTAAGCGCCTTACCATCACAATTGGACTTTCTACCATCACGCATAATCCCAACACCGTTGCCATCGTCCTGGCGGCGGGAGAGGCGAAGGCGGGCATCGTGGCGGACGCCGTCGAATCGCCGAAGAGCATTCTCCGTCCGGCAACGGCGCTGCACGACCTCAAAAACGCCGCCTTCTACCTCACCCGGGGAGCCGCGAAACGGCTCACAAAGCGGCGTGTTGAGCGGCTCAAGCGCGAGACGGCGCTTTCGACGGAGGAGGAGCATCAGATCGTGATCGACACCGCCTTGAAGGCGGGCAAGTGCCTGACGGACCTCACCGAGAGCGACCTGAAGAGTGATCCCTTCGGAGAGGTTCTCTTGAAGAAGACCAAGAAAACGGTATCCGACCTCGTCGGGGAGGTGGAGGCCTCCGTCCATGCGAAGTTCCAGGAGGGTATGCGGATTCGTCACAACAAGCGGTTCCTCCACACGGAGCCCCACCATGACGACGTCATGCTGGGGTATCTCCCATACGTTGTTCGCCACATACGGGAGCACAGCAACTCGCACTACTTCGCAACCTTCACGAGCGGCTTCACCGCCGTTACCAATGGGTACATGCTCGAGCTCTCCCAACGTCTGAAGGCGGCACTGGAGACGGACCGCTACGGCTTTCAGGCGCTCACCGACCAGGGATACTTCGACGCCGAGAACAGCCACTTCCGCGATCACGATGTGTGGCTCTACCTGGACGGGCTCGCCGCCCAGTCCGAGGAGATGCAGGAGGAGGGCACGCTTCGTCGCTTCTACCGCGACCTGGTGAGCATCTTCGAGGACACCGACATGGAGAATCTTGTCCACCGTGTGGAAGAGCTGGTCAACTACTTCGAGACGCAGTACCCCGGGAAGAAGGACCTGGGATACATCCAGACCCTCAAAGGCATGATTCGTGAGTACGAGTCCGAGTGCCTCTGGGGCTACTTCGGCTGGAACTCCACGGCGATCGAGCATCTTCGCCTCGGTTTCTACAAGGGCGAGGTCTTCACGGAGGATCCCTCCGTCCCTCGCGACGTCATGCCCGTTCTCGATCTTCTTCGTCGCACCAATCCGGATGTCGTCACGGTTGCTCTAGACCCGGAGGCGAGCGGTCCGGATACCCACTACAAAGTGCTCCAGTCGATTGCCGAAGCGCTACGGCTGTACCGGGAAGAGAGCGGTCGCAACGACATAGAGGTGTGGGGATACCGAAACGTCTGGTACCGCTTCGACTCGGCGGATGCCAACATCTTCGTTCCGGTTTCTCTCAACATGCTCACCCTGCAGCACCACAGCTTCATGAGCACCTACATCTCCCAGAAGCGCGCTTCCTTTCCGAGCTACGAGTTCGAAGGGCCGTTTTCCCTCCTCGCACAGCGCATCCAGGTGGAACAGTACGAGCAGCTTGCAACGCTCCTCGGCAGGAACTTCTTCTACGAGCACCAACGGCCACTTGTGCGGGCCACCCGCGGGATCGTCTATCTGAAGAGTATGTCCCTGGATGAGTTCTTCTCGCAGTCCCGGGCGCTGCGGTCACAGGCGGAGGCGCGGGAGTGACAACCGGAGGCCAGGCGTACCAGAAGTCGGTGAACATCAGTCTCATAATGCGGGTCCTCCGGCAGAACCCCGGGATCAGCCGTACGGGAATCGCCGCTCGAACGGGTCTGACAAAATCTACCGTAACAAACCTGGTCCGGGAGCTCATGGCCCTCGGACTGCTGGTGGAAGCGGATGTGCAGGAGCCTTCGAATGGTCGCACGACGGGCAGCTCATTCGGCGCCGCCTCCTCGCGCACCGGCGCCTCCGAAAGCGGTGGTGAAAGGACCGGCGGGCGCCCTCGCGTGGGGCTCCGAATTGCAGCGGAGAGCCACCTCGTCGCCGGAGTGGAGCTGCGACCGGAGGGCTTCGATGCGGTGGTCCAGGACCTTGCGGGAACCACCCTTGCGGGGTACCGCCACTTCAGGCCGGGACGGACCCTGACGCTTCGCAGCGCTTTCGGCCGGGCCTTCGACGTCGTTTCGAAGGACTACCCACAGATCACCGCCGTCGGAGTCGCCCTGCCGGCCACGGTCAATCCCGTCCAGGGTGTGGTGTTGAATTCCACCTCCTTCGGGTTAGCGGAGCCGGCCTTCCGCGAGGCCGCCGAGGTTCCGGAGGACCTCCCAATCCTGATTGAGAACGATGCCAACGCCGTAGCCTGGGGCGCCGTCGGACACGAATCGGCCGGGCCTGCCGGGGACCTGCTGGCGGTGGTTGCGCGCTTCGGTTGCACCGGAGAGGGTGGCATCCGGGTAGGCACGGGGCTGGTCTTGAACGGCCGCGTCTATCACGGCAGCGGGTTCTCGGCGGGAGAGTTCCACTCCGCTCCGTGGCGCCTGGGCGACCCGGGTGAGCTTTCGCGTCGATCGGAGCGTGAGTTGCGCCCCGCCGTTGCGGAGCTCTTCGAGAGCCTGGGTGTCGCGGTTTCCATGCTCCGGCCGCGCCGTCTTGTCTACGCCGGGGACCTTGTTGAGCACGCCGAGCTCATAGCGTCTCTCCTGTCGCAAGAGCTGTCCGGAAGCGCCGTCGATCCCGACGTGAGCGGGTGCCCCATTGAGCCCTCCCGGGAGGGGGACCTGGCTGTAGCCGCCGGGGCGGCGGCCATGTTTCGGGAGCGTCTCTTCGCCCTCCCGGCGGTGGACGAGCCGCGGCCGAGGGAGCTGCCCAGGTGGGAACAGATGGGAGGAGCACGTCACGCTCCTGAGCCCGTTGGGCGGAGTGAGGAAGCGGGATGAGCGGGGTGTACCTGGGCATCGACATAGGCGGGAGCGCGGTGAAGTGGACCACCCTGGGGTCGAGCGGACCGCCGGGTGCAGTGGAGAGCCTCGCCACGGCGGGCGGCCCTGAACTGCTTCTGATGCAGCTTCGGGAGATTCGCGATCTGGCTGCGGCGCGGGATGGTGAGCCATGCGGCGTATGCATCGGTACGCCGGGACCGGTGGACTCCTCAGGGGCCATTCGGGGAGAGGCGGTGAATCTGCCGGAGTGGGGTGACCGCCCGATCCGCGAGATCGTCGAGGAGGCGCTACAGGTAGCGACCGTCGTGAAGAACGACACCAATCTCGCTCTGGTCGCCGAGAGTCTTCTCGGCGCAGCTGCCGGCCGGAACCACGTGATGGGGGTGTTCATCGGGACCGGGATCGGCGGCGGTCTCTTCCTCAACGGCGCCCTCTACGAGGGCTTCCGTGGACTCGCCGGCGAGATCGGTCACACCGTCGTGAATAGAGAGGGGCCGCCGTGTCCGTGTGGGCAACGTGGCTGTCTCGAATGCTACGCCTCCGCCCGGGGCATTGCGGAACGTACCGCCCGGCGCGCCGGTGAGTTCCATACACCCCTCGCGGAAACCGCGAAGTTCCACGAGGATGGCCCCTCCATGCCGGAGTTCTTCCGCCACCTGGCCGCCGGCGACGCCCTGGCGGTTGCAGTCTTCGACGAGGCCGCTCATGCCCTTGCCCAGGCGATCGGCGTTGCCGTTACGACCATAGCTCCGGAAATGGTGGTTCTCGGTGGTGGAGTGACGGAAGGCCACCCCGCTCTTCTGGAGGAGGTTCGTCGACGGCTGCCCCTTTACACCCTGCCTGCCATCGGGACCCAGACTACCATTGAGGCCGCGACGCTGGGTTATCGCGCCGGCGCCATCGGCGCCTCTCTCTTTGCGCAGCGGGCCCTGGGGTAACCGGCGCACTGCGCCGTGGCTGCGGGGTCCGGTCAGTACGTCCGCCGGAGGTGTGTGACGGCGAGATTCTCAATCATCCATTCCGGAGAGCCCGCGTCCGGGGCCTCCCCCGGGCCGGACGCCCCGCTTCCCCTTACGGCGCCGGTGTCGCCACCGTTCCCGGTCCCGGCGGTCCCGCGCGCCTGGACGCAGAAGCCCGTCAACCGTCGCGGCCGGTCCGGCATGAGGAAGAAACAGTTGTCCGAAAAGCGAACCGATGGATGCGGTGTGTGAAGCCACACGTAGAGTGCGGGTCGACTGCACTGTAGAGTTATGCTGGTCTCCCCGGCATCCCCGGTTTCCTGGGAGACTTCAATCTCGAGATTGGCCGACTCGAGGTTGCACCGCTTCGGCCGGAGGGGAAGGTAGAAGGCCTCCAGGGGCTCGCCGTCATCGGCTGCCGACGCTGCGGTGACCGGCCAGGCTTCGTTCTTCTCCGGGACGGGCCCTCCCGCGGCGGGCTTCTCCGGGGCCGGCTTCTCCGGGGCCGGCTTCTCCGGGGCCGGATACAAGGTAGCGCGGATCACGCCGTCGCCGCCGACACCGACGAGCTCCTCCCGGGAGATACAGCCCAGCGTGGTCGCCGAACCTGCAGGCAGAGTGACCGTCGTCGACGGTGCGAGTGGCTTTCGACTCCCGTCGAAGCTGATCAGGTCGATCGTCGCTTCTCCGCGGACGTCCGCCAGGGTGTCGTTTACACCCACCACGTCGCATCCTCCGGCGCTCGGCACAATTACGACGTTGACCGGGGCATACATCCTCCGGGCGACGTAGTGAAGAGGTTTCCATCGACCTCCGTACTCGATCGAGGACCACGAGGCTACCGGCCAGACGTCGTTGAGCTGCCAGTACAGCGCTCCCATTGACAGGGGGCGGTGCGCCCGCCAGTAGTCGACGGCTGTCTGCATGGCGAGGGCGTGTTGCACTTGACTCAGATAGATGAAGTCTTCAAAGGCGGATGGGTAGCGGAAGTACCGGGCGATCGTTGCAAGAATCACGGTGTTGCCCCGGGGGTGGCGCTGATGGTGCTCCATGACCGGCGAGGTAGGGTTGAGATCCTCCTCCGAGGCGAAGAGCCGCATGGTTTCGACGGAGGGGAAGGACTGGAAGCCGAACTCCGAACAGAATCGTGGGGTAATCGCCTGGTACGCCTCGAAGGGTTTACCTTCGTGCCAGACATCCCAGAAGTGCATGTCTCCCTTGGTGTCGTCATGCCAGTTGTCGGAGAAGTCGTCGGGGCCTGCCGCGGGAGAGCTGGGCCAGAAGTTCCGGGAGGGATCGAGTGCCCGCACCGTCCGCCCGACAACCCCCTCGTTGAGGCGGTCGTAGTCAATGAGGTAGCGGTCGCGGTGGCGTCGCGACTCTTCGAACCAGGTCAGGGCGCCGACGTTTTCGTTGTTTCCGCACCAGAGCGCCAGGCAGGGGTGAGACTTCAGGCGGAGCACCTGGTGCTCCACTTCCCCCCGAACGCCGTCGAGAAACCAGTCGACAGCCGGATAGAGGCTGCACGAGAACATGAAGTCCTGCCACACCAGGATGCCGAGCTCGTCGCAGGCGTCGTAGAAGGCGGGGATCTCATATTGCCCCCCGCCCCAGACCCGTAGCATGTTCATGTTGGCTGCCCGGGCATCCTCGAGGAGCGCTCGCACCCGCGTCGGCGTGATCCGTGAGGGGAGGGCGTCGGCGGGAATCCAGTTGGCGCCTTTGGCGTAGATGGGCACACCGTTTACCACGAAGGTCAGTGGTCGTCCCCGGTCGTCGGGCTCCGTATCGACGGTAAGCTCCCGGAAGCCGATACGACCGTCGTACCGATCATTGGGGGTAGCCACCATAAGGGGATAGAGAGGCTGCGCACCGTACCCGGCGGGCCACCACAGGTCAGGGTCGTCCACCGTGAGCACCTCGGTAACCCTTGAGCGTCCGGGAAGAACCTGCGCTTCAACTTCGGCGCGCGTCCCGGCGAGGTCGATCGTCACCGGTACCCGCCCCGCCGCGAAGGCCTCGAGCTCGACGTGAACCGTCACCGTCCACTGCACGTCCACCGGGCCGCCCGTGTGCTCGCGAGAGAGCTCCACATGAACGTATGCAATCCGTTCCAGATCGGTCCCGGCGACGCACGCCGCGCCGTAGATGCCACCCACCATGAGAGCAGGGCCCCAGTCCCAACCGGCGTGGCACTGCACCTTGCGCAGCAGGTTTCGATGGGGCGACTGAACGGGATACTCGCTGTGCGGTACCGTGTAGGGAAGGGCGGCCGCCCGTCGCCGTGCCTCCGACTCAGGGGCATGTATCAGCACCTCTACCTCGTTGCGCCCCCCACGTAACAACCCCGTCACCTCGGCAACAATCGGGCGAAACATGTTGTCCCCCCCGGTGAGCCGGGTGCCGTTGAGCCAGACAGTCGCGACCGTGTCGACCCCATCCAGATAGATGTATTGATGCCTTCGGGTCAGGATGGCCTCATTCACGTCGAAGTGCCGCGTGATCCGCCAGTCCGAGCGGCCGAGCCACTGCAGATCGAGCTCGTTCGTCCCGCCGTATGGATCGGGCACAGCCCCCGCCGCGAGGAGTGCGGACAGGTTGTCGCCGGGAATCGTCATGGGGACCGTCCCGGACACATGGACCTCCGCACCGGTCGAAACGACTTCTTCGAGGCTCCACGTTCCGGATAGATCGATTCTCACGATGTCACACTCCTTCGTCCCACTCCTTGACATCCGCGCCGCTACGGTGAACTGGGTCAGTGGAAACTTCAACCAACCCAGTATGAGCGCCCTGCCGGGGCCCGTCAACGCGCCGCGCAGCTCCGGGGAAGAATTTCATTGACACCGACAAGGACTCGTGAGAAGCTGATGCAGCGTTGGTACTAAAACCAACCAAGTAGTGCTATGGCGATCAAGCGGACGAAACTAATCAATACATCGCGAATCATGCGGGAAATCTGGACCAACCGTGAGATCAGTCGCGTCCAGGTGGCTCGCAACCTGGGCCTGGACAAGTCGACCGTTTCCTCGATCGTGACCGACCTTCTTGAGCTCGGAGTGATTTGCGAGACGACGGAAGGGCCGGTTGGACCCCAGGGTGGGCGGCGGCCTGTGAACATCACTCTGGACAGCGGTTTCGGCTGTGTCCTCGGCGCAGAGTTGCGACCGGAGTCATACACGGTGGTCGGCGTGGACCTGACCGGAGAGGTGGTCTTTTCCAAATTCGAGCGACTGCCCACCCGCGGTGATGCCCTCCGGGAATCGCTGCTGGCGGTGCTCCAACGGGTCGAGTCCGAGGTGTCCGCCTGTGGTCTGCCCATCCTGGGACTCGGCTTGGGGCTCTCAGGCATCGTGGACCCCGAGGAGGGAATTGTGAAGTACTCGATCCCTCTGAAACGGCGCGACCCATTCCACTTCTACAAGGCCATGGCTACGGACCTGGATGTCCCCTTCTTGATCGAGAACGATGCCAACGCCTGCGCCTGGGGAGAGCTCGCTTTCCACCGCCATCGAGATCTCCGGGACTTCCTCTTTGTCCTGATAGAGCTTCGGGACATCGCTCAGCCGGAGATCATTCATGAGAAGACTGCGGTCGGATTCGGCGTGGTGATCGACGGCAGGGTGCACCGTGGCTACCGGAACTCCGCGGGAGAGTTTCGCAGCGTCCTTCGCGGCCGGGAGCACGCCGGACAGTTCTCGCTTTCGCCGGAGGAATCGGCACGGATCGACCACGACCCGGAGATCATGGAGCGGTTCATCCGGGAGCTTGCTAAACACATCGCGCTCTTCACGAACACCTTCGATTTGAGCCACGTCTTTCTCGGCGGGAGCATCGACTGGCGGCGCCACCGGGTACAGGAAACGATCTACGAGGAGATCCAGAGGAATTGGCCCTATCCCGACGAGGTTCCCTGCAGGATCGACTTTTCCTCCCTCGGGGACCGTGCCGTCGCCTATGGCGCAGCAGGTATGGTGCTGGAGCGAATGTTCGCGGATCTCGAGACCATGCGCGGCCTCGCGGCGCTACAGGAGGAGCGGGGACCCTTGCTGCACGGTTGGCCGGTAGGCGCAGAAGCGGCCTACCGGCGCGACCGCACCTCCACCGCCTCCACCGCCGACACCGGCATCTCGCAGGGGGAAGAGTAGATGTCCGGAGAGTATTGGATGCCGCAAGGTAGTCTCCCAGGGTTCGACGCGAAGCGGCGGAGCGAAGCTCCCCGACGCACAATACAGGAATCTCTTTCAAGGAGGATGCTATGAAGAGGTTATTTGGGCTTTCGCTTGCTCTTCTCCTCGTTGCGGCTCTCGTGCCGGTCTTCGCCGGCGGCCAGGGCGAGGAGGAAGGCGGTGACGAGGGCACCGCGGACGAGACGATCACGCTCACCATGTTCGAGTATCAGAACGTGACCGATGAGGCCGAGGTTGCCGTGTGGGATACGCTTCTGGAGCGGTTCAAGGAGCTGCACCCGAACGTTGAGTTCGAGATTGACGCGCTCTTCGACGAGGCGTACCACAACAAGCTTCAGGCCATGGCGGTCGCGGAGGAGCTTCCGGACATCATGTTCCTGTGGCCGGGCAAGCGGACCGGTGCGGTGACCGGCAGCGGCCAGATCAAGGATCTGAGACCCTGGCTCGAGGCGCACATGGACGAGTTTTCGCCCACGGCGGTGGCCGCCCAGGGACCGAACGGCGAGATCTGGGAGCTCCCGGAGCAGGTAACGGCGACGCATGTCATGTACACGAATGAGCGCCTCCTCGACGAGCTCGACCTCGAGTTCCCGAAGACGATGGAAGACCTGATCGCTCAGGGTGAGGCGATTCGTGACGCCGGATACATCCCCATTGCCATGGACAACGCAGCGGGATGGCAGATGCAGAGCTGCCTCCTGAGCGCCCTGGTCGAACGCACCGGCGGTCGGGACTGGCTGGAGGATGCCGTCAACGGAGATGCAAGCTTCAGCGATCCCGAGTTCGTGGACGCCCTCGCCATTATCGATACCCTCGCCACGGAGGAGATGCTGACTCCCGGAATCAACCAAGCCGAATACGGTCAGGCCCTCACCGACTTCATCAACGAAGAAGCGGTCTACTTCATCGACGGCGGGTGGCGGGTAAACAACCTGGTCAATTCCCTCGAAGACGATCAGAAGGAGTACATGACGCTGAACGTCTTCCCGGAGGTACCGAATACCCGCGGTCAGGCCGCCTCAACGGCTGCGGTCGCCGGAACCGGCTACGGCATGAACGCCGATCTCGAAGGAGAGAAGGCGGAGATGGCGTGGGAGTGGATCTGGTTCTACTCGGGACCCGAGGGTTCGGAGATCCGCCAGGCAGAAGGCGCACTTCCTGCGTACAAGCTGCCGGTCCCGGAGGATGCCGACGTCATGGTGAAGAGGCTGACGGAGTTCGTAAACAATACACCTTCGGGGTATGTCATTGATGCGGTCCTGGGTCAGGAAGGCATGGCGGTGCTCCAAAACGGCATGCAAGAGATGATTCTGGGCAACCTCACGCCTGAAGAGCTGGGTGAGCGCTACGAATCCTGGGTCGCTGAGAACGAGGAGACTCGGCTCTAAGAGTCGGGTTAACCGGGAGCACCCGCCACGTGGTTTTCCGGCCGTGGCGGCGGGTGCCCCGGGGCCCCTCCGCAAGTTTACTCACGAAAGATACGGAACGCCAATGACAATTCAGGAATCACGACGGCGGAGCTACATCACCCTGCTCGCACCGGCGGTGCTCATCTACGCTGCGGTCATCATCTTCCCGATCGTCTTCAACGTCGGATTCAGCTTCACTCGATGGTCGGGCTTCGGATCTCCGGAGTGGGTCGGCCTGGCGCAGTACCGGAAGATGCTCGGCGACCCGGTCTTTCTCCACGGTCTCCGCAACAACCTCATGATCGTCGCGATATCGGTCTTCGGGCAGATTCCCATTGGCTTTGTCCTGGCCTACATCATCTACCGGCGGATGGTCGGATCGGAGAGGTTCTTCGAGATCATGATCTTCCTCCCGATCACGATCTCACCCATCGTGGTGGCGCTCTTGTGGAACCAGATCTTCTCGACGTCGGGCCTGTTGACCGAGCTGGTTCGGATCATCACGGACAATCCCCGCTTTGTCTTCGCTATCTTCGAGAACAAGCAGCTGGCCATTCTGCCGATCCTCTTCGTCATCCTCTGGATGTACACGGGACTGTACATGGTGATCTTCATTGCCAACCTGCAGAAGATCGACCCCGAGATTCTCGAGTCGGCAAAGATCGACGGCGCCTCCGAATGGCAGATTCTCGGTCGCATTATCCTGCCGCTCATGGTGAACATCGTCTTCACAACGTCGGTCTTTGCGATTACCGGTAGTCTGAAGAGCTTCGACCTCATCTTCGCCTTCACCGGTGGGGGACCGGCGCACTACACCGAGGTCATTGCCATCTACATGTATTTCAACACCTTCCGGTACTACAACTACGGTTACGGCTCTGCGGTGTCCATGGTGATCATCGTACTGAGCATTGGGCTGATCTACCTGGCCCTGGGCGTGTACCGATACTTCGCCGGGAAGTTCGAGTAGGAGGACCCATGTCATCCGTCGGCTCAATCAAGAATCACTCTCTCGGATGGAAGCTTCCCGCCTACGTCGTCATGGTTGGATTCACGGTTCTCACTCTCGGACCGCTCATTTGGCTCTCGTACAGTTCCCTGAAACCGCACCCGGCGATCATTCGCAATGTCTTCGCCCTTCCGACTGAGCTCCATGTTGAGAACTACCTGATCGCGTGGCAGCGCGGGAATCTCGGAGTCTTCTTCATCAACTCGATCATCTACACCGCCGTCGCCACGACGCTTACGACATTCTTCGCGCTATCCGCGGGGTACGCCCTTGCCAAGTTTCGGTACCGCGTGAGTGGAGTGATCTACGCGTTCTTCATCATGGGACTTCTCGTCACTCCCCACTCCGTGCTCGTACCTCTGTTCATCCTGGAGACGGACTTGGGAATCGACAACACGCGGATCGGCGTCATTATCCCGTATATTGCCTTCGGGCTGCCATTTCTGATCTACCTTGCAACATCCTACATCAAGGGTATCCCCGACGAGCTCGAGCAGGCGGCAATCGTGGACGGTGCCGGATACCTGCAGATCTTTTGGCGGATCATCGCCCCGGTGGCCAAGCCGGTGACATCGACCATGGTTATCTTCTCCTTCATCAACAACTGGAACGAGTTCGTCTTCGTGTTCGTCCTGACCACGGACAGGGCGCTTCGAAGCCTCCCCGTCGGCATCAACGCCTTTGCCGCAGGACTGACCCGTAACTTCGGCCTGCAGTTTGCCGCATTGGTGATCGGAACCCTCCCGATGATCATCTTCTACGTCTTCTTCCACGAGCAAATCGCCAAGGGCTTTGCCGCGGGCGCACTGAAGGGATGAAACGACCATGACGGATATCCCCCACCGTGTCGCCGGCGACGAACGGCACCCCGACGAAGATGCCCCCTTGGTCCCTGAGCCCAAGCGCCGCACCGCGGGTGAAGGGAGCCTTGCGACCACACCGGCGCTTCGCCGAGCGGTGGCTCACGCCACGCTGTCGGCCTTGCCCGACGACGTTGTCTTCGAATCCCCTCAAGCGATCGCCACGGAACCCTTCCGCCGGGTCTTGGGACAGGACGATGAGGCATACCGGTTGATTGTTGCTCCGACGGGGATTCGCGTGATCGCGGAGGGTGCGCGCGGCCGTTTGTGGGCGCTTCGAACGCTTCTCCAGCTCCTCCATCTGAGCAGGGACGGTACCCTCAGGACGGAGGTCATTGACGACTGGCCGGATCTGCGTGACCGCGGCGTGCTTCTGGACGTTAGTCGTACCCGGGTGCCGCGAATGGAGACGCTCTGCGCGCTGATAGACTTCTGGTCGCGCCTGAAGCTGAACCAGTTGCAGCTCTACATGGAGCACACCTTCGCCTACCCGGGCCATGAGACGGTGTGGTGGAACGCGTCGCCCTTCACGGCGGAGGAGCTTCGGTGGGTTGACGCCTTCTGCCGGGACCGCGGCATTGAGCTCGTCCCGAACCAGAACTCCCTGGGTCACATGGAGCGCTGGCTCCGGCACCCGGAATACCGGCACCTGGCCGAGTGCCCGGAGGGGTTTTCCGGGCCCGCCGGGATCCGGTGGCCTCACGGCAGCTGCCTCAACCCCGCCGATCCCGAAAGCAGTCGCTTCGTCATGTCGCTCTTCGACGAGCTCCTGCCCAACTTCACGAGCCGAACGGTGAACATTGGCGGGGACGAACCGTGGGAGCTGGGAACGGGGCGAAGCGTCCAAGCGGAGCCGGAGCTCGACCGTACCCAACTCTATCTCCGCCACGTTCGTGCCGTTGCAGAACCTCTCAGGACGCGAGGCTATACCGTTCAGCTCTACGGTGACGTCCTTGCAGAGTCGTCGGAGATCCTGAGCGAACTACCTGAAGGTGTAACGGTCTTGGAATGGGGCTACGAGGCCGACCATCCCTTTGCGGAACGTGCGGCGCGCTTCGCTGCGCTGAACCGCGACTACCTCCTTGTTTCGGGTACTTCATCCTGGAACGGACCGACGGGACGACTCGAGAACGCCCTGAAGAACACCCTCTCGGCGGTTCGCGCCGCTACACGCTTCAAGGGGCGCGGCGTCGTGATAACCGACTGGGGTGACAACGGTCACACACAACAGTTGCCGATCTCGCTCCCGCCGTGGGTGTACGCGGCAGGGGCGGCATGGGGGCCGGAGGAGAATGCGGAGATGGACCTGGCCGGGGCGGTACGGTGCCACGCACTGGGGACGCTACCGTCTGAGGTGACGAGTGTGCTCATGGACCTCGGGTACCTTCACCGGGATGAGCCCGAGCCC
>CAZUVX010000075.1:2575-13938 GCA_964623865.1 uncultured Spirochaetaceae bacterium | reverse complement strand
CCCTGCGAGCACCCACCGCGCCGCGACGACCTGCCGGCGACGGGTCGGGGGCGTCGGGCGGTGCGAGATACCCTACTCCGGGTTCTGCTCCGCATCCTGCGCCTGAGTGGACCCGGCGTCTTCAGCGTCTCCCGCCCCATCTCCCTCCCGGTTGAAATAGCGCACGGCGGCGTGAAGCTCGTCGACGCAAATGTATGCGTATTGTGGAGTTAGCTCGAAGAGCCGGTCTTCCCGGAGGAGGTTGTCCCGGCGCAGCAGGAGCGGGAAGATGCTGTGGGTCGAGATGATAAGCTGGTACTTCTTCGAGAGCCTTGGGATGATATCCTTCCAGAGAATTGCCTGTCCCGCAAAACCGACGTGGTTGTCGACCTCATCCAGAAGGAGAGTGGGACGGTCGTCCCGACGCAACCGAAAGGTCGGGAAGCGCTCCTCTATGTCGTCGATGAGCTGATTGATCAGGCCGACGCGCTTCTCCCCGGTCGACCGCAGCATCGCTTCCCGCTCCAGATAGGCGGGGTCAATGAAAGAGGTCTCCGAGTCCCCGTAGCAGTCCTGGTAGAAGGCCGGTCTGCCGTCCCACTCCGCCGTCGCCTCGTACGGGAGACCTTCGCGGGTCGAGTAGGCCTGACGGCTTCGCGAAACCGCCGGTGTCCGTGACCATCCTCCCGCGTAGATGCCGAGGGCGGATGCAATGGCAGCAAGGATCGTGCTCTTGCCGGAGCCGTTCGGCCCGACTACAAGGTTGATCCTGTCGTTGAATTCAAAACGATGCGTACGTACACCCTCGAGGCGCGTCGGATAGCCGGAGTGGAACTGAAGCGAATGAACCATGACGAACGGTAGCCTATCTCAAGGCGCGTGGGTGCGGGAACCCTCAGGTGACGCGGCGCTGCTTCACCACACCGTCCCGAATGGTGATTCTGCGTAGAGCGCAGACGCGGAGAACCTCCGTAGCGCCGGGCACATCGAATATGGCGAGGTTCGCCCGGGAGCCCGGCGCCAGGCCGTAGTCCGCGAGATGCATGATCGGTGCGGGGATCGTCGTGACAGTCTCGAGCATCTGCGGCAGCTCATCGACTCCCATCATGTGGCGTATGTGGGCGGCCCTCGTGGCCGCCCGGGAGCACGTTGATCAAGGGGTTGCTCATTGCCTGCACGCCCGTCGAGGCCATGATAGGAACGAGTTTGCGCCTCACGTAGTATGGATCCATGGTTTCCATGGAGGTCACGTGGGATGCCGCAACCCGTCCTTCCATCCCCAGGCGCAGCGTCCCGGAATCGTTGGGGACCCTGGTCCACACCGAGTCCAGGTGGAAGTGCGCATCAACGAAGGGTGGTGAAACGAAGGGCGGTGAAACGAAGCGGCCGGCGGCATCGTTCTCCTCGGCGCCCTTTGCCGCAATTCCTTCACTCACCTCGACGATGGTCCCGCCGCGGATACCGACATCGCGGGTTCCCGCTTCACCACGGCCCGCTTCACCAGGGCCCGCTTCACCAGGGAGGATTGCTTTTCGAGTCACCACGCCCACAAGTGCTTCGCCTTTCTCTGCGAAGTTCACTCCGTTGGGCCGGGAGTCGTCAAGTTCGAATCCGGCTTGACAGCTCAAGGATCCGGTCCGAGAATGGTACTCAGCCTTCGCATCGGAGGGTTGTACACGCGTTGTTGTTACCCTCCACACGCGATCGAGGATGGCGACCGACCTCTCTTCTCCCTACGTACCGTCCGCGTCGTACTGAGACGGCGCTTGATTGTGCAGGAACCCAACGTGAACCCGTGGCGCCAATAGCGGGGACGCGTTTGGCACAAACAGTGGACGCGGTGCGTGTGGCACCGCACAAAAGGGGAGGTAGTGTCATGAAGAGAATACTGCTGGTGTTGGGATGTCTTCCGGCAGTCGTTTCATTCGCCGTCGCCGGGGGAGGGCAGGAAGCAGCCGACGATGGGCAATTCAGAATGGCCGCGGTCTATCAAACGGCTATCGAGGAGCCCTGGGACGGGGCAATTCACCAGGCGGCTCTGAAGGCGGAGGAGGAGCTCGGGATCTCCTACGAGTTCACCGAGCAGGTTGCAGCTTCAGACTTCGAGAAGGTCTTGCGGGAGTACGCGGAGCGCGGATTCGATCTGATCATCGGGGACGCCTTTCTTGCCGGCGAGGAGCCGTCGCGCCGCGTCGCGAAGGACTATCCCGACATCGCCTTCGCCTTCGGCTCCGAATTCGGGCCCGCCGAACCGAACTACTCCGTCTTCGACAACTGGATCCACGAGCCCTCCTATCTCATGGGCGTAATTGCCGGTCACATGACGGAGACCAATACGCTTGGCGTGGTTGCGGCCATTCCGATCAACGAGGTGAATCGTCTGGTGAACGCCTTCCACGAGGGAGCCCTCAGCGTAAACGAGGACGTCGAGCTCGAGATCACCTACATTGGAAGCTGGTTCGATCCTCCCAAGGCGAAGGAGGCGGCCCTTGCCCAGATTGAGGCTGGTGCCGATCTGATCTTCGCCGAACGCTTCGGCGTCTTCGAGGCGGCCCGGGAGAACGACATCTACGCCTTCGGCAACATGACGGACCAGAACGAGCTTGCACCGGATACCGTCATTACCAGCGCCGTGTGGAACATGTATCCCACCATAGAGCACCTGGTGAAGCAGGTGCGTGCCGACGCCTACGTCGCGCAGGACCTCAAGGACTGGTCCATGATGGCCAAAGGCGGCGCCGCTCTCGCGCCGTATCACGGCATGGAGGACGTCGTTCCTGAGGAAGCGAGAGACCAAGTGGCGGAGCTGGAGCAGGCGATTCTCGACGGATCCTTCCGCGTCCCCATCATCGAGGAGGAGCCCGATACCAATTAGACTCGGCTCCGGTATTCGACACACATCGACGCCGCCACCCGGTAGAGGTGGCGGTGTCACCTTCGGTTAGGAACACCCATGCCCGAAAAAGCACCAGCCGTCCGAATGAGAGGAATATCGAAACGGTTCATCGACGTGGTTGCCAACGACGCCGTCGACTTCGAGGTTGCTCCCGGGGAAATCTGTGCGCTCCTGGGAGAAAACGGCGCCGGCAAGACCACTCTCATGAACATTCTCTTCGGCTACTACAGCTACGACGAAGGGGAGATCGAGGTCGACGGAGAACCCCTGCTGCTCCGGGCTCCCCGCGACGCGATCCGGGCGGGAATTGCCATGATCCATCAGCACTTCACGCTGGTGCCTGCCCACACCGTGCTGGAGAACATCATCATTGGAGCGGGGAGCGACCGGGGCCTGTTCATTGACCGAAAGGCTGCGCGGGATCGGATACTGCAAATCCAGGACCGCTTCGGACTGCACGTAGATACCGACGCCTACGTGTGGACCCTCTCCGTAGGCCAGCAGCAGAAGGTCGAGATCCTCAAAGCGCTCTATCGCGACTCCCAGGTTCTGATCATGGATGAGCCGACCGGGGTTCTGCCGCCCGCGGAGATACACGACCTCTTCTCAACGTTGCGGGAACTCGCGGCGGAGGGACGGTCGATCGTCTTCATTTCTCATAAGCTTCGCGAGGTCATGGAGATCGCCGACCGCGTCGTGGTGCTCCGCAACGGACGCAACGTCGGACAGCGGCTTACCAGGGAGACGGATGTCCGGGAGCTCGCGAACCTTATGGTTGGGCGCGAGGTCCTCGAGCGGATCGAGCGGAGGCACATGGAGCCCACGGAGACCGTTCTGACGGTGGAGGAGCTCACGGTAACGGGCAACCGTGGGCTGGACGCGGTCCGCAACGTCTCCTTCGCCGTTCGGCGCCACGAGGTCCTCGGGCTCGCCGGCGTCTCCGGCAACGGCCAGAGCGAGCTCTGCGAAGCGATCTTCGGGATCCGGACCTTCGCCGGCGGAGCCGTTTCCGTACGGGGCACTCGAGTGTACGGTGCCGATCCCGCCAAGGTCGTTCGTCTGGGAATGGCGCGGATCCCTGAGGATCGGATAGGCACGGGGCTGCTCATGGATCTCAATCTCCCGACCAACGTCGTCCTGGAGCGCCACGGAAGGCCTCCCTACAGCAACCGAGGACTCGTGAATCACGGCGCCGTCGAGGCCTTTGCCAGGCAACTTGTAGACGACTACAGCATCAAGGTCGGTGGTCTCTCCGAACCCGTACAGAGCATGTCCGGTGGCAACCTCCAGAAGGTCATCCTGGCGCGGGAATTGAGCGGTGAGCCCGACGTGGTTGTCGCGGCGCAACCGACGCGCGGACTCGATGTCGGCGCCATGGAGTACGTCCATACCCAGATCCTCGCGCAGAAGGAGCGGGGCGCCGCAGTGCTTCTGGTCTCGGACGACCTGGACGAGATCTTCACGTTGAGCGACCGTATCATCGTCATGTACGAAGGAGAGATCGTCGGGGAGGCCACGGCGGACCCGGCTAACCGCGAACAAGTGGGGCTTTGGATGAGTGGGGTAGTAGAATGACGCGCGTCGTACTGATGAAGCGCCCGCCCATGCCGGGCTGGACCCGGGTGGCAATCCCCGTTGCCGCGGTGATCGTCACCTTGATCATCACGGCAATTCCCATTCTGTTCGCCGGGGCGAACCTCTGGCAGGCGTATCGCGCCCTTGTCTTCGGCGCCCTGGGTACGCGGTTCAACTTCTTCGAAACGCTCCTCAAGTCGGCTCCGTTGGTTCTGACGGGCTTGGCCGTCGCCTTTGCCTTTCGTGCGAAGTTCTGGAACATTGGGGCGGAGGGGCAGTTGCTCGCCGGCGGAATCGTGGCGACTTGGCTCGGAATTGCCAACTTCGGGCTGCCCGCAATCATCTACATTCCCATGATCATGGTGACGGGATTCGTGGCCGGGGCCCTGTGGGCATCGATCCCTGCAATTCTCAAGACCAAGCTCCACGTGGATGATGTCGTATCAACCTTGCTTCTGAACTTTGTCATGATCCATATCATGGGGGCGCTCCTCTTCGGGCCGCTCCAGAATCCCGAAGCGAGTTGGCCGGTCTCAGCGGAGATTGCCGAGGCGGCTCGATACCCCCAGATTGTGACGCGGACCCGCTTTCACATTGGGATTCCATTTGCCTATGCACTGGTACTGGTTGTCTGGTTCATCAATGCCAAGACGGTGCTCGGCTATCGATCCCAGGCGGTCGGAGTGAATCTCAAGGCGGCACGTTTCGGCGGAATCCCCACCACGAAGGTGGTTCTGGTCACTGCAGCTATCTCGGGTGGCCTGGCGGGGCTTGCCGGCGTGGGTGAGGTCGCGGCAGTGCAGTACAAGCTGCTCAGCGGCATCTCCCCGGGGTACGGCTATACCGGCATCGTCATTGCCATGCTGGGCAACCTTCATCCGGTCGGGGTGTTCCTGGCGGCGCTCTTCTTCAGCATCATCAATGTCGGATCACAGACCATGAGCCGCATGGCGGGGATACCCAGTTTCATATCGGGAGTCATGGAGGGGGTGGCCTTGATGGTCATGCTCGTCTTCCTCCTGCTCAACACCTATCGGTTCAAGCTCGCGAAGCCGGAGTGAGGTCATGGGCAATATTGCAGCGACAACCTTCCTTGCCGGCCTGCTGGCCGCCATGTTGCGGATGGCGACTCCCATCATCTTCGCCATGCTCGGAGAGATCATCACCGAGCGCTCCGGTGTCCTGAACCTGGGGATCGAAGGAATCATGTTAATGGGAGCCATGACGGGATTTCTGGTCACCTACACCTCCGGCTCCCTCTGGGCGGGTGTAGCCATGGCGGCCGTCGTCGGGATGCTTCTGGCGCTCCTCATGGCCTTCCTGGCGGTCTTCCTGGGTTTGAGTCAGCACGTCTCCGGCCTGGGGATCACGCTCTTTGCCACCGGCCTCGCCATGTTCATCTATCGGCTGCGGATCGGCTCGCCCACGGTGCCGCCGACGGTGGATCCCTTTCCCCTCATGGCCATACCCGGTCTCTCGGCCATTCCGTTCGTCGGCCGGGCATTCTTCATCCATTACCAGTTGACCTACGTAGCGATTGTTCTCATTCCCGTGGTATGGGTCTTTCTCTACCGTACTCGACTGGGCCTGATCGTCCGCACGGTTGGAGAGAATCCGCTTGCGGCGGATACCGTGGGCGTGAATGTCAATCTCACCCGGACCCTCTGTCTGGTGGTCGGGGGCGCGCTCATGGGGATCGGCGGGGCCTTCCTCACCCTGGCGCATCAGAACATGTTTCTGATCGATGTCATCGGCGGCCGCGGATGGGTCGCCATTGCCATGGTGATCTTCGGAAACTGGAATCCCGTCAAGGGGACGATCGGCGCCCTCATCTTCGGCCTGCTGGACGGACTACAGCTGCGTCTGCAGGGATTCGGGCTGGATATTCCCTTCGACATCTTCCTCATGGTGCCGTACCTGCTGACCGTCTTTGCTCTGGTTGGTGTCAGCCGCCGAGCCGGCGTGCCGTCGGCGCTTCTGAGACCGTATAGGCGGGAAGACCGCGGGTAAGGTCGCGTGAGCTCACGCAATCGGAGCTTGACGTTGGGGGCCGGTGGGGTTACCGTGCTCCGATACGGCGCATGAGACCGTCCGCCCGGTCATGGAGAGGCGACGTCGCCTTGGACCGGGGCGGTCACATGAGACCCACAGGGAGGTGTCACATGAAACGAGTCGTCATTGCTGCGCTTCTTGTCGCAGTCGTCGGTGTCGGGTTCGTCTCTGCCGGCGGGCAGGGGGAAGAGGCCGAGGAGGGCGACCAGCTCAGGGTCGTTCTGTATGTGAACGGTACCCTCGGGGATCAGTCCTTCTTCGACTCGGCGCACCGGGGAATGGAGCGCGCCATTGATGAGTTCGACATTGTCGGACGCACCGTCGAGGGCGGCTGGGACCCGGCAAACTGGCAGCCCGACATTGCCCAGCTCGCCGAGGGCAACTGGGACATTGTAATTGCCGGTACCTGGCAGCTCGCTGAGTACGTCGGCCAGATTGCGCCGGAGCATCCGGACAAGAAGTTCATCACCTACGATACCGCCGTGGACTTCGACCAGGGCAATCTGGACAACGTCTATTCCATCCTCTACAGCCAGAACGAGGGATCCTTCCTCGCGGGAGCGCTTGCGGCCATGCTGACAACGCGAAGTGACATGGACCGAATCAACGAGGAGAAGGTCATCGGCTTCGTCGGAGGGCAGGACATTCCGGTCATCAACGACTTCCGCGTCGGTTACGAGCAGGGTGCACGGCACGTCGACCCGGAGGTGGATGTTCTGGCGACCTATGTTGGAAGCTTCAGCGATCCGGCGCGGGGCAAGGAGCTCGGCCTGGCCCAGATCGAGCAGGGCGCCGACATTATCTTCGGAGTCGCCTCTGAAAGCGGTCTCGGCGTTATTGAGGCTGCCCACGAGCGTAGTCACTACGCAATCGGCGTCGACTCCGACCAGTACCAGCTCCTCCGGGAGACCGACGAGGAGCAGGCGCGGGCAATCGTCACGTCCATGATGAAGAACGTCGACAATTCGATCTACCGCGCGATTCGCCTCCATCGAGAGGGAGAGTTGCCCTACGGCGGGGCTGAGGTCCTCGGCCTGCGGGAGCAGGGCGTCGGCCTTGCCCGTAACGATAACTTCGACCGGATTGTTCCCGACGACATTGTGGATCGCATCGACGAGCTGATCGAGCAGGTCGAGAGCGGCGAAATCCAGGTCGAGACGGCCCTTGGTGACTAAGGCGGTCGCAAAGCCCAAGTAAGTGAACCAACCGTGCCCGGGCGGCTACGCCCGGGCACTCTCGTACACATGGATCCAATACTTTGCGTTCGGAACGTCTCGAAGATCTACCCCAACGGGACGGTTGCAAATCGGGATGTCTCTTTCGACGTAGCTCCGCGGACCGTCCACGCCGTCGTGGGAGAGAACGGCGCCGGGAAAACCACGCTCATGAAGATCCTCTTCGGCATGACGGATGCCCAGGAGGGAGAGATCATCTTCCGGGGCGAGCCTCACGCCCCGGGCTCGCCCCACGAGGCGATCAGTCGTGGCATCGGGATGGTGCACCAGCACCTCATGCTGGCGCCCGACCTCACGGTAGCGGAGAACCTCGTGCTCGGGGTCGAGCCCCGTCGCGGAAAGGTGTTTCTCGACACCAAACGGACGGTCGAGATTGCCGGGGAGATTGCCGCGCGGTATCGGCTGAACGTGCCCGCGGACAAGCGGATTCGCGATCTCCCGGTGGGAACGCGGCAGCGTGTCGAAATCCTGAAGGCGCTCTTCCGGGAGGCGGAGCTCCTCATCCTGGACGAACCGACGGCGGTGCTCACTCCGCAGGAGTCGGAGATCCTTTTCCAGACGCTGGATGCCCTCAAGGCGGAGGGGCGTACCATCCTCTTCATCTCTCACAAGCTGGATGAGGTGACCCGGGTCGCCGATGCCGTTACGATCATGCGGGATGCCACCGTCGTGGATACCCGAGGTGCGAAGGACCTCTCCCGGGCGGAGATCGCCAAGCTCATGGTGGGACGGGAGATCGACTTCAGCCGCGTTCGACCGCCTGCAACGGTGGGTGAGCCGCTTCTCGAGGTTCGGAATCTGCGTCACGTCAACGACGAAGGGTTCCCGGTTCTCCGGGATGTCTCTTTCCAGGTGCACGCCGGAGAGATCCTCGGTATTGCCGGGGTCGAGGGGAACGGCCAGACCGAGCTGGTACGCGCCGTTACCGGCCTGCTCCGGCCGGAGGGGGGGCACATCCTCATCCGGGGCCGGGACATTGCCGGGCTGTCGCCACGGCAGGTGCGAGAGCGCGGTATCTCGCACATCCCGGAGGATCGCATGGAGGACGGCGTAGCAGTCCAGACCACACTCCGGGAGAACTTCATCATCGACAGATACTATAAGGAGCCCTTCTCAAAAGGTATCCGACTACGATGGAAGGAGATCAGCGAATTCAGTCGCCGATTGATCCGGGACTTCCGGATTCTGGCGCGGGACGAGGAGCAGGAAATGGCCTCCCTCTCCGGGGGTAACATCCAGAAGTGTGTCGTAGCGCGGGAGCTTGCGGCGGATCCGGACGTCGTGGTTGCCAGCCAGCCCACCAGGGGCGTCGACGTTGGATCCTGGGAGCAGTTGCACCGACTGCTCGTGCAGGCGCGGGACCGCGGCCGGGCGGTCTTCCTGGTGTCCGCCGACCTGGACGAGGTACTCAAGCTTTCCACGCGCATTCTGGTCATGTACAACGGCGAGATCGTGGCGCGATTCGACGATACCACATCGGTAGAGGCCGTTGATCTGGGTCCCTACATGCTCGGCGTCCAACGGCAGGAGGCGTAACAGGTGCAGCGCTTTATTCTCCGCAATTTCACCCTGATTCGGACGCTTGTGGCCATTGCAATCGGCATTGCCATCGTGGTGATGGTGGTTATTCTGATCAGCGCGACCCCGGGAATCAGTCTGGACTCCTTCTTGTTCGGCCCGTTCCGAAGCCGCCGCACCATGGCGACCATTCTGGAGACCGCGTCTCCCATCATCTTCGCAGGGCTGGCCATTGCGGTGTCCTTCAGCGCCCAACAGTTCTACATCGGCGCCGAGGGAGCCATGTATATCACTGCGGCGGTGGGTACCGCATTCGCCGTGTCCACCTCCATGCCGTGGTTTCTCCACGCACCCCTCATCCTCGTATTCTCCGCCGTGGTCGGCGGCGTCTGGGGGGCTATCCCCGGCTTTCTGAAAGCGCGATTCAACGCGAGCGAGATCGTCAGCGCTCTCATGTTGAACTTCGTTGCCTACTACGGTGGTCTCTACCTGATCAACTACCACTTTCGCGACCGCGGCGCCGGCTACATGGTCTCGTATACCCTTCCCGAGAGCGCCTGGCTCACCCAGTTCATAGATGGCACGCGGATTCATTGGGGCATCGTCCTCGCCCTCGCGGCGGCCGTGGGGGTGTGGTACCTCTTCTTCCACACAACTCCCGGCTATGAAATCCGGATGACCGGGTACAATCAGCGTTTCGCACGGTTTGGAGGCGTGAACACGTTCAAGGTGATCATACTGGTCCACGTGCTCACCGGTTTGATCGCCGGTGTCGGCGGCATGACAGAGGTCATGGGAATTCACCGGCGCTTCAACTGGCAGCTCAGTCCCGGCTACGGATGGGACGGCGTCATTGTGGCGATCATCGGGCGGAACCATCCCTTCCTGATCGTGCCGGCATCACTCTTCCTGGCGTACCTCCGCGTCGGCGGACAGCAGCTCAAGCTCATGTCGGACGTTCCCGGCGAGATAGTGCTGGTTATCCAGTCGGTGATCATCCTGCTTATCACCGCCCAGGCCTTCCTGGGCCGGTTGCGCCGAAGCCTGGTAATAGCAGGGGCCGAGCAGGAAGAACTCGCGCATGGGCGGTCCCGCCACACATCCCGGCAGAAGGAGGGCTCCGGTGAATCCACTACTTGAGAGCATCCTGTCGCCGGAGTTCGGGTTCGCGGTCATTCGGGTGACGACTCCCCTGGTGTATCCCGCTCTCGGTGTGGCTATCACGGCCATGAGCGGAAATATCAACATTGGACTGGAAGGGATCATGCTCATCTCCGCCTTCACGGGTGTCATGGTGAGCATCTACACGCAGAGCCTCCTTCTGGCCCTTCTCGGCGGTCTTGCAGCCGGAGTGCTCTTCGGAGCGATCCTGGCGTACTTCCACCTGAACCTGAAGGCCGACATCATCCTGGCGGCGGTCGCGACGAACTTCCTGGCCGGCGGCATGTCGATCTTCCTTCTGATCGTGATTGCCGGTGAGCGCAGCACCAGTAGCCTGGCAAGCCTTGTCTTCCCCTCCTTCGCTATTCCGCTGGTCTCTCGCATTCCGATCCTCGGTCCGATCGTTAGCGGTCACAACATTCTCACCTACACAGCGGTGCTTGCGGTGATCGTCTACGCGGTGCTTATGTACCGTACACCCCTGGGCCTGCGGATTCGTGCGGTGGGTCAGAATCCGGATGCGGCCAGGTCCGTGGGGATCAACGTGAACAGGACGAAGACCTGGGCGCTCCTGATTTCCGGGGTCTTCGGAGCTCTCGGCGGGTTGTACCTGGCCATGGGATACGTCTCCTGGTTTTCCCGGGACATGACGGCCGGCCGCGGCTTCATTGCGGTAGCCGCGGCAACAATGGGCGGCAACATGCCGCTTGGCACGCTTCTCGGCTCGCTCTTGTTCGGTTTCGTCAACGCCGGTGCCATCTACATCAGCTCACTGGACGTGCCGTCGGACCTGGTCCAGACAGTACCCTACATTGCCACCGTGATTGCGCTCACCGTCTACGCCGCCCGTCGCTACCGCCATCGCCCGCCGCGGAGCCACGGCGACAGGCCCACGCCCGCGGCCGTCGGGCCCGGCAGCGAAGGCGCAGGGCCCGGCAGCGAAGGCG
>CAZUVX010000075.1:0-2475 GCA_964623865.1 uncultured Spirochaetaceae bacterium | reverse complement strand
AGGGGGCGGCGAAACCGGCTTCGACGGCACCGGAGAGAGGAGGTAACCATGCCGAAGGTATTGCTCGACTGCGATCCTGGTCACGACGACATGATGGCCATCATGGTCGCAATTGCGCACCCGGACATTGATCTTGTGGGAATCACAACCGTCGCCGGAAATCAGACGGGGGACCGCACCTTCGCCAACGCCGGGAAGGTGCTCACGCTTCTGCGCGAAACGGGGGTCCCCCTGGCGCGCGGGTGCGACCAGCCGATGGTTCGTGCCCTGGAGACCGCACCGAACATCCACGGAACCTCCGGTCTGGATGGGGCGGACCTCCCCGAGTCCGAAGTCCCGGCGCGGACGGAACACGCGGTGGAGTTCCTGGAGGCTCAACTGGCAGGAGCCGACACGCCTGTTGTCCTGGTTCCCACCGGCCCTCTGACGAACATCGGGATGCTTCTGCGCAAGAATCCCGGCGCGGCAGACAAGATCGACCGCATTGTCCTCATGGGAGGGGGCGTCTACGATTCCAACGTCACCCCGGCGGCGGAGTTCAACATCTATGTGGATCCCGAGGCGGCCGACATCGTATTCAACTGCGGCCGTCCCGTCACCATGGTGAGCCTCGACGTGACAAATCGCGCCATGCTCACCATGGAGGACATAGACGCCGTTGCCGGGATGAACGGTCGGGTGTCGAACGTGGTGGCGCCGCTTCTGCGCTTCTTCGCCGGTGCCTACAAGGAGAACTTCGGCGTCGCGGGCGCCCCCCTTCACGACGCCCTCGCCGTGATGACCGTTGCGGAGCCGGATATCATCACAACCCGTCACCTTCGCGTCGACGTGGAGACCGCCGGCATCCACACCCGCGGGCGCACCGTGGTGGACGTTTACGGCGTCACCGGTCGTGTCCCCAACGCAGAGGTATCCTTCGAGTTGGACGTGGAGCGATTCAAGACGCACATTTTCCATGCGATTCGAGCAATGGACGGCCGGGCGTGAGCACACAAAACGAACACAACGGAAGCAAACACAACGGTAGCAATTCCGACGAACGCAATCACACCGGTGGCCGTCCCGCATGGGAGCGCGAGCATGAGCTCATGGCGAACGCCGTGCCGGAGCTTCGGGAGGAAGAGGATCAGACCTGGAACGTGATCGAACAGCTGGAGCAGCAGCAGGACGGTCTCATTCGCATGCAATGGTTCAGTCGGGTCCCCGGCTCCGGCGCGCCGGAACGCCTCATGGTGGCCGCCGTCCAGGCGCTGGAGAATCGGGGAATGCGTGTGCCCGGTTGGGAGCCCCTGGTGGATGCAGGTCTTGCCGCGCTGGAGGCGGACGACATGCCCGCCCTTATCCGGGCCCACGTGCAGCTTCAGGAAGCCCTCGCCGGGGCGGAGCGGGATCCATCATCGCCCTACTGGGATTTCGAGCAGTACCCCGACTGGCAGAGTTTCGAGGCCGACGCCACCCTCTCACCGAAGGTGGAGTATACCGAACCGAGGGAGCACTACCACCGCCGCGTCCTCGCCGGATGGCAGGCGCAGATCGTGGGCGGCGCTCTCGGCACGAGCATTGAAGGGTACACGGCGCAGCGCCTCCGGGAGCGGTACGGCGAGATCCGGGACTACCTGACCAAGCCGTCGACCTACAATGACGACATTACCTTCGAGCTCGCCTTCCTGCGCGCCCTCGATGGTTCCGGCGCGGACATAACCGCCCGGGACATTGCGCTGCAGTGGGTCTCCCTCATTCCCTTCGCCTGGTCAGCCGAGCTGATTGCCCTGCGCAACCTTCAGGAAGGTATTCTCCCCCCGGCAAGCGGCACGCACCGCAACCCCTTCAGCGAATGGATCGGTGCGCAGATGCGCGGCGCCGTCTGCGGCTTGGTGGCACCGGGTAACGTTCGCGAGGCCGCACGGCTTGCCTGGATGGACGGCACCATCTCCCACGGGAACAACGGCATCATTGGCGAGGTCTTCAACGCAGTCCTGGTGGCCCGCGCCTTCGTCCAGCGTGACATCCGCGCTCTTCTCGCCGAGGCGGTTGCCGTGCTGCCGCCAAAGAGCGAGTACGCGGCGGTGGTATCCTTCGCTCTGGACGCGTGCCGTGAAGCCTCCGACTGGCAGAGCGCCTGGGCGCGCTGTGAGGAGCGCTTCACCCGGTACAACTGGGTACACGCCTATCCCAACGCCTGCGCCGAGGTGGTGGCCCTCTGGTTCGGCAACGGCGACTTCGATGAGACGCTGCACATCACTGCCATGGAGGGACAGGACGTCGACTGCAACGCCGCTCAGATCATGACCGCCGTTGCGGTTGCCGGCAGCCGGGGCATCTCCGGCGAGTCCGTCGTGCCGGCACGCTGGCTCGCCCCGATCGGCGACACCCTCTACACCTACGTGCGCACCATGAAAAGGATGAGCATCCACGACCTGGCCGCCTGGACCGTCGAAGGGGCACGCAGGCTCGGCACCGTCTCCTGACGACCGT
>CAZUVX010000074.1:7550-14050 GCA_964623865.1 uncultured Spirochaetaceae bacterium | reverse complement strand
GGCGCGGCCGGGCATCGTAGATATTGACAGCACAGAGGCTAAGTGCAACCGTGCATCGACATTCATGATGTGCCTGGAGGTGCCATATGGCTGACCATATCGAAGCGAAGCTCGAGGAGCTCGGACTGGAGTTACCGACCCCGCCGAAGCCCGCCGGCTCCTACGCAGCCTGCGTTGCGGACGGTTCGACGCTCTACCTTGCCGGGACCGTGAGCCCGGATATGCACGACTTCAAGCCGAAGGGCAAGGTCGGTCGCGATCTCACGACGGAGCAGGCCTACCAGTGCGCCCGCGGGGCGGTCCTCAACCACCTGGCGACCCTTCGCGACTTCCTGGGCTCCTTCGATCGCATTAGGCAGTTTGTGAAGGTGGTGGGCTTTGTGAACTGCACGGAGGACTTTGCGGAGCAGCCGAAGGTGGTCAACGGCGCCTCGGATCTCCTGGGTGAGCTCTTCGGCGAGCGCGGCACCCACGCCCGGTCGGCGGTGGGAGTGGCGAGCCTCCCCTTCAACGCTCCGGTCGAGATCGAGATGATCGTGGCGGTACGTGAGGAGTAGCCGCCGGAGCCGGCGTGTGAGACCGGCACCCGCGCCGGGAGTCCGCCCGTGAGCATGCTCCTGGTCGCCGGTGGGCTCGTTGCGCTCGTTGTCGGCGCGGAGCTCCTGGTGCGCGGCGCCTCCGGGATTGCCGCGGCCCTCGGGATCAGCCCGCTCATCGTCGGGCTCACCGTCGTTGCCTTCGGGACCAGCGCGCCGGAGCTCGCGGTAGCCGTCACAGCCGGCGCAACCGGCAACGCGGCGGTAACCCTGGGCAACGTCGTCGGAAGTAACGTCTTCAACGTTCTCGCCATACTCGGCGTCTCGGCATTGATTGCACCCCTTGCCGTCTCACATCAGCTGGTGCGGCTGGACGTGCCGGTCATGATCGCCGCGTCCATTGCAGCGCCGGCCGTTGCGGTGGACGGCAGCATCGGCATGATCGACGGCATCATTCTCGTGGCCGCCTTCGCGGTCTACACTGCCGTCCTGGTTGTGATCGCCCGGCGCCAGGCGCAGTCGCGAGCGGACCTCGCCGGCGGACCTGGAGCGGCCGGAAAGCCGGATGTCGCGGCGCGCACTGCGCCGGGCCCCGGGCCGACAGTCCGCCGCCGGGCGCGGCGACTCATGAACCTCCTCCTGGTGGCCGTCGGCCTGGGACTGTTGGTCGTCGGATCACGATGGCTCGTGCGCGGCGCCGCGGACATTGCCGCGGCCCTTGGTATGAGCGAGTTCGTGATCGGCGTGGTCATTGTGGCAACCGGCACGTCCATGCCGGAGCTCGTGACGTCCGTCGTAGCGGGGCTCCGGGGCAATCGAGACATTGCCGTCGGCAACGTGGTGGGAAGCAACATCTTCAACGCCCTCATCGTCCTGGGCGGCGGTGCAGTAGCCGCGGCGGCAACGGCGGGAGCGGGCGGCGCGGCCGCGGCAGGCTTCCCCGGCCTGATCGTCGAGCCCGCGGTCCTGCGCTTCGACATGGTCGTCATGGTGGTCGTTGCCCTCGGATGCCTGCCCATCTTCTTCACCGGCTTCCGCATTGACCGCTGGGAGGGCGCACTCTTTCTGGCCTACTACGCCGCCTACGTAGCGCACCTCCTCGGCGTGGCGACACGGGGACTAACCATCGGCCTGATCTTCGCTGCGCCGCTTACGCTGGTAACCGTAGGAGTCATTGCGGCGGGGCAACTTCGGCGCCGGAGGCGGTCTCGTCCCGGCGCATGAGAGACTCTCGCGGAACGAGCGTGTGCGTCGGCACCACCCGCTCAACCTGCGTTCCATCCCGTCCCATCATCCTGCCGAGAAGGTCCGCGCACACCTCGCCACGCTCGTGGAAGTCCAGCCTGACCGAGCGGCGACTCCGGCGCGGGCGACTCCGACGCGCTTGACGCCGAGGGCGCACATCCCTACCCTACCGAAAATGCAATCAGGGCGCCGAGACGCTGCGCAGCCGGCGGACCGCCCCCGCGCCCATTCAGGAGACACTGTCCATGAGCCACAACACCATCCCGACCCGCAACCAGGTGCGGCCGGAAGACGCGTGGGACCTGTCATCCCTCTACACCTCGGACGACGAGTGGGAGAAGGACTTCCAGCGATTCAAGGAGATGATTCCGAAGATTGCCGAGCTCAAGGGAACCCTTGGAGAATCGGCGGAGAAGCTGCAGACGTGCCTGGAGCGTCAGGCGGAGATGGGCCGACTGGCCGAGCGCCTGGGGTACTACGCCTTTCTGCGCTACTCCGAAGACGTGGGCGACGGCACCAGTCAGGAGCGTATTGGGCGGATCACCCAGGCGGGGACGGAGGCGGAGACCGCGGAGAGCTACATTGCCCCGGAGATACAGGCGATACCGGAGGCGCGGATGCAGAGCTTCCTCGAGGCGGATATCCTCGCGGACTACCGTGTTTCCCTGAAGAAGCTGCTGCGATGGAAACCGCACATTCTCAGTGAGCCGGAAGAGCGCATCATGGCCATGCAGGAGGAGGCAAACCAGACGCCTCAGAAGAGCTTCGGCGCGCTGACGGACGCCGATCTCGACTTCGGCACGGTGGACACTCCCGAGGGGCCGAAGCCGCTGTCGCAATCGACTCTCTCGAGCTTTCTCCTGAACGCGGACCGTGACGTGCGGAAGCGCGCCTTTCTGCAGTTCCATGAGGTCTTCGAGCACCACAAGAACACCCTGGCGAATCTCTACGCCGGCAGCGTCAACATCGACATCTATAAGGCCAAGGCACGAAATTTCGATACCTCCCGGCAGGCCGCCCTCTTCCCGGACGACGTTCCCGAGACGGTCTACGACAACCTGGTGCAGGCCGTGCGCGACAACCTGCACACGCTGCACCGGTACTACGAGTTACGCCGACGCGTGTTGGGCCTGGAGGACTTCCACCTATACGACCGCATGGTGCCCATGGTGAAGGACATTGAGGTTCACCACACCTTCGAGGAAGCCGTCGACAAGGTGGTCACGGCGCTGGAGCCGCTGGGAGAGGAGTACACCCGGACCATCCGCGGCGGCCTCATGGACGGGTGGGTCGACCGCTACGAGAACAAGGGCAAGCGCTCCGGCGCCTTCAGCGCGGGTAGTTACGACGGCAATCCCTACATCCTCATGAACTTCAAGGAGGATGTGCTCCGGGATGTCTTCACCCTGGCGCACGAGGGCGGCCACTCCATGCACTCGTGGTACTCCGCGCGTAACAACCCGTTTCCCCACTACAACTACACCATCTTCGAGGCGGAAGTGGCCTCGACCTTCAACGAGCAGTTGCTCTTCAAATACTTCTACGACACCACCGACGACGAGGCCATGCGCACCTACCTGTTGAACAAGCAGGTGGACGACATCATCGCCACCCTCTTCCGGCAGACGATGTTCGCCGAGTTCGAGCATCGGACGCACACCATGGTGGAAGGCGGCAATCCCCTCACCGCCGACAACCTCCGCGCCGAGTACCGCACGCTCCTGGAGGCGTACTTCGGATCGAAGACCGAGGTAGACGATGTCGCGGACATGGAGGGCCTTCGCATACCACACTTTTACCGCGCCTTCTACGTCTACAAGTACGCAACGGGTCTCTCCGCGGCCATTACTCTGGCGCAACGTGTACTCAACGGCGGGGAGACGGAGCGTCGGAACTACTTCAACTTCCTGAAGTCCGGAGGCTCGCGTTTCCCCATTGAGTCGTTGAAGGTCGCCGGCGTCGATATGACCTCGCCGGAGCCTGTGCAGACCGCCATGCAGGTCTTCAGAGACAAGGTCGATGCCTTGGAGCAGGCCCTCGGCTGAGGTTCCACCCCTCGCCGGTTGTGGAAGCTCGGCGGCACACCGCGCCGGTCACCGCCGGCACCTGCGAGAATCCCCGGTGGGCTTCTCGCCGGTCGACAAGGAACGGGGGCGGCGGGGCCCGCGTCAATCTCCGGGGGCTTCCTCACCCGCCTCGGGGCGGCCCGCGGGATCGCACCAGACCTTAGACAGGTCCACCGTGGCCGTCACGGTGGGCGTCCGGTAGGTGACCTCCTCGTGGTGGCGCTCCGGCGGAGCGAAGGAGCGCCCCGTGGTGTCCTGGCGATACACCTCGACGATCTCGGCGTCGGGGTCGACGATCCAGTACTCCGGCACGCCGAGTACCTCGTAGCGCTCCCGCTTGAGACCGCGGTCGCGGGACGCCGTCGACGGTGAGAGAATCTCGATTACCAGATCCGGCACACCCCGGAGGTGGGTCGGGAGCACTCGATCCCGATGCTCCGAGAGAATCACGTAGATGTCCGGCTCGACGACGTCGTAGACTCCGAGTTCCACGTCGGCAGGTGCGTACACGACATCTCCTTTCCCGGCGATCTCGATCTGCTCGTAGAGCTGGTATTGCATTCTGCGGGAGATCGCCTGGTGCCGATAGGCCGGCGAGGGACTTGCCACGTGCATGCCGTCGAGGATCTCGTGGCGGTAGGGATCGTCCTCGGGGATCCTCTGCAGATCCTCGTAGGTCAGCTTGAGCCGGTGATCGACGAATACGGGCATGGCGTCCTCCGCCGACAGTATACTACCGGATTTCTCGCCGCGCTTCACGTGGCCGGCGCAGCCGCGGCCGTCGCCATCGACCTAAGGTAATCTACTGCCGCGATTTGTGGGAGAACCCCTGACAGATTCCGTTGACTATCGTATGCTTTCAGTATGGGAGATGAGCGGACCGACGACTTCTCCTACCTCAAGAAACACTCCCTCTTCGGAGGTGTTACCGAAGAAGCCTTTGCGGAGATCCGACCTCTGGTGCAAACGCTCGAGTTCGTACCCGGCCAGGACATCGTTACCGAAGGGGCGGTCAACGATCGGATCTATCTGATCGTGAAGGGGTCCGTGGAGATCCTCAAGGCGTTCCCCCAGCGGCCGGGAGAGTTCCGTCGCATAACGAATATGCGCGAGGGCGACACCTTCGGCGAGATGGAACTCATTGACATTCAGCCCTGCGCCGCCACGGTGCGCGCCCTCGAGGCGACCACGACGCTCACCCTTTCCAACCGCGACCTCTATTCCATCTCGAAGCGCGATATGAAGACGTACGCCATCCTGATCATGAACCTGGCGCGGGAGATCAGTCGTCGCCTCAGGGCGACGGACGAGCTGGTGGCGGATGCCAACTTGCCCCGACGAGACGACTTCGGGTCGACCGGCCATCCCGCGTAGGCGCGCATTACGCGGCTGCCGGCCTCTGTGCGCTGTACACCGGCCCGCTCCTTCCGTAAGCTGGTGACGCAGACGAGCCATTCCCGGAAGGAGCAGACGTGAAAGAACAGCACCGTCTCGCAAGCTTCACATCCACGGCCATGCTGGTTCTCGCCGGCGTCGTTACGACCTTGAGCGCCTCACTTGTGCCGATGGCGCAGGAATTCGGCATTGCCACCACACGCGCCGGCATCCTGTACACCCTCCACTTCGCGGGCTTCATGACCGCAATCGTGCTCTCCCTGCTGGTACACGGACTGCGGGGGCGCCTCATGCTCACCACGGTTACCGCGGCGGTCTACGCGGCTGCGCTGGTCGGGCTGGGCGCCGCCCAGATCCTTGTCCTCGCCGGAATCGGCCTCTTTGTAGCCGGTGGTGCCGGGGGCATTATGGAAGCTCACGCATCCACGCTGCAGGTCATGACTGCGAAGGACGAGGCCGAAGCCGGCAGGATGGTGTCTTTGACCCAGGTGTTCTTCGCACTGGGTGCGTTGGCCGCACCGATCTATCTCTCCTTGGACACCACGGGCCCCGGCGCGTGGAGGACCATCCTCTTTGTTCTCGCGGGATTCGCCGCGCTCACCTTTGTGATTGCCGTATCGACACGGGCGCGCCGCTTCGAGTATGTCCGGGGCGAGAACGGAAAGCTCGATACTCGCGCCCTCGCCCGGGTGGGTATTGCCCTGACCCTCTACACCGGCGCGGAGGTGACCCTCTTCGGTTGGATTCCAACCATGATGGAGCTCTACCGGGATGTGCCGGTGAGTCACGCACGACTCGCACCGAGCGTCTTCTGGATCGGGATGCTCGGGGGTAGACTGATGATCGCTCGCCTCACCACGCGGGTGAAGCCGACGACCCTGGTCACCCTTTCTTCGCTGATCGGGGCCTTTGCAGCGGTCATGATAACCCTGGTCGCGGCGGAGCCGCTCCTGTGGACCTTCCTAGTACTCGCTTCCCTCGCGGCCGCCGGGATCTGGCCGCTCATCGTGGCGACATCAGGCTCAGCGGGGCATGAAACGGCAACGACCATCGTGATTGCCGCCGGCGGCCTGGGGGGCGCGATCTTTCCCTACATTGCCGGACTCACCGCGGAGATACTCCCCGGCAACTTCATTCCCCTGATTGCCTCCCCGCTGCTGCTGGCTGTGCTGGTGCTCAGCCGGGTGAACGCCCGCGCGGCGAGATGAGCCGCGACGGACCATGCGGCCGGGACGACCGCTGGAAGCCGCCGCCGGTG